>JAUICJ010000010.1 GCA_030427925.1 Bacteroidia bacterium | reverse complement strand
TGATTCCCTCTCAATTCTTTCATCTTCAGCCTTTCGAATTCCACGTCCATATCGCTGCTAAATTCTTACATCCTCATAACCCCGAGACGCGCAAAAGGTTGCTTGTTTACACGACTTTTTCCACGAAAAACAGCACCATCGGGCTTGCACTGTTCGCAGCCGGGAAAGGACAAGAAGAAAGGCGGCTGGTTC
The DNA here is from genome assembly GCA_030427925.1 of Bacteroidia bacterium. Taxonomy (GTDB): domain Bacteria; phylum Bacteroidota; class Bacteroidia; order Flavobacteriales_D; family Sanyastnellaceae; genus JALQTD01. Next base: position 95,403 of record JAUICJ010000010.1, on the reverse strand, counting down.
GGCCGCCTTTCAGGTTCAAGTTGAACAGGTTAAGCTCCTCACTCAACCCGCACGACATCCGAATACAACATGGGGTTGCCATCTCGGTCGTTCGTTGAAAGCGTCCAATGGTACCGTCCACGGGGGACCCGCTCTCCTTGGAGGCCCTGGCCCTCCCAGGGGGCCAACGCGTTTTCCGTTCGGAACACCTCCCGCTCTTGCGCATCGAACACCCTCAACACCCACGGACCATCAGCTTCCTTGGCTGCCCTCGGCAAGAACACGTCATAACGGCCATCGCCGTCGGGCGAGAACGACGCGGGCGCTCCTGCTGACAACCGGTCTCCAAGACGGAGGGTAGCCGCCTCATGGTCTTGGCAACCGTAGGCGTTGCTTGCAATCAGGTGGACCGGGTATTCTCCAGGAACCTTGAGCTGCGTGGTGCTCTGGTTCAATTTCTCTTCGCCGATGAGCCACGTCGAGCTGCTCGAACGTTCGGTTTGGTTCTCCAATTGGACTTCAACTTCCTTGCCCGACATGGCCTTCGGAAGTTTCCAGTTCAATTTCGCCTCCGGACGCGGACGAACCACGATCATGTTCTCCACCGTTCGGGTTCGGATTTGCCCATCGTTGTGGCTCCTTACGGAAATCGTGATGTCATACGTACCGGGGCGGTCAAACACGTGGGCGGGCTCGGACTCGCTGCTGAATGACCCATCCCCGAAATTCCACAAAAACGAGCCTTCGGCCCAATCCCCGTCGAGCTTGAAGGACACTTCCGTGCCTTCGCACGCTTCCTGAACGGAACTTGCAAACCCAAGGAGACGATTGGATTCGGCTGAAGCGGCAGGAACTTCTTCATCGGCTCGGGAAGCTTCGGCTGTTCCGCTAGTCGCCAGATTGGCAGCAACACCCCCTCCAGAATGGGGCGTTTCGCTGCGTTCACCTCGGACTGGCACCGCGAACTCCCGCGGCTCCGCTGCATCCGATTGCACCTCCCGATTTGGAATCACAACGGCATCGGTCGTGCGCGCTGAAGCCTCTTCTGACGCCCCTGCTGCGGACATGCCCACGCCGGAACCACCGTCGAATTTCACCCAGCCCAACTCGGGATTCACCTCTTCAACCACAGGCGGCTCGTCGCGGAGCAGGAGCCAACTCATCAAACCCAAGGCGATGGCCGATGAAGCAGCAGCAACACGGCGCGCAGACCGGTAGCGCCGGGACAATTCCGAGCGGCCTCCGTCTGCACGTTGGTTCATTTGCTCCTCCAATGCAGTAAAATCAGGAGTCACCTCCGGCTCGAACCGAGCAAAGGCTTCCTTCAATTGTTCATCAAATCGATTCATCTCAGGCATTCCGAGGTGAGTTTATTTAACCGACTCTCCCTTCCGGGTGAGCAAGTGGTTTCGAATGTTCCGCCTGGCCTTTGCCAGGTTCGACTTGGACGTCCCGACGGAAATTCCGAGTTCCTCAGAAATTTCCTGGTGTCCCAAGTTTTCAAACACGTAGAGATTGAACACCGCTCGGTAGACCGGAGTCAGGCGCTCCATCGCTTGAAGCACGTCTTGCACGGTAAACCCGACTTCTTCGTCCAGTTCATCAGGCAACGGCTCATCGCTCTCGAGCCCCTCCATGGTCGCTTCATCCCCTGACTCCCACCCTGCTGCGCGCTTGCGGCGGATGAAGTCAATGGACGTGTTGACCATGATGCGGCGGATCCAACCTTCAAAAGAACCTTTCGAAGTGTATCCTTCGATGTTCGAGAACACCTTCAGGAACCCTTCTTGCAACACATCTTGGACCGAATCGTGGTCCGAAATGTAGCGCAAGCACACCCCAAACATCAAGCGGTAATACCGCTCAAACACTTGTTGCTGCGCCCGTCGCTCACCCCGCTTGCACCCTTCAATGATGGGGCGGAGTTCTGAGTCGGACGCATGCTGCGCTGAGTTCGAGACGTTCATGTTGTGAAAGGGTTGCCTCAAAAGATGCAACAAGATGAAAACCAAACCTTCTGCGAATATAAGGGAATTGCAGGTGACCTGAGAGTTGCGGGTAAGGTCGTACTTTTGGGCCATGCGCATTGTGGTCGGTTTGTCAGGCGGCGTGGACTCCAGCGTTGCCGCTCATTTGTTGGTCGAGGAAGGCCATGAAGTCATCGGGTTGTTCATGCGGAATTGGCACGATGCCAGCGTCATCATTGACGAGGCGTGTCCTTGGGTGGACGACAGCCAAGACGCCATGCTGGTGGCGGAACATTTGGGCATTCCGTTTCAGGTGTTGGACATGAGTGCCCAGTACAAGGAGCGCATCGTGAATTACATGTTCGATGAGTACGCCGCAGGGCGCACGCCAAATCCCGATGTGCTCTGCAACCGCGAAATCAAGTTCGACCTGTTCTTGCAGGCGGCGCGCGACCTCGGGGCGGAAGCCGTCGCGACCGGGCATTATTGCCAGCGCGAGGTCGTGGATGGACCGGAAGGCCCGACCTACCGGTTGCTCGCCGGGCGCGATCCGAACAAGGACCAGAGCTACTTCCTGTGCCAGTTGACCCAAGCCCAGTTGGAGGCCGCGCGCTTTCCCATCGGCGGGATGTTGAAGCCGGAGGTGCGGGATTTGGCCCGCCAAATCGGATTGCCGACCGCGGAAAAAAAGGACAGCCAAGGACTGTGCTTCATCGGCAAAGTCCGGCTCCCCGAGTTCCTTCAACAACAGCTCGAACCGAAAACGGGGACCATCGTGGAAATTTCGGCCGATCATCCGCGGTTCGCCCAGCACGCGGACCCTGCGGAGCCCATCCACTGGACCCCGGCGGACGGCACGGCGGTGGGCACGCATCCCGGAGCGCATTTCTTCACGGTGGGCCAGCGCCGCGGCATCAACGTGGGCGGCAAGCCCGAGCCGCTGTTCGTGCTGGAAAAGAACGTGGAGACGAACACGCTCTTCGTAGGCCAAAGCGAATCCCACCCGGGCCTCGAACGCCACGCGTTGTACATCGCTGCAGAGGAAATGCATTGGGTGCGTCCCGATTTGGCCCTCCAGCCGGGCGAGAAACGAGACGATTGGCACCTGCGCATTCGGTACCGTCAGCCGCTGCAAACCGGCACGATGGAGCACCTTGGCGACCGAATCCGCCTCACCTTTGACGCGCCCCAAACCGGCGTCGCCTCGGGCCAGTTCGCCGCCTGGTACGCAGGCAACGAGCTCATCGGCTCCGGAGTGATTTCCGGGTGATGCAACCTTTTCTAACAGGGGTTGTTCTTCTCATGTATCAACATCCAAATGCCATGCGATTCAATTCATTCAGTCTGCTTGCTTTGTTCATTCTGACGGCTTTCAATTCGGTCGCTCAGGAGTGCGATCAGCCTGCCGTCATCGCTTTTGAAAGCGGCTTGTGGGGCTCGGAGGTCAGCTGGTCCCTCGTTGACGAAACCGGGACCTTGATTGCCTCAGGGGGTGGATATCCCGATGGAGAAACCCAAACCGAGGTCGTTTGCTTGGGAGAAGGATGCCACGTGTTGGAAATGTTCGACAGCTTCGGAGACGGATGGAACGGAGCGCAATGGACGCTCGTTGAGTTTTCTGGACAGGTTTGGGGGCCGTTTACGATTGACTCGGGCTCGTCGAGCGCGGTGGACGTTTCGGTGAATGGAGGTTGTGGTGTTGACGTTGCGGGCTGCACCGACCCCACCGCATTGAACTTCAACCCGTACGCATTGGTCGATGACGGGTCGTGCATCCAGTTGGAAGACTGTTCAGGATGCGAAAACGAAGTCGCTGACCCGGTATGCGCTTGGAATCCCAATTCCAACGAAATCATGTGGTATCCCGGCCCCTGTTGGGCGCTGTGCGATGGAGCATTCGTTTTGGATGAGTGGGATTGCACGAGCGAAACGGGCGGATGCACGGATGCTGCAGCGGTGAACTTTGACCCAAACGCAACGTATGACGATGGAAGCTGCATCAGCCCCTGCGATGAGGGCAGTGTGCCCGCCACATTCTACCTCTGCACCTTCAACAACGGAAACGAGGTGGCCATCGACATCGTGCACGAATCGGGCTCGGTGCTCTACGCACAGGATGGATTCAACAATGGGGCCATCATTTACGAGGACCTGTGTTTGGAAGCTGGATGTTACACCGCGACTTTGACCAATACTGCGGGGAATTTCGGCTGGAATAACGGATACTTTTCCATCCTCGGAGGCACCGTCGCCGTTTACAACATCACGTTGTCCGACGATTCCACTTCGGCGACCTTCCTCTTTTCCGTAGACGGGGCCTGCGAAAGCGTGCCGGGATGCACGGACCCTGAAGCTCCGAACTTCAACCCGGAGGCGGATTGGAACGATGGAAGCTGCTTGCCGAGCTGCGATTGCGAAGACGCCGGGGATGAACCGGTTTGCGTTTGGGACTGGACTGCAGGCGGATACGTGACGTTGAACAACTTGTGCGAAGCGGAATGTTGGGGGTTGAACATCGCGTGGATTGGAGACTGCAACAACCAGCCGATTGCAGGCTGCACCGATCCGGAGGCGTTGAATTACAACCCGGAAGCCACCGTGAACCAATCGTGCGTGTACGCTCCTGCGTGCACATCGGACCAAATCCAGGTGACCCTCGAATTGGCCTCATTGAATCCCACCGCCGAGTACCCGCCGTACTTCTATGTGACCAACCCATTGGGTAGCGACTACCCCAACGTGGTGTCCTACACGTTGGATGGAGTGGCCATGGGCATTGGATGTTTGGCTCCGGGTTGCTACAACTTCTTCCTCTATGAAACGTGGTCCGGCGACGGTGCCACCGCAACGGTCACTGCCGCCGGGGACACCACGGTATTCACCTTGGAGGCCGGTGCCTACAGTGCCACGTTCGGGTGGGGCGTGGGAACCGATGAACCGTGCGTTTACGAAATCGGTGGTTGCACGGATCCAGCAGCACTGAATTACAACCCGACGGCCACGTTCGACAACGGGTCGTGCAACTACCCGCTGGTCTGCGACAACGGAATCCCCAGCACGCTTTACGTCTGCACGTTCTCCAATGGCCAAGCCGTCGGACTGAACATCACCGCATCGGACGGCAGCGTACTCTATGACCAACAAGGGTACAGCGACATGGCCATCGTTTACGTTGACGTGTGCCTGGATCCTGAAATGTGCTACACCGTCACCATGACCAACAACGACGGCGGCTATGGTTGGAACGGCGGTTACTGGTGGTTGGACGCCCAGGGCTTCCAAATCGGAGGCGGAGAACTCCCCTACTCGGCCACGGAAGCGACCGAGGTCTTCGGCTGGTTCGGGGCTTGCGAAGAGGGCACCGTGGGGTGCACGGATCCGGCGGCGAGCAATTTCAATCCCTTGGCGATTATCGATGACGGTTCGTGCATTTATCCGAGCGCCTGCCCGGTTGGACAGGAAGTGGATTTCGCAATCCTCGCCCTCACGGACGCGTGGTTTGAAATCACGAACGAGGCGGGCGAAATCATGACCGAAGGCGTCATCCAAGGGGGAGCGTGGAGCGCTTCAGCGTGCCTGGTTGACGGATGCTATGACTTCAGGTTGGAAAGCTTCGGCGGCGCTTCGTTGAACGGATCGTTTGCTTCCATGACCTTGGAGGATGGCACCATGCTTTCGATGGTGGCGGACGACTCAAGCGTCATGGAGGAAGGGTTTGGCCTGGGGGCTGAATGCGGTGAGAACGGATTCGACGGCTACGGAGGCTCCCCATGGGAATTCGACGAAACCATCGCGTTTACGCCTTACCCGAACCCCACGGAGAACGTCATCAACATTGCAGGAAACGGTTGGGACCAACACTTCCCGATCGACGTTACGGTGCGCGATTTGACCGGGAAGGTGGTGCACCAGTCGCGCATTGCGGAAGGACTTCAGCCTCGACTGAGCACGCAGGAATGGCCCGCTGGAATGTACTTGATTCAAGTGAACCAAGGTCAACGCACGGGGAACGCTCCCATCATGATCGTTCGCTGATTGCGCAACCGATGAGCATAAAAAAAGCCCGGCTTTCGAGTCGGGCTTTTTTTTTGATGCTGCGGCCATCAATCCGAACCCAGGCGTTGCGCGAAATCATTTCAGCAAGGAACCCGGCGAGGAAGAATTGAGCTCCCAGGATCATACCAGCGAGCGAAATGTAGAACGCGGAAATCTCGGTGATGTTTTTGGCCTGAAACTGCGCACCTGTCCACGATTCCTGAAGCAGGTAGTACAGCTTCGTGCCCGCGATCAACGCGAAGCCCAAGGCGCTGACGAGGAACATCAACGAGCCCAGCGCGCCAAACAAGTGCATCGGCTTGCGGCTGAAACGCGACATGAAGCCGATGGTCATCAAATCGAGGAAGCCGTTTACGAACCGCTCCACGCCGAATTTCGAAGACCCGTATTTGCGGGCTTGGTGCTGCACCACGCGTTCCCCAATGCGGTTGAAGCCTGCGTTCTTTGCAAGAATGGGGATGTACCGGTGCATTTCGCCTTGCACTTCAATGGCCTTGATCACGTCGCCGCGATAGGCCTTCAATCCGCAGTTGAAGTCGTGCAACTCAATGCCGCTGACTTTGCGGGTGGCCCAGTTGTAGAGCTTCGTGGGGATCGTTTTGCTCAACGGGTCGTGGCGCTTCTTCTTCCATCCACTGACCAAATCCAGCCCGTCCTCCAACACCTGCGCCTCCAGCGGCAAGATTTCCTCCGGGCTGTCCTGCAGGTCGGCGTCCATGGTGATGACCACCCGTCCGCGAGCCGCTTGGAAACCGGTATGCAACCCTGCGCTTTTCCCGTAATTGCGGGCAAAGCGCAACCCGACGACCCGCTCAGGATCTGCAGCGTGCAGGCGTTCGATCACCTCCCACGAGCCGTCCCGGCTGCCGTCGTCCACGAAAATCACCTCATAGGTGCGTCCCGCAAGGACGCGATCGATCCACGCCTTTAACTCGGGCAAACTTTCCTCCTCGTTGAACAAGGGAACGACGATGCTCAAGTCCACGAGGGAGTCGGTTGAATTCAGCATGGGATGACTTACGGATTTGGCTTGAAAAAGTTATGCTCCGAAGTCCTCTTTCCGGCGCATCACCAGCGCCATGATCACCGTGGGAATGGCGTAAAAGATGAGCGACCAAAACGCACTCTTTGCCTGCCCCAACGGCGACAACCCCTTCCGAATCTCGGGCTCCATTTGGTCAAACGCCTCCGACAATTCCGATCCACCGCCCATCAGCGCCGCCACTTCTTCGATGCGCTCCATGGAAGTGCTGACTGCCAAATCAACCAATCCCGGGTCGATGATTTGGTACAACAAGATGCTGAATCCGATGACAATCAGCGTATTCACTCCAGCCACCACGTACGCATGCCCCCAAGCTCGCTTGAAAGAGAGCACGTTGCCCTCCTCCTGCCGAATTCCCTTCAAAGCGAGGTACATGCCCACGAAAATGAGCACCCAAGAACTCAGCCCAAACCACGGGTCAAACAACCATGAAGTGTTGACAATGTATGCGATGAGGGTCAAAGCGACTTGGACGGCACCTACGGCGGCCCCATGTCGAACAGCTGTTGCATTCAATTTCATGCGGCGAATTTAAGGTTTGCGGGAAAGAATGCGGTATCTTTGCACGGGGCAAGTCTCTTACGGCCAGCTCCCGCTGAACCCCCCAGGTCCGGAAGGAAGCAAGGGCAGGCGGTTGTAGCGGCGCGATAAGAATCGCTTGCCCTTTTTTCGTGCCCGATTGTTTCGTGGGATTTGGTCCGAAGCGGCCCATCTTTGCACCACAACGCAACCCCATGGCCACACCCCTCCCCATTCGAAAAATCCTCGTTGCGAACCGCGGCGAAATCGCCCTCCGCGTCATGCGCACTGCCCGCGAGATGGGCATCGCCACCGTCGCGGTGTATTCCGATGCTGACCGCAACGCGCCCTTCGCCCGTTTCGCGGATGAAGCCGTGCACATCGGGCCTGCGCCCTCCTCACAGAGCTACCTCGTGACCGATCGCATCCTCGAAGCAGCGCGCGCCACGGGAGCAGACGCCATCCACCCGGGCTACGGATTCCTTTCAGAGAACGCGGCGTTTGCAACGGAGGTGCGCGCCGCGGGGATTCGATTCATCGGACCGGAAGCGCACGCCATCGAAACCATGGGGTCGAAACTCGCCGCAAAGGAAACGGTCATGAAGCGGAATGTGCCGCTGGTGCCTGGAACGGCCCACGCCATCACCGATCCCGAGGCCGCTCGGGAAGTGGCGGAAGAGATCGGGTACCCTTTGCTCATCAAGGCAAGCGCCGGGGGCGGGGGCAAGGGCATGCGGGTGGTGGAACGTCCTGAAGATTTGGCCAGCCAATTCGAACGGGCGGTTTCGGAAGCCGTCAATTCGTTTGGGGACGGCAGCGTGTTCTTGGAGCGGTTTGTCACCTCGCCCCGGCACATTGAAGTGCAGGTGCTTGCGGACGAGCACGGCAACGTGGTCCACCTGTTCGAACGGGAATGCAGCATCCAACGGCGCCACCAGAAGGTCGTGGAAGAAGCGCCCTCGGCCGTGTTGACGGAAGCGCTCCGGGAGGAGATGGGAGCGTGCGCGGTGGAAGTGGCGCGGAGTTGCGGCTACGTGGGAGCAGGAACCGTGGAATTCCTGCTCGATGACCAAATGCGGTTTTACTTCCTGGAAATGAACACCCGCCTCCAAGTGGAGCACCCGGTGACGGAGTGCATTACGGGAGTGGATTTGGTCCGAGAACAAATCCGAATCGCGGAAGGCCACCCGCTTTCCTTCACCCAAGCGGACTTGAGCATTCAAGGCCATGCCCTCGAGGTGCGGGTCTACGCCGAAAACACCGCCGAAGGCTTCCTGCCGGCCACCGGGACGCTCACGCGCTACCGCACGCCGGTCGGACCGGGCATTCGGGTGGACGATGGCGTCGAGGAAGGCGGCGAAGTGGCCATCCATTACGATCCCATGCTCGCCAAGCTCGTCGTGCACGGTCCCACCCGCGAAGCCGCCATCGACCGAATGATTCGAGCCATTGACGCGTACGAAATCATCGGAGTCGAGACGACGCTGGATTTTGGGCGGTTCGCCGTGGACCACGAAGCGTTCCGCTCGGGGCAATTCGACACGCACTTCGTCGGGCTCTACCACAGCGCTGAAGCGGAGCAACGAGCGGTCGCTTGTGCTCCGGAGGTCCTCGCTGGCCTCGCCGTCGGAGCCGTTCAACAGGCCGCGCCTGCCTTAGCGCCTAGGCCGCGGACGGCGAAGCGTTCGGCTTGGCGGACCCAACGGAGCTGAATCAGGGCAACGGCACGTCCGGCAGCCACGCCTGCCACAGCTGCTCCACGCCGTTCGATGCGGTCGTGCGCAGCAGGTGAGCCCCCGGAACGTGGACTTCCCCGGGATCGATGACGTAAACGGGAGCCCCGTGAGCGGCCACTCCGACCAAGCCGGCCGCGGGATAAACGTTCAGTGACGTGCCGATTACGAGCAAGGCGTCCGCCTGGGAAACGCGCTCTGCAGCTGCATCGATGTGCGGCACGGCCTCGCCGAACCAAACCACATCGGGCCGCCAGCGGTAACCATCCGGGCAGCGATCGGTCGCGCGCACCTCCCACTTCGGCCAAACAACCGACTTGCCGCTGGGCCCCGAACTGCGCACGCGCCGAAGCTCCCCGTGCAGGTGCAACACGCTGGAAGATCCGGCGCGCCCGTGCAGGTCGTCCACGTTTTGGGTGATCACATCCACCGGAAAATGAGCTTCCAACGCCGCAAGAAGCACGTGTCCCCGATGGGGCTTCGCTTCCTCCATCAGTTGTTTGCGCCTCCTGTTGTAAAACTCCGTGACCAAATCGGGGTCCCGCTCCCACCCCGCTGGCGTGGCCACATCTTCCACCCTGAAACGCTGCCAAATGCCCCCTTTCGTCCGGAATGCATCCACGCCGCTTTCCGTGCTCATGCCCGCACCGGTGAAGACGGCCAATCGACGCGGTCGTTTCAATGTCGTGCTCATGGTTCTAAGGTAGCGCGCGCTCTGCTATCTTTGCGCCTGCATGTCCCAACGTCACTTCATCATTTATGACCTTGAGGCCACCTGTTGGCGAAGCCCGAAACCGAAGCAGGTGGAGGTCATCGAAATCGGGGCCGTGAAAGTGAACGAACGCCTTGAAATCATTGATGAGTTCTGTTCGTTTGTCAAGCCGACATTGCACCCGAAAATCAGCCCGTTCTGCACCAAGCTCACATCGATTACCCAGCGCGATGTGGATCCTGCTGGGCATTTCGACGAGGTGGTGCTGGACTTCGAAGATTGGATCAACCCCAACGAGGTCCGGGCCGTGCTCATGAGCTGGGGCGAGTTCGACAAGCGCCAATTGCTGCTCGACGCCAGGTTGCACCAAATGGAACTTCCGTGGCTGCGGTACCACGCCTGCTTGCAAATGCACTACAGCCGTTGGAAAGGCTCGAAGAACCAAATCGGATTGAAAAACGCGATGAAGCTCGAGGGGTTGGAATATTCGGGCACGCAGCACCGCGCCATCGAAGACGCGCGCAACATGGCCCGCCTGTTCCAGGCCATCGCGCGGCCGATGTCGCTCGTGGAATCTTGACGATGCCTGCACCCCGTGCCTTCAGCTTTCAGCGCGTTGCGTTCCTCGTTCAGCACACGCTGCGCGTGGAATTTCGGCAAGGTCACGCACTCATCGGCCTCCTCCTCTTCGCCCTGTCCTCGGTCTACGCTGCCTTCCAGTCGGTGGGCGACGACGCTGGAGCCGAAAGCTGGAACGCACTGATTTGGATCGTTTTGATTTTTACGGCATTCAATGCCATGGCTCGCCCCCATGCGGATGACCGCCCGGAGAACCGCCAATACCTCACGCACATCGTGCGTCCGCTGGAATGGATGCTGGCGCGAACCCTGTACCATTGGGCGCTCATGACGGTGCTGGCGGCGCTGGTTTTTGCGGCGTTTTCTTTGTTCTTGGGGACGGACCATTTGGTGGGAGGACGCGGTTGGTGGTTGTTCGCGGGGTTGGAATTGGCGGGCTGGGCGCTGGCGAGTTGCCTGACCTTGCTGGCGGCCATTGCTGCGCTGGCGGGTGCGGGATTTGGACTCACGGCCGTGATGGGGTTGCCGCTCATTGTGCCCATCGTGCTGGTGGCTACGCGCTTCGGCAATGACTTGTTGAGCGGTTTGTCTGGGGAAGAAACGGTGGAAAACTTGCTTTTTTTGGGAGCCTTGGCGGGGGGCATTACGGCCTTTGGCTTGGTGTTGTTCCCTTACCTTTGGCGTGATTAATTCCGCATGAATCATCGAGGTTTTACGGCTGTTGGAGTCGCGCTGTTGCTGTACGTGTTTGCGCTGGTCGCTTGGGTGCCGCTGGGCCCGGGTTTGGTGGAAGTGATGGCGGATGAGCAAGGCCAAACCCAGGTCATCGCCCACGGCACGCACTTCGCCTCAAGCCCCGATCAGCTCCGCATCTTCGCTGGCACGCAAGACCGGTTGTTCCCCCTCGCGTTCGAGGTGGTGAACGACCACCGGCTGCTCCTGCGACCGGAATGGCCGGACACCCTGCACAAGCGCTCCCTCGACCTGTACGTTCAATCGCCCATCGACGGGACCTTATCGCTTGGAAACGCGTTCTTCGTGGAGAGCGCCGTGCTGGTTCCAACGCATCGATACGCTCCGGTGGATGTGTTGGACGGCAGCAACCAGCTCGGCTTCCATTTTCCGTTCCAGCCCCAGATTTTCGAAACCATCCGGAACCTGATGCTGCACGTTCCGATGTGGTTCACCATGTTTTTTTTGATGGGCATCAGCTTCGCTCAGTCCATCCGGCACCTTGGAGCAAAGACCCTCGGCCTCGCCGATGAGCGGGCCGTCACGTCGGCCCAAACCGGGCTGTTCTTCGGGGTCATCGGCTTGGTCACCGGATCGCTTTGGGCGCGGTTTACCTGGGGCGACTGGTGGGTGGCGAGCGATCCGCAGCTCAACGGCGCGCTGGTCACGGTCCTCGTGTATGCGGGCTACCTCGTGCTGCGCGCCGCGGTGGATGACCCCGTCTTGCGGGCGCGGATTTCGGCGGTGTTCAACCTGTTCGCCTTTGTCCTGCTCATCATCCTGCTGATGATTTTCCCGCGGTTCAACGAGAGCCTGCATCCCGGAAAGGGCGGCAATCCGGGCTTCAACACCTACGATTTGGACAGCAGTCTTCGGGTCGTCTTTTACCCCGCCGTCATCGGCTGGATCCTGCTTGGAATGGGCATGTACCGTCTGCGGCTGCGCATGGAATCGCTGAGCCGCCGAATCAATCGATTGGAACCATGATGCACTTTGACTTCCTCACCATCGTCCCCCATCCCATCGAGGGCTTGTTCCTTGGCGCAGGCAAGGCCGGCGTGGTGGTCGGCGTTGCGGCCTTGATCCTCATCGGCTTGCTGCTCTGGATGGCGCAAGCCGGACGCCGCTTGAACGCGCTGGAAGCGCGATTGAAAGAAGCCGAGCAGCGCCCAAACCGTTCGAACTCTTCCACCCCCATCACTCCGAAACGCTCATGAAACGATCTCACCTCATTTTGTTGTTGTTGACGGCGGGCATGGTCGGCACGCTCATCGCCACCCTCACCTCGACGGCGCGTTCGGTTTCGTTCCCCGAAGCAGCGGCAGGCGACGCCTCCACCTATAAAGTCTCGGGGACCCTCGTCCGGGAAGAACCGGTCGTGTATGACCCCCAAGTGGATGCGGGTTTGACCCGGTTCACCATGCGGGATCGCGAAGGCAACGTGGCCCAGGTTCACCTCTACGAAGCGAAGCCAACGGGCTTGGAAAATTCCGAATCCATTGACCTCTATGGCCACTTTGACGGCCAAACCTTCCACGCTGACCGCATGCTCATGAAGTGCCCGTCGAAGTACAACGAGCAGAATCACGTGCTCGGCGAGGACACCCAGACGGCAGGCGCGTAATGGACATCGCCTACGTCGGAGAATGGACCGTGGTCGCGGAAATGGGTCGCGGCCTGATTGCGTTGGCATTGGCGAGTTCACTCCTCGCGGTGGTGGCGTATTTGGCGGGTTGGGAGCGGTTTGCACGGCGAGCGTTCACCGTTCATGCGGTGTCCATCTTCGGGGCGATTGCCTTGGTTTTTGCCTTGTTCATCGGCCACCGGTATGAGTTCCAATACATCTGGAAACACCTGAACAACGTCATGCCCATGCGCTTCATTTTCAGCGCGTTCTGGGGCGGTCAGGAAGGGGGGTTCTTGATGTGGATGTTCTGGCACAACGTGTTGGGCCTCGTGCTCATGCGCGGCAAGCACGCGTTCACAGCTACAGCCATGGCGGTACTTGCGGCCATTGAGTTCTTCTTGACGACGATGCTGCTCGGGGTGTACTTCGGCGATTTCCAACTCGGCCTCGATCCGTTTTTGTTCATGCGGAACGCGCCGGAGAACATCGGCCTGCCGTGGACGATGCGACCGGACTACCTCTCGCTGCCGTTTTTCGCCGACGGCCAAGGGTTGAATCCCCTGTTGCAGAATTACTGGATGACCATTCACCCACCGACCCTGTTCCTCGGGTTCGCCTCGACGGCCATTCCGTTCGCCTTGGCGATTGCCGGACTGCGCAACCGCCAGGACCGGAGTTGGATGAAGCCGGCGTTGCGCTGGTCGTTCTTCGGTGTTGGGATTTTGGGACTTGGCATCCTCATGGGAGGTGCTTGGGCCTACGAAGCGCTGAGCTTCGGGGGGTTCTGGGCTTGGGATCCCGTGGAGAATTCGTCGTTGGTTCCTTGGATCACGTTGACGGCTGGGGCGCATTTGCTTTTGGTCAACCAAAACCGGAAACGTCCCACCGCGCTCTTCAGCACCTTCTATTTCCCGCTCATCAGCTTCCTGCTGGTGGTGTACAGCACGTTCTTGACCAAATCCGGCATCCTGGGCGACACCTCCGTTCACTCCTTTGTCGATTCCGGCATCCTGCCCCAACTCCTCACTTACCTCCTCGCGTTTACGGTGCTGGCGCACGTGATGCTGTTGCAATCCCCGAAGCGGCGCTGGCGGGCAGTGGCCTTGCTGGCTCCATGGGCCATCGTGCTGCTGAAGGGCTGGGTGGTGGAAGCGCTGGTCGGGGTGCTGGTGACGCTCGCAGGCATGGCGATTGCTGCGTACCGCAAGGACATCGAAAGCAGCACGGAGGAGGACGCGCTCTGGTCGCGCGATTTCTGGATGTTCGTGGGCAGCTTGCTCCTGCTGGTTTCGGCGGTGCACATCACGTGGCAAACGTCCATTCCCGTTTTCAATGCCCTGCTGGAACCGTTCTCGACGCCACTCCAATGGCTGGCCGATGCGACGGGCAGTGGCGTGATCGAGACGTGGGCGCAGCATGACATGGCGCCGGGCACGGATTTGGACCGCACGTATCACCTGGTTCAGGTGCCCCTCGCGGTGCTCATCCTCGCGCTCATCGGCATGACGCAGTGGCTGAAGTACAAGCAAACGAAGCTCGAAACCATCCGGAAAGAACTCTACGTCGCCTACGGTGTGGCGTTGCTTGGGCTCGTGGGCGTGCTTGTTTTTTACGACTTCGAAGCGTGGGAGGCGCCGCGGGTGGCGTTGCTGGCGGCCGCCGTGTTCGCGGCATCGTCGAACTTCCGTTACCTGCGCAAGGTGGCCGGCTCGAATTGGAAGCAATGGGGGTCGCCGTTGGCGCACGTCGGGTTTGCGCTCGTGTTGTTCGGGGCAGTGCTTTCGACTTCCCAAAAGGAGATCATCTCGCAAAACCGAATCGGTGATTTGGCCACGCTCAACGAGGAACTCAACAACCGGGAAGACCTGCTGCTGATGCAAGGCGACACGCTGCCGATGGGGCCGTATTTCATCTCGTACGTGGCGCCTCGGACGGAAGGCATTCACGTGAAGTTCCGCATGGATTACTTCGAGAGCGATCCGAAGCAGTACCTGCCGGGCGACGTGGTCCTGGTGGACGGCATGGTTTTTCAGGCCATCGACGAGCACTTCGCTTCTTCCCGATTCGATGAGGACATGGAGGCGCACTGGCAGTTCGTTCCCTTTCCGAACCCACGTCAAGCGCGGCAGGCGATGCGGTGGGAGGCGGGCGTGCCTGGGGACTTCCTGTTCTCGTTGGATCCGCAGATCCAATTGAACGAGCGCATGGGGAATGCGCCGGAGCCGGATACGCGGCATTGGTGGGACCGGGATTTGTACACGCACATCAAGTGGGGACGGGTGTCGCCGCCGGAAACGGACGAGGAAGGCTGGCTCGGTGGGCGGGAGTCGCAATTGGCGGTGGGCGACAGCGTGCTGTTGGGCAGCGTCTTGGTGCGGTTGGATTCGCTGCGGGCGGTTCGGGATGAGGAGCGGCCGGAGTTGGGGTTGTTGGAGCGGGATTTGGCCTTGGCTGCGTGCATCACGTTGAAGGACAAGGGGAAGGAGGCGCCGCATGAACCGCTTTACATCGTGCGCGATTCGCTCATCATTCCGGATTTGTACGTGGCGGAGGACTGGGGATTGCGGTTCCGAATCGACCGGTTTGATCCGATGACCGAGGCGATTGAGTGGACCGTTTGGGAGCACGAATCGGTGAGGCGGGATTTCGTGGTCATGCAAGCGGCGATTTTCCCCTTGATCAACGTGTTGTGGATCGGCGTGATCTTGATGACCATCGGTTCCTTGATGGCAGTGTGGAGCCGATGGGCTCAACGAAAAGGGCGCGCATGAAGTGTGGGTTGTTGGGGTCGGGTAACGTGGCCCACGCATTGGGTCAGCATTGGGCAGACCAAATCGGTTGGCACGCCCACTGGAACCGTTCGGGGACTCCCCTCTTCCCCTCCGTTCCCTTCAATCCCGTGTCGGAGGATTGGGAGGTCGCTGTGCTCGCTGTATCCGATGACGCCTTGGAAGCCGTCAGTTCGGAACTTCCTGCCCGCGTCATGCGCGTGCACCTCAGCGGGGCGAAACCGTTGGAATCGGTGCTGCAAGGCGGTGCGCGTGGGGCGGTGATTTGGCCCGTCTGCTCGATTCGAAGGGAGCGCATGCCCGACTGGAATGCGGTGCATTGGGCGGTCGAAGCAACGGACGGCGCTGCGCTCGAATGGGCCCAAACCGCCGTGATTCGCCTCGGCGGAACACCGCACGTCATGTCCCATGAGCACCGCCTCCGAGCGCACGTCGCGGCCGTCTTTGCCGCCAATTTCAGCAACCTCATGCTGGCCGAAGCCGCTGAACTGGTTCAGCCCACAGCGCTTCCTTGGTCGGCTTTGCACGCCTTAGCCCAAGGCGTCATGGAACGCGCGGCCACCGAACAAGGCGCCGCGCTCATCACCGGACCGGCTGCGCGCGGCGACGAAGCGACCCTGAACGCCCACCGCGCCCTCCTCTCGGCTTCGAGCGATGTCGCTGCCTTGTACGAAGCCCTCACCCACCGCATTCAACACCGTTCATGAACTACAAGACCCGACTTCACGACATCCAACTCTTCGCTTTCGACTACGATGGCGTCTTTTCCAGCGGCACCATCTTATTGATGCCGGACGGATCGCAAGTGCGTTCGGCCTCGGTGCGCGACGGATTTGCGGTTCAATGGGCTGCCAAGCAAGGCGTGGCCATTGCCCTTGTAACGGGCGGGAAAGAGCCAGCGGTCGAACAGCGGCTGCGCGGCCTCGGGGTGCAACACATTCACCTCGGCGCCCACGACAAACTCGCCGTGGTGACCCAACTTGCCGCCGACCTCGAAGTTCCGTTCAGTGCCATCGCGTACATGGGCGATGACCTCCCCGATCTGCCCGTGATGCGGGCCGTGGGACTCGCGGCTTGTCCGCAAGACGCCGTTCCGGAGATTCGCGCTGTGGCCGATTACGTCAGTCCGTTTGCTGGAGGAGCCGGTTGCGTGCGGGATGTGCTGGAGCAATACATGAAACTGCATGGGATTTGGGACCAAAACGGCGTCCACCACTGGTAAATCACCCAACCCGAAAAAGAACCCCTTACCTTCGCGCCGCTTATGGATAAGAATACGTTGACTGGATTGGCCTTGATGGCCTTGATTTGGATCGGGTACGCCCTCTATTCCGCGCCTTCGGAAGAAGAACTCGCGGCCCAAGAGGCCGCGCGCGTTGCAGAACAGGTACGGGCGGACAGTTTGGCAGCCGCCACCGCTGCCGAAAAAGCGGTCTGGGCCGAGCGCCAAGCAGAAGCCGCGGCTCCCCTCGACAGCGCAGCACGCGCTGCGGTGGATGCACAAACCCGGATGAAATTCGGTCCGTTGGCCCCGGCTGTGGTGACCGCAGAAGCCACCGAAACGGTCTTGAAGGGCGGACTCCTCGAAGTGGCCTTCTCATCACAAGGCGGGTTGCCCATTCGGGCCACGCTTCGCGACGGATCCACCCGGTACGGATCCGACGAAGCCATCTCCCTGTGGGATCCCGAGCGAAGCCAAATGGACCTCCATTTTGACTTGGCCGCGGCGGGCCGTGTCAGCGCCTCGGATTTGAACTTCGCCTTGGTGAGCGCAACGGACACCAGCGCAGTGCTCGAAGCCCGAGGAGACCAAGGCACCGCGTTGCGCTGGACGCACGCCATCGACGGGTACGAGTTGCACAGCGAACTGAGTTGGATTGGCCTGGCGGGGTTGGCATCGGAACAGGCGAACTTGGTTTGGCAAGCGGTGGGGCTTGCCAACGAAAAGGGTCTCGAATGGGAACGCCAACACAGTTCGATTTACTTCCGCGAAGCGGACATGGGCCGCGACTACCTCAGCGATGGACGCGAAGACGAGGAAACGGTTGAGGGCACCCTTGAGTGGTTTGCATTCAAGCAGAATTTCTTCAGTGCGTTGGTCGCGTTGGATGGCGGGTTTGCGCCTGGCGCCCAGCTGAAAAGCGCTCCGCTCGAAGGCGACACCACGGCGACCATGGCCTACCAAGCCCAAGTGGGCGTGCCGCTGAAGTTCGCTGCCGGAAACGCGGCGAGTTCATTCCAATTCTATTTCGGTCCCAATGAAATCGACGCGCTGAACGCCACCGAGCTCGGTGAGGTCGATCGCATCATCGATTACGGTTGGTGGATTTTTGGCTGGGTCAACCGCAACCTGATCCTCCCCCTCTACAACCTCCTGAATCACACCATTGCGAGTGCAGGCCTCATCATCCTGATCATCACGTTGGTCATCAAGCTGGTGCTCTCCCCCATCACGTGGAAGAACTTCATGAGTTCTGCGAAGATGCGGGTTTTGAAGCCGGAAATGGACGCCATCAACGAGCAGCACAAGGACGATGCGATGGCGCGCCAACAGGCCATGATGTCGCTGTACCGCGAAACCGGTGTGAATCCTCTCGCAGGTTGCTTGCCCGCCTTGCTCCAAATGCCCATTCTCTACGCCATGTTCCGGTTCTTCCCCGCCAACATCGACCTGCGGGGCAAGAGTTTTTGGTGGGCGGACGACCTCGGAGCGTACGACAGCATCTTGGACTTGCCATTCAGCATCCCGATGTACGGCGCTCACGTCAGCGGTTTCACCGTGCTGATGGCGGCCTCGACCTTCTTCTACATGCGCCTCACGATGGCGAGCCAACCGCAGCAGCCGCAGCAACCGGGCATGCCGAACATGAAGGTCATCCAGCAGATTTTCCCGTTCATGATGTTGTTCTTTTTCAACCGGTACGCGGCGGGGCTGAGTTTGTACTATTTGACGGCCAACGTCATCAGCATCGGACAGATGTACGCCATCAAGGCCTTCTTCGTGGATGAGGAAAAAATCCGGGCCAAAATCGATGCAAAAAAGGCCCAACCGAAGAAAAAGAGTTCATTCCAAGAGCGCCTCGAGCAAATGCAAGCCGAGCAGCAGAAGCGGACGAAGGAGATCAAGCAAACCCGGAAGGGACGCAAATGAGCCGGTGGTTCTTGGTGTTGGCGGCCGTGGTGGGGTCGTGTGCGGCGAATGCGCCTTTGGTGCAGGAACCGGTGCTTCCCGTGCACTTTCGGCGCACGATGTGCTTCGGGCCGTGTGCCGCGTTCACGGCCGATTTCCAAGCCGACGGTTCGGCGCGCTTGGCGTTGGTTCGCGGCGCCGCAGGAACGCCCTTGGAAAACATGGCTCCGGGGAGCTACCGCGGAACGGCATCGCCGGAGGCGTTCGAATCCGTCGCGCGGCTGGCCGCCCAGGCTGCCTATTGGGAGCTGGACGCTTCGTACGATGACCCCAGGATCATGGACCTGCCGGCCGTGGAAACCACATTGCGGGGGCACACCGTGTACAACCGACATGGCGGACCGGATTTGAAGGCGCTGTATGCTGCACTCGATTCGGTGGTATTCGGTGTAAATTGGACCCCCGATTTGGCCCATTGAAAACAAGAAAAAACCAGAACCATTCACACCATGAAGCAATTTCAAGCAACCTTGATCGTCGCGTTGCTCAGCATCAGCTCGTTCGTACGAGCGGATGAAGGCATGTGGCTCATCCACATGCTCGAGCGCATCGCTGCGGCCGAGATGAACCAAGCGGGACTCAACCTGACCGCCGAAGAAATTTACGACATCAACAACGCCTCGCTCAAAGACGCCATCGTGCGCTTGAACGGAGGCATGTGCACCGGCGAAGTGATTTCTTCGCAGGGATTGGTGCTCACGAATCACCACTGCGCCTACGACGCCATTCAAGGCTTCAGCGCGCCGGAGCACGATTACTTGACCGACGGATTCTTCGCCATGTCGTTGGGGGAAGAGATGCACATCGAGGACTTTGAAATCAGTTTCCTGGTGCGCGTGGACGATGTGACGGACCAAATGTTGGCCAACGTCACCCCCGAAATGTCCGAGAGCGAGCGCTCCGAAGCCATCCGCGAGGCCCGCGGAACGGTCATGGAAAGCTTGGACCCGGAAGGCTCAAAGGAGATCGAAATCAAGAGCTTCTACTACGGAAGCGAATACTACGCCTTCGAGTACAAGACGTACTTGGACGTGCGCCTCGTGGCTGCTCCGCCTGAAAGCGTGGGCAAATACGGAGGCGACACCGACAACTGGATGTGGCCGCGCCACACCGGCGATTTCTCGATGTTGCGCATCTACGCCGACGCCGATAACGAGCCCGCTGAATTCAGTGAAACCAACGTCCCGTTGACCCCCAAGCGCCACTTGAACATCAACACCGCTGGCGTCCAGCCCGGTGACTACACGATGGTGATGGGCTACCCCGGCAGCACGGACCGCTACCTGAGCAGCTACGGGGTGCGCCAAGCCCTCGACGCCTACAACCCCTCAGTGGTGGCCGTTCGGGATTTGAAACTCCGCACGATGAAGGAGCACATGGACGCCGACCTCGGCGTGCGCATTCAATACGCGGCGAAATATGCGCAGACTGCCAACTACTGGAAGTACTACATCGGCCAGTCGAAAGGCCTGACGCGCCTCGAAATCGAGCAGAAGAAGAAGGCCCTTGAAGACGCGTTTTCAGCCTGGGTGGCGCAAGACCCTGCGCGCGAAGCCAAGTACGGAGAAGCCCTCGACTTGATTGCATCGTATTATGCCGAAACAGACGCCACGGTAAAGGGCGATGTGTATGCGCTGGAAGCGGGCCTCATCGGAGCCGACTTGCCGCTGTTTGTTTTCCGATTCACCCGAATGGCAGCCGGACTGTTCGCTGAGGATGCCGAAGAGGTGGAAGCAACGCGAGCGGCCTTGACGGATCTGGTGCAAGGGCACTTCAAGGAATATGACCAAGCTACGGACCGCGACGTCTTCGTGCGCCTCATGACCAAGTACATGGACGACATCGCTGCTGACCAACAACCGAGTTTCTTCAGCACCGTGCAGGACAAATACGATGGGGATTTTGATGCCTTCGCCGAAAAGATGTACGCGAAAAGCTTCCTTGTCGACCAAGAGCGGTGCATGGCGTTCCTCGCCAAGCCGTCGGAGAAAACGCTTGACAAGGACCTTGCCGTAGAAGTGGGACGCAGCCTCGCAGAACGCTACTTCAGCACGATGAACGCGGGGGCGCAGGAGTCCTTCGATCGCGGCTACCGGTTGTTCGTTGAGGGCTTGCGCGAAATGCAGTCGGATAAGCTGTTCTACCCGGACGCGAACTCGACGATGCGCGTGACCTTCGGCCAAGTCGGAGCGTACGACCCCGCTGACGCGGTCCACTACGACCACTTTACGACGGCCAACGGCATCATGGAGAAGAAGGACAATTCGAACCCTGAGTTCGTGGTGCCTTCGCGTTTGGAGGAGCTGATCCGGGCGCGGGACTTCGGTCGTTGGGCAGACGCTGATGGTGAATTGCACGTGTGCTTCATTCACGGCACGGACATCACGGGCGGCAACTCAGGAAGCCCGGTCATCGACGGCAACGGCAACTTGATCGGTTTGGCCTTTGACGGAAACTGGGAAGCGATGAGCGGCGACATCACCTTCGAGGAGGAGCTGCAGCGCACGATTTCCGTGGACATCCGCTACGTGATGTGGGTCATCGACAAGTTCGCTGGAGCCCAAAACCTCATCGACGAAATGGACTTCGTTTCAGAGCCAGGCCGCGGAAGCCGCCAGTGATTCGAAACGAATCGGAATGAAAAAGGGGAGCGCCACACGGCACTCCCCTTTTTTCTTTCATCCTTCAGACCGCGTTGCGGCTGGCGTTGATGATGCCGAACATCGACCGAATGATGAGCCGGCGCAACGTCTCCTCGTCCCACCCGTTCGCCTGAGCCCCCTGGCCTTCGGCGCGCATCATCAGCGCGAAATGCTGAATGACCAACAACGGCTTGATGAGGCTGTCACGCAGGCCGATGGATTCACGGATGGCGGGATTGCGCTCCATGAGCTCGGATTGGCCCGAAATGGCAAGCACCAGCCGCTTCGTGCGCTGGAACTCGTCGTGAATGGTGTTCCAAAGGACGCCAAAGGTGGGGTGCTGGGCCAAATGCGCTGTCAGCCGGAAATCGCACTTCAACATGCTCTGCATGCTGTTCTCCACCAACGCCCGGAAAAACGCATTCCGCTCGTACAGCGCCGCGGCCTCTTCCAACCGGCCCGCGTTCTCCAGCGCTTCAAGGGCGGTGCCGAGGCCGTAGTAACCGGGAACGTTTTGGCGCAGTTGGCTCCAGGAACCGACAAAGGGAATGGCCCGCAAGTCGTCGAGCGTCAGTGGGCCGCCGGTTTTGCGTCGGGTCGGCCGGCTGCCCACGTTGGTCTCGCCGTAAAAATGCAGGGTGCCATACGTTTCGAGGTAGGGCAGGAACGCCGCATCCGTCTTGAGTGCCGTGTAGTGAGCGAAGCTCGTTTCGCTGAGTTCATCGAGCAAGGCCGCATCGCGCTTCGTCGAATCGGCGTCCTGCGGCTCATCGAACAGCCGGTTTTGCAGTCCTGCAGTGAGGAGCAGCTCCATGTTGAAGGAAGCGCTTTTCGGGATGCCAAAGTTGGAACTGATGGTTTGGCCTTGGATGGTGGTTTGGATCTCGCGGTTCTCAATGCGGTCGCCGAGCGAGGCGTAGAACCGGTGGGTGTTGCCGCCGCCGCGAGCGGGCGGTCCTCCCCGACCATCGAAAAACAACACCGTCACGCCCGCGTTGCGGCTGGTCTGCGTCAGGCCTTCCTTCGCTCGGAAGATGGACCAATTCGCCCGCAGGTAGCCGCCGTCTTTCGTGCCATCGGAAAAACCGAGCATGATGGTTTGGCGGTGGTTGCGCCGTGCGAGGTGTGCGCGGTAATCGGTTTGGCCATACAAATTGCCCACCTCCACTTCCGCCCGGGCCAAATCATCGATCGTCTCAAACAACGGAACCACGTCCACCGTCAGCGGCCCCTCCCACCCCGCAGCCCGAGCGAGCAGCACCACCCCGGCCACGTCCTCCGCTCCCCGGCAATTCGAAATGATGAACCGGTGACACGCCGCCTCCCCGTTCGAACGCTGGATGTCGCGCATGGCGAGCAACGACTCCAACGCGTCGCGGTGGCGCTCCTCGTCCAACACCACCGGTCCCTTCGGCATCCACGTCAGCAACGCGTGCATCCGTCCCTCCCAATCCATCGCCTCGAACGCCTCGACTCCGCCCTCCCAGTGCGCTTGCAAGACCGCATTGCGCGCCGCCTTCAGTACGCGGCTGTCCTGGCGAATGTCAATCGAAGCAAAGTGCATCCCGAACAGCCGCACCTTGAACTGGAACATCCGAATGGCCTCCAGGTACAGCCCGTTGTAGTGCTCTTCCACCCAATCCGCCACTTCCTCCAAGGGCTCAAGCAAATGAACGGGCTTCAACGGGTGGGTGTCGGGGTGCAGCATCGCCGCTTCGACCTGGTCTTGCAGGGCGTCGAGCAGGTCGGTGGTGTGCTTGAACGTGACGCGGCGGCGCAAGTCCCGCAAGTCCCGGCGGTAGCATCGGAGCAAGGACACGCGCAACCGCTTCGCCACGTTGCGGGTCGTGTCCGCATCGACGTACGGGTTGCCGTCCCGATCGCCCCCAGGCCAAAACCCGATGGTAATCAGCCCATTCGAAATGCCCTTCGCCTCCGGATCGTCCAAGGATTGCGCCACGCGCATGAACAGCTCGGGCGCCGCGGTGTAAAAGACGTTCTCGAGGTACCACGACTGGCGAACGGCCTCATCGAACGGGGTCGGCGGTTCGCTTTGGAAAAACGGCGTGAGCCCCAATTGATGCAACAGCTTTCGGATGCTCACGAGGTCGTTTTCCTGCATCGCATGAGCCAAATCCGTGATGATGGCCAGGGCATTGCCCGGATAAAACTGGGTGGGGTGAGCGGTCAGCACCACCCGCACCGCATAGTCCTGCATGATGGCCTTGAGCTCTTCCGTCAGGCCGTGCCGGCGGGTTCGCTGCATCAGGCTTTGGAGCGACTCCGCACCACCGAGGTCGTTCAATTGCGCATACCGCGCGTCCTCCAGCGCATCCACGAGCACCACCTGCCGCTCCACGTACTGAATGATCCGGAACAGCAGCGCCACTTGGTCATCGCGGTCGCTCAAGCCCTGCGATTGAAAAAAGCGCTCGAGGATTTCCACGGGCGATTGGCTCTCCTCAAGTCCCAGTTCGCACGCCTCTTGCAGGAGCGGCACTCGCAGGCCCGTTTGGCGGATGCCATCCAGCGGAAGGGTCAGGAAAATGCCGTTGAATACTTGAAACGGATGGCTCACCACCGCTTGGTATTCTTTGCGTTCGCGTGCGTTCATGATTGGGGTTTCTCCGCGCAAGTTACCCGCCCTTCAGGACAAATCACAGGGCACGCGCTACCTTTGTCCCCGATGGAATACCGCAACATGGGCAGGACCGGACTGCAGCTCAGTGAGCTGTCCTTCGGCAGTTGGATCACCTTCGGAAACCAAATCGACTCTTCCGTCTCCGGGCGGTTGATGGACATGGCGTACGACGCTGGCGTGAACTTCTTTGACAACGCGGAGACCTACGCGAATGGGCGGTCCGAAGAAGTCATGGGGGCCTTGCTCGCGGAACGCAATTGGCCGCGCGATACGTGGTGCGTATCGTCCAAGGTGTTTTTCGGAGCCGGCGGCAAATTGCCCACGCAGCGGGGGTTGAACCGCAAGCACGTGGTCGAAGCGTGTGAGGCGGCGCTGAAACGGCTTCGGGTGGAATATTTGGACCTTTATTTCTGCCATCGACCGGATAAGAGTACGCCGATGGAAGAAACGGTTTGGACCATGCACCAGCTGATTCAACAAGGCAAAATCCTGTACTGGGGCACCAGCGAATGGAGCGCCGCTGAAATCATGGACGCCCACCGCATTGCGGAACGCCACCACCTCATCGGCCCGGTGGTGGAGCAGCCGCAGTACAACCTGTTCGTGCGCAATAAAGTGGAAGTGGAATACGCCGATGTCTACCGCACGGTGGGCCTCGGAACGACGGTTTTCAGTCCCCTCGCTTCCGGCTTGCTGACCGGCAAGTACACCGACGGCAGCCGTCCACCTCAGGCACGGCTCCAACGGGAAGAACTGAACTGGTTGGCCGACGCCATCCTGGAGGAATCGCGTTTCGAAAAGGTGCGCGCGTTAACGGACTTGGCCTCTGAGCTGGGCATGACGACGGCGCAGCTTTCGTTGGCCTGGTGCTTGAAGAATCCGAACGTGAGCACGGTGCTCCTCGGCGCTTCGAAACCGGAGCAGCTTGCGGAAAACCTGCGCGCCGCCGAATTCGCCACGCTCCTCACGCCCGACGTCCTCGACCGCATCGAAGCGATCGTGGCGAACCGGCCTCAAGCCCCGCAATACTGATGACGCGCATCGACATCTTGACGGTCGTTCCTCGGCTCTTGGACGGTCCGTTTGCGGACAGCATCGTCCAACGAGGCGTTGAAAAGGGCCACGTGGAAATCCACGTCCACAACATCCGCGATTGGAGCACCGACAAGCACAAAAAGGTGGACGATGTGCCGTTCGGCGGTTCGGCGGGCATGGTGATGACCATTCAGCCCATCGCCGACGCCATCGCCGAACTGAAGGCCCAACGCGACTACGCCGAAATCATCTACCTGACCCCCGACGGGGAACGGCTGAGCCAACCGCTGGTGAACCAACTTTCCATCGCGGGCAACCTCATCTTGCTCGCTGGCCATTACAAAGGCGTGGATCAACGGGTTCGGGATCACTTCATCACCCGGGAAATCAGCATCGGCGATTACGTGCTCAGCGGTGGGGAGTTGGCGGCTGCCGTGCTGACGGATGCCATCGTGCGGCTCATTCCCGGGGTCATCGGGGACGAGATGAGTGCCTTGACGGACAGCTTCCAAGATGGTTTGCTCGCGCCCCCGGTGTACACGCGGCCTGCGGTTTATGGCGATTGGGAGGTGCCGGAAGTGCTGCGTTCGGGCGACCACGCGAAGGTCCGAGCTTGGGAAGAGGAGCAAGCGCTCGAGCGCACTCAGGCGAGGCGCCCGGATTTGTTGGAAGAATAAATGCGAGGAACGGGATTTCTTCGTAATATTGCACCCCGATTTAAGCTCGGGATAAAACAGGTACCATGGATCGCATCAAGGAAATCGCCAGCAAACTCGTCGAAGTTCAAGACTGGCCCAGCTTCCAAGCTGGTGACACGGTGGAAGTTACCATCAAGATCAAGGAAGGAAACAAAGAGCGCCTTCAGAAGTTTCAAGGCGTGGTGATCCAACGCCGCGGTGAAGGGCACACCCAAACGTTTACGGTTCGCAAGATGGCGAGCGGCGTGGGGGTCGAGCGGATTTTCCCGATCGCTTCTCCGTTCATTGACGAAATCAAGGTGCTGAAGCGCGGTAAAGTCCGTCGCTCGCGCATCTTCTACCTCCGGAACCTCACGGGTAAAGCTGCCCGCATCCGCGAGAAGCGCCACTTCAAGGCGAACTGATTCGAGCGCAACACCCGCGCATGAAAAAACCCGGCTTCTTGGCCGGGTTTTTTCGTTGCACCATTTTTCAAGTCGCAAGGACCTGCCGCCTCATCAGGCGCTCAGAACACGCGCAACCCCTTCCCGGATGGCACGCTCAGCCGACTCCACTTCATTCGTCAAGCGTTCGCATTCGGCGAGGACCTCGGCCACGTATGCGCGATCCTTCAAGTCTTTTGCATTCACTTGGGCGTTCAAGATGGCACCCAGCACTGCTGTCCTGGCCGCCATGGCACCAACCCCCGCATCCGTAACCGAGTTGGGATTTCCGCGTTCCACCATGTTTGCAGCGATGGGCAACACCGCGGCTGCAGTGCGAGCCACCTGCAGGGGCACCTCAATGGCGTGACGGGTGGCCGATTCAATGGCCGCTGTTCGAGCTGATTTCGCAGCTTCGTCGTTCTTCGGCATGCCGTACGCCTCCATGATTTGGTTGAACGCTGCGGTATCCGCATCCACGAGACTCAGCAATTTGCGTTGCAACGCCATGCCCTGCTCGGCCACCTCAGAGAACTCCTCCCAGCGATCATCCCATCCGCGTTTGTTCGCGCTCAAATTCGCAACCATCGTGGTGAGGGAAGCCCCGAGGACCCCGCAATACGCGGCAATGGAACCGCCTCCTGGAGCCGGTGACTCCGAGGCCGTTTCATCCGCAAATTGGCGAAGGTTCATGGCCAGCAATGGTTCGCTTGCAGCATCCGCGATGATGTATTCAATGACCCGCTCCTGTGGATTGAATGGCGCCAAATCGTCCAAGCCCAACGACTTCACAGCGATCTTCACCTTCTCCGCCTCGGAAATGCCCAGCGAGCGCGCTTGCTTTCGCAAGTAATGGTCGGCCGCGTCCGTCAACACCCGCAACGGCAACAGCCCCACGAGCTCGCTGCCCGTGACGCGAATGCCCCGGTCTGCGGCCCGCGCGCAGGCCTCATCGAAGGCGACGTGCACCGGCGTGACCTGGATGTCGGTCAGGTTCATGGAAAGTTGGGCGATGCCATACTCCTCGATGTACCAGCCGATGCCCTTGACGGCCTTGAGCGACCCGGGAATGCGCACCGGTTCGCCGTTGGCATCCTTCACGACCGGCGTGCCCGGACCGTTCTCCGTCTTCACGCGCCCCGATTCGCGGATGTCAAAGGCGATGGCGTTCGCTCGGCGGGAACTCGTCGTGTTCAGGTTGATGTTGTAGGCGATGAGGAAATCGCGGGCACCGATGGCCGTCGCGCCCGTCCGTTTCACCTGGGCATTGAATTCAGCGGGGCCAAAATCCGGCTTCCACTGCGGTTCGGCGAGCTTGGCCAGGCCTTCGTATTGGCCTTTGCGGCAATGTGCCAAATTCTTGCGCTCTGGCAAAAGCGCCGCCGACTCGTAGAAGTAACCCGGGATGCCCAACTCCGCCCCCACGCGCTGGCCCAATGCCCGCGCCACCTCGATGCAATCTTCCATCGTCACCCCGGCCACGGGCACAAAGGGACACACGTCCGTTGCCCCCATCCGCGGATGCTCCCCGCGGTGCTGGGACATGTCGATCAGTTCGGAAGCCTTTTTAATGAGTCGGAACGCCGCCTCCCCCACCGTTTCGGGCGGCCCCACAAAGGTGATGACCGTCCGGTTGGTGCTCCGACCTGGATCCACGTCCAACAGGCGCACGCCTTCGACGGTTTCAACGGTGGAAGCAATGGCTTGGATGATGTCATCCCGGCGACCTTCCGAGATGTTGGGGACGCATTCAATGAGTCGTTGCATGGGTGTTTGAGGTCAAATGATTCGCCCCAAAGGTAGCAACGCGCACACGCCTTCAGTGCGGCAATTCCACCCCGTTCATGAACACGCGCTCCACAGGGTCCTCGCCAAATCGGTAGCCGATTTCGATCAAATCGTCCATCGGCCTCGTCAGCAGCAAGTTCGCACGGTACCCCGGAGCGATGGCCCCCACCTCACCGGATACGTCCATGGCCGCTGCCGCGTTCAACGTCGCCGCAGCGATGGCCTCGAGGGGGCGCAACCGCATCTTCACGATGGCCAGTTGAACCGCAAGGCGCATGCTGCCACTCGGAGCCGACCCCGGATTGTGATCGGTGGCCAAGACCAGGGGCAATCCCGCATCGATCAGCTCCCGACCGGGCGTGTAAGGGATGGACAAAAAATGGGAGCATCCCGGCAAAGCCACCGGGAACATCGGTCCCTCCGGTCGATTGAGCGTGGATTGCAAGGCCGGAATGTCCGCCTCGTTCAATTCCTCCAAGTGATCGACGCTCCGGGCGCTCCATTTGGCGCACAACTCCACCCCGCCGAACGCGTTGAACTGATTGACGTGCACCTTGGCCGGAATCCCCGCTGCCGCCCCCGCCGCGAGCCACGCCTCCGTTTCTTCCAGACCGAAGTAGCCCTGCTCGCAGAACGCATCGATGTAGTCCACCGAGCCGGCGGCTTGGGGCAGGAGTTCTTCGATCGCCTGGGCCGTCCATTCCGCGGCCGTCATCCCGCTCGGCACCGCGTGCAAGCCGAGCAGGGTCGCCTTGATGGGGATCGGCGCTTCCCGCTTCAGCCGGCCGATGACGCGCAACATCTTCAGCTCCGCTTGGACGGTCAAACCGTACCCGGTTTTGATTTCCAACGCGCCGATGCCGTCGTTGAGCGCGCGTTCAAGCCGTTCCCTGGCCGCCGCGTAGAGCGCATCTTCGGACATGGACTGCAGCCGCTCGGCAGAATTCAGGATGCCGCCGCCGCGCTGGGCGATGGTTTGGTAAGACAAGCCATTCAGCCGATCCAAAAACTCGCTCGCCCGATCCGCCGCATACACCAAATGCGTGTGGCTGTCCACCCAACTCGGCAGCACAAACCGCCCCTCGCAATTCACGACCTGCAAGCCCGACCAATCCGCGATGCCCTCGAAATCCGCCATCCGCCCGAAGTCCGCGATGCGCCCGTCCTCGACCGCGAGCCACGCGTCGTCAAGCACGCTGAATGCATTCATGTCAGCACCTGCGAGGTAGGCGGGGGCTTGCTCGTACGCTCCGACGAGGCCTTTGATGTGGGTGAAGAGGATGCGCATGGGCACAAAGCTAGCAAGCGGTGTAACTTTGGGGACATGGCAGGCAATTCCTTTGGGGACTTTTTTCGGGTCACGACGTTCGGGGAGTCCCACGGTGTGGCGATCGGTGGGGTCATCGACGGGTGCCCTGCGGGGTTGCCGTTGGATGTGGCGGCGGTGCAAGCGGCTTTGGATCGGCGGCGCCCGGGGCAGTCGGAGCTGACGACGCAGCGGAAGGAATCGGATCGGGTGGAGTTCCTGAGCGGGCTTTTCGAGGGGGTGACGACGGGGACGCCGATTGCGTTTTTGCTCCGGAATGAGGATGCGCGGTCGCAGGATTACGAGGCGATGAAGGCGGCGTATCGGCCGAGTCATGCGGATTTTACGTACGATGTGCGGTTTGGGCGGAGGGATCCGCGGGGGGGCGGTCGGGCGAGCGCGCGGGAGACGGCTGCGCGGGTGGTCGCGGGGGCGGTGGCGGACCAAATCCTGTCCCGCGCGGGCATCGCGGTCTCCGCCTACGTCGAGCGCGTGGGCGACGTGGCGTGGGAGGCGGAACCGGCCTTCGTGCCGCGGGCGGAAGTGGATGCGTACGCGGTGCGGTGTCCGGACGGCCCCACGGCTGAGCGCATGAACGCGCGCATCGCCGAGGTGGCGCGTGCAGGGGATTCAATCGGTGGTGCGCTGGTCGTGGTGGCGCAGGGGGTGCCTGCGGGTTGGGGGGCGCCCGTGTTTGACAAACTCCAAGCCCGAATCGCCGCAGCGCTCTGGAGCTTGCCCGCCGTCAAGTTCATGGAAATCGGCAGCGGCATTGCGGGGACTTACGCAACCGGCTCCGCGCACAACGACGCCTTCATCCCCTCCCCTTCGGGCGGCATCGCCACCGCCACCAACCGAAGCGGGGGCATTCAAGGGGGCATCTCGAACGGCATGCCCATCGTGGTGCGTCTCGGCTTCAAGCCCACCGCCACGATTCAACACGCCCAAGCCACCGTTTCCCCCGATGGCGTCCCCACCGAACTCGCCGCCCGAGGCCGGCACGATCCGTGCGTCCTTCCGCGCGCTGTGCCCATCGCGGAATCCATGCTCTCCTTGGTGCTCGCCGACGCGTGGCTCGCTCCCCCCGCCCGGCTCGATCAACTCCATCCGTAAACTCCGGTGCTGCGGCGGTGAATCGGCTTGGCGCAGGCGCACCCTCCGCCGTACCTTGGCGGCATGAAGGGAATTGCATTGCATTGGCAGGTCATCATCGGCCTCCTCATCGGCGTGGTGTATGCGTGGCTCAGTGTCACGTTTGGGTGGAATGACTTCACCTTGGATTACATCAAGCCGTTCGGCGACATCTTCATCAACTTGCTGAAGCTCATCGCGGTGCCCTTGGTGCTGTTCAGCATCATCTCCGGCGTGACCAGCTTGGGCGATGTGAAAAAACTCGGGCGCATGGGGGCGAAAACCCTGCTCACCTACCTCCTCACGACCGCCTTCGCGGTGGTGGTGGGCCTCGTGTTGGTCAACCTCATTCGTCCAGGCGACGCCACCGCTCCCGAGCTCCTCGAAGCGAACCGCATTCGCTACGAGCTTTGGCGCGACGCGAATGGCATCGAAATCCTCGACGACCTCCAGTACGCCCAAGACCCCGACCGCGCCGAACTCACCGCGCAAATCGCCGCCGAAACCTCCCAAGCGAATCCGTGGGTGGAAGACAAGCTGAATAAAGCGAATTCCACCCAGAAGGCTGGCCCCCTGCAACCCCTCGTGGACGTCGTGCCCGTGAACATTTTTGCGAGCTTGACCTCGATGAGCATGTTGCAAATCATCTTTTTCGCAGTCTTCTTCGGAATGGTCCTCGTGGGCTTGCCTGACGATAAAAAGGCTCCGCTGATTCGGGCAGTCGACTCCCTCAATGAGGTGTTCGTGCGCATGGTGTGGGTGGTGATGAAGGCCATGCCCGTGTTCGTATTTGCCCTGATGGCAGGCCAAATCGTAAAAGCCGCAGGCACCGACCCCGACCTCTTCCAACAACTGCTGAGTTTCCTCCTTCGGTACAGCCTCGTGGTGGTGATCGGTTTGGCCATCATGGCCTTTGTGGTCTACCCTACGCTCGTTTCCCTCAT
Organism: Bacteroidia bacterium; assembly: GCA_030427925.1. Lineage (GTDB taxonomy): Bacteria > Bacteroidota > Bacteroidia > Flavobacteriales_D > Sanyastnellaceae > JALQTD01. The sequence continues at coordinate 63,868 of JAUICJ010000010.1, read as the reverse complement.
CGTGAAGCGGGTCTCTTTCCGGGATTTTTTGAAGGGCATGCGCGATGCACAGATCACGGCGTTTTCCACCTCGAGCTCCGTGGCGACGCTTCCCGTCACCATGGATTGCGTTCACAAAAACCTCGGCGTGAGCACGCGAACTTCGAGTTTCGTGCTGCCCATTGGCGCCACCGTGAACATGGATGGCACCAGCCTTTACCAAGCTGTCGCCGTTGTGGCATTGGCGCAATTCCACCTCGTTGACTTGTCGTTGGCCCAACAAGCCGTGATCGTGCTGACGGCCACGTTGGCTTCCATCGGGGCGGCTGCCGTTCCGAGTGCTGGGCTCGTGTTGATGATCATCGTGCTCGAGAGCGTCGGGCTCAACCCCGCGTGGATTGCACTCATTTTCCCGGTCGATCGCATCTTGGACATGTGCAGAACCGTGGTCAATGTAACGGGAGATGGTGCCGTTTCGACCATCATTGCGCACACGGAAGGTGAAGAACAAGCCGCTTGATTCACGATGGCATTTCTCTGTTTGAAACGGTGGTTCCTCATCGGCGTATTCGGGAGCTTGTCCACATGGAGTTGGAGCCAACTTGATTCGTGCTTGCCCTTTGAAGATCCCAAATCGGAAAAAGCGCTCGAGAAAGCCGAAAACTCCAGCAAATACAGCTTGGAAAAGCGAACGGAGATCCTCCGAGAAGCCCTGGAAATGGACCCGGCCTGTCACCAATGCGCTCAGGAGCTGGGGCATTTGTTGTTTCATCAATTTCAACGAACGGGTACACGTGGAGATGAGGCCGAAAACGTGCTGCTGGATTTGGTGGGAGAATGCCCCGAATACCATGCGGAGCCTTGGTACGAACTCGGTGCTTTGGCTTATGCCCGGGGGGATCGGTCGGTAGCGGTGGAGCGGTTTGGGCGGTTTTTGGCATTCCCGGATGACCGTCCGCTGGGCAAGCGTTATGACCGCCAGGCAGAAGAAGTGCGCGAGGTGTTGGTGGGGCTGGAATTTGAACTGGCGTTTTACGCCCATGAGCGCGAAGTGCAATTGGTTCCTGTGGCCACCGTCAATACGGATGCTGACGAATACTTGCCCGCGCTTTCTCCGGACGGATCGTTGCTGTTTTTGACGCATGCTGAACGGGTCAAGCCCAAAGGCGATGTGGTGTCTCGCCTCGTGGAGCGGTTCCAATGGGCACATCGCGGCGCGGGCGAAGTAGCGTTCGAAGCGCCGGAAGATTTGGAGCGGCCGTTCAATGATGGCGCGCACTACGGAGGGGCTTCCATTTCGGTGGATAACCGGGAATTGTTCATTGCCGCGTCCAACCCCGTCCCGGAGAATCCGGAAAACATCGACTTGTTCGTGGTCAAGTACGAAGTGCTCGGCGCCCGTCCCTCGGGGGGATTTGATTACCGCTGGGGTCCGTTGATTGCCTTGCCAGACCACATCAATTCTCCAGACGGCTGGGAGGCCCAACCCGCGTTCTCGGCCGATGGAACGGAGTTGTTTTTTGCTGCGGTAAAGGCGACCTCGATTCCGGACGAAAACGGCAACCCAACCATGGACTTGATGCGAGCTCAGCGCTCGGTGGATGGGGATTGGCTGCCTGCTGAACCGATTGCGGGACTGAACACTGCATTCAACGAAAAGAGCCCGTTTCTTCACCCCGACGGGAAGACGCTCTACTTCTCCAGCGATCGCCAACCCGGGGGAGGTGGGTACGACATTTGGTACAGCAGGCGAGGCGAAGACGGATCGTGGGGAGAACCGGTCAACGTAGGGGCCCCCATCAACACAACCGGTGACGAGCACGGATTGGTGGTCGCTGCGGATGGCTTTCAGGCCTACCTCGGGAGTCGGCGAACGGGGACGCGAGGACTGGACATTCTGGGCCTTCGCTTGCCTCCGCCACACCGTGCCACGGAAGTGACCATCGTCAGGGGGTCCGTGTTGACACCTGCCGGGTTGCCCGACTCGACCATTCAAGTGGGCCTGCTCGACCCCGAATCCATGGAACGGACTTACCTGGAGGTCAATCGGGATGACGGAACCTTTGCGCGTGCCATGGAGGCTTCCAAGGCGGAGGAACTCGTGGTTTTTGTGGAGGGTCCTGAAACCGCCTTCGATGCGTTGCTCATCTCGCCTCCCGATTCCATTGAACTCCCAGAATCTGCTAGTGCGCCGTCCCTTCAACTGAAAGCCCAGTCCGCAGAGGAACGGACGGCTTATGAAATGAGGGACCTCAACTACGCGACCAGCAGTGCTGACATTTCTGAGCGTTCCTACCCCATTCTTCTGGCGTTTGCAGACTACTTGAATCGCCATCCGAGAATTGAAGTGGCCATCCACGGTCACACCGACAACGCGGGGACATTGGAAATGAACATGCGGCTCTCCGAGGAACGGGCAGCCGCTGTGAAAGCGTTCTTGGTGGAAGCCGGGGTTGATGAAAATCGCTTGAGCTCGAAGGGATTCGGTCCCAATCGACCCCGCGCCTCGAACGATACCGAAGCAGGGCGGGCTGCAAATCGCAGGACAGAATTCGTCATCGAGAACTGATGGGCGTGTCGTTAAAAGATGGCATTCGTGTTTATTTTCGCGCCATGAACAACTTGAAATTCATGGCCCCAGCAATGCTTGCGGTGGGCCTTTGGGTCGGATGCGGAACCGCGCCGGAAACCCAGCCAGCACCATCAACCCCGAGTGACGAATGGACGAGCTACGGTGAGGCCTTTGAAATTGATGCGCCTCAGGCCGTTTCGGAAGTGCCTGCATTGCTCGCTGCCCATGGCGAGGCGGAGGGGCAGTTCGAAGTGGAAATCGTGGAAACCTGCACCAAGATGGGGTGCTGGATGTCCGTGAGCGGTCCGGAAGGAGAACCGGTCATGGTGTACATGAAGGACCATGCGTTTTTCGTGCCGAAGAAGGGCATGGAAGGCAAACGCGCAATCATTTCGGGAACCGCCTACAACGACACGGTTTCAGTGGATTTGCAGAAGCACCTGCTCGAAGATGCGAACCGCAGTCAAGAAGAAATTGATGCGGTCACGGAGGTGAAGTATGAGTTGGCGTTTTCCGCGGCTGGGGTGAAGATCCTGGGGCACATTGAAGCGGAAGAAGACCATGATCACCAACATGATCACGAACACGATCACGAAGGACACGTTCACTGAATTGTATTCTTTCTCAGAAAAAAGCGGCCAAGGCCGCTTTTTTTTTGCCTTTCACATCGTCTGTTAATTGACGGGCAACGGGCATGAAATAGGCACATGAGGGCGTTGAGAACTTCGTTCATTTGGCCTGCGCTGCGCGCGCCACCACGCTAATTTCGTTCCATGCGCATTTTCGCCCTTACCCGACTGAAATCGCCCCTTCTCGGAGGCGCTTTGCTGGCCTTGTGCAGCTGCTCCCTGCACGTTTCTGCCCAATTCGCTTTGGGAGAATCCCCACAACGGGTCGCTTGGGAGTCGGCACAAGACGCCTTCAACAAAGAGAAGTACGCCCTTGCTCTTCAAGGATTTGAGGCGTTTTTGGATGAAATGGATCAGGGGGAATTGCGGAGCGACGCGCACATTGAGGCCGCGTTCAAGCGGGCATTGTGCGCCGTTTACCTGTACCACCCGAACGCCGACCACCTGATTGCGTCGTTCGTAGAGGAATTCCCGGACAGTCCGTTTGCCCAAACCGCGCGATGGGAACTCGCTGATCTGTACTACGCGAGGAGGGATTGGAAAGAGGCCCTCGAGGCGTTCGAGTCGGTGGAAGAGCGCAAACTGAATCCCGCTGAATTGCTGGAACTGAAGTTCAAGCGCGGGCACGCCCAATTCGAGCGCGAACAATACGACGCTGCCCGCGTGGATTTGTTTGAGGTCGCCGAGTCGACCGGTCCATTCCAGGATGCGGCCCGTTATTACTTCTCGCACATTGCGTACCTGCGGGATCAACCGCAAGTCGCCCTCGAGGGCTTCCAAGCCCTGCAAACGAAGCCGGACTTCGCAGATTTGGTCCCCATTTACATCGCCCAATTGCTCCACGAAACCGAGCAATACGAGGAACTCATCGCTTACGCGCCCAAGTTGTTTGCGGAGGATTCTCCGTTGAAGGCGAACCGCAAGCCGGAGGTGGCGCGTTTGTTGGGCGATGCGTATTATCGGAAGCAACGGTTTGCGGAGGCCTTGCCGCATTTGGAGATGGCTTGGAAAGAGACGCGGGGGGCAGAGCGGACTCGGGATTTGGCTTACCAAATGGGCTTCGTTCGCATGCAAAGTGGCGACTGGCGCGACGCCTTGAATGCCTTCGCCCTCGTGACGCGCGAGGAGGATGAATTGGCCCAAAACGCGCTCTACCACATGGCCAACGCCTACCTCGAATTGGGCGAGAAGGACAAAGCGAGGACCGCATTCCGGGAGGCATCGCTCCTCGACTTCGATGCGCAAATCAAAGAAGACGCCCTCTTCAGCCATGCGAAACTGGCCTTCGAACTCTCCTACAACCCGTTGGACGATGCCATCACGGCGTTTGAGCGGTACCTCGACGAGTTCCCCAACTCGAGCCGACGCGACGAAGCCTATGCCTTCCTGCTCGAAGTGTACATGACCTCAAAGGATTACACCCGGGCACTGCAAGCGCTGAATCGCATCGATGAAAAGAACGCTCGTGTGAAGCGCGCTTACCAGCTGTTGGCCTACAACCGTGGCGTGGAATTGTTTCGAGCGAACAAGTACGAACAAGCGGATCGGTATTTCGAAGACGTGCGCACGTACCCTGTGGACGCACAGCTCGCTGCGGAGTCGCATTTTTGGCAAGGGGAATTGCGGTATTTTCTCAAGCGTTACGCGGAGGCCACCAGCCACTACAGCGCTTTCCATTCCTCCCCGGGGGCCTTTCAAAGCCCGTATTACGACGATGCGGAATATGCGCGGGGTTACGCCTTGTTCAAGCGCAAGCTGTACGTCGACGCCTTGAGTGCCTTCCGTTCCTACCTCAAAGTGGACGATGGAACCGATGCCAAACGAACCTTGGACGCCACCCTCAGAACCGCAGATTGCTTCTATGCAAATAAATCCTTTGACCAGGCCGCGGATGCGTACAAGCAGGTGATTGAACGGGCTGGTGAAGGCTCGGACTATGCGCGTTTTCAACAAGCGCTTTGCCTCGGCTACATGGACAACCTGGAAGCCCAAGTCGCCGCATTGAATGACCTCATGCTGAACGAGCCCAATTCGAGCTACATTCCAGAAGCACGCTACGAAGCAGGGCGTGCACTCATTGAATTGAACGAACTGCAACTGGCGCGAGAACAGCTCGAAACGCTTTTGAACAACCACCCGCAATCGCCGAAGACGAAATACGCCCTCGTGGACTTGTGCCTGATCGGGGTGAAGCAAGGACGGGATGAAGATGTGCTCAAATTGTGGGACCAAATCCGAAACGACTACGGAAACGACCCGATTGCTGGGGATGCGTTCAACGTGCTGGAACCGTTGCTCATCGAAAACGGATTGTTGGACGAACTGCCTTCGGGCGTGGGATTGGATGGTGCGGAAATTGAGGACCGTTTGTACGATGCCGCTGTGGGATTGGCGCTCGAAAAGGATTGTGGAAAGGCCGTGGTGCGTTTGACCGAATACGTGCGCCAGTATCCCACTGGCCGGCACGTCACGGAAGCTCAGTATTTCAGGGGGCAATGCGCGTTGGACTTGAACCAAACCGAAGAGGCGCGGTCAGCCTTTGACGCCGTCTTGAGCACCCCGACGAATGATTTCACAGAACTCAGTGCCCTCGCTGCGGCAAGCATCGCATGGAAGGCGCAGGATTTGGTCGGGGCCCAAGGCTACTACCGGACGTTGGAAGCCGTCAGCGTGTTGCAAGAAAACCTCTTGGAGGCGCGCATCGGTCTGATGCGATGCCACTACTTGCTCGGCGAGCAGGCGGAGGCGTTGGCATACGCCGATCAGGTCATCGCGGATCCCGGCACTCCGGACGACATTCGGCGCACGGCGCACTACTGGCGCGGAAAATTGCACGTGGACGCTGGCGAATGGACCGCTGCGCGGCCGGATTTGGAGCAGGTTGCGGAATTCGGCGGAGCGCGCGGTGCTGAATGCAAATACCTCCTCGCAAAAATCGCCTTTGACGAAGCGGCGTTCGACGCCGCAGAGCTCGAGATTTTCGAACTCATTGACGGCTTCTCCGCTTATGAAGAATGGAAGTACAAAGGCTTCATTCTGCTCGGTAAGGTTTATTTGGGCATGAACGACACCTTCCAAGCACGCGCCACGGCCCAGCAAATCTTGGACTACGTTAAGGTGGATTGGGTGGTTGAAGCGGCGAAGGAACTGTTGGCCGAAATCGATGCCGCAGAAGCGCAGGAGGCGGAAACCGAGCTGCCCGTGGATTCCCTGAACACCCCTACACCTTGATTGCGATGAACACCGGAATGAACCGAACGATGCGAAAGCTTGCACTTGTGAGCCACTTGGTGGCTGGGGGGTGGACGTCCACGCTCCAAGCCCAAAATCAAGGTGACACCTTGAACCTCGACGTGACCTTCATCGGCAACCGCGAAATGCTGTTGCAGGATGCGCACAAGTTGTTGGCTTGGCCTACGTTGCGCGAATTGGGCGTGGACAAACCCGTGTTCAACTACGAACTTTTGCCGAAGCGCATGGTGGTTGAGCCCACGTTTGAATACGTCGAGGCGAAGCGGGTGGACGTGACCCCTCCCCTCCCGCTGCTGTACCGAGGGTACGCGCGCTTGGGGTTTGGCATGTACGTCAGCCCCGTGGCAGAGCTGTCGTTCACGGATTTGAGGAACCGGAAATCGAACTGGGGCCTCCACGGGACGCACCGGTCGTCCAACGGCGGTTTCGACGTACGCGACTCGATTCCAGAGCGTTTCAGCAACAGCGAGTTGAATGCATGGGCAAAGCGCTTTTGGAAACGAGAGACGTTGACGTTTCGGGGATTTGTCGGGCAGCAAGGCATCAGCTATTTGGGGTTGGACTCGTTGACCGAAGTGCCCGTGATGGCGGATGACCGATTGCGGGAGCGCTTCGGGCGTTGGGGGGCTTCCGTTCATTCGGAATCCACTCGGAAGGACAGCGGAGATTGGGCAATCGAAGCGGATTTGGCTTACCGCCACTTGTGGGCGCAATCGGGAGTGACTGAGCATACGGGATTGACTTCGGGTTTGGCCTCCACCTACCGCGATGGACTCGAGATGCGGCTGAATTGGGATGGTGCATTCAACCGACGCCGCATCGACTCCACTTCTTCCACCGATCAGGTGGTGTTCAACGTGAACCCGGAAGTGGTGAAAACTTCAGGGGCGCTTCGGACTTCTTTAGGAGCGGCGATCGTCGTGGATGCCCGCGGTAACCGTCCATTTCAAGTGTTCCCCACAGCGGAGGCGTCTTTGCAAGTTTTGAAAGGAATCATGGTGCCGTACGCCCGCATTGGTGGAAACGTTGAAAACAACCGGTTGGCCACGGTGCTCGCAGACAACCCGTATGCCAACCCCGAATTGGACCTTCAAAACACCTATCGCCGCTTCGATTTCCGGGCAGGCTTGCGCGGGCACGTCACCTCACATTTCCATTACCATGCGCGGTTCTCGGTGGAGCACTTTGAGCAATACCTCTACTTTGTAAACGATTCGAATGCAATCGGCGGTTCGCAATTTGCAGCCCTTTACGATACGCTGACTGTTTCTACGCTCGGAGGCGATGCTCGGCTGATGATTTCCGATGCATTCACGGTGTTCGGCGGGGTGGATTTGAAGACCTATGCAACGCGCGGCCAAATCGCTGCTTGGAATTTGCCCAACATGGTGTGGCGCGCCGGGCTCCATTACAACTGGCATGACAAATTCACGGTGGATGCCAACGTGGAAGTCGTCGGAGCGCGCAGTGCGGCTTCCCTATCGGAGGATGCAACGGGTGCGGGCGTCGACTTGGGCGCAGCAGGATTGGGGGCCCAGCGGGAGTTGCCTGCGTTTGTGGACGCCAACCTCAAGTTGGAGTACCTGTACAACAAGCGCATGAGCGCCTGGATCACGTGCTCCAACTTGGTAGGAAGTCGTTACCAAATGTGGAACAACTACCCGGTTCAAGGCTTCCTAGCTCGATTCGGAGCCACCTATGCGTTCTAAGGTGTGGAAAGGTGGGGGTTTCTGTGGATAAATACCCCCCTGATTTCGCCCCAAATCCCCCAATCGTTGCGGCTTTCCGCGTATTTTCGTTAGTCGAGTGCCGTGCGTTTGTGATGCGGCATCAGGACGAAGCAGAAAGACATGTCGGAAGAGCATCCTATGGACCCAGTCCAGAATCCAGATAACGCCCCCAAAGGCGCGAATTACAACGCCAGCAACATCCAAGCCCTCGAAGGCATGGAGCACGTGCGCATGCGGCCCTCGATGTACATCGGGGACGTGGGGGTGCGTGGCTTGCACCATTTGGTCTACGAAGTCGTGGACAACTCCATTGACGAGGCGCTTGCAGGACACTGCGACCACATCACGGTCACCATCACGGAAACCAATGGAATCCGAGTAACGGACAACGGTCGAGGCATTCCAGTGGACATCCACGAAAAAGAAGGCGTGTCTGCACTGCAAGTGGTCATGACGAAGATTGGGGCCGGCGGTAAATTCGACAAAGATTCCTACAAGGTATCTGGCGGTTTGCACGGGGTCGGGGTTTCTTGCGTGAACGCACTCTCCGTTTCGTTGCGGGCTGAGGTTCACCGCGATGGAAAAGCGTACGAGCAGCATTACTCACGGGGCAAGGCCACTGCTCCCGTAGCCGAAATTGGAACGGCGAATGACCGCGGCACCACGGTGGAATTCCAGCCCGACCATGAAATCTTCGAAACGCTCACCTACAGCTACGACACGTTGGCCGACCGGATGCGCGAATTGGCCTTCTTGAACAAGGGCATTACGATTCAACTGACGGACGAACGCACGTTGGTTCAGCTCGAGGAAAACGGACCGGAAGTCCACAAGCACGAGGTCTTCCATTCCGATGAGGGGCTTCGGGATTTCGTCACCTACCTCGAGAGCAATCGGGAACCCCTCATTGCCGAGGTCATCCACATGGAAGGGGAACGGAACGGCATTCCCGTTGAAGTCGCCATGACGTACAACACCTCGTTCTCGGAGAACCTCTTCTCGTATGTAAACAACATCAACACCCACGAAGGGGGAACGCACTTGACGGGATTCCGACGGGGGTTGACGTTGACCTTGAAAAAGTACGCGGAGACGTCGGGAATGCTCGACAAATTGAAGTTTGACATCTCCGCCGATGACTTCCGGGAAGGGCTGACGGCGGTCGTGAGTGTCAAAGTGGCAGAACCCCAGTTCCAAGGCCAAACCAAAACCAAGCTGGGCAACGCTGAAGTCAGCGCCCCCGTCGGTCAGGCCGTAAGCGAAATGCTGGAGGCGTACTTGGAAGAGCACCCGAATGACGCGCGGTCCATCGTGCAGAAGGTCATCCTTGCTGCGCAAGCACGCCACGCAGCCCGCAAAGCACGCGAAATGGTTCAGCGCAAGACGGTCATGAGCGGATCGGGACTCCCCGGCAAGCTCGCGGACTGTGCTGAAAAGGACCCCGCACAGTGCGAATTGTTCCTGGTGGAGGGTGATTCAGCAGGAGGAACCGCGAAACAGGGACGCGACCGCCACTTCCAGGCCATCATGCCCCTGCGAGGCAAGATCTTGAACGTGGAAAAGGCCATGCAGCACAAGATCTTTGACAACGAAGAAATCAAAAACATCTACACGGCGTTGGGCGTTTCACTCGGCACGGAGGAAGATGAGCGCGCGTTGAACCTGAGCAAATTGCGGTACCACAAGGTGGTCATCATGTGTGACGCTGACGTGGACGGCAGCCACATCGAGACGCTGATTTTGACCTTCTTCTTCCGCCACATGAAGGAGCTCATTGAAAACGGCTATGTGTACATCGCCACGCCCCCACTCTATTTGGTGAAGAAGGGATCGCGATCCGCCTACTGCTGGAACGATGAAGAACGGGATGCCATGATTGAACAGCTCCGCGGCACCACGGGCTCGGACGCGGGCATCGGCGTTCAGCGTTACAAGGGTCTTGGCGAAATGAACGCGGAGCAACTTTGGGACACCACCCTCAATCCGGAGAACCGAACGTTGCGTCAAGTGACCATCGAAAACGCCGCGGCATCGGACCAAGTCTTCTCCATGCTCATGGGCGATGAAGTGCCTCCGCGCCGCGCATTCATCGAAGAGAATGCCAAATACGCCAACATCGACGCGTGATCGCACACGATTACCGAATTGACGGCATGACTTGCGGGCATTGCGTGGCGCGCGCAAAGTCAGCTTTGGAGGCCATCCCAGGCGTTGAATCTGCGGCGGTTCAATTGGAGGGGCCACAGGCCGTGCTGCGCTTCACCGACGAGGTGGTTCCGTTGGAACAACTTCAAACTGCTCTGGACGCGCATGGGTATTCGATTTCGGAGCCCGTGCCGCCTGCCCGCCCAGGCAAGTGGTCCGGAAAGGTGGTTTGGGTCACGGGGGCAAGTAGTGGAATCGGGCGGGCATCCGCGCTTGAATTCGCACGGCAGGGGGCCCGGGTGATCTTGTCGGCTCGGCGCGTCTCGGTCCTGAATGAAGTCATTCACGGAGCGGATTCCTCGTGGCGTGCCGACATGAAAGCCGTAGGAATGGATTTGGCGGATTCCGAAGCCATGACCGGTCGGGTGAACGAAGCGTTGGCTTGTTTCGGGCGCATCGATGCCGTCGTGCACTGTGGCGGCATCAGCCAACGGAGCTTGGCCAAGGACACCTCCCTGGATGTCGATCGTCAGGTGATGGAAATCGATTACTTCGGAACGGTCGCCTTGACCAAGGCCGTCCTTCCACTTTTTCTTCAACAAGGAGGTGGGCAGTTCGTTGTGGTGACCAGCCTCATGGGACTGTTCTCCTCCCCCTTGCGCTCCGGGTATTGCGGAGCGAAGCACGCGTTGCACGGTTTCTTTGAATCCCTTCGCGCTGAAGTGTACGATGCGGGCGTCCGCATCACCATGGTTTGCCCGGGATTCATTCGGACGGAGATTTCCCTGAATGCCGTGGTGGGCGATGGGTCAAAGCAAGGCACGATGGACGAAAAAACCGGAAAAGGACTCACCCCCGAAGCGTGTGCTGTGCAACTCGTCCGAGCCGCTGAGAGGCAGCGACCGGAAGTGCTCATCGGCCGTTCAGAAGTCTTCGCCGCCTACCTCAAGCGGTTCCTCCCCAATGTGCTGAGGCGCATCATGCGCAAGGCTGCCGTGACCTGAATTCAGGCCACGTATTCTCGCCCTTCCACATCGAGCACCCGCGTGCGCTTTTTCAACGTGCGCAGGATGAGGAACACCCCAGCCGCACCGGCCGTTAAAATCGTCCAATGGTCGGATAACCCTGCAGTTCCCTCCATGCGGTAAACGTGCAGCGCATCGATGAGCGCAAAGCTCACAAACACCGCGAAAAACCCATTGTACTCCCGCTTCAACACGTTCTTCAACGAGAAGCGCACGCCGGGGGATACCCAACCGCTGAATTTGGGCAAAAAGGCCGGAGTCGACTCCGACCACTTCAGGTAAACCTCCCCGAATTTCCTCCGTAGGAACGCCTCCTCGGCGAACATGATGCGCTCGTAATACACCCAGAAAAGCAAGGTAACAACGAACGTAAACCATTGGTTTCCAACAAAAAGAACGATGCCAATCCACATGAAGTAATTCCCGAGGTACAGGGGATGGCGAACCATGCCGTAGATTCCCCGGGTGTTCAAGGATTCCGCAACCTGCCCTTCGCTCGTGTTTCGGCCCGAGGTTCCCCGCGGGGTGTAGCCGATCGTGATGGCTCGGATGAGCAACCCGAAAAAGCTCACGCCCAAACACGCCGCCCACCAACCCGTCGCCTGGAAATCAGGCGACGCGCCGTCTTGGAACCACAGGGCAACCGGAACGGCCAACACGTACAAAACCAGCGGCAGGAAACTCCGCCAACGGAACAACCAGTTTCCGCTCTTTTCCATGGATTCAATCAGCGCCATTTCCTTCGTATTGGGGTTGGTTCCACTTTTTGATGGCCTCATCGCCTTTCAAGCCACTCAGGACTTCCGATTCCAATCCGTCGGAAAGGCCCAACTGCACGTCCACTCGCTCGTACTGATCCGCAGCGACTTCCACTTCCACGAAGGGACTGCCGTTGTCAAATTGGAGGAGGGACTCGTTGATCTTCAGGACATCAATGCGTTCTTCGAGCACCACCTCCGCGGTGGCCGAGTACCCCGCGCGGAGAAATTCGCCAGGCTCCAACCGAACGGCAGCCTTGATTTCGAATTGGATTGCCCCGCCTTCTTTGATGCCTTTGGGACTGATGTACTCCAAGTCCGCTCGGTAATCCTCCCCTTCCAACGCACCGATGGTCAGGATGAGTTCCATGCCCGGTTTCAGTTTTTCGACTTCGCCTTCATCGATTTGGCCCACGAACAGGAGGTCGCTCATGTCGGCAACGCTGGCAATGGTCGTTCCCTCGTTGAAGTTGTTGGCTTCGATCACGCTGTTTCCTTTGCGCACGGGCACGTCGAGCACCATGCCGGAGATGGTGGATGTGATCAGCGTGTTCGAGGTTCGGCCGGAACGGGAAGCCACGCCGTCTTGAATGATCCGGAGGTTATCCTCCGCGGCGAGGACCTCTTCTTCCGCTTGGCGGCGCGCTGTGGCAAAGGGTTGGAACGCCGCCTCGGACAAAACGCCATCGGCAAGCAGTGACGCGTTGCGCTCGTAACTCATGGTCGCGTCTTCCAACCCAATCCGGGCGCGTTGCAGCCGCGCCTCGGCCGCCGACAACGCCCCCATGTCCGGAACGACCATCACCTCGGCCAGCACATCCCCCGCGCGCACCGTGTCACCAGCCTCCACCCGGACGGAGCGAACGATGCCTGAGATTTGCGGCTTGATGAGGATTTCCTGCCGGGGTTGAATGCTTCCCGAGGCCATGGTGAGCAGCCGGATGTCACCGCGCTCGGGAGACGCTGTGGCGTAGGTGGCTTTCGGTGCTTCTTCTTTGGCCTTCAGGAAAAACAAGGTGTAGATGCCGCCGGCCAAAACCGCGAGCGCAAACACCACCAATGCGATGATCCTTCCTTTTTTCATTCCGATCTGATTGCCTCCACAGGCCGAATGGCAACGGCCCGCAAAGCTGGTAAAATTCCTGCAAAAACTCCCATCACCAACAACACCCCCAACGAAAGGAGCACCACGTTCAGGGAAACCTCCGGGTTGCGAAAGCTCCCCGAGTCTCCCATTCCCGCAAGGAAACGATTCAATCCCTCCAGCGTTCCCACGCCCGCCAACATGCCCGTGAGGCCTGATAGCGCCGTCAGGAACAACGTCTCTCCGATGATTTGGCGCACCACCGTGGCGGGCGTTGCCCCCAAAGCCCGGCGGATGCCGAGCTCCTGGGTGCGCTCCTTTACTGTGATGAGCATGATGTTCACAATGCCGATTGCCCCCGCAAACAACGCCAATCCCCCGAACACGAACGACACGATGCGAAACGCCCCAAACACCGTCTCCATTTCCTCGAAGTCCTCTGCGGTCGTCCAGTACCCGAACGCCCGCTGATCATCGGGGTGGACGTGCAAGCGCCGCTTCAGCAAGGTCATCACCTCTGCGGCAGCCGAATCGGCGTGCACGGATTCGTCGAACATCAGGCTGAGCCAACCGATTTGGTCACCCATGTGGAACGCTCGATTGAACGTGGTGAACGGGATGAAAATGCTCTGCTCGGACTCGTCGGCGTCGTCTCCGGTGAGCGGCGAGCCGTAAACGCCGACCACCGTGAAGAAGACGCCGGAAATTTCGAGCCGCTCGCCGATGATGCGCTCGCCTGGGGCGAACAAGAGTTCCGCCACGCGCTCGCCGATGACCGCCACCTTCCGAAGTTCATCGAGATCGGCTTGATTCAAGTAGCGGCCTTCCCGGATGATGAGCGGCTCCATCTCGATGAACTCGGGCACGTCGCCGTAGACGTTGAACGCACCGGTGCGCAAGCCGCGGCTGACGTTGTTCGCACCTTGCCAGCCCCCGAGTTGGTTGCGCGGGGCGACGACCTTCATGGTTTGGCTGTTCGCGCGCAGGTAATCGGCGTCGTCCACCGTCATTTCCAGCCAGCGTCCGCGGCGGTAGCCCTCGTAGGGAATGCTCGTGGATTGCGTCCAGAGGTACATGCCGTTGCGCACGAAGCGGGCCAAATCACTGGACACCCCAGCCTCCAAGCCGTTCGATGCCCCGACGGTGATCAGGATCATGAACACGCCCCACCCCACCCCCAGCCCGCTGAGGAAGGTGCGGAAGGGGTTTTGGACGAACACCGCCATCAGCTCAAGCCACGCGTCGCGATCCCACCACCTCATTCCGCTCGCAATGCTTCGACCGGACGGATGCGCACAGCACGCAAAGCCGGTCCCATTCCACTCAACACGCCCACCACCAACAGCAACCCCAGCGCCATCAACGACACCGCCAAGTTCACCTGGGGCGCCTTGAAATACTCGTGGTCCACCTGAGGCGCGGCCCACTCCAGCAACCACACACCGCCCGCCAATCCAGCAAGCCCCGACAGGAGCATCAATGACAAGGCCTCCTGAACGATCAACCCGATGATGCTCGCATTGGTGGCGCCCAGGGCCTTTCGCACCCCGATTTCCTTCGTCCGCTCCTTGACCACAATGGCCATGATGTTCGCAACGGAGACGGCTCCAGCCAGCAGCGTCATCAGGCCGATGGCCCAAATGAACACCCGGATGCCGTCGAAAATGCTGGCATATCGCCCGTACGCTTCGTTGTTGTTCGAGACGTTCAGCCCGCTCTCGTCTTCGGGGTGAATGGCGAGCCGATCCTTGAGGAAGCCCGAAACGGTCGCAGTCAGGTCGCGGGATTCGTCGAGGCTTTGGTCGCCGGTGCTGAACACGATTTGGCCCACTTCATCGCCCCAGCCCAATCGCCGCTGCATCGTCGTGAACGGGATGTAAACGGCGTTGTTTTCCCAGCGTCCTCCGGGATCTTCGAACGTCCCGATGATGCGGTAGTTCGACCCGAAGATGCTCAACTCGGTGCCGAGGTCCACCCGACCGCCGAACAATTCCCGCAGCACGTTCGCTCCGATGACCGCCACCTTGCGTTCGTCGGTCAAATCCCGTTCCGAGAGGAAGCGGCCGCTCGTGAGTTGGGTTTTCTCCAGCTCTTGATAAATCGGATCGACCCCACGGAGCATGAACTCGCCTTCCTCCCGCGGTCCCGCCATGTTCACGCCCCACATTTGCAAGCGGCGGCTGGAAGGGAGCGGCTCATTCGTCAAGGCCTGCGCGCCAGCATAATCGTCAGCATCCAATGCGATGCGCCGGTTCGGTTGGCGGCCGCGATACGGCAACGTCGTCCGGCCTCCGCGGATCCAAACCGAATTGATGGCGTCGTCATCGAATTGAGCGGTCACGCCATTCTGCAACCCAAATCCCAGCCCCTGCATCACCACCAGAATGAACATGCCCAGGGCAATCGACAAGCCGGTCAGTCCCGTTCGAAGTGGATTCGACAGCACCGTGTGCGCAATCTCCAACCAAGCGTCCCGATCAAACATGCGCACCCGTTGTTTCCACCTTTCCGTCCCGCAACCGAATGGTCCTGCCGCACGCATCGGCAATTTCCTGTTCGTGGGTGACGATAACGATGGTTTTGCCCTGACGGTGGATGCGCTGAAGCAATGCCATCACCTCTTCGGACGTCACCGAATCCAAGGCACCGGTCGGTTCATCGGCCAGGATGACTTGGGGGTCGGTGATGAGGGCGCGGGCGATGGCGACGCGTTGCTTTTGCCCTCCGCTCATTTGGCTGGGCAAATGGTCGGCCCAATCCGCGAGCCCCACCTGCTGCAGGTATTCAAGTGCACGGCGCTCCCGTTCCTTGCGCGCAACCTTTTGATAATAAAGGGGAAGCGCAACGTTATCTAACGCCGTTTTGAACGAAATCAAATTGAAGCTCTGGAACACGAACCCCAGGTAGCGGCTGCGGTAACGAGCGGCTTGTCGCTCGCTCAATCCGCTCATGTCCACTCCGCCCAAGGTGTATTGCCCCGCATCAAAGCCATCGAGCAGCCCCAACACGTTCAGGAGTGTGGACTTGCCTGAACCCGACGAACCCATGATGGCCACGAGCTCGCCGTCCGCAATGTGCGCGTCGACGCCCTTGAGCACCTTCATGGACTGGGCGCCGGACCGATAAGACTTTTCAATTCCGCGCAGTTCAATCACCGCGCGAAGATAGGCGGTTGACCGGCGTCGGCTTCCGCATTAGCGCATTTTCACAAGTTCTGCCCCGGCGCCTTCGAACAGCCACGACCGCGCCTCCAGCATCAACGGCTGCATGAACGCATCTTCAGAAAGGAACGGAACGCACTCGCGGAAACGGGCCTGCAAGTTCGCCAACCGCGGCGCCATCCCAGCGGTTCCCCGCAAATCGCAGGCTTGAGCCGCGCACATCGCTTCCACCGCAAGCACCTGTTCGGCGTTGTCGAGGATGCGCCAGAGTTTCAACGCCCCGTTCGCGCCCATGCTCACGTGGTCCTCTTGGCCGTTGCTGCTGTCGATGGTGTCGGCGGCAGCGGGTGTCGTGAGTTGCTTGTTCTGCGAAACGAGGCTGGCCGCGGTGTATTGCGGAATCATGTACCCGCTGTTCAGGCCGGGATTCAAGGCCAAAAACGGAGGCAGTCCCTGCCTTCCACTCAGCAACTTGAACACGCGCCGCTCGCTGATGCTCGCCCATTCGTGGGCTGCCAGTCCCATGGCCTCGAACTGCAACGCAAGCGGCTGACCGTGAAAGTTGCCTCCGCTGATGATCTCCCCCGTCTCGGGAAAAACGAGCGGGTTGTCGGTCACGGCATTCAACTCGCGCTCGATGATGGTGCGCGCTGCGGCGACGGCGTCGACCGAGGCCCCGTGCACCTGTGGCACGCAACGGAACGAATACGGATCTTGCACTTGCGTGCGCGGCTCGGCCATTTGGGCGCTGCCTTCGAGCCAGGTCCGAATGCGTTGGGCCACGGCGATTGCACCCGCTTGGTGGCGCACTGCGTGAACGGCCTCGGCGAACGCGTCCGAACGGCCGTGCCAAGCCTCCAACGACCACGCCGCCACCGCATCAGCGGCTTCGGCGAACCGTTCAAGTCGCGTCAAGGCCGCTGCGCCATAGGCCAGCATCAATTGGGTGCCGTTGATGAGGGCGAGCCCCTCTTTGGCCCCCAACTCCAGCGGCTTCCAGCCGTACGCAGCCAATGCGTCAGCTGCGGGCACCGCCACCCCATCCACCTTCACCTCGCCCTCGCCGATGAGCGGAAGCACCAGATGCGCCAAAGGGGCCAAATCCCCGCTCGCACCGAGCGAACCCTGCGACGGAACCACGGGCAAAAGGCCCGCATTCAACAGATCGAGCAACCGATCCACCGTTGCGGGCGCCACCCCGCTGTGCCCTTGCGCCAACGCCTTCACCTTCAACACCATCATCCGGACGACCACCTCGTCCGGAACATCGGAACCCACGCCGCACGCGTGCGAAATCAAAATGCGGCGCTGAAGCTCCGCAAGTTGCTCATCTGGAACGCGCGTGTGGGCCAAATCCCCAAACCCCGTATTCACTCCATAGATGGCTCGTTCGCTGCCCGCCGCCTTGCTGAGCAAGAACGCATGGCACGCTTCCACAGCGCTTCGGGCTTCGTTGGACAGCTCCCACGTCCCTGGTTCGGAAAGCAGTTGGTCCAAGGTGTGAATGCCCCACCAAGATCGATCGATTTGCTTCATTTGGCCTGCAAGATACAGCGCGGGATGCCGCTGCGCGTTCCCCACAAAATCTGACTTAACTTGCGCGCCTAGAATGAACAACATGCGCAACTTTTTCCTCCTGTCTGCCAGCACGTTGGCCGGGCTTGTTGCGGTCCATTCGGCAACGGCTCAAGTCGACTTCGCCGAATTTGACCTCAAAAACGGGCTGCACGTCATCTTGCACGAAGACCACAGCACGCCCATCGTCGCCGTCACGGTCATGTACCACGTGGGTTCAAAAAACGAGAACCCGGAACGCACGGGCATGGCCCACTTTTTCGAGCACCTCTTGTTTGAAGGCAGCGAACACATCGCACGGGGCGAATTCGATGGCTACGTAGAAGGTGCAGGGGGCGTCTTGAACGCCAACACCACGCAAGACCGCACGTTCTACTACGAATTGTTGCCATCGAACCAACTCGAACTCGGGTTGTGGTTGGAGTCGGAGCGGATGCTGCATGCTCGGGTCGACGGAACGGGCATCGAAACGCAGCGTGAAGTCGTCAAGGAGGAAAAGCGGCAGCGTTACGACAACCAGCCTTACGGCCAAATGATGCCCACGACCTTCGATCGGGCGTATGCCGAACACCCCTACCGCTGGACGCCCATCGGCTCACTCGACCACCTGAACGCCGCATCCTACGAGGAGTTCATGGACTTTTATAAAACGTTTTATGTCCCGAACAACGCGGTCTTGTCGATTGCGGGGGATTTGGACATCAAGGCCACGAAGAAGCTCATCAAGGCGTATTTCGAGGACATTCCTGCAGGCACGCGCGAAATCCCGCGTCCGACCATCGAAGAACCCATTCGCACCGAGGAGTTGCGCGACACGATTTTCGGCAAGGACGCCCTTCCGATGATTGTTCAGGCCTATCCGGTTCCGGCGCAAGGCACCGACGATTACTACGCGGTGGAGATGCTCAATCAAGTGCTGAGCGGCGGGGAATCGAGCCGGTTGAATCGGCGGGTCGTCGATGAGGAGCAACTGGCCTTGTTCTGCGGGGCGTTCAACTTTGGGTTGGAAGATCCGGGCTTGACATTTGCTTACGCCATGGCGAGCATGGGCGTGGATCCGGGAGCAGTCGAAGCCGCGATGAACGAAGAAGTGGAACGGATGCGGGTTGAGCTGATTTCCGATTTGGAATTGCAGAAGTTGAAAAACCAAATGGAGGCCCAGCTCATCCGCTCGCAGCGCAGCATGGCGTCCATCGCCGAATCGCTGGCGAACTACCACCTCTACTTCGGCGATGCGAACCTCATCAACACGGAAATCGAGCGCTACCTCGCTGTGACGCCTGAAGACATTCGCAAGGCGGCCCAAACCTACTACGCACCCGAACAACGCGTCACCCTTTACTTCCTGCAAGCCCCAACCGCTGAAACCTCGAATCAATGAACCGATTGAACACCTTGCGCACTGCGCTCCTCGGGGGCTTTTTGGCCGTTGCAGCGGGTTTGGTCGCCCAAATCGACCGTTCGAAAGCGCCTGAGCCCGGCCCCGCTCCGCTCATTGAATTGGGCACGTACGACCTGACGAAGCTCGACAACGGCTTGACGCTGATCGTGGTGGAAAACCACCGCCTCCCCCTCGTTTCTTGGAACTTGACCCTCGACATCGACCCCGTTTTTGAAGGCCGAAAAGCGGGTTATGTGGGCTTGGCGGGATCCCTCATGGCTTCGGGCACCGAAACGCGCTCGAAAGCGGAAATCGACGAGTCCATCGACTTCATCGGGGCGAGGATTGGAACGAGTGCCGACGGCGCCTATGCTTCATCGCTGTCCAAGCACACGGATGCCCTGCTCGATGTTTTTGCCGATGTCATCCTGAATCCGGCTTTTCCTCAGGAGGAATTGGAAAAAGCGCGCAAGCAAGCGCTCAGTGGCCTGCAAGCCGGCATGACCGACCCCAACAGCATCAGTTCGAACCTGCGCGCGAAGGTGCTGTTCGGCGACAAGCATCCGTACGGCGAAGTCGAAACACCGGCGTCGATTGAAGCCATTGCGCGGGAGGATTTGGTGAACTACCACGCCACGTATTTCCGCCCGAACGTGGCGTACCTCGTGGTCGTTGGCGACATCACGCCGGAAGCGGCACGGGAACAGGTGGAGGCCCGCTTCGGAGCGTGGGAACCGGCCGCCATTGAAGACCGGTACCAGCCCATTCCTGCTCGTCCTGAAGGCAATCAAGTGTGTTTCGCCGACCTCCCAGGTTCCGTGCAAAGCGTCCTGCAATTGACGCACGTCGTTGACTTGAAGCCCGGTCATCCGGACGCCATCGCCGTTTCTGTGATGAACAGCATCCTCGGCGGCGGCGCCTTCTCGGGTCGCCTCATGCAGAACCTGCGGGAAGACAAGGCCTTTACTTACGGCGCGCGTTCTGCGATGTCCACGGACCCCGTCGCAGGCCGTTTCACGGCATACGCCAACGTCCGCAACGAAGTCACGGACAGTGCCGTAGTCGAATTCCTCTACGAAATTGAACGCATGACCACGGAATTGGTCGATGCTGAAGATTTGCAGACGACTTTGAATTACATGACGGGCAGCTTTGCGCGGTCGTTGGAACAACCCGAGACCATCGCGCGTTTTGCGCTGAACACGGCGCTGTACGACCTGCCGGAGGATTATTACGCCACGTATTTGGAACGCCTCAACGCGGTCACCGTGGAGGATGTGCAGCGGATGGCATTGACCTATTTGCGGCCGAACAACCTGTACATCACCGTGGTGGGCAACCGCGCTGAAGTGGCCTCTACCCTCTCCCGTTTCGACTCCGATGGGGAGATCACGTACTTCGACGCTTTTGGGGCGGAAGCCAAAGCATTGGATGCTGCGCCAGAGGGCATGACCGCGCAAACCATCATCGACCTGTACTACGCTGCGCGTGGTGGCGCAGAGCAACTCGACGGACTGAAGGGCATTCGGATGACCGGAAGCATGGAGCCGGCGCCGGGCATGTCCTTTGAAGTCGTGCGGGAAACCCTCTTCGGCAAAGGAACGCGCCAAGCCGTCTCCATGGCAGGCAATGAAATGATGGCCGAGGTCGTCACGCCCAACTCCGGCATCACCCGTTCTCAAGGGCAACAAGCTCCAATGAACGACGCGGAGCTGGCGGATGCGAGCCAAGACCTCTACGCGGCGTACTTGCTCCACTTGCCTGAACTGGGCATGACCGCGACGCTGGAAGGCATTGACGGAACGAAAGCGTCGCCGGAGGTCGTGATGACGGTTGAAGGCGCTGGCGGCAAAAAGGAGCTGCGCTTCGATTTGATGACGGGACTGCTGCTTTCGGAGCGGTCGACGCGGGAAGGTCCCATGGGCTCGGTTCCGGTCACCATCAACTATTCGGACTACCAGGCCGTCAAGGGGCTGCAATTCCCGATGGTCGCTGAGCAAATCGCGGGCGGTCAGTCGATGACCATCCAATACAGCCGCATTGAGCTCGACCCGAAGTTGGACGCGAACGCCTTCAAGATCGACTGATGCCAGCTGCGGATGGCCTGCCCCTCATCGCGCTGCATGGCGTGCGCCTTGCGCGCGAAGAGCACGTGGTGATGCGCGACGTGAATTTGGCGGTTCAGCCGGGGGAATTTGTTTACCTGCTGGGCAAAACCGGGAGTGGAAAAAGCTCGTTGTTGAAGGCCCTGTACGGCGAATTGCCGCTGAACGCGGGCCGTGGAGAGGTGTGCGGCTTTGATTTGGCCCAAATCACGTCCAAGAACGTGCACACCCTTCGGCGGCAACTCGGCATCGTCTTCCAGGATTTCGCCCTCCTTCCCGATCGCACGGTGAACGCGAACTTGGAATTCGTGTTGAAAGCGACGGGTTGGAAGGATGCTGCGGCCAGAGAACGGCGGATGGCGGTGTGTTTGAAGGACGTGGGATTGGCCGAGAAAGGCTATAAAATGCCGCACGAACTTTCTGGCGGTGAGCAACAGCGGGTGGCCATTGCGCGTGCTTTGCTGAACGATCCGCCCCTGATTTTGGCGGATGAACCGACTGGAAATTTGGACCCCGACACGACGGAGGGCATCTTGAACCTGTTGCACGGATTGGCGCAAGCGAACCGATCGGTGGTCATGGCCACCCACGACCACGAAGCGGTGCAGCGTCACGCAGGGCGGGTGCTCGTTTGCGAAGCGGGCGAACTCCGCGAGGCGGTGATGGGATGACGCCCCTGCTGAGCGTGGTGATTCCGGTACTGGGTGCCGAAGGTGCACTGGGAAGGACGCTCGCGTCTTGGGAAGCGGCGCGCGCAGCGGGATGGGTTGAACTCATTGTGCAGGACGCCACACCAGGGGCTGCATCGAGTCAGGCCCCCGGATTGCATCGCTGGGCAGAACCGGACGGGGGCATCTATGACGCGATGAACCGCGGGCGAGGCCGCGCCCGGGCGACCTGGATCCTGTTCGTTGGGGCGGGCGATGTGTTGCTCAACGGGACGAAATTGAAGCAGGCCTTGGAGAACGGGCACGCCCCGCTTCAGGTGTTCGGAACGCGCCTTGCCGCGCCGCGTGAGCCGGGGGTTCCTGAAACGTATCCCGCGCGCTGGGATGCTGGCCTGCGTTGGCGCCACGTGGTCCATCACCAAGGCGTGTGCTATCGCGTGGATGCACTGAATCGCGCGCCGTTCGATGTGCAGTGGAAGGTCTTGGCAGATTACGCCCTTCATTTGAAACTCTGGAAGGCCGGAATCACCGCAGAATGCCACGAATTCTACGCGTTGGAAGTTGCTGCTGGAGGCATCTCTCGGCGATTTGACGCGGCGCTTTACGGGGAGGAATGGCGGATGAAGCGTGCGGTGTTGGGGGCGTTGGACGCGGTGATTCAAGCGCCGTGGTTGGTGGCCAAATGGGCCTACAAGCGCACCGCGCGGTGGCGGTGAAGGGGTTTTGGTGTAAATTTGAGTAAGCATTGTTGCCATGAACGCACCCCATTTGTCCTTCCCCTGCTGCTCGGTTGAAACCGAAACCGAGGAAGCCGTCGCGCTCGAAACCCACATCGGTGAAGAGTGGCACATTGTGCTGTACAACGACGACGAGAACACGTTCGACCACGTCATCGACATGCTCGTGAAGCACTGCGGCCACGACCCGCTGCAAGCCGAACAGTGCGCCGTGATCGTTCACTTCAAAGGCAAGTGTCAAGTGAAGTCCGGCTCCTACGAACTCCTTGAACCCATTTGCACCAAGTTGCTCGAAGCCCAGCTCAACGCGGAAATCGAGCCGTAGAATCAGCCCTTCATGGCCCGGATGGCGGCGTGCGGATCTGCTGCGCGGAATGTGGAAGAACCCGCGACGAGCACATCCGCACCTGCGGCATAGAGGGCAGCTGCGTTTTCAGCGTTCACTCCCCCGTCGATTTCAATGTGTGCAGTGCAGCCTGCCTCGTTCAGCAACGCGCGCATTTGTCGGGTTTTCTCGTAGGTGCGTTCGATGAATTTTTGGCCTCCAAATCCGGGATTCACGGACATCAAGCACACCAAATCCAGTTCCGGCAACACCTCCGATAGCACGGAAACGGGCGTGTGCGGATTCAAGGCCACGCCCGCCTTCATCCCAGCGGCGCGAATGGCTTGCAAGGTCCGGTGCAAGTGGGTGCACGCCTCGGCATGCACGGTGAGCACGTTGGAACCGAGGTCAGCGAAAACCTGAATGTAGCGATCCGGATCGACGATCATCAGGTGCACGTCAAGGGGCTTCTTTGCGTGCCGGGCAATGGCCTCAATCACGGGCATGCCGAAGCTGATGTTGGGCACGAATACCCCATCCATGACATCCAGGTGAAACCAATCCGCGTCCGAGGCATTGACCAGTTCGATGTCCCGCTGGAGGTTGGCGAAGTCGGCAGCCAACAGCGAAGGGGCAAGGAGGTGTTTCATGGTGCAAAGGAAAGCCGAATCCGATTTTTACGACCTTCGCACCATGGGCGAGTTTCCCACAACGCATCCCCGAATCATCGGGTTGACTGGCGGCATCGGTTCGGGCAAGTCCACGGTCCGCCGGGTGCTGGCAGCATTCGGTGTCCCCGGATGGAGCGCGGACGACGCCGGTCGGGCGGTTTACCGCAATCACCCGGACCTCCGCCGCTGGGTGGCGGACACTTGGGGTGCCGACTTGTTAATCCGGGATGACGCGGGCCACGATGTGGACGTGGACCGGGGGGCGTTGGGCCACATCGTCTTCCAAAACCCCGCCGCCCTCGCAGCCCTTTCGAAGCGGATTCATCCCCTGGTCGCAGCGGCCTTCGCCACGTGGCGCTTGGCCCAAACCCAACGGGAGGCACCGCCGACTTGGGTGGTTCGGGAGGCTGCGATTTTATTCGAATCGGGCACCGACCGAGATTGCACCGTGACGCTGAATGTGGAAGCGCCCGAGTCCGAACGCATCGAGCGGGTGGTGCGCCGAGATGGCGTTGCGCGAGAAGCCGTTCGCCATCGGATGAACCAACAATGGACTGACCTCCAGCGCCGAGGGCGCGCGGATTGGACCTTGCACAACGGAATGCGCGACGAACTGCTGCCCCAAATCGAGGCCTTCCTTGAGGGGCTGCCTGTCGATACTTTGTGAACAATTCCATTGGGGATGTTCCTTTCAATTGGATTAACTTGAAAACATGTTTGAAAACTGGAACCACGTTGAAATCTGGGCCTTGTTCGCCTTGCTGCTTTGGCTGGCCGAGGTGTTCGTCCCGGGAATGATTTTGGGGTGTTTGGGAACGGGAGCGCTGGGAGGGCTTGTGGCTGCTTGGTTGGGAGCCGGCATTGAAATTCAATTGATTGCCGCATCCGTGGCCAGTGTTTTGGCCTTCTTGTTCCTCCGTCCCCTGGCGCTGAACAAATGGTTTCGCGGTTCGGAAGTCACCACGGGGGTGGATGCTTTGGTGGGCCGAGAGGCCGTCGTGACGGTGGCGTTTGACGCACAATCCGCCATGGGGCGTTGCAAGGTGGATGGGGACGATTGGTTGGCCCAGATCGAATCCGCTTCCCTGCCCTACCCCCAAGTGGGCGATCGGGTCCACATCCGAAGAACCAACAGCAACACCTTGATTGTTAACCCCAAACCTTTAGCCTCATGAGCGCTGGCACCATCCTCTCCCTCCTTCTTCTGTTCATCGCCATCGGCATTGTGGTGAAGGGCGTCCGCATCGTACAACAGAGCGAAACCATGGTGATTGAACGCCTGGGCAAGTACCACAAAACCCTCAGCGCAGGCATCAACATCATCATTCCCATCGTGGACCGACCGCGGGCCATTGCTTGGCGTCAATTGCGGGAGCATGCCGGTCGTCAGGTCATCCAGTACACCAACAAGGAGCGGGTGGACATGCGGGAAACCGTCTTTGATTTTCCCAAGCAAGGTGTCATCACGAAAGACAATGTGGTGACCGAAATCAACGCGTTGATTTACTTTCAAATCGTGGACCCGATCAAGGCCCTCTACGAAATCAACAACCTTCCCAACGCCATTGAAAAGCTGACGCAAACCACGTTGCGGAACGTGATCGGCGAATTGGAACTCGACGAATGCCTCACTTCGCGGGACACCATCAACATGAAGTTGCGGACCATCCTCGACGAAGCCACGAACAAGTGGGGCGTGAAGGTGAACCGCGTCGAATTGCAGGACATCAACCCGCCGACGGACATCAAGGAGGCGATGGAGAAGCAAATGCGTGCCGAGCGCACCCGTCGGGCTCAGATCATTGAGGCCGAGGGCGCCAAGCGTGCCGCCATCCTGAAAGCGGAAGGGCAACGCGACGCGGAAATCAACGAAGCGGAAGGAAACCGCCAATCTCGGGTGCTGCGCGCGCAGGGGGACGCCGAAGCGCGTTTGGCCATCGCAGAAGCAGAAGCCGAGGCCATTCGCCGCATTGCGGATGCCGTTTCGCAGACGAAAGCCGATCCGACCCAATACCTCATTGCCGTGCGCTACATCGAAACGCTTGAGCAAATCCTGCGCGATGGTGGAGCGGGCTCGAAAACGGTCTTCATGCCGTACGAAGCTTCCGGCTTGATGAGCAGCGTTGGGGGATTGAAGGAGTTGTTGGATTCCAGCAAATAAGCCCTTTCGGTTTGATCCAAACACACCTACCCCGGAAACTTTCAGGCGCTCGTTACGACCAGTATTTGGCGGCAGGCTGGTTTCGTGGTTCGGTGATGTTGTATAAAATGGACCTGCTCATCATGGATCGCGCCTTGTGGTCCGTGGTGAACATCCGATTGAAGCTGTCCGACTTTCAGCTGCGGAAGAGCCAGCGCAAGTGCCGGAAGAAGGTGGAATCCGACTTCCATGTCATCGTCCAAGCAGCTCAGTTGGACTACCGAAGGGAGGCGCTTTATCAACAACATAAAAAGCGATTCAAAGGATTCGTGCACAACACGTTGGGCGAGTACCTGCACGCAGGGTTCAACCGGACGGTGTTCAACACGATGGAGGTCGGCGTCTACGATGGACCGAAATTGATTGGGGTGAGTTTTTTCGACTTGGGCGAGCAGTCGATGGCCTCGTTGCTCGCGTTGTACGATGAAGGGTATGCGGCTTACAGCTTGGGGCGGTACACGATGCTGAAGGAGATTGAATTTGGCCAAAAACAAGGGTACAAGTGGTATTATCCTGGCTACGTCCTCGATCGCCCCTCGCTTTTCGATTACAAAACGGAAATCGGTGCGATGCAATACTATACGCCAAGCAGGCGATGGGGCGCGTACGCGAATTACCGAGCGGATTCGAGCCCGGCGTTGGCCCTGACCGAGCGAACGGAACGGACCGTGGCAGCGCTTGAGGGAGCCGGAATCCCGTATGCGAAGCGGTTTTATCCCTTCTTCAGCATGGCGTACTTGGGAATCTGGTCCCATGCATTTCTGCCGTTGCCCTTGGTCATCGAATTGGGCATCGATGCCGATGGCATGCTGGTGATGGGCTTTGATCCGGTGAAGTTGGAATTGGTCCTCGGCCACATGCACCCTTGCCCCAACGAACACCAGTTTCTCAACCGGGATCACGCCGAAGAGTACGATGACCCGACTGCCTATTTGACTCACCTCATGGAGTTCTCGGCCCTAAGCGAGCGGCCAGAATCCGTGGAAGAAGCCATTGATTTCATTTTGCATTGGGGCCAAACCCGCGCCCTCTACTCCCCTCATCCTACCGCATGAAACGACTCGTCAGCTGGAACGTCAACGGCGTGCGCGCCATCGTCCAAAAAGATTTCGACGTGCGCATTGCAGAGCTCGCGCCCGACATCCTCTGCCTCCAAGAAACAAAGGCCCAGGACGACCAAGTAGCAGAAGCCCTGGCCGGCATCTCCTCCCTGACGGGCTATCATCAAGTGGCGGCTTCGGCAGAAAAAAAGGGGTACTCAGGCACGGCCGTGTTGTGCAAATCCGAACCGCTGAGCGTGCAGCGGGGAATCGGCGTTCCTGCATTGGACAACGAAGGGCGCGTGATTTGTGCCGAATTGGAGGACGTTTACGTCGTGACGGTCTACACGCCCAACAGTTCGAGCGGGTTGAAGCGGCTGCCATTCCGGAAAGAATGGGACGTAGCGTTTACTCAGTACATCCAGGCCTTGGACGCTGTGAAACCCGTCATCGTTTGCGGGGACTTGAACGTGGCGCATGCGCCCATTGATTTGGCTCGCCCGGACGCGAATTACAACAAAACGCCGGGCTACACCCAGGATGAAATCGACGGCATGAGCCGGCTGCTTGCCGACGCGCACCTTCGGGATGCCTGGCGCGTGCAGCACCCGGACGAAGTGCGCTACAGTTGGTGGAGCTACCGCGGGGGGGCGCGGGAGAAGAATGTGGGGTGGCGATTGGATTACACGTTGGTGAGTGAACGCTGGATGGACCGAGTTCGGGCGACGGACATCCGCACCGATGTGACGGGCAGCGACCACTGCCCCGTGGTCATCGAGTGGGAATGACGCGGGCGTAAAGTATCCGCGGACGCGCGTGAATTGCGCGCGGTGGGGTGGGAATCCGGGGCGTTAATTCGTCCTGAAATCCTTTAAACCCCAGTCATGAGACAGTTGAGTTTGCGCATCGCTTTCGCGGTGCTTGCGGTGTCGGGTCTCGGCATCGAATCGTTGTTGGGCCAAATCGCGCCCCCGTGTACCACCTGCGCCGGAGACCTCGATGGCAACGGCCAGATCGGCTTAGAAGACTTGTTCGGCATCCTCACTTGGTACGGCTCCTCGTGCCCCGTGGACTCCACAGCCCCAACGGAACCAGCGGCCACAGTGTACATCTCGGAAATCCATTACAACCCCGCGACGAGCCAGGGCTCCGATACCGACTTCGAATTCATCGAGCTTCACAACCCCTCCTCCACCAACGCACAGCTTTGGGGCTGGACGGCGGAAGGTGCCGTCACCGTCACGTTGCCCGCCGATGCGACCCTCGCACCGAATGGGTTTTTGGTTCTGGCGCGCAACCCCGATTCGCTCTGTGTCCACGTGCCCATTGAATCGCCGTGTTTGGGATGGAATTCAGGAGAAAGCCTGAACAACACGGGGGAGACCATAGAAATCCGGCGGGGAGACGGTTCGCTCAGCGATGCGGTCACCTATGAAGACAACGACGGTTGGATGACGGCACCCGATGGGGGCGGTCCCAGCCTCGAATGGATGGACGTCGGGCTGGACAACGACAATCCCGCCAGTTGGGCCGCTTCTTTCATCGAAGGTGGCACCCCGGGGGCACCGAACAGCATGTGGGGACTGAGCGACCCGGAGTGAATTCAGGCGGCGGGGTGAAGCGACTTCACCTCGCCGTCCACTTTCACGTTCAAGGTCGCGCCTTCGAGCAAGGTCACGTCCGTCCCCTTGCCCGTTACCGTTACGCCCAACAAGCGATCGCGGAACCGGACGGTGAACCGGAAATGGCTCCACCCTGCTGGCAATTGGCCAGTGAACTGCGGGACCCCTTCTCGGACCCGGAATCCCCCGAAGCCCTCCACCACCGAAAGCCACGTTCCCGCCATCGACGTGATGTGCAATCCCTGGTAGGCTTCCGCGTTGTAGTCGTCCAAATCCAAACGGGCGGTGCGCAAATACAATTCGTACGCCTTTTCGGGTCGACCGAGTTTGGATGCCAAAACCACATGCACGCAAGGAGACAAGCTCGACTCGTGAACCGTTCTGGGCTCGTAGAAATCGAAGTTCTCCGCGTGCGTGGCCGCATCGAAATCGTCCTCGAAAAAGTACAAGCCCTGCAACACGTCCGCTTGCTTGATGTAAACCGAACGCAAGATGCGATCCCACGACCAATGCTGGTTGATGGGGCGCTCTGCCGGGTCCAATTCATCGACCAGCCGCTGTTCCTTGTCCATGAAACCATCCTGCTGCAGCCAAACCCGCGTGCCCTCCAACTTCGGCAAGTGCATGCCCTCCGCCTTTGCACGCCAATCCTTCAACTCGTGCTCAGCATCGATGCCATACTGCCGAGTGAACGAAGCCCACACCTCAGGCTGTTCGGCTTGCAACTCCTCGGCGACATCAGCGGTGTAGCGCAAGCACCAGGCAGCGAGGTAATTCGTGTACCAGTTGTTGTTGACGTTGTTCTCGTATTCGTTGGGACCGGTCACACCGAGCATGACCCACGCGTTGCGCGCTTCGCTCCAATTGACCCGTTGTGCCCAGAATCGGGCAACTCCGAGGAGCACCGGGAAACCTTTGTCGGCGAGGTAGCTGCGGTCTCCCGTGTACCGCACATAGTTCGCGATGGCAAACGACATGGCCCCGTTCCTGTGAATTTCTTCAAAGGTGATTTCCCATTCGTTGTGGCACTCCTCCCCGTTCATCGTGACCATGGGATACAAGGCTGCACCGCCTTTGAATCCGAGTTTTTCGGCGTTTTCAACGGCACGATCGAGGTGCGCATAGCGGTAGGCCAGCAACTGCTTGGGCACTTCTACGGGGTGCGTTGCCAAGAAGAACGGGAGGCAATAGGCTTCCGTGTCCCAGTAAGACGCACCGCCATATTTTTCACCCGTGAAGCCTTTGGGGCCGATGTTGAGGCGTTCGTCATCGCCGCGGTAGGTTTGGTTCAGGTGAAAGATGTTGAATCGAATGCCCTGTTGGGCCGCATCGTCTCCGCCAATTTCAATGTCGCCCGTGCTCCAAATCGCCGCCCATGCCGCGGCGTGCTCGGATTTCAAGGCATCAAACCCCGCGTCAGCAGCCGCTTCCGCAGCCGCTTCCGCCGCCAAGGCCACTCCACTGCGCTCGTGGTGAAGTGTGGACTCCAAGCCGATGAACTTCTCAACCCAAGCGCACTGCCCTGTGGCCAACCGAGCGGTCCTCGAAACGGCAACGCGGTTGCCGAAGTGGCGCAATTCCGAATGCTCACCGGCCTCACCATCGGTGCCATGGTGCGCCACCATGGCGGTACCCACCGTGTAAGCCGTCTTCAACGTGGTGTTCACCACCAACGCCGTTCCATCCGCAGCCGAGGCCTCCACCGCATCCACCTCCCAAAACGCATCGTCCCAGTTGGAATCTTCGTTGAACACGTCCCCATCAAGCCCCGGACTCAAGGTCACCTCGAGCCCCTCCGTAAGCGCAGTTACTCGGTACCGAATCGCAGCGACTTCTGGACGGGCCATGGAGCAAAACCGCTCCGATTCAATGCGAATGCGAGCACCCGATGGGAGCGTCAATTCGACCTCCCGCATCAGCAGCCCGGCCTTCATGTCCAATTCCCGGCGGAAATGCTCAATGGAAGTCGCACGCGCCAAATCCACCGCCTCGCCGTTCACCTCCACGTCGATCGCAATCCAATTCGTGGCGTTCAGGACCTTTGCGAAGTATTCAGGGTAGCCGTTTTTCCACCAACCCACTCGGGTTTTGTCTGGATAATAAACGCCCGCAACGTAGCTCCCCCGCAAGGAGTCGCCGGAGTACTGTTCTTCGAAATTCGCGCGCTGGCCAAAGCGCCCATTTCCAATGGAAAATATGGATTCAGAGCGGCGAACGTCCTCGGGGTTCCACCCCGATTCCACCACCGACCACGGATGCACGTCAAGGTAAGGTTTCATGCTGCTTCAGTTCAAGGGTTCAACTCGACGCGCTCAGGCGAGCAGGCCGGGGATGGCTTGCCAATCCAAGCCTTCGAAGCCGGGAACGACCGCATCAGCGGCTCCCAGTACGTCAGGACTTCCGATGCCAATGACCGGAAATCCGCCCGCTCGGGCTGCCTCCACCCCCGCCACCGCGTCTTCGAACACGAGGCATTCCGAAGGGTCGAGCCCCAAGGCTTGGGCGCCCAACAGGAAGACTTCGGGATCGGGCTTAGAGAGGGTGATTTGGTTCCCATGGATGATGGCCTCGAAGGCCGGTTTCAGGCCGATGAGCTCCAGGATTTGGGGGGCGTTCTTGCTCGAAGATCCCAGACCGATGTGCACCCCGTTGGCCTGCGCGTCGGCGATGAACGCCGACACGCCAGGCAACACCTCGTCGGGGCTCATCGTCGAGACGAGTTCGAGGTAATGGGCGTTCTTCTTGTCCATCAGCTGAAGCTTGGTTTGGGCATCCAACACCAAGTTGCCTTTGGCCAAAATGACTTCCAAGCTGTCCACCCGAGACAATCCTTTGAGCCCTTCGTTGTCCTCTTCAGTAAACGGAATGCTCAACTCCTCCGCCAACCGGCGCCACGCAACGAAATGGTGCTTCGCGGTGTCGACGATGACCCCGTCGAGGTCAAACAAGCATGCACGCAACGTGGACATGGTCAGGCTTGTTGTACCCCGGGGATGATGTGCTCAAGGTGGTACTGAGCGAGGCCATCAATGGGGCGCTTGGTGATCGAACCGACCCGGATGTCCTCCCGATCGCAAACGTGACGGAGCACGTCTTGGAAATGATAGGCCACCGAACCGACGAAATTGACTTGCACGTCCCGGTAGTTCTCAAAGCACTTGATGTGCACGTCGACGAAGGCTTGGAAACCTTCCTCGAGCCAGGAGATGACCTGGGTTTTGTCTTGATGACGACCGAGGAAGGTCATGAAGCTTGCGAGGAAGACGTTGGCGTTGGGTTCCTTGTACACCCGATTCACCAAATCATCTTTCGTGAAACCGAACGTGTTCACGAAATCCTCCTCGATTACCGGATCCAATTTCTTGTACAAATGCGTCGCAATCAACCGCTTACCAAACCATGAACCGCTCGCTTCGTCCCCGAGGATGTAGGCAAGTGCGGGCACTTCTTCGCTCACGGTCTCTCCGTCAAAGTAGCAGGAATTCGAGCCGGTTCCGATGATGCACGTGATCGCTGGCTCACCGGAATAGGTGCTGAACGCCGCCCCTTCGAGGTCATGGCCCACATGCACCTTTGCTTGTTTGAACACGCGCTCCAACCCCTCCCGGATGATGCTGCACAGCAGCTCAGAGCTGCTGCCCGCACCGTAGAAATAGACGAAATCGATTTCACCCGCGAGTTCCACTGCCTTCGGAGCAGCGAGCATTTTTTCCTCCACCAAATCGGCGTTGTGGAAATACGGGTTGAAGCCCATGGTATGGAACTCCGTGATGACGTTGCCCGCTTCGTCGATGCACAACCAATCGCATTTGGTCGAGCCGCTGTCTGCAATGAGGATTTTCAAAACTGTCGCTGCTTTCTGAGGTTGAGGAATCAGATGCGTTGGACCAAATCAGCCACCCGAGTGGCATAACCGGCTTCGTTGTCGTACCAACCGAACACCTTGACCAACGTGCCGCTGACCTTCGTCAGTTCCGAGTCAAAAATGCAGCTGTGCGTGTTGCCCACGATGTCGACGGAGACGATGGGGTCCGTGGTGAACTCCAGGATGCCCTTCATCGGGCCCTCCGCTGCCGCCTTCATGGCCGCATTCACCTCCTCCGCCGTCGTTCCTTTGCGCACCACACAGGTCAAATCCGTGACGGATCCCGTCGGAGTGGGAACGCGAACAGCCAAGCCATCCAAGCGACCGGCCAACTGCGGCAACACCAAACCCACCGCCTTCGCGGCTCCCGTAGACGTCGGAATCATCGACAACGCCGCAGCGCGGGCGCGGCGCAAGTCCTTGTGCGGCGCGTCCTGCAAACGCTGGTCCGCCGTGTATGCGTGGACCGTGGTGATGAAGCCGCTCTCGATGCCGAAGTGGTCGTCGAGGACCTTGGCCATCGGCGCGAGGCAATTCGTCGTGCACGATGCGTTCGAAATGATGTGATCATCGGCCGTGATGACGTCGTCGTTCACGCCCAACACCACGGTCTTCAAATCGCCCTTAGCGGGTGCGCTGATGACGACTTTTTTCGCACCAGCGGTCAAGTGAGCCGAGGCCTTTTCCGCATCGGCAAACACACCGGTGCTCTCGATGACCACGTCCACCTGATTCGCACCCCAAGGCAAGTCCGCCGGATTGCGCTCAGCCGTGATGGAAACCACGTTGCCGTTGACGACCAAATTGCCGCTTTCGACCGACACGGTGCCGTCGAACCGCCCGTGGATGCTGTCGTACTTCAACAAGTGGGCGAGCGTGTCCACGTCGGTCAAGTCGTTGATGGCCACCACTTGAACGTTCTCACGTCCTTGCAGTTGGCGGAAGGCGAGGCGGCCGATGCGGCCAAAACCGTTGATGGCAATGCGTTTCATGGTCAGGGTTGTGTTGTGTTCAATGAATCAGATAGAAAGGATTTGCGCGATGCGCACTTCGTCCTGGAGGGACTGGGTTTTGTTGTTGATCGCCGTTTCGAAGGGCGCAAAGGCCACCGCGTCGTTGACGAAGCCCGCCATGACGTTGGTTTTGCCGTCGAGCAACGCCTCGGTAGCCGCCACGCCCAAGCGCGACGCGAGGACGCGGTCGAAACAGCTGGGGTCGCCCCCGCGTTGCAAGTGGCCCAGCACGGTGATGCGAATTTCGTAATGGCTGGAAATCGCGTGCACCTTTTTTGCAATTTCGAATGCCCCCCCTTCGGGATGCCCCTCGGCCACCATGACGATGCTCGAGGTTTTGTTTGAGGCTTGGCCTTTGTCGAGGATCTCCACGAGGTTCTCGATGGTGATGCCGGTTTCCGGGGTCATGACGGCCACCGCTCCCGTGGCAATGCCCGTTTGCAGCGCAATGAATCCGCTGTCGCGGCCCATGACTTCCACGAAGAACAGGCGGTTGTGGCTGTCGGCGGTGTCCCGGATCTTATCGACCGCTTCCACGACCGTGTTCGTGGCGGTGTCGAATCCAATGGTGTAATCCGTGCCGGCCAAATCGTTGTCAATCGTGCCCGGAAGCCCCACCACCGGAAAACCGGTTTCGCGGTTGAAGTGCAAAGCCCCCGTCAACGTGCCGTTGCCACCGATTACCACCAACCCGTCCACTTCGTGCCGAAGCAAGTTCGCGTGGGCTTGAGCCCGGCCCGCCTCGGTGCGGAAGGCTTCGCAACGCGCACTTTTCAGGATGGTGCCTCCTCGCCCCAAGATCTTCGCCACGCTCCGCACATGCAGGCGCTTGAAGTCCCCGTCCACCAAGCCTTGGTAGCCCTGAAAAACTCCGACCACCTCGGCTTCGTGATACACGGCCGTCCGCACCACCGCTCGGATTGCGGCGTTCATTCCGGGGGCATCGCCTCCCGACGTCAGCACTGCGATTTTCTTCATGATTTTTGACAAAAGGCCCGGATGGCGTTTCCGGATGCGGCGCGAAGTTAAGCACGGAAAGCATCCCCTCCACCCCTAAGTGTATTCGATACACCCACGACCGAGAATTGCGTACATTTGGCAAGATGACTCCTGCAAATCTCCAAGTATCGGTCGACTGCGTGATTTTCGGCTACGACGATGAAGGACTGAAGGTCCTGTTGATTGAACAACGCGACCCGACAAAGGAAGGCGATGCCTTGACTTCCATCCAAACCGCCTTGCCGGGTGACCTCATTTTGCAGGACGAAAGCCTCGACGACGCGGCGCAGCGGGTGTTGTACGAACTGACGCGGTTGGAGGGCGTGTACATGAAGCAGTTTCATGCGTTCGGGGATCCGAATCGGGTGCGCCAGCCGAAGGACCAGTCGTGGCTGCAGTCGTTTCGGAACCAACCGGAGGCGCGCGTGCTCACAGTGGCCTATTACGGCCTGGTCAGCTTGCATGATTTCACGCCCGAGCCCGCTTCGTTTGCGGGGAGTACGAAGTGGGTCGATGTTGGGGAGATTTCGGATTTGGCCTTCGACCACAACGCGATCGTGACCTGCGCAATCGATACGTTACGGGAGCAACTCGAGAGCCATTACATCAGCTTCGAATTGCTCCCGAAGAAGTTCACGCTCAGCCAATTGCAAACGCTTCACGAGATCGTGCTCGACAAGAAATTCGACAAGCGGAATTTCCGGAAAAACGTCAAGCGTATGAGCCACGTGGTGCCGCTGGATGAAAAGCAAACGGGGGTGCTGCACAAGCCCGCCCAGCTGTTTTCGTTCTCCCCAGACTCCATTGAAGAATGAGGGGCGCGCTGGCGGTTGGACTCGTTTTCGGAATGGCGCTTCGGGTGAACGGCCAATGGACCACGCCCGAGCCCGTACTTCCCTTCCAAGACGAGCTTGCGGAGGTGCGCATCACGCTGAGCCAAGAGGCGGAGGAGGCGTTGTTTCACCCGGACAGCGTTTGGTCGAATTACGAGCACCCGGCCACGTTCGTGTACGTTTCGGAACTGCTGGTTGACACGGTGGAACAGGTGGGATTTCGGTTGCGCGGCAACACGTCGCGGACGGCGGGCAAAAAGTCGTTCAAGGTCAGTTTCGACCGATTCGACGAAGAGGCTCAGTGGCAGGGTTTGGACAAATTGAACCTCAACGGCGAACACAACGACGTCAGCATGATGCGGGCCCGCAACGTTCACGCCTTTTTCAACGACCACGGCGTGCCGAGCAGCCGCGCCAGCCACGTGAAACTGTACATCAACGGCACCTACCGCGGCTTGTACACCAACGTCGAACACATCGACGGCGAATGGCTGGAACAGCGCATTCCGAACGCGCACGGGAACCTGTGGAAGTGCACGTATCCCGCGAACTTGCTGTACAACGGGCCCGACGGCGAGGACTATCAATACACGCCCGGCTGGTCCTCGACCCGCGTGTACGAATTGAAAACGAACGAAGCTGCCGACGACTACAGCGCGTTGGCGGGATTGATCGACGCACTGAACAACGCCTCGGATGCGGAATTGCCGTGTGCGGTGGAGGACCGGTTCGACGTGGACGCGTACTTGCGGGCCGCGGCAGCGGAGATCCTCGTCGGGCATTGGGACAATTACATCGGGAACCAGAACAACTTTTACCTGTACGCCCGCATGGAGGATGGTCGGCTGACCTACGTGCCGTATGACGTGGACAACACGTTGGGCGTGCAGTGGTTTGGGGAGTGGATCAGCCAGGATCCGTACAACTGGACTTCGGAGAACCGGCCGCTGTACACGCGGTTGATGGGGGTGCCGTTGTACCGGGATTTGTTCACGTGGCACATGCGGGATTTGCTCGGGGCGGGGTTCACGGTGGAGGCGTTTGAGGCGCGTTCTTCCGCGTGGTTGGCCGAAGCGCTTGAGGCGGCGCAGGAGGATGCGTTTTACCCGTTGGATTACGGGTTTGATTTCGAGGACTTTGCGGCTTCGGTGAGCGCGAATTATGGGCAGCACATTCCGTATGGCATCGCGCCGTATGTCGGGGGGCGAGCGGCCATGGCGGACTTGCAGTTGGATCCGCCGGCGCCGCATCCCGGGTGGGTGATGGGCTGGACGACGGGGCCGGTGGTCGATGGCGTGTTGCAGGTGGAAGCGCGGGTGAGCGGGGAAGCCGTGACCGTGGAGGCTTGGGTGAGTGAGGACGGAGGGGCAGGCCAAACCCATCCCCTCTCCGACCCCGACGCCGACGGGCTTTACCAAGCCAGCATCCCGGTCGCCGGATCGGTGCAGGCCGCCGTCCAAGTCCAAGCGGCCTTCACCGACGGTGCGGTCCGGGTTTCGCCGTGCACGCCCCAAACCGTTTGGACCGCTCCCGCAGACCTCGGCATCCGCCTGAACGAAGTGATGCCCCTGAACAACTCGTTCCTCGCCGACGCCTTCGGCGGCTACGGGGACTGGGTGGAATTGACGGTCGTCGGGGACGCGCCCCGCTACCTCGGCAACCACTACCTCACGAACCGCCTTACAGAACCGCAGCGCTGGCCCCTCCCCAACGTCACGCTCGACCCCGGATCCCACCTCCTGATTTGGTGCGACGACGACCCCGAACAGGGTCCACTCCACGCTCCATTCAAGCTCGACGCGGAGGGCGACGACCTGTACATCATGACCATGGAAAACGGCGCTCCGCGCGTGCTCGACCACACCAGCTGGAGTGCGATGCCGCCCAACGTCAGCTGGGCCCGCGTTCCCGACGGCACGGGCCCATGGACGGCCTGTGCTGCAACGACCGACCCCCCGCCCACCCCGGACGCGCCCAACGAAGCGGCGAACGGCCTCGGAGTGCCTCCACACCCCACCGCCGCGCCCTACCCAAATCCCGCCACACGCGGATCGGTCGTCACCTTCCCGAACGCCCGTTCTGGAGCCATCCGTGACCTCGCGGGACGGGTGGTCGGGCGCATCGAAAACGGGATTTGGCCCGTCCCCGACGAGCTGCCCGCAGGAACCTATTTCGCCGCCTGGCTCGATCGCTCAGGGCACCACATGCATGCGCCGCTCCTGATGCACTGAATCACTAAGTGTAATTGATACACGAACCTAATTGAGCTAACTTGCCCCAA
Organism: Bacteroidia bacterium; assembly: GCA_030427925.1. Lineage (GTDB taxonomy): Bacteria > Bacteroidota > Bacteroidia > Flavobacteriales_D > Sanyastnellaceae > JALQTD01. The sequence goes on along the minus strand of JAUICJ010000010.1, from coordinate 26,218 downwards.
GAAAATCGCACCACCATGTTGCATCACCTTCGCACCTCCGCATTGTTCTTCGGCTTCGTCGCCTCCGCCCTCGTCGGCTTGGGCCAAATCGTTTGGACCGAACCTGCGTTCCCCACGCAAGACGACCAAGTGACGCTCTACTACAACAGCAACCTGGGGTCCGGCGGATTGATCGGAGTCATCCCCGTGTACATCCACACGGGCGTGATCACATCGGCGAGCAGCGGGCCGAGCGATTGGCAGCACGTGCAGACGAGTTGGGGGGTGGCCGATCCCGCGGCCGTGATGAACCCGGAGGGCAACGGCATCCACAGTTTCAATTTTGGAGGCCAAACCCTGAGCCAGTTTTTTTACCTCAGCGCCGGCGAACAAATCGAGTCCATCGCCATGGTCTTCCGGAATGCGAACGGCTCCCTCGAAGGAAAAAACGCGGACGGCTCGGACATTTTTTACGGCATCAGCGACGGCTCGTTCTCGGCGTCCTTCCTCACGCCAGAAAACGGCACGGCCTTGCTCAACCTCGGCGAAACCCTTGACATCCAAGGCCTGACCTCCGAAAGCGCGGACCTCTCCTTGACGATCGGCGGTGTCGAAGTGGCGACGGCCACAGGCACGGAAATCAGCCACACGTTCGAAGCGGTTGCGAGCGGGTCCTACCCCCTTTCCTTAACGGCCACCTCCGGTGCGGGAGCCACCACGAGTGCGGAAGCCGTGGTCCACGTCATGCCCGAAACGCCGCCGACCGCGCCCGTTCCTTCGGGAAGTTTGGATGGCATCACGTACCTGAGCGACGAGTCGGTCCGCTTGCAACTGTACGCGCCGTTCAAGGACTTCGTTTTCGTGGTGGGCGATTTCAACGATTGGGAATTGGATTTGGACTACCTCATGACCCGAACCCCCGATGCGACCCGCTACTGGATTGAAATCGACGGCCTCACTCCGGGCCAGGAATACCGTTTCCAATACCACATTCTGCCCGACGACATCCGCGTCGCCGATGCCTACAGCGAGAAGGTCCTCGACCCGTGGAACGATGCGTGGATTCCCGAAACCACGTACCCCGACCTCATTCCGTTCCCTGCGCAGTTGACCTCGAATGAGCCGGTGTCGGTGCTCCAGACGGCGCAAGCGGAATTCAACTGGACCGACAGTGGATTCGAACGCCCCGCGAAAGAGCGCCTGCTCATCTACGAGCTCCTCGTGCGGGATTTCACGGAAGAGCGGTCGTTTCAGGCGATTTTGGACACGCTCGACTACCTCGAAGATTTGGGCATCAACGCCATTGAATTCATGCCCGTCAACGAGTTCAACGGGAACGACAGCTGGGGCTACAACCCCACCTTCTACTTCGCCTTGGACAAAGCGTACGGCACGCCCGAGGCCTTCAAAACGTTGGTGAACGAATGCCACAACCGCGGCATCGCCGTCATCCTCGACGTGGTCTTGAACCACGCAGATTTGCCGAATCCTTTCTTGAAGATGTACTGGGAAAACGGCGCGCCCGCACCGAACAACCCGTGGTTCAACGTGGAAGCACCGCATGCGCTGAATTGGTTCTTCGACTGGAACCACGAGAGCGGGGCCACGAAGGAATTCTCGAAGCGGTTCTTGGAGCATTGGGTGGAAGCGTACCACGCGGATGGGTACCGCCTGGATTTTTCGCAAGGCATGTCCCAAACGCCCAACGGCAATGGCAGCTACGACCAGTCCCGCATCAATTTGCTCCTAGATTACGGCAACCACATGTGGAGCGTGGACGACGGCGTGTACATGATCCTGGAGCATTGGTGTGACACGAACGAGGAAACGGTATTGACCAACAACGGGTTCATGGTTTGGTCCAACTCCACGCACGACTACCAAGAAGCGGCGATGGGCTACCCCTCCGACTTCAGCTGGGCGAATTACCAAGCGCACGGATTCAACCAAATGGGCGCGGTGTCCTACCCCGAATCCCATGACGAGGAGCGCCTGATGTACAAGAACTTGCAGTTCGGTGCTTCCAACGGCAGCTACGATGCAACGGACCTCGAGACGGCCTTGAGCCGCATGGAGGCCATCCAGTGCTTCAACGTGCCGCTGCCGGGACCGAAGATGCTCTGGCAATTCACGGAGCTGGGCTACGACTACAGCATCAACACGTGCTCGGACGGCGTCACCGTCAACGAAGCGTGCCGCGTGGAGGCCAAACCCGTCCGCTGGGACTACCGAGCGAACCCGCAGCGCTACAACATCCACCAGGTCATCGCGGGGCTTGCGCACCTCAAGCGGAACTACGCGACGTTCAGCACGACGGATTTCACCTGGGATGTGGGCGGATACGGCAAGCGCCTGCTTTTGTATCACCCGGAAATGGATGCCGTGGTGGCCGCCAACTTCCACACCCAAGCCATCGACATGGCTCCGGGATTCTCGCACACGGGAACGTGGTACGACTACTTCACGGGAGAGGCCGTCGAGGTGACCGACATTTTCGCGACGCAACCCTTTGCTCCGGGGGAGTACCACGTTTACTTGGACGAGCCTGTGGAATGCCCGGTCCAGCTCCTTGACGTGGAAGAATTCGCCCCGTCCGCGGCGGAACTCACCACGTGGCCGCAGCCTGCGCGCGACGTCGTCTCGTACCGCATGACGTTGCCGGAAGCAGGGCCGTACCGCATGCGTGTCCTCGATGCACAGGGCCGTTTGGTGGTGGAGGAAGATCGAACGGCTTACCGAGCGGGTGAAATGACCGGTCGTTTGGACTGCGCAAATTGGTCGAATGGCCTGCATTTCCTAGTCATTGAGCAAGGCCAAAACCGGTTCTCCCAACCGGTTTTGATATCCGGTGAATAAATGCCGGCGTGAGAAGGTGTAGAAATGACACCTTCTCACTAAGTTTGTGGCATCAAACCAACATCATGCGCAATCAAATCATCCTCACCCTTCTGGGGTGTGCCATGGTTTCGTGGGCTTGGGGCCAAACCCTCACCGGCAAGGTCACCGATGCCAACAACCAATCCCTGCCGTCGGCTTCGGTCCTGGCAGACGGCGGCGCCAAAGGGGTGTTCACCGATTTCGACGGGAACTACACCCTGAACCTGTCGCCCGGCAGCCACACCGTGGACTTCACGTTCATCGGGTACCTCAAGGAAACCCGCCAGATCGAACTGGCCGCCGGTCAAACGCTCGAACTGAATGTGCGCCTCAAGGAGGACGCGGTGATGATCGAGGACGTCGTGGTCATCGGCTATGGCGTGCAGCGAGCGAAAGAAGTGACGGGTTCCATCACTTCGGTGGACTCGAAGCAAATCACCGCGGTCCAAACCCCGTCCTTCGAAGCCGCCTTGCAAGGCCAAGCGGCCGGGGTGCAGGTTTCGCAATCTTCCGGCATCGCCGGCGCCCCATCGCTCATCCGAGTCCGCGGCGTGGCTTCCGTCTCGGCGGCCGGTGATCCGCTCTACGTGGTCGACGGCATTCCGATTACGCAGGACTACTTCCTGCGCGGGAATTCGGGGGCGTTGAACAACAACCCGCTGGCCGCCATCAACCCCAATGACATCGAGAGCGTCGAGATCCTCAAGGACGCCGCCGCGACCGGCATCTACGGGTCGCGCGGGGCGAATGGGGTCATTTTGATCACGACGAAGCGCGGCCGGAAAGGCACCAGCTTTGAATTCAGTTCGCGCGCAGGTTTGGCCACACCAGCCACCCTTCCCAACATGCTGAGCACCGAACAGTACCTGGCGCTGCGGCAAGAAGCGTGGGAGAACGACGGGGGCACCGGCTACGTTTGGCTCCCCAACTTGACGAGTGCCGCCGACGATGCTGAAACGCGCAAGGAAGCCTACCTCAATGCGCTGGGAACCAACACGGATTGGGTGGACCAAACCATTGGCACAGGCGTCAAACACGCGTACAGCTTCGGCGCACGCAAAGGCGGCGAGGACTACAACTTCTACGGCGGCATCAGCTACGACAACAACGAGAGCTACCTGCTCGGCAACAGCTACGAACGCATCAGCGGACGGGCGAACTTCGACTTCACTCCCACCGAGTGGATGACCGTCATGGCGAGCGCTTCGTTAAGCCAAGGCCGCAACAACCGCGTCGATGCCGCGTGGTCTGGCGGGTTGGGCGATGCCATGTCGAACGCCCTCCCCTATTACCCGGTCTACTACGACGAAGCGGAAATCTCGGCGGGCGGTGACACGCTGCACCAAGCCGGAGAGTACTTTTTGTGGTTCGATGAATGGGGCGGAACGAAGAACCCCACGGCTGTGCGCGAACTGAAGCGGTGGCGGAGCACGGAAAACCGTTCCATCAACAACGTTCAAGTCATCGTCAACCCCATGGAAGACCTGAACATCAAGGTCAGCGGCGGCTTCGATTACCTGCACTTGCGCGACGACCAGTACAACCCGGGCGGTTTGTCGATCACCACGGATTTGGGCAGTGCGAACCGCTACGCGAACTACGTGCTCAATTGGAACACCAGCGCGACGGCGGATTACTACTTGGAACTCGATGACACGCAGAGCCTGAGCTTCCTCCTTGGAACGGAATTCCAACGCACGGACAACTACGGCTACAGCCTGTTCTATCCCGATGTCACGGGGCCGGTTTTCGAGGTGGATTCGTTGCTGACGGATGCGACGGAGGTGAACCGGACGCAAAACAACCCGAGCCAGCACAGTTTCCTTTCGTACTTCGGTCGGGTCAACTACACGCTGCAGGACCGCTACTTCTTCCAAGGAACGGCGCGGGTGGACGGCAGCTCGCGTTTCGGTCGGGACAACCGTTATGGCTTCTTCCCTTCGCTTTCAGCGGGTTGGGTGATTTCGGACGAGGACTGGTTCAACGCGGAGAAGCTCAGCTTCTTGAAGTTGCGGACGAGCTGGGGCAAAACGGGGAACGCCGCGTTGCCGGACTACGCGCGGTTTGGCACCTACTCAGCTCGGGACAACGGCATCACGTACGCCGCTGACTCGATCTTGTTCCCGCTGCAACCGGAGAACCCGTCGCTGAAGTGGGAGACGTCGCGGACGTTTGACGCGTCGGTGGAAATGGGCCTGTGGGAAGACCGCGTGACGATGGAATTGGCGGCGTACCACAAGCTGTCGAAGGACGTCTTGATGAACGTGAGCACGCCGGCGAGCACCGGTTTCACGAACTACTGGGACAACGTGGCCACGATCTTGAACCGCGGACTGGAGTTCTCGATCAAGTCGCGGAACCTCGTGGGGGAATTCGAGTGGACGACGGATTTGAATTTGGCTCGCAACTACAACGAGCTGGTGGACATCGGGAACTACACACCGGACGCAGTGAGCGGGGGCACCAACGACTCGCGCGTCATCGTGGGCAAGCCGGTCGGTTCGTTCTACCTCGTGGAGCACAGCCACATCGACCCGGACAATGGGTTGCCGGTGTACTTGGATTTGGACGGAAACGAAACGTACGATTACAACAACAACATCCGGAAGTACGTGGGCGACGGACTGCCCGACCTCATCGGCGGCATGAACAACACGTTCCGCTGGAAGAACTGGGACTTGAGTGCGCTGGCGACGTTCAGCGTCGGGGCGAAGATTTTCGACTCATCGGCGAAGCGGCAACTCGGCGTGGTATCGGGCTGGAACATGCGGACGGAAATCCTCGATCGGTGGCGCCAACCCGGAGACGAGTCGACCTACCCGCGGTTGACGCTCGATGAAACGACGTACAGCTTGCCCGCTGGATTCCCGTGGTGGAACACGAGCCTCTTCGTTTTCGACGCGTCCTACTTGCGCTTGCGGAACGTGACCCTCGGGTACAACGTCCCCAACTTCTCCGCAGTGGGCCGGGACTTCAACAGCTTCCGCATCGCGTTCAACGTGACCAACCTGTTCACCATCACCAACTTCCCGGGGCTCGACCCCGAGGTTGTGCGGGATTTTGAGAACGCGCAAGACCGCAACATGAGCCCGAACGTCACCTACTTGACGCCGCCTCAAGAGCGCGCCTTCACGTTGAGCCTTACCACGAACTTCTGATCCCTTACACCATGAAACTCCGAAACCTTTTGTTCGCTGGAGCGCTCCTGATGGGATTGGCTTCGTGCGACCGCCTGCTGGACTTTGAGCCGGGCGATGTGATTTTGGCAGAAGATGCCATCAATACGGCGGACGACCTGCAACGCTTGCTCGTCAGTTCTTACGATGTGTTGGGCAACCTCTATGGAGGGCGCATCCAAATCATCAATGAACTCCGCGGTGACAACTTCGGCTCTCCCGACAACAGCCTCGATTTCGATGCGGTGTACAACCGCGAAACGACGTTCTTCACGGGCATCAACGGCGGGGCCTACACCGATTTCTACTTCGCCATATACCGGTCGAACGTGATGATCGAGAACTTCGACCTCGTGAGCGATTTGAGCGAGGCTGAGCGGAACCGCATGGAGGCCGAAGCGCGCTTCGTTCGGGCGGTGTGCCATTGGGGAGCAGTGAAGTTGTTCGCGCAACCATACGGGTACACCCCGGACAACAGCCACCTCGGGGTGCCCTTGCGCCTTGAGACCTCGCAGGAGCCGCTGCCGCGTGCCACCGTGGGCGATGTGTACGCTGCCATCCTCGAGGACCTCGAGTTCGCTGCGGCGAACCTCCCCGAGTCGAATGGCGTCTACGCGACCAAGTACTCGGCGCTGGGCTACCTCGCCCAGGTGAACTTCCTCATGCTGAATTTTGAAGCGGCGGCTGATTACGCCACGCAAGTCATCAACTCGGGCGCATTTGCATTGGATGCGGATTTGGATCGGTATGAGGCGGATGTGGTCAATCCGGAGACGGTGTTTGGCATCATCAGCCGGATTCAGGACAACCGCAGCACGTGGTACCGCGACAACCTCCGCAGCGACAACAACCCGTCGCCGCAATTGAGCTTCAGCGAAGATTTTAATTTCTTCATGAGCCTGTCGGGCGGTGGCGATGCGCGCTCAACGTGGATCACGAACACCGGCACGCGCTACCTGTGCAACCGGTTCAACGACAAGGAGTACTTCAATGTGCCCGTGGTGCACTTGACGGGCTTGCACCTGCTGCGCGCTGAGGCGTTGGCCGAGCTCGGCACGGACTTGAGCACGGCGATTGCCGATGTGAATGCCATTCGCGACCGGGCATTTGGGGTGGGGAACAACCCGTTATCGGCGGACGCCACCGCAACGGAGGTGCGCGATGCGGCGCGCGACGAGTTCCGGAAAGAAACCGTGTGCGAAGGCCAATGGACGGACCAACTCGTTCGACGAGGGGTCATGGGCGAAGACATTGAAATCCGAGGCGCTGCTTGGGATTGCCCCGGCATGCTTTTGCAGTTCTCCAATTCGGAGACCACCGCAGCGGGATTTGTGTTGAACGAAGAAGGCGGATGCCTCTAATTTGAAAGCCATGAAACAATCAATGAAATTTGGGGCGTTTGCTGCGCTCGCCGCTTTCGCCATCTTTGCGGGATGCAAGCCGGAAATCACCGGTGAGTTGGGGGAACCCTTCGACAAGGTGGCCGGGATGACGGGCACGTGGCAGTTGACCGCTTTCACCCAGCAAGACCTGAACAGCCCCGTCAAGGAAGTGCGCGATTTGAGCCACTTCTACATCGACGGGGTGACCACGCCGCTTGAACTGAACTTCGCGGCTGATGGTACGTACGATGTTGCCCTTGAACTGGGCAAGAACTACTTCGGTGAAGGGGGAACGTGGTCGTTTGACGACCCGGATTATCCTTCGTATTTGGAGCTCTATTCTTCCGACACGCTGGTGTACAACCTCGGCGGCATGATCCGTCCGTTCGACAACGAGTTGAACATCGAGTACCGACGCGATTGCTCAGGAACCACGACCGTGGTGTACACGTTCTCATTCACCCGCCAGAATTGATTTCAAGATGTTGAAGCAACTTTTCAGTGCCTGTGCACTCCTCGCGGTAGCGGGTTCGGTTGGGGCCCAAAAAGCCTACGTCCTGCCCTCTCCCACCGACGCCAATTCCGAAATGACGCTCTACATCGACATGAGCAAATCGGAGGACGGCATCCAAAACAACGGACTGAAGGCCATCCTTGAAGCGTTCCCCGACACCACGGTTTACCTCTGGACGTGGCAGCCAGCGGGCCCCGCTCAAGGAAACGGCGATTGGGACAACTCGGCGGACCATCAAGCGCTCACGAAGGTGGGCAACATGCTGTATTCCATGACGTTCGTCCCGACTGAGTACTACGGCGTCGACGGGCCGCAGCTGTTTTCGTTGGGCATTTCGTGTTTGGCCAAACTCAAAAACGGCGGACCGATGGACGGCTTTCAATTCGAAGCCAAGAGCGAAGACCTGCACGTCGACATCATTCCCCAACTTTGTTCCGCGCGGATGTGCATCTTCCCGGAGCTGCGGGAACACGATGACTTCTTGAGCATCACGTATGACAACGCGCAAGAAACGTACGAGGGCTTGCAAAACATGGGGTCGGATGAATGCTACTTGTACGTCTTGGCCAAAGTGGATTTGTTCACGAGCTACGAATACGTGGCACTGGCCGACGTGGTGAACACGCCCGAACTCCAAATGGAAGACATCGGAGAAGGCAAGTTCCGGATGACCTTCATCCCGGAAGATTTGTTCGCCGACGTGCTCTCGGAAGGAGAACAGCTTCAAGAATTGTGGTACTACGTGGTGCGTCCCGGCTTCAACTACCCTCCAGGGCCGCCGCCTTTTGAAATCATCAGCTTCCTCGATTGCGAGTAATCCCCCTTGAATTCCCTCGAACGGGCGGCTCCGGTCGCCCGTTTTCATTGCCTTTTCCCATGCGCCACTTGTTTCCCTTGCTGATGTTCGGTGTGCTGATGAGCTGCGGCTCAGCGCCCGATGCCCTGGTTGATTCCACGAACCGCGCGCCCCATGCGCTGCCTTGGCATCCGGTGAGTCTGCTCCCGGACACGACGTGGATTCCCGTTTCCGATTTCCTGCTGGCCTCGGAGTCGCTCGAGCGGGCCACCTGGGAGGATGGATCGGAGTTGGACGTGGTGGAAGGCCAAATCTGCATCACCCAAGCCCCCAAGCTGGCACTTGGATTCCTGCAGCTCTGGGTGAATGGAGCAGCGCGAGACGTGCCCGTACTCCGATCCCGCCTCCAGCGCATCGATTACGAGTTGGGGCCGTTTTACGAAGACATCGGCGTGGCGCAACTCAAAGGCAGCTTCACGGGTTGGGCTCCAAATGATTTGACACAAACCGATGGCCGGAACCGCGCGGTGTTCCACTTGCCTCCCGGAGAACACCCCTACCAAGTGCGCATGCACGGCGAATGGCAAGCGGAACCCGGCGTCCCCCAACGCCCGAATGGCTTCGGTGCTTTCAATTCCATCCTCTCGGTCCCCGAACCGGGACCAGCTCCAGAGTGGGTCGCCGTCCGTCACGAACCGGGCGAACACGTCAACGACTTGCTGCTCGAGGGCACTCCGGGAGCTAGGCTCTTCGGTTGGTGGGACAACCACCTGTACGCCTCCTCCACCCTCGATTCGTCGGGAAGCGCACAGGTTCGGGTGCCCGCTGCTGCCTACGGCTTGAGGCGGTCCCATTTGCGGCTTTGGCTTGCCGACGAACACGGGGTGAGCCCGATGGTCCTCATTCCCTTAGAATGGGGGGTGCCCATCGAGGACCCGAAGCGGCTCACCCGCGACGATCGCCAAGCGATGGTGATGTACTTCCTCATGATCGACCGGTTCGCAAACGGCGATCCGACCAACGACGAACCGGTCGCCGACCCCCGAATCCATCCGCGGGCGAACCACCACGGTGGCGATTTCGCAGGGCTTGAACAAGCCGTGGAACGGGGCTATTTCGAGGACCTGGGGGTGAACACGGTTTGGGTTTCTCCCATTGTACCAAATCCGGACAGCGCCTTCGGTTGGTGGTCCGACCCGTCCACGGAAACAACGAGCGCGTTCAGCGGGTACCACGGTTACTGGCCCGTTCGTTCAACGGGAACCGATCGCCGATTCGGTACCATGCAAGCATTCAATTCGGTGGTGGAAACCGCCCACGACCACGGCTTGAACGTGCTGGTGGATTATGTGGCGAACCATGTGCATCAAGAGCACCCGGTTTACCAGCAGCACCCGGATTGGGCCACGTCGCTGTACCTGCCGGACGGGAGAGAAAACACGCAGCTTTGGGACGAGCAGCGCTTGACCACGTGGTTCGACACGTTCATGCCGACGCTCGACTTTTCCCGTCCCGAAGTGGTGGATGCGATGACGGACAGCGCGGTGTGGTGGATCCAGCATTCCGAAATCGACGGGTTCCGGCACGACGCGACGAAGCACATCCCGGAGGCTTTTTGGCGCAGCCTGACGGCGAAAATCAAGGCCGAAACCGGCGGCAACCGCAATGTCTTCCAAATCGGAGAGACCTACGGCAGTCCAGAACTCATTCATTCCTACCTGTCCAGCGGAATGCTCGATGCCCAATTCGATTTCAACCACTACGACGCGATGGTGGTGGCATTTGCGGACGACTCCGCCTCGTTCGATGACTTGGCCTCCGTGGCGCAACAAAGCCTCGACACGTATGGCGCGCATCACCTGATGGGCAACATCACGGGCAACCAAGACCGCCCGAGGTTTACGTCACTCGCCGACGGTTCCGTCGCCCTCGACGAAGACGCAAAACTGGCCGGATGGACGCGCACGATCGAGCACAACGGCAAGGCGGGCTACGCCAAGATGCAGCTCCTCACGGCCTACCTGTTCAGCATTCCGGGGGTTCCGTGTTTTTACTACGGGGACGAATACGCCGACGTGGGAGGCAACGACCCCGACAACCGGAAGATGATGCGCTTCGAGCTCGCGAATGAAGACGAACAGCGAACCTGGGATCACGCTTCGACGTGGGCGCACCTGCGGTCCGAGCGCATGAGCCTGATGTACGGGGACACCGAATACGAAGTGGTGGATCGGGATGTGATCCGCATCGAACGGCGCTACCTCGGGGAAGTCACGGAGGTGTGGATCAACAAGGGACCGGAGCCCAAACACATCGATGCCCACGGCCGCATCCTCGCAGGTGAGCTGGAAGCGGGCGTGCTTGCGGGAAGGAGCACCGTGGCGGTCGGACGTTAACGCTTGGAGGCTTCCGGTTTCATTTCTTCGAAAACGAAGCCGTGGTGGAAGCGCCAGGTTCCATCGCCGTTGTTGTGCTGGTCGGTGATGCGGAGTTGGCCGGGGAGCCGTTCCACCGTGCGTTCGAACAGCATGGCTTGACCTTCCCATTCACCGCCTCGGCGGAGCACCACGGCGTGGTTCGTTTGGCCGTGCAAGAGCCAACAAACTTCGGCGGGGCGTCCGTCTACGATTTCCGTTTCGCACATTTGGCCTTCCTTCCAATGCCACGTGGACAGCGTTTCCACGACGCCCGATTCGCCTTCGATCATCCACTGCAACACGAACCCGTTTTCGCTCAAATTGCGCCGGCCATCCAACCGCGCATCCGAAGTCAGCTCGTCCTTGAGTCCGGAGGGATCGGGAACCTCGTAACGCCCAATGTACGCGCCTTCGAGGGCGAACATCCAATCCGGAGTTTGGGCATGAAGCGCGGCATTCCAAGCGCTGAAAGCGGTCGTCGCGACCAGGAAGAAAAAAGCTCGGTGCATTCGGTAGAAGTTTGTTGCTAAATTCGGCATACTGCTGTAACGATTTGAAGCCAAAAATGATGCGTTTTTACCACCTTTTTTCCGCGGCCGCCTTGCTGAGCGCCACCACGCTTTGGGGCCAAACCTGGACCGTCGGCAACACGACCTTGACCGAATCCGACCTCGTGACGGGCGTGAACCTGCCGTGGGAACTCCTTTGGGGCCCGGACGACCACCTGTGGTGCACGACCCGCCCCGGAGAAGTGTTGCGCATCGACCCGAGCAACGGCAGTTACACCACGGTCCTCTCGCTGAACGTGATGAACAACGGCAACGGCGAGCCGGGATTGCTCGGCATGGCGATGCACCCCGATTGGGCGAACACCCCCAAGGTCTACCTCGTTTACTGCACGGGAAGCGGGTGGAACGGTGAAGAGCGCCTCAGCGCATTCGATTGGAACGGCAGCGCCCTTGTGAACGAAGAGGTGCTCCTGACGCTCGGCGCAGGCGGCATCCACAACGGGAGCCGCCTCTTGGTGCTGCCCGACCACACGCTTTTGATGACGGCTGGGGATTTGGGCACCTCATCGAACGCGCCCAATCTGAACTCGTTGCAAGGCAAGATCCTCCGCCTCAACCTCGACGGCAGCATCCCGGCTGACAACCCCTTCCCCGACAGCTACGTCTACACCTACGGGAACCGCAACACGCAGGGACTGGCGCTCGGCCCCAACGGCCTGATTTACGCCTCCGAACACGGCCAAAACAGCGACGATGAATTCAACATCGTCACCGCGGGCGGAAACTACGGTTGGCCCGACGTGCAGGGCTTCTGCAACACCCTCGGGGAGCAAGCGTTCTGTGCGGCCAACGACGTCACCGAGCCGCTGATGGCATGGACGCCCTGCGTGGCCGTCAATGGCATCGAGTACTACGACCACCCGGCGATTCCGGAATGGCAGAACAGCGTGCTCATGGCCGTACTCGGAGGGCTGAGCGGCGCTTATGAGCGCTTGAGCGTGCTCCACCTCAACGCCGATGGCACATCCATCGAATCCGAAGAGCAGTTCTTCTCATCGTTCAACCAGCGCGTTCGCGACGTGGCCGTCAACCCTTACACCGGTGCGGTTTACGTGGCCTTCAATGGCGTCAGCTACCCCGGAAGCGGCCCCAACATCATCAAGGAATTCAAGAACGAGGCGTTCGCCTCCAACGTGGAATGGGTGCCCGAGGGGCCTCAATTGACCGCTTTCCCCAACCCCAACTTCGGCATGCTCACCGTTCAATTCCCCTCCACTTCCAGCACTTCGCGTTGGGAAGTGGTGAGTTTTTCCGGCAAGCGCGTAGCCGCAGGCACCGTCCAGAAAACGGAGTGGACCATCAACACCAGCGCGTGGAGCGCAGGGCCCTACTTCCTCCGCATCACGGATGGAAATAGGACCCAAACCTTGACCTTCACCGTCCAGTGACCGCAGGGCTGTTCGCAGCAACCTTTTGGGCTGGAGCCTTGCTCGCAGCCGGCCCCACGGACACCGTTCGCGTCGAGGCCTCCCCGGTGGCCACGGTTCAGTCGACGGTTCCGGTCTTCGCTACCGTTCACCGAATTGAAGCGGAGGACGTGCGGGATGCGATCGACCTCGAAGCGGCCTTGAACCAGCTTCCCGGGGTGAAGATGGAGACGCGGGGAGCGGGTGGATCGAGGAGGATTCGGATGCGCGGGAGTTCGTTGCGCTCGCCGTTTGGGGTGCGCAACGTGTTCTTGCTGTTGGATGGTTTTGTGCTGACGACCGCCGACGGGGAAACGCCGATGGAGTGGATGGATCCGGAACTGCTCGCGGGGCTGGATGCCATGACGGGCCCCACCGGGGCGGTGTTGGGTGGGGGATATGCGGGCGCGCTGTGGGCACATTCTCGGGAGGCGACCACGTCGGGCGTGTTGCGAGCGGCCACGTTGGGAGCCGGTGCGGCGGGTTCAGGTGGGGCGCATTTTGTGGCGGCGCATGCGGCGCACGGGGCGGTGGCGGCATCGATTTTGGCCAGTCAGCATCCCGGGTATCGCGCCCAGGAGGCGAATGGCAAGTGGCAAGCGAGCATTCACCATCGGATGGAAGGGCCGCAGCGCGATCAGCACATCTGGCTGGGGTTGTACGACGGGTGGTGGGAGTTGCCCGGCAGCTTGGACGCAGACCAAAACGCATCCTTCCCCACCGCCGCCCCCGGCACCGAATACAACGCCCACGTCGCCCGGCGCCGGGCCGCGTTGGGCTGGAGCTCGACCCGCAGCAACCAGCCGGACCAAGGGCTCTGGGTCCTGGCCACCATGACCGACAAGCACAACCCGTACGGAACGACTCCCTTCTTCAACGGAGACAAATACGAACAGGGGCGCGGGTTTTCCTTGCGTTGGGCGCGCCAGGGGCTCCTGATCGAAACGCCCAAGTCGCGGTGGTCGTGGCACGCGCAAGCCATCGGTCAAGGCGACCAAACAGCGCTTCAGGAATTGGAATTGAACGGCCCGGTGACGCGCTACGACCTCACCAGCACCACGGGACGGGGCTGGGGCACGGCCGGGGTGCGCCAAGTCCGCTCAAGCGGCCTTTCCTGGCACGCGGGCGCCGCTGCAAACGGCGTTCACCGACAGACCCGAGGATCGGTCCTGGACAGCCTCCCGTTCCATGAAGCATTCAGCGAAGTTCGGTTCTTGCCTCGAGCCGGCGTTTCGGTCCCGTTGGGGCGTCACCTGCAGGGCTTCGCTGAATGGGGAACGGGCGTCAGCATCCCCACCACATTCGAACTGGTGGATCCCAATTCACTCGCAGCCTACGACTTGAAATCCGAATGGGGACAAGCCCTCGAAGCGGGAATGGCATGGGAACGCGGCCCTTTTTTGGCCCAATTTTCGGCGTTTCATCAGCGCGTCGACGATGCCATCTCCCTCACTCCCGGGGCCAACGATGCTCCGGTGATGGCCAATGCGGACGTCCTGAACATGCGCGGCATGGAAGCGGTGTGCAGCGGGAAGGCGGGGAATTGGCGATTGCGGGCCTGGACGACCTGGAATCGGTTCGAGGTGATTGCCTTGGCTTCGTCCGCTCCATTTACGATGCCGGGAACCCCGTTGCACGCGGCCGGTGCGAGCTCCGTGTACGAGAAGGATCGGTGGTTCGTGGAAGCGCGGTGGCGTTGGAACGACCGCTCGCCTTTGAACAACGCAGGAACCGACTGGTCGCCGGCCTTTCACCGGTTGGATGCGGCGGTGCGCTATCGGGTGGCGACGTGGACGTTTCGGGTTGGGGTGCTGAATGCATCCAACAGCGCGCATTCGGATTGGTACCAGGTGAATGCCTTCGGCGGCAAGTACTACAACCCCGTGGCTCCGCGGCAATGGGAGGTGGGCCTGCGGTGGTCGGGGGTTACTCGATGACGACGATCTCTGTTCGGCGATTCAGCGCGCGGCCCGCCTCCGTTTCGTTGGTGGCAATGGGAGCGCCGTCGCCTCGGCCTTCCGTCAGCATGCGCTCGGTCGGAACGCCTTTTTCTGCGAGGTAAGCGCGCACGGCTTCGGCCCGCGCTTCGCTGAGGGCTTGGTTGGTGGAGGAACTGCCGCGGTTGTCGGTGTGTCCGATGATTTGGACCCGCTCTTCGTTGGCCAACAACAAGGCCGCCAATTGCTCCAACTCGGGCTGGAAAACGGCCTCCAAGTCCGCAGATCCCGAGGCAAATCGGACATCCTTGAGCGTAAGCACCGTGCCCACTTCAAAACGCGTCAACCCGATTTCCACCTCGCGATCGGCATCCACTTCCTCCCAAGAAACGAGCTCAGAATAAAAGGCATACTGCGGATGGTCCACCCGAAACCGCAAGGCATCGCCTTCGGGCATGGGCAGTTCAAAACCGCCGCCAGCGGCAGCTGACTGCACCCGAGCAATGGCCCGACCATCCGGTTGAACCACATCGACGGTGGCCTCGACGGCCAAGCCGCTCTTCACGTCGTACACCCGTCCGCGCAGCACCCGCACCTCCTTCGCCACCAATTCGTCCGGAAGCTTCAGTTCCCACAAATCCAGGTTGCCGGGTTCATCGCGGTCGGTAGCAAACAAGGCCCACCGCCCATCGGGAGTCACGAGGACGCTGCTTTCGTCGTGGTGCGTGTTGATGGGGTATCCGAGGTTCACGGGGACGCCCCAGCTGCCGTCGGGCTGGCGCTCGCTGCGAAACAGGTCAAGGCCGCCCAGCCCCGGATGACCGTCCGAAACGAAATACAACGTGCTGCCATCCGGATGCAAAACGGGGTTGCCATCGCTGCCCGGCGTGTTGATCGGACCGGCTACGGGGCGGGCGGACGACCACGTACCGTCGGGTAACCGGTGGGCCTCATAAATGTCTTGCTGGGCGGGACGCTCGCGCGTTGCACGGCTGGCGCGCACGAACAGCAACGTGGTGCCGTCGGCCGAAAGGGAGGGCTGGCTCTCCCACGCGGGCGTGTTGGGGGCGCCAAGGTTGTGGCCCAGGTCAAATGCCGCACTGCGGTCGTTCCATTCCGCCTCAAACAAGTCGCACGAGCCCGCTCCTGTCCGCGGACCGTAGCCGTTTTCGAGGGTAGAACAAGCGGTGAACACGAGCCTCTTTCCGTCCCCTTGCAACGTGGGGGCGCCTTCGTTGTTCGGCGTATTGATGCCGCGCAGGGGCTGGACGTTGCCCCATTCGTCGGGGCCGACTCGGACGGCGGTGAAGAAGTCTTCTTGGCCCTCAAAGGCATTGCGTCCTCCGATTTGGCGGGTAAACAACAGGGTTTGACCATCCGCTGTCATGGCCGGGTAATACTCTGGGGCTGGCGTGTTGACGGCTCCTGCGAGCGGATGGGAAATGAGTTCGACGGGAGCGGTGATGGCTTGGGAAGCGAACTGAAGGTGGGCTGTCACGGCATCCCACTCTGGATTGGGTTCCCAACTGGGAAGTCCTTGTGCGACAGCGAGGGCGTCAAGGCCTTCATCGTAGCGGCCGGATCGGTGAAGCAGCTGGCACAGGCGGAGCCGCCCCTTCGGAAAGCGCTCAGGATGAAGGGCGTACCCTTCGAGGTAAGCGGAGGCGGCGGCATCGGGGTAGCCTGCTTCGTCCAGGATTTGGCCTTTGAGCATGTGCGCCTCGAAAAACGCTTCATCCCGCTTCAGCGCGGCCGAAATCGACTCCAAGGCCTCGTCGATGCGGCCATGGAGGTAATGTTCGAGCCCTGCTTCGTAAGCCTTGCCCGCGCGCTTGTCCTCGCTGGACAGGGTGGGCTGGGCGAATGAATGGGCCGCGAAAGCGGCGGCGAGGATCGCGGTGAACAGCGGCTTCAACATGGCTGCAATTTGGGCCAAAAAAGCCGCAACTTGCATGCCCAATCCAACGCCATGCGCATCGGCCTGCTTTCCGACACCCACAGCCACTGCGACGACCGCATCCTCCATCACCTCAGCGGGGTGGATGAAATTTGGCACGCGGGCGACATCGGTTCCTTGGACGTGACGGACGCCTTGGCTCAAGTGGCGCCGGTGCGGGCGGTGTATGGCAACATCGACGACCACCGCATTCGCGCGGAATTTCCCGAGGAATGGCGCTGGGAATGCGGGGGCATGCAGTTCCTGATGCGGCACATCGGCGGGCGACCCGATCGCTACGCCAGCGGGGTGCGCAACCTCCTTCAGCGCGAACGGCCCGAGGCCTTCATTTGCGGGCACAGCCACCTCTTGCGCGTGCAACGCGATGCGTCGTGGGGCGGGCTGTACATCAATCCGGGGGCAGCGGGCGTGCACGGATTTCACAAGGTGCGCACGCTCCTGCGCTTCGATGTGGAGGGAGGCCAAATCCAACACATGGAACTCGTCGAATTGGGCCCCCGGTGAACGCCATTCGAAGGATGGAAAAGTTTCCGTATCATTGCGGAGCGTTTGGGAGCCCTTGGTTGCTGTTTGGTCCCAGTTGAGCGCATGAGCACCGGAATCATTCCACGCTCCCACTCTATTTTGGAATTTCTGATTAATCCCCTTGATGTACGACATCATCGAACTGAACGGTAAGAAGGTTACCGAATTGCGTGAAATCGCGAAAAAACTGGGCGTGCAGCGCTTGGACAAGTTGAAGAAACAGGATTTGGTTTACTCCATCCTCGACGAGCAAGCGGTGCGTCCAACTCCGCAGCCCAAGCCGGCGCCCAAGCCGCAAGCCGCTGCCCCAGAAGCTGCCGATGCACCGAAAGCCGATCGGCCAGCCCGACGCCCCGGTCGTCCGAGCAAAGCCAAGCAAGCCGAAGCGGCACCCCAGGCGGACGCAGCGCCCACAGCTGTCGCTGCTCCCCCTGCAGGAGCGGTACCCTCGGAAGCACCAAAGGCCAGTGTCACCGCGGATCAAGCCACAGCGGAACCTTCGAAACCCGGCGACCGCTTGCGCGAACGGCGCGGACGTCGGCAGCGGAACGCCGAACAAGCCGAGTCCTCCAACACCGCGGCGGAAGCACCCGCAAAGGCTCCTGAAGCCGTCGAGGCGGACGAAAAAGGAACCGATAACCGAGCGCCCCGCGGCAACGAGGTGAAAGGCCGCAACGACCGGAACAACCGCAACGAACGTGGAAACCGCTCCGACCAGGGCGATCAGAACGAGCGCCCCAACCGGAACAACCGCAACGAGCAAAACGACCGCGGAAACCGAACGGAACCAGGCGATCAAAACGAACGTACGAACCGGAACAACCGCAACGAGCAGAACGACCGCGGAAACCGCACGGAACAAGGCGATCAAAACGAACGTGCGAACCGGAACAACCGCAACGACCGCAACAACCGAGGCGAACGCAACGACCGAGGCGAACGCAACGACCGCAACAACCGCCGCCAGCCGCGCGACAAGTTCATCAGCGAACCGGACGAGCACGGATTCAACTTTGACGGCATCCTCGAAGCCGAAGGCGTGTTGGAACTTCAAACCGAAGGCCACGCCTTCTTGCGCTCTGCGGACTACAACTACCTGAACTCGCCGGACGACATCTACGTGAGCAACCGCCAAATCAAGCAGTTTTCTCTGCAAAACGGCGACACCGTCATTGCGAAAATCCGCCCGCCCCGCATTGGTGAAAAGTTCTACCCCCTCATCGACGTCGTCAGCATCAATGGACGCACGGTGGAATGGGTGCGCGATCGCGTTCCCTTCAAGTTCCTCACACCGCTTTTCCCGCAAGAGCGATTCAAATTGAGCACCCGAGGCGGCGGCATCAGCACGCGGCTCATGGACCTCTTTGCTCCCATCGGAAAGGGACAGCGCGGCATGATCGTCTCGCAACCGAAGACCGGTAAAACCACCTTGCTCAAAGACGTAGCGAACGCCATTTCCATCAACCACCCCGAAGTCTACCTCATCATCCTCCTCATCGATGAGCGCCCGGAGGAAGTCACGGACATGAAGCGAAGCGTGAACGCCGAGGTGATTGCTTCGACGTTTGATGAGCCGGCTGATCGCCACGTGAAGATTGCGGATTTGGTCTTGGAAAAAGCCAAACGCATGGTCGAATGCGGGCACGACGTCTGCATCCTCCTCGACTCCATCACGCGCCTCGCGCGCGCTTACAACACGGTCAGCCCGAGCAGCGGCAAGATCCTGTCCGGCGGTGTTGAAGCGAATGCGCTGCAAAAGCCCAAGCGGTTCTTCGGCGCCGCTCGGAACATCGAAAACGGCGGTTCACTCAGCATCATCGCAACGGCGCTCACCGAGACCGGTTCGAAAATGGACGACGTCATCTTCGAGGAATTCAAGGGCACGGGCAACATGGAATTGCAGCTCGACCGCCGCATTTCGAACCGCCGCATCTACCCCGCCATCGACATCCTGTCAAGCGGAACGCGGCGAGAAGACCTCCTCATGGACCGCGATGCGCTGCAGCGGATTTGGATCCTGCGCAAGCACCTCGCGGACATGAATTCCATCGAAGCCATGGAGTTTGTGAAGGAACGGATTGAACAAACGCGCACGAACGAGGACTTCCTCAACTCGATGAACGGATGATCTTGTGGCGTTGGGCTCCGCTGATCGGATTGTTGGTTTGGGGAGCATGGAAGTTGGTGGGTTGGGGTGCGGTTCCATGGGAAACCAGCGCGCAGGTCGGCGCGCTGCTCAACCTGTTCATCCTCGTGGTGCTTGCCTTTGGCGGGGCCTGGGTGAAGCTGCGTTCCGGGGAGGAGTTTCCGGATTTCTTGACGGCGTTTCGCGAAGTGAGCAAGGCTCCGTTGCGGTTCGCTGCGCTGGCAGCAGCCGGGTTGTTTGTTTGGTACGGAACGGTTGCCGCGGACGGGTTGGACGCGCGGCGGGAGCGGATGAAGTCCGAAGCGCGCGCGCTGGTGGAGGACGACGCCCAATGGGCGGCCTTTGTGGAAGCCCAAGGCGGCGGCGAATGGGACCGAGAAGTCGCGCTTGAACAGCAGTTGGCGACCATTGACACCATCTTCGATGAACGGCTGTTTCTGGGGCTTTCCCTGCTCGGGCTGGTGATTGCAGCGGTGATGGCATCCGCAGTGGCGACGGTTCTCTGGCGCACCGTTTGGTCGAAATGACGCACGCGATTCCCGCCGTGCGTGCGTTACGTAATTTTGCACCCATGACTGAGCACATGAATTCGTTCGGGAGAAAAGCACGATGGCTGACGTGGCTGGGGATGTTCCTCGTCACCTCCGTTTGGGCACAAGGCCCTCGAAAAAACCTCGGGTCCTTTGACACGAAGCCGTATCACTTCGGAATCATGCTCAGTGGCAACACGTCTGATTTTCGGATGACCTTGCGGCCTGACAGCACGTTCGCGGACAGCCTGATGAGCGCATCCAACTTGCCCCAATCCGGATTCAACATCGAACTGCTGGCGTCGTGGGACCTGAACGGCAACGTCCACCTCCGTTTCGCGCCGGGTTTGAGTTTCCAAGATCGCGGCATCGAATACCGCCTGCTTCGCGAGAACGAGGTCGTGGAAAAAGTCCGGCGCACGGAGTCGGTTTACTTTGAATTTCCATTTCTGCTGAAACTGCGCACCGACCGCATCGGAAATTTTGCGGCTTACGGACTGGTCGGCGGCACCTTCGCCCGGGACATGCAATCTCAATCCGATGTCAATCAGCAATTGACGGACGATTTCATTCTCCGATTGGAAAAGGGCAACCGAACGCTCGATGTGGGTGCGGGGGTGGATTTGTTCTTGCCCTTCTTCAAGTTCGCCATTGAGGGCAAATTCCAATTCGGAACGCGCGACGTGCTCATCCACGACGACAGCATCTACGCCCGTCCGTTGGAGCAGTTGAAGACCCGGACGTTTGTGCTCTCCCTCTGTTTTGAAGGCTGATCGATGAAGCGTTTGCTTGGTCAGTCCCTGCCGTCGCGCTACGCTCCACGCTGGATCGTGGGGGCGCTCGACGCGGGATTGGCACTGATTTCGGTGCTGGTGGCCGAGTGGGTGCGCTTTGAATTCAACGTGCCGGAACACGAATGGTCCGTTTGGCTGCGCTTCTTGCCGATCTTTCTGGTGATTCGCGTGGGAACGGCGGTGGCGTTCCGGTTGGAAGCGGGCATTTTGCGGCATACCGGAACCGAAGATGCGCGTCGGATTTTCGGCGCGGTTTCGGTGGGAACGGCTGCGTTTGCCGTGCTGAACGCCGTGCGCTTTTATGCCTTTGACGGCCGATTTTTCATTCCCTTTTCGGTCATCGCGGTGGAATGGTTGGGCACGTTGGTTGCGCTGATCGGCATGCGATTGGGCGTCAAGTGGCTGTATTTGCAGACGTTTCGCGCAACGGGCGAGCAGGTGAATGTGGCGATTTTTGGGGCGGGTGAAGCGGGGTTGATTGCCAAACACGCGCTCGATCGCGAAGGCGTTTCCTCCACCGCCATGCACGTGGTGGCGTTCATCGACGACGACCCGAATAAGGTGGGCAAGAAACTCGAGGGCGTGGACATCCTGTCCGCGGCCCAGGCGCGCCGCTTTTACCGCACCGGCGCGGTGGACCGCCTCATCATCAGCGTGCAGCATTTGGACCCCAAACGCCGCCGCCGCGTGGTCGACCACGCCCTCGCCCACGGCATCCGCGTCTTGGACGTCCCTCCGGTGCACCATTGGATCAACGGCGAACTGACGGCGCGTCAAATCCGAGAACTGCGCATCGAAGACCTCCTCGGTCGTCCCCCCATCGAACTCGACCGCTCCCATGTCGCCGCTGCCCTGCGCGGCAAGCGCATCGCGGTCACCGGAGCCGCGGGATCCATCGGCTCGGAACTCATCCGCCAAATCCTCGTGCACCAACCCGCCTCGGTCCTGGCCATTGACCAAGCGGAAACGCCGATGCACGACCTGACGCTCGAACTGACGAAACTCGGCGTTGCCGATCGCGTGGAAGCGCAGCTCGGCGACATCCGGGACGAGCAGCAAGTGCTCGACACGTTCTTGGCATTCAAGCCCGAAGTGGTGTTCCACGCGGCGGCCTACAAGCACGTGCCGATGATGGAGCGCCAACCTTGGCAAGCGTTCGAGACGAACGTGGTCGGGACGCGCAATGTCCTGAAGGCCGCACAGGCTGCGGCCGTGCCCACCTTCGTGTTCGTATCCACGGACAAAGCGGTGAATCCGACTTCCGTCATGGGAGCCACCAAGCGGGCCGCCGAACGGCTCATCCAGGCCCTTGCGCCGCAGGGAACGACCCGCGTCATCACGACGCGGTTCGGCAACGTACTCGGCAGCAACGGCAGCGTCATCCCGCTGTTCCGTCGCCAAATCGCAGCGGGCGGTCCCGTCACCGTGACCGACGCCGAAGTGACGCGCTTCTTCATGACCATTCCTGAAGCGGCACAGCTCGTTCTGGAGGCGGCAGCGATGGGCGAAGGCGGTGAGGTCTTCGTGTTCGACATGGGGCAGCGGGTTCGGATTTTGGATTTGGCAAAAAAGATGATCCAGCTCGCAGGCAAGGAACCCGGACGCGACATCGAACTGAAAATCACGGGATTGAGGCCCGGCGAAAAGCTGCACGAGGAACTGCTGCTGCAGAGCGAGGACCACTTGCCGACGCACCATCCGAAAATCATGCGCGCCGCGCACACGCCGGCTCCGAGCGGGAACGGCCTCGCGGACATCGATGCCTTGGCGAGCGCGAGGGGAGATCACGAGGGCGCCCTGCGCTTCCTCGAAGAATCCGTGCCAGAATTCGCGACAAACCGGCGGGCGACCGCTAACTTTGAATCATGAGCAACGATTTCGTCACCGAGCAGGACCGGCTGGAAAATCAGGTACGCACGTATTTCGGTGCCCTCCCTCCCCTGTTCCAGTATAACGAGGTGGGAGGGGTGGTGCATTTGGCCTTGATGACGGAAAACCCGCGGCACAACCAGCAGTTTTTGTTTCACAAAAGTTCCGGAGCGAATGCCATTCAAGCCCTGGAGAGCCTGCTGGAATACATCCGCGAACACCGGTCGCAAGAGCCGACTTACACCATTCAATGGCGGGCTTTCGGCGAGTCGGAGCTGCACACGTCGTACTTCTCGGCGCCCAACATCCTCGGAGCGCTGGACAAGTTTTTCCACGGGCGGGATCTGCACGCCATCACGGTGTTTTCCGTCACCCTGAACCCGCTTTCGTGAATGGGGGATTCGGAAATCAACGACACGTACTGGATGCCCGCCCGGCCCTCTGAAGGGCTGTTCAAGGCGAAAGGGTCGAAGCATTTCGGATACGTGTTTCCGGTTCGAACTGAGGACGAAATTGCCGAGCATTTGGCCGCTTTGCGCAAGCAGCACCACGCCGCTCGGCATCACTGCTACGCGTGGCGGTTGGGACCAGATGGGGCGCAGTGGCGGGCCCAGGACGATGGGGAGCCCGCGCATTCGGCGGGCACGCCGATCCTCGGGGCGTTGCGGAGCCGGGAAGTGACGAATTGCTTGGCCGTGGTGGTGCGGTATTTCGGGGGCATCAAGTTGGGCGTGGGGGGGTTGATTGAGGCGTACCGGGAAGCAACGCTGGACGCATTGGAACAGGGTGAACTGATGGAGTGCCACGTTGTTGCCGTTTGGGAAGCGCGATTTGGATACGATCGGATGAGCGACGCCATGCGCATCCTCAAGGACTTTGATTGTTCCCCGGACGAAACGGATTTTCGGGAATCGTGTCGCTTGGTCACGTCCATCCGGCTCGGGCGTTCGGAAGCGCTCGGGGAAGCGCTGAATGGCGTTTATGGCATTGAAGCCAAACGCCTGCGCGTGGGGTGAATGGGCTTCCGTCACAAGAACGTCATGATTCGTCGCACCTGACGTAAATCGGACACTTCAGGGAAACGATGGGCCTACTTTTGCGCCATGAAACTTCGGAGAGGTTTACAGGCCGTGGCGTTGGGGCTGGCATGTTGCTGCTCGACCCATGCGGTTTGGGGTCAACTCCTCACCGATAGTTTGCCCGGCGCTGCCGATGATTGGGAAAGCGCCTCCAACTTGACGCAAGCGGTGCACGCCCTCGAAATCGCCACGGTCGAAGCCCATGCTCCGGGTGCGGCACCGCCCCCCCTCAATCAAGTTCAGCGCATCGAAGTCGACGTCCTCGATGCGGCTCCAGCAGCCTCGCGCTTGCTCGCCATCGGGGCCCTTCCCGGTGTTTCCCTCCAAACCGCAACGGGCGGAATGATCCGTCCCATCGTCCGAGGCCTGTCCGGATTGCGCGTCACGACGATGTTCTACGGCGCCCGCATCGAGAGCCAAGCTTGGGGCGACCACCATGGCATCTTCCTCCCCGAAGAGGGCATCGAGCGGGTGGAAGTCGTACGAGGCGCTTCGACGTTAGCGGACGCTCCGGATGCGCTCGGCGGCATCTTGAAATTCATCCCCATCGGGCCGGATCCCGAAATTGGTCGCAAAAGTGCCCTTCGCCTCACGGGGCACTCCAACACGGAAGGTTTCCAGGCCTCCTTGGTCACCCGCAAGCGCAGTGAGCGCGCTTACCACACATTCAGTGGTGGGGTCAATCGACATGGTGAAGCCACCCTGCCTGACGGCTCCCGCATTGCACATTCCGACTTTCGTCAGTTCTACGCCCAAGGCCGATACGGATACTTGCGCGATTGGGGAACTTGGGACGGAGCTTACACCTCTGCCTACAACACGGCCGGACTCCTCGCCTCTGGTGGCTGGCATCAATCCGGCGATCACCTCATTACTTCCAGTTTGCACGTGCAAGGGCAACGCGGTTGGATTTGGCACCCCACGTTCAGCTACCAATTGAATCACCGCAAAGAGTTCGAAGGCGGTTGGGGTGCTGCCGATGCGCCGAATGCCCTTGCGGAGTTGGACCTCAGCCTGCGCACGACGCGGTTGGACCTGCGCGTGGAGCGCACTCGGGATGCCTGGGATGCCGCTTGGGGCGTTCAATCGGGCCAAAAATCAAACACCAACGGCCCCATCGCCGACTCCCTCTCCCCGTTCGTCCCCGATGCGGCCGTCCGCGAAGCCGGCGCCTTCGTCCAAACGGGTTGGCAGCGCAATGACCTGCGGCTCAGTGGCCTCGCTCGCGCCGATGTGCGCCACACCGAATTCGCGACCGGCGCTTACCGCAACTTCCCCATGGTTTCAGCGGGCATCGGTGCCCAATGGCGCTCCCCCAATGCGTGGACGTGGACGTTGAACCTGGCGCGGAAGAACCGCGCTCCTGGGCTGGCCGAATTGGGCGCTCAAGGCATCCACCACAGTGTCAACCGCGTCGAATGGGGGCGCGACGACCTCGGTGTGGAAACCAGCCACCAAGTTGAATTCACAGCAGCGCGTCCGTTGCGCAAGGGATGGACCGCCGAAGCGACCGCGTACCACCAGGTGTTTTCGAACTTTCTTTACCTCGCAGAGACGAACGAGCAGCTGAATGGGCTGCCCGTCTTCATCGCGGCCGAAACGCAAGCGCAAATTTCTGGAGTGGAATTCAGTGGCATCGCCGATTTGAATCCGCATTGGACGACCAAATGGGCCGCATCAGCCATCCACGCGGTCGATTCCGAAGGCAATGCGTTGCCCCTCATTCCTCCAGCGAACGTGCGGTTGGAAAACCGTTGGCACAGCGCCACCGAATCGGGCCGACGTTGGGACGCTCAATTCATCGTTCGGGCCTCCACGGAAGCGGTGCTCTTGGATGCCGGTGCATCCATGTGGTGGAATGAGCACGTTCGAACCTCCCTCAC
This sequence comes from Bacteroidia bacterium, assembly GCA_030427925.1. Lineage (GTDB taxonomy): Bacteria > Bacteroidota > Bacteroidia > Flavobacteriales_D > Sanyastnellaceae > JALQTD01. The sequence goes on along the minus strand of JAUICJ010000010.1, from coordinate 382 downwards.
GGGCAGCAACCTGCTCAACACGCGTTACCGCACTATCCTCTCCCAGCTGAACAACCTGGGAATGCCAGAACCTGGACGCAACGTGAAGCTGCGCGTCGAATGGCATTTCTGAGGCATCAGCGCGGCTTGCGCACGAAGTAAACGTTGCGCTCAGAGCCCAAGCAATAGCGCTCGGACAGATCCGCTCCCACTTCCGCGATCATGTCCGCAACTTCCACCTCGAACCCCGCCTCCTTCAAACGCGCCGGGTAGTCCTCGTAACCGTACAACCGCAAGTGGTCGCTCTGCCAGTACAGCCGCTCCAACTCACGCGGATCGGTGATGCTTCGGTCCTCCTCCGTATTCGGATTTGTGTAATCCATCGGAACTTGCAAAATCGCCC
>JAUICJ010000009.1 GCA_030427925.1 Bacteroidia bacterium | reverse complement strand
CACCTACGATGCGGTGTCCCGAACCGCTTATGGAGACACCCTCACCACCGGCTCATTGGTGCGGACCCGGACCGACGCGTTCGTTGCCGACGTCACGCACAATTCGGCCATGTTGAGCGCATACTTCGGGTACGTGGACGCTGTGCCGAGCGAGGTGGGATTCATTTGGTCCACCAACCCTGACCTCTCCGATTCGCTGACTGCAACGACAACCTTTGGCGTTGTTGGCACCAGCAACGGAGTCGTGAACGCCACGGGCACACTGGTCATTTCAGACCTCACGGAAGGTGAAACGTATTACTTCAGCGCCTACGCCACCAACATCGGAGGAACGAATTTGGGGGAAATTCATTCCTTCTGCGCTGGAACTTGTGAGTCTCCCACCTTCGATCAGCACGTCTACGAGGTCGTTAAGATTGGATGCCAATGTTGGTTCGCTGAAAACTTGCAAACCTTCGTCTATGCGAATGGGGACAGCATTCCGCAAGGCTCAGTCGATCCCGGTACAGGTGCCATGGTCGTCATGAACGAAACGTACAACGCCCAATATGGGCAGATGTACACCGGTTGGACTGCGCAGGACGCCCGGGGACTTTGCCCCAATGGGTGGCACGTACCGACGCCTGAAGACTTCTATGAATTGATGAATTTCGTCACGGACGACGCCATCGAAGTGCCCGCTGCGGGCTCCTCGGGCAATCATCCTGCGGGCAAGTACCTCAAGAGCACCGACGAAGACACGCCTCCCTTCGATGGGACGAACGATGTGGGCTTCAATGCTGCACCAGGTGGGCTGTCCACCTCCCTCACCGATCCCTCAGCGCATTTCTGGACTTCGCTGAACCATTCCGCTACCGAAAGCTACATGATCCGGTTGGACGGGGGGTCCGATGATGCCACTTATGCCTTGTCGTCCGCTGAGGTCGGCTTGAATGTCCGCTGCCTGCGCAACGCGGTGCCCGATGCGCCTGTGGTGGTCACGCTAGGGGCCGCAAACATCGATGACACGCAAGCGACGTTGCGGTCGGTGGTTCCATTCAATGGCTGGGGCATCAACTCCACTTCGGAAAGCGCGTTGACCGAAACGGGATTCATTTGGGGCTTGGACTCGACCTTGAGCTTCACCACCGCCTCTGTGAACACAACCGGCGACAGTCTTGAAAGCCAATTGACGGGATTGACCCGCTACACGGATTATTACTTTGCGGCTTATGCGAAAAACGATACGCTGACCACGTACGGCGACACGTTGGCGTTCAAAACCACCCCAAGTGTTCCGGAATTCATCATTGAGTTCCAAGCTTCGAACTCAACGCTCTACGCTGTCATGACCGAATCCGGCGGCGTGGACTTGGATTCCATTTGGTTCAAGTGGAGCTACAACGAGGACCTCTCAAATGGGTTCGAATCCGTCATTGCGTACGATACGTTGCTGCAGAATTTCAACTACCGCATCGCTGATTTGAGTCCCGGCGCACAACTCTACGGAGCAGCGCTCGGAAGGAACTACATCGGAATCGGATCGTCTGACACGTTGGCTTTCATCACGTTGCCCGGGGTGAATACGTTGCCCATGTCCGGGGCGACCGACACAACAGCCACCCTCAATGGTCAAATCTTCTACGCAAGTGAAGCTGGAAAGCCCACGAGCGTTGGGATGCAGTGGAGCGTGAATGAAAACTTCACGGTTGCCCCCGAAGACTCGGTCCTTTCCATTGACGTCGTGGATGCGAACGACTTGTTTGCCCTCACGCAAGCATTTGAATTTTCCGAAGACTATTACGTGCGAGCATTCGCCACGAATGCGGCGGGAACCCGTTACGCCACGCCCATTCATTTCTGTGCCGGTGCATGCCCGAGCACGCTGACTTACCATGGTGTGAACTATCCCATCGTTCGGATTGGATGCGACTGCGTTTTCGGCAAGAACTTGCAAACCGACGTCTACGTGAATGGGGATAGCATCGTCGAGCTTCCTCACACTACAGATGCCGAGCTTTTGGAATACTCGGCTTTCGAAAATGGCGCAAAAATCCTGATCAGCGACGAAGACGAAGCCTACTATGGCGGATACTACAACCGCGGCATGTTCGACAATGCGCTTCAGGTGAAGCAACGGGAATTTTGCCCGCCAGGATGGTCCATTCCCACGACTGTGCAAGTGGACAGCTGGAGGAATTACGTGGTGTTGACCGACGCGGACACGATTCCGAATGCGAGCCCGGGTGCTTGGAACACCACGGAGACCATGAATGCATTCGGGCGCTACATGAAAGCATCACCAACGGACGTCCCTGCTTTCGATGGAAACAATCTGTTCGGTATGGGGCTGTACCCTACTGGCGTTTACAATCAATTCGGCAGTTTGGTGAGTGAGGAGCTTGCGTTCATGGCTGCATACAATGGCCCAAACGCTCTCTATTATTTTTTCAAGCCCGAAACGAATCAGAACTCCCTGACCGTCAATACATCCAACTTGCAACCCCTCAATGCTGCACCCGTCCGCTGCACGAACCGCACCATCGAAACGGTGCCCTACGTGTTCGTCGATCCGGCTTTTGAAACCACTGGGGAAACTGCAAAACTTGCGGGGATTGTTCCATTCAATGGATGGAAAACGACCTCTGTTGAAGCCGCATTGGGCAACGTGGGATTCTTAGTCAGTTCCAACGCAGAAATGACCAATGCGACGGATTATCCAGTATCGACTTCTCCAGCAGACTCCATCTCATTGACTTTGAATGGACTGACTGTCGGTCAAGATTATTGGTTCCAAGCCTATGCGGAAAATGAATTTGGCATGGCAAAGAGTCAAGTTCGACGCTTCAATGCGAGCCCACCGCACGCTCCGATTGTGCTTACCAACACCATTGAGAATGTCACCGTTACGCGCATGGGCAAAGGATGGCACAAGATGTTGGGAACGGTTCAAGACTTGGGCAACGGCACCATCAGCGAAGCGGGTTGGAAATGGAGCTTGAATGCGGATTTGAGCAATGCATTTGATACCATTCAGAATGCCCTTGTGCACACGGAAGTGGAGGACTTGGCTTTCGAATTGGACACCATTTGGCAACTCGACTTTGCCCGACAAGACCTGTCGACTGAACCTGAATACGATGAGTTGCTCCCTGGGGCCACGTACCATTACGTTGCCTTCGCAACGAACGAGTGGGGCACCGGCTACGGCGACACCTTGTCGTTCTACAATCCCATGAGGTTCCAGTGGTGGTCAACCGTTACGACGGACTCAAGCGTTTACATCAACGGCAACGTAGAGTTCACCGATTCCGCGCCGGATTCGTTGGGCGTCATTTGGTCCACGTCAGCCGACGAATCGTCCTCGCCGGACTCGTTGGGAATTTTCCAGTACCGCCTGGAGACCACCAACGACACGACGTACTTTGCCTTGAACGCCGATTCCACGTTCGGAGTGCACGTCTACTTCCCTGCGTCCATTGAACCGGGGGATCAAATCAACTGGCAGCTCCTCGGATTCAATGAGCATGTTCCGTCGCGCTCTCACATCAGTTCCTTCACGTTGGGCGAATGTCCGGATGTCGAGTTCGATGGCTATACGTATGAAACCGTGCGGGTCTTCGATGACTGCTGGTTCAGCGAAAATTTGCGCTCCGACAATTACTCCAATGGAGAACCCATCAATTACTTGGGCTCTCTGACGAATCCCGGTGCAGCAACGATCGCCCTTCATGATTCATTGACAGCGGTTTGGGTGGGGCCCGTCGGGGGACACACCTTCTCGGATTCCACGCAGTTGGCGAGCACAGGTCGCCTGTACACCACAGGTTCGGTGTTGATGGCGAATTGGTCCGGCAACAAGTTGAGCGTGTGTCCGAGCGGCACGAGCATCCCGAGCCGCTCCGTTTGGGCCGATTTGAGTTCGGCTGAATACCGCAGCCTCAGCGGTGAAACAAACCCGTTGAGGAGCAACCCTGGGGCCGGAGGTCCGCATGTATCGGCCGATTACGCTGGCGGATTGGGTTGGTCTGGGTTGAACTTCGGAGGCAACTCCCTGACTTGGAATGGGAACCAGAACAAATGGGTACCGGCAATACCCCGGTACTACAGTTACTTTGGCGACGTCCCCTTCAGCGACGCCCCAGGGAACGTGTATTGGAAATTGAACTATTACCAGGTCTCTGTCAATAGCGAGCTCATCGAAGCAATCCAAACAAACACCAGCACTGCAACGGCCAATCAATACGCCAATCCGCCGGCTTGGATCCCGATGACCGACCTCCTCTCTTACATGAGCCCGGTTCGGTGCATCGTGGATGACCCAACGGAAGGACCGCGTGCAAAGACCGACCTGCCGGATGTGACGAACACGAGCGTCACCTTGCACGGTTCGTATGCCTTCGAAGGGTGGACGCCGGGAACGGAAGTGGGCTTTGAGTGGGGACATGAATCCGATCTCAGTGATGGCACGGAAGTCGCTTTGACCCCTCCCGTTTCTCCCGCGACCGCTTGGAGTCACCAACTCACAGACTTCGCATTTACCGATGTCATTTACTACCGCGCATTCGCTCGTTCTGCGGCAGGAACACATGAGGGCGAAATCAGGGAGGTTCACCTCGGTGCGTGCCCTACGGTCGAACTGGACGGTTACACGTACCACGCCGTGAAGGTGGGCGCACAATGTTGGTTCGACGAAAACTTGCGCACCACGGTCTACAACGATGGTTCGCCCATCGCCAGCGGCTTGGATGCGGCCACGTGGGAGAATGACGCGTCGGGAGCATCAAGCGTTTACGGTGAAGGCTCTGCGGCTGAAGCGAGCAACCTGGAACAATACGGCCGCTTGTACAACTGGCATGCGGTGAACACGGGTAAACTGTGTCCTGCTGGTTGGCATGTGCCGAGCAAGGCCGATGCCGAAGCGTTGTTCAGCTACCTGGACGATGCGGACTTGCCGTCTGTCACTGCCGCGAAAAAGCTGCGCGCGGACTACTCGGGATCGCGGGTTTGGGGCGGAAGCAACGATTATGGATTCAATGCCCTGCCGGGTGGGTACCGCGATGCGGCCCCGGCGGTTGGATTCGCCCTTCCTGACTCGGGTTTCTATTGGACCGCTGATTCCTACAACCCGGGGGCAACGGCACAAAACCCAACCCTCGCCTGGAACTTCGGCATCGCCGATCACGCGCGCATCGGTTCCGTCGAATTCAATGACGGCTTGAGTGTGCGTTGCTTGCGCGACACGAACAGCACCCCGCGGGTGGTAACGGGTGCTGCCATGGACTTGGGTTCTGGCAGCGTGACCTTGAACGGCTTCATTGAAGACGATTACTGGGGCTACCCCACCCTCTTTGCGGGCTTCTTCTACGTCACGTCCATGGTCGATGGCGTCGCCCAGGATTTGAACCCTGCCCTTGCCAGCACGACAACTGGCGACATCAGCGTTACGGTGAATGACTTGACGCTGAATGCAGGGGATACCTTGCGTTACATCGCGGTGGCCGAAAACGCAGCGGGATTGACCTATGGGGAAATGTCCTACATCATCCTGGCTGACTGCTGGCCTACCGAGTTCGATGGCTACGTGTACGACGTGAAGAAAATCGGCGACGATTGCTGGTTCACGGAGAACCTCCGGTCAGCTGTCTATGCCAATGGCGATTCCCTCGAAACCAGCGACAATTGGTCCGGCGTTTCCACCGGATTGCAATCCATCTACGACAACGATAGCCTCACGCATTTCGGTTCCATCGGACGGTTGTACAACCAGCATGCGGTCTTGGATTCCCGAGGGGTTTGCCCAACCGGATGGGGGGTTGCACAACCCGAAAACTGGGACGCTTTGGCCTCCGGCAATGCAGTGAAAGACACCCTTCCCTACTGGGATGGGACGAATTCCACGGGCCTGAGCATCCGGCTGTCTGGCTACCGCGACACCACGTCGTTCAGCGGAATGCCCGATTCATCGTTCTTCTGGACGGGCGTCGCGGCTGAAGCGCGGATGTTCGAATCGGGAAGCGACTTGATTGTTCGCATTCCAGCGGACGCATCCCATCCCACGAATGCCAATTCAGCGGACATGGGATATGCCGTGCGGTGCGTCCAAGGCGCTCTTCCGACTCCAGTCGTGATTTCCGAGGATGCCACTGACGTGGATGCGGAAAGCGGTGTTCTGCAGGGCAGCTTCACCAGCGAATTGCCCGTTACGGAAGTCGGCTTCGAATGGGGCACGGCAGCCGACCTCTCGGGTGCCACCACGGTGGTCATCGACGACCTCGATGGGGAGTTTGAGCTGGCCATCTCCGGACTGAACCTCGGAGACGTCATTTACTACCGAGCTTTTGCCACCAATTCGGTCGGAACGGGTTACGGCGCCATCGCTTCGTTCACGCCCTCCCTTTGCCAATCGCCCACCTTCGATGGTTACACGTACAACGTGGTCAAGATCGGTGACCAATGTTGGTTCGCAGAAAACTTGCGCACTGCGGTTTATGCCAATGGAGACCCCATTCCCGTGGTATCGTCGGATGATTTGGGGTCGACTTCCGAAGGAGCAATCTGGGATCAGGTCGGCAGTTCACTCAATCCTGGATTTGGAGGGTACTATACGGGTTACATTGTCAGTGACGACCGGGGTGTTTGTCCCCCGTCATGGCACGTCCCGTCTTTCGAGGAGTTCTTGGAACTTACGGCCACTGTTTCCAGTGACATCGCAAGCCTTCAAGCCAGCGCATCCGACCCCATCCCTTGGACGGGAACCAACACCACGCAATTCAATGCAGTGGAAGCAGGGAAATTGATTCGCTCTGAGTTTAGCAGCAACTCATATGACCCAGAAGATGCAGCGTATTGGACCACTGACCCGTGGAACTCAACCTTGGGTCGCTATTTCTTCATGAACGATGGGAACAACTTCTCTTCGACTTCTGCTTCTTTCCAATCTGTGATGAGCATTCGGTGCTTACAAAACGAGGTTTCGGCGCCCCTTTTCGCCCCGATCACGTTCGGTCAGTACGGTTGGTCAGTCGACTCGGTCGCCCCGGTTCGCTTCACGGAAACTCCGATGTACCATCCCATTACTTCGAAGGGAATCGTTTGGGGAAGGTTGCCTGACCTTTCGGATGGCACCGACGTGGCCATTGAACTGGACAGCCCCTTGTCGTTGGATGTCGCTGGATTGAACCCCGGTGAATACATCTACGCTGTGGCTTACGCGACGAATGAGTTGGGAACCGGATATTCGGACACCCTGTACAGTTCCACGTCGCGCTGCACCCAACCCATCGTCTACGACGGCTACACCTACGAAGTGGAAGAACTGCAGTACTCCTTTGAATGCTGGTTTAAGGAAAACCTGCGAACCACGAAATACGCGAACAACGACGAGATCCCCGAGGTTACCGGCAACACCGAATGGAGCCAGGCCATTGAAGGCGCCCGCTGTTACTACGACAACGACGCTGTTGCGAACGCTCAATACGGCATGCTGTACAACGAATTGGCAGTGCTCGATGCGCGCGGGATCTGTCCCACGGGATGGCGGTCTGCGACGAAGTCGAACCGAAACATGAGTGATTTGTCCTACCTCGGACTTGCACTGAATGATTACGCCAACATCGATGATCCTGAATATTCCCTTGCGGACTCCCTGCAATGGCTTGCAGGTGGGTACAGATCCTCAACTGGGCAATTCGGACCGAATTTCGTGTACCAAGCGAGCACGCGTTCTGGCGAAGTCGGCGATGTGGCGGCCGTTTGGGTGTCAAGCCCAGCGACTCAAATCTCTGTTGCGACCAATTCCATGCACATTTGGAACCCCATATCGTCATGGCAAAAACCGCAATCGGGATTCTTAGCGATGAATTCAAAGGATGGGCGCTCGGTGCGATGCGTGATGGAGAATTCGGTTCAGTTGACCACCGAAGCCGCGACCGATGTAACGTCCGCATCAGCCACACTCCGCGGGACCATCAGTGAAAGCAACAGTCCAAGCCTCCAGAATGGATTTGTTTATGGCACTTCGCCGATTGATGAGTTCAACCAATATTACGGTGCGACTGCCGTGCCTTCGAATTTGCCCTTCGGCTCACTCGCTGAAGAGATTGACCTCTCTGGCTATGCATCGGGCACGACGATTTACTATCGGTTGTATTATCTGGAACCGGGATCCTTTACGCGGATTTTCGGAGATGAGCTCACCTTGGTGGTGCCTTGAGGCCCCTGAAATGTGTGCGAAAATGCCGCCCGGTTGGGCGGCATTTTTTTTTCCCGTTGAAGGTGTCGGGGATTGGGGCTTTTTGGCGAGGTGGTTGAGGCCGGGTAAGGGGCGTGAAGTAATTTGGCCTGAAAAATTCAGCACCATGGAAGCAGCACCTTTGCAAGCCGGCACCCCGGCCCCCGAATTCACGGCCACCTTGCACGACGGCAGCACGCGCACACTCGCCGACTACCGCGGGCGCAAACTCGTCCTCTACTTCTACCCGAAGGACAACACGCCCGGCTGCACCGCGCAGGCCTGCAACCTGAATGAGCACCTCAACGAGCTGACGGACAAGGGCATTGCGGTGCTCGGGGTGAGCCAGGATTCGGAGGCGTCGCACTTGAAATTCATTGCGAAGTACGACTTGGGCTTCGACTTGGCGGCGGACACGGACCACGCGTTGCACCTCGCCTTCGGGGTGTGGGGCCGGAAGAAATTCATGGGGAAGGAGTACGATGGGACGCATCGGACCACGTTTTTGATCGATGAGCAAGGCCAAATCGCGCACACCATCCTCAAGCCCAACACGAAGGACCACACCGCCGAGGTCCTCGCAGGCTTCGGCCTCAGCTGAGTTCGGCGACATTCACAAATTCCCGACCATCGTGGACAAATTCCCGGCAGTTCGTAAATCCTTTACGATGTGGGTGGAATAACTTCGTCTCAAAATCAAAACCCATGGCGGCAGATAACGAAAAACTGAAAGCGCTCCAGATGACCCTGGATCGTTTGGACAAGACCTACGGGAAGGGCTCTGTGATGAAGCTCGGAGATGAGGCAGTGGAGAAGGTGGATGCCATTCCGTCGGGATCGCTCTCGTTGGATTTGGCGCTCGGCATAGGCGGGTATCCGCGCGGCCGGGTCGTGGAAATTTACGGACCCGAGTCGTCCGGTAAGACCACCTTGGCCATTCATGCCATCGCAGAAGCCCAGAAGAAAGGCGGCATCTGCGCCATCATCGATGCGGAACACGCATTCGACAAGTATTACGCGGAAAACCTCGGCGTGGACACCGAAAACCTGTTCATCTCCCAACCGGACAACGGTGAACAAGCGTTGGAAATCGCGGACAACCTGATCCGTTCAGGCGCAATCGACCTCATTGTCATCGACTCGGTAGCCGCCTTGACACCGCGGGCAGAAATCGAAGGCGAGATGTCCGACTCGTCCGTTGGATTGCAAGCGCGTTTGATGTCGAAGGCACTTCGCAAGCTCACGGGTTCCATCAGCAAAACCGGTTGCTGCTGCATCTTCATCAACCAGTTGCGGGAGAAAATCGGCGTGATGTTCGGCAATCCCGAAACGACGACGGGCGGAAACGCGCTGAAATTCTACAGCTCCATCCGCCTCGACATCCGCCGCTCATCCCAAATCAAGGACGGCGACCAAGTCCTTGGCAACCGCACGAAAGTGAAGGTGGTCAAGAACAAAGTCGCTCCCCCCTTCCGGAAGGCAGAATTCGACATCCTTTACGGAGCGGGCGTCTCAAAGAGTGGAGAAATCATCGACCTCGGGGTGGAATTGAACATCATCAAAAAGTCCGGATCGTGGTTCAGCTACGGCGAAACCCGTCTGGGCCAAGGACGCGACGCCGTGCGCGCGCTCATCCAGGACAACCCGGAGTTGATGGAAGAACTCGAAACGAAAATCAAGCACGCCATTGCCGGCACCACTCCCGAAGTGGAGGCGGAAGCCTTGGCGTGATCCCGGTCTGCATGAAATTTAACGCACCTCGCATCGCGAACCACCTCGGCCTTTGGGTCGGGGTGGTTGCGTGTTGCGTCCTTTTGTCGCAGTGCGCGGACCCCGTTCCGGCGCCGGTCGCTGAACCGGTTTCCGGTGCGGATTCGACTTGGACCGCATTGACGGCGAACATCGCAGCGTCGCCCAGCTCCCCTGAAGCGTACATCGCACGGGCGGTTTGGTCGGCAGAGCAAGGCCTGTTCTCCGAGGCCATCAGCGACTTGGACCTGGCCTTGCGGGCGGACAGCGGTGCAGCAACGGCTTGGGAATACAAGGCGGAGCTTCTGTACAACGCACGGGATTTCGAATCGACCTTATCGGTGCTGAACCGGTGCGTCGCGAATGCGCCCGCGTCCACCGCCTGCCGATTGCGTCGCGCAGAAATGAACATCCACCTCGGACAAGTGGAACGGGCCTTCGACGACCTGAATGCCGCACTCCAACTTGACAACCAGTTGCACGAGGCGTATTGGATGAAAGGAAAGCTGTACGAGGGGCTTGGAAACGTGGACCTCGCGCGCAGTTCCTATGCCACTGCGGTGGAGGTTCGTCCGGACTTTTATGACGGGTTCATTGCGCTGGGGCTGTTTTGTGCCAGCCAAGGCGATGCGTTGGCCGAAGAGTATTACCGTTCGGCCATCGAATTGCGCCCGAAGTCGGTGGAGGCGCACTACAACTTGGCCATGCACCTGCAAGAGCGGGGGGACTTCGACGACGCGCAAGAAACGTACGACCGCATACTCGAACTCGACCCCAACAACGCCACGGCGCCGTTCAACCAAGGATACATTCACTTGGAATACCGAGCGAACTACGCCGCAGCGGATTCGGCATTCACAGAGGCCCTGAAACGACTCCCCAACTACCAACAGGCCTACTTCAACCGCGGACTGGCGCGCGAAAGCATGGACCGGCTGGAGGAAGCGCTGGCCGATTACAACGAGGCGTTGCGGTTGAAACCGGACTACACCGAGGCCGCTTTGGCGAAAGGCCGGGTGCTCAAGGCGCTTTGATTCGGGGGTGTAGGTGGGGGCCGTATCTTCGCGCGCTCAATTCCGCCCGATGAAACTTGCCCTGTTTGATTTCCGCCAAACCGTTGACTACAAACTCGAAATCCTGAGCGGCCTTACGGTTGCGCTCGCCCTCATTCCCGAAGCGGTAGCCTTCGCGCTCATCGCGGGCTTGAGTCCATTGACGGGATTGTATGCGGCCTTCGTGGTGGGGCTGGTGGCGAGCGTACTGGGCGGCCGACCGGGCATGATCTCGGGCGCAACGGGTGCGGTTGCGGTGGTCATCGCTGCGCTGGTCAAATCCCACGGCATTGAATACGTCTACGCGACCATCGTCCTCGCGGGCATCCTCCAATTGGGCGCGGGCTTTCTTCGGCTGGGAAAGCTGATGCGCCTCGTGCCCCAGCCCGTGATTTTCGGCTTCGTGAACGGGCTCGCCATCATCATCGGGGGAAGCCAAATCACGCAATTCCAAACCAACGACGGCCACTGGCTCCGCGGAGAATCCCTGGCCATCTTCGGCGGGCTCGTCCTGCTTTCCATGGCGATCATCGCCTTCTTGCCCCGGCTGACCAAGGCCATCCCAAGCGGCTTGACGGCCATCCTCGTGGTCTTCGGCATCGTTCAGCTCTTCGGGCTGGACACGAAAACGGTGGGCGATCTCGCCTCCATCCAAGGCGGCTTTCCTCCTTTCCACCTGCCCGAGGTCTTTCTGACGTGGGAAACCTTCGAAGTCATCGCGCCCTACGCGCTGATTGTGGCGGGGGTGGGCCTGATCGAGAGCCTGCTGACGTTGAACATCATCGATGAAATCACCCAAACCCGCGGACGGGGCAACAAGGAGTGCATTGCCCAAGGTTCGGCGAACATTTTGAGCGGTTTGTTCAGCGGGATGGGCGGTTGTGCGATGATCGGCCAGTCCCTCATCAACGTGTCTTCGGGGGCGCGGGCGCGCCTTTCGGGCATCGTAGCGGCAACGATGTTGCTGGTTTTCATTCTGTTCGGGGCGTCCTTGGTGGAGCAGCTGCCCATGGCCGCGTTGACGGGCTTGATGATCATGGTGGCCATCGGAACGTTCGAATGGGCATCGCTGAAGACGTTCCGGCGGATGCCTACGTCGGACGTGCTCATCATGGTGGCGGTGACGCTGATTACGGCGGTGTTGCACAATTTGGCCTTGGCGGTGCTCATCGGCGTGGTCATCAGCGCGCTGGTGTTCGCTTGGGACAATGCGGTGCGCATCCGGGCGCGAAAGCTGGTGGACGACCAGGGCTGGAAGCACTACGAAATCTACGGTCCGCTCTTCTTCGGTTCGACTTCGGCGTTTGCCGAAAAGTTCGATATCGCAGGCGACCCGGAACACGTCGTCATCGACTTTGCCGAAAGCCGCGTGGCGGATATGTCGGCCATCGAAGCGCTGAATCGCCTGACCGCCCGCTACGCCGAAGCGGGTAAAAAGGTGCACTTGCGGCACCTCTCGAAGGACTGCCGGCGGTTGATCGACCGGGCGGACTCCATCATTGACGTGAACCACTACGAAGACCCGACGTACAAGGTCGTATCGGATCAGTGATGTGCGGGTGTTCCCCACTTTGAGCGATGCGCGGGTGAGCGAACGCCATTTCGGGTCGCTCAGGGTGTGCGATGGAACTTTGATGGGGGAATGGTGTGTCCGCTATGATTGAAATCCCCACTTTTTGAGGGGAAATTGCCCCGGTTGACTGCGACGCACTGCAAATGGGAGAAAAGCGTGCGAAAAAGTGGGGATTTCAAATCCAGCGATCGAACATCTTGCCGGCTTGGAATCGATTTTAACAGTTGATGCGTCGTGCGCGCATCGAAGTGGGGATTTCAACTCCAGCGGGCTGAGCGCGTCGCCGTCACAATGCGAAGGGCGCCGGACGCGGCGCAAAAAAAACGGGACGCCCCGCAAGGGACGCCCCGTTCGCATTACCACCCGGTAAATACGTTATGAAATCTTTTTGACCACTTCGGCGAACGCCTCTTTGTGGTTCATCGCCAAGTCAGCGAGGACCTTGCGGTTCAGCTCGATGCCTGCCTTGGAGAGTTTGCCCATGAACTGGCTGTAAGACATTCCGTGTTCACGTGCGCCAGCGTTGATCCGCTGGATCCACAACGAACGGAAGGCACGCTTGCGCTGCTTCCGACCGATGTAAGCATATTGAAGGCCTTTTTCGACGGCGTTTTTCGCGACCGTCCAGACGTTTTTGCGGGCACCGTAGTACCCTTTCGCCATTTTGAGGACCTTTTTACGGCGGGCCCTCGACGCTACTGCATTGTTAGAACGTGGCATGTTCTTGAAGTTTTTTGACCATTGGCGCCGCGATTAGGCGAACTTGAAGCCAGGGGTCGGGTTAACATGAAACCAGGGAGTGGTTTGAAAAGCTCGGAGTTACGAGCAGAGCTGGCGCTTGATGTTGGCCACATCGGCTTTGTCAACCGTGGTGGCGTGCGTCAAGTTCCGCTTCTGCTTCGTCGCCTTCTTCGTCAAGATGTGGCTCTTGAAGGCGTGCTTCCGCTTGATCTTTCCAGTCCCCGTGAACTTAAAGCGCTTTTTCGCGCTTGATTTGGTTTTCATCTTCGGCATGGCCTCGGATTTTTATTTGGGTGGTAGTTACTTCTTCTTCGGATTGAACATGATGGTCATGCGCTTTCCTTCCAACTTGGGCAGTTGCTCCACGACCCCGACGTCTTCGAGCTCTTGGGCAAACTTGAGCAAAAGGATTTCTCCCCGCTCCTTGAACACAATCGTCCGGCCGCGGAAGAAGACGTAGGCCTTCAACTTGCTGCCTTCCTCGAGGAACTTCCGTGCGTGCTTCAGCTTGAACTGGAAATCGTGATCGTCCGTGTTGGGGCCGAATCGGATTTCCTTGACGGTCACCTTTGTCTGCTTCGCCTTGATTTCCTTCTGCTTCTTCTTCTGGTCGTACAGGAATTTCTTGTACTCCGTGATCCGGCAAACGGGCGGGTCGGCTTTGGGCGAAATCTCGACCAAATCCAATTCCAACTCACGCGCCAGGGCCAAAGCCTGCGTCGTCGACATCACCGCCGGTTCCACGTTTTCTCCGACTACGCGGACCGTGGCTACGGTGATTTTATCGTTGATCCGGTGGGGATCCTCTTGGCGGACCCTTCCTCGAAAGGAGGATCTTTTTCTGCGAATAGCTATAACTTCAAGGTTTTAGTTGGACAATCAATTCGTTTTGAGCATCTCGGCAATCTCCGCGTGAATCCGCGCGGCGAAGTCTTCGGCACTCATTTCCCCGACGTCTCCTTCTCCTTGCTTGCGCACGGAAACGGTGCCGTTGGCGGACTCATTTTCACCGACGATGAGCATGTAAGGCACCTTTTCCAATTCCGCATCGCGGATCTTCTTGCCCACCTTCTCAGACCTCAGATCAATGAGGCCGCGAATATCGTGATTTTCAAGGACTTTTAAAACACCTTGTGCATATTCGTTGAAACGGTCGGAAATGGGCAGGATTTTCACCTGTTCTGGGGTGAGCCAAAGCGGGAATTTGCCCGCGCAGTGCTCGATGAGGATGGCCACAAAGCGCTCCATCGAACCGAAGGGCGCGCGGTGGATCATCACCGGGCGGTGGCGGGCGTTGTCCGCACCGACGTATTCGAGTTCGAAGCGTTCGGGCAGGTTGTAATCGATTTGGACTGTTCCCAGCTGCCACTTGCGGCCGATGGCGTCGCGCACCATGAAATCGAGCTTCGGACCATAGAACGCGGCCTCGCCCGTCTCCACGACCGTCCGCAGCCCCTTTTCGTCCGCGATCTCCTGGATGGCGCGCTCGGCCTTCTCCCAATTCTCATCGCTGCCGATGTACTTCGACGGATTCTCCGGATCGCGCAACGACACCTGCGCGATGAAGTCCACGAAGTCCAGGGTTTTGAAGATGTACAGCACGAGGTCGATGACCTTGCCGACCTCCTCCTTCACCTGGTCCACCGTGCAGAAAATGTGGGCGTCGTCCTGTGTGAAGCCGCGCACGCGGGTCAACCCGTGCAACTCCCCGCTCTGCTCATAGCGGTACACCGTGCCGAACTCCGCAAAGCGCACCGGCAGGTCCTTGTAACTCCGTGGCCGCGCCTTGAAGATCTCGCAGTGGTGCGGGCAGTTCATCGGCTTCAGCAAGTACTCCTCCCCTTCGGCCGGCGTGTGGATGGGCTGGAAGCTGTCCTCGCCGTACTTCGCGTAGTGGCCGGAAGTGACGTAGAGCTCCTTGTTGCCGATGTGCGGCGTGATGACCGGTTGGTAACCCGCGCGCCGCTGAGCTTCTTTCAGGAAGGACTCGAGCCGCATGCGCAAGTCCGCGCCTTTGGGCAACCACAACGGCAACCCCTGCCCCACTTTTTCCGAGAAGTGGAACAAATCCAGCTCCTTGCCGAGTTTGCGGTGATCCCGCGCTTTCGCCTCTTCGAGCAGGACGAGGTAATCAGCAAGCTCCGATTTCTTCGGAAAGGTGATGCCGTAGACGCGCGTAAGCTGCTTCTTCGTTTCGTCGCCTTTCCAGTATGCGCCCGCGATGCTCATGACCTTCGCGGCTTTCACGAAGCCGGTGTGCGGCATGTGCGGCCCGCGACAAAGGTCCGTGAAGTTGCCCTGCGTGTAGAACGTGATGGTGCCATCTTCGAGGCCTTCGAGCAGGTCGAGCTTGTATTCGTCCTGCTTTTCGGTGAAGTAGGCGATGGCGTCGGCTTTGCCCATTTCCTGGCGGATGTAGGGCGATTTTTGTTTGGCCAATTCCATCATCTTCTGCTCAACCTTCGGGAAATCCTTGTCCGTGAAGGTGTGCTCGCCAAAATCCACGTCGTAGTAAAACCCATTCTCCAACGGCGGCCCGACCCAAAACTTCACGCCCGGGTACAGCGCCTCCAACGCCTCCGCGAGCAAGTGCGCGGAACTGTGCCACATCGTGCGCTTCCCCTCGTCGTCGTTCCACGTCAGCAACTTCAGCGTGGCATCCCCCTCAATCGGGCGCTGCGGATCGCGAACCTCGCCGTTGACCTCGGCGGCCAACACGTTGCGCGCGAGCCCTTCGCTGATGCTCGTGGCGATGTCGAGGGCGGTAGTACCGGGCTCAACTTGACGGACGGAGCCGTCGGGGAGGGAAATGTTGATCATGGCTGCTTCGAGTCGAGGCGCAAAAATAACCCGAAATCCGCGGAATTCAGCAATGTTTTGGCCGCTCGCTCAACCCACCAACAACCTCACGCAACCATCGTCTCCACATACACCTCCACGTACTCCCGCATCTTCTCCAGAATGCGCTCCGCCACCACCTTCCGCTCCAGGATTGAAGGCGGCGATGACAAGCACCCCAGGACATCCTTCCAAATCGGCAACTGCTTACTGAACACGTACGAGTTGATGAGCGCGGCGAAGTCCGAATGCTTCAGTTTTTCTTCCTCACAAATGCGGTCGAGCGCCTTGAGCTTCTCCTCCTGAACGTAGGCCTCGAAGGCGTCGTGCACGTCCGCGTCGGCAGATAGCACCGGGAGCTGCTCGTTGATGAACTTCTCGATGAGCTCCCGCTTCGAGCGCAGCGAGGGTTCGGTGCGCAGGTGCTGCAGGGCCCGTTTGCGCGCGTTTTCGGCCTGGGCCGGCGAGGCGCTTACGTGGGCGCTGCCGATGAGGCTGAGAATGTACGTCACGTCGATGCGGTCGCGGTGGACCAGCTCCACCTCGAAGTCGATTTCCTCTAAGATGGAGACCTTTTCCTTGCGCAGTCGAGCGGCCACCGCATCGCGCAGGTCGAGGTATTTCGTCTTGAAGGCGTTGAAGGTTTCTTCGTCGAGTGCGCAATCGTCCCACGAGAAGTCCGCGAAGCTGACCGCCGAGTTGTGTGCGCGGAGTACCGAACGGAATGAGACCACGAAGGCGTGCTCTTGCTGTTCCGATTCCAGGTGATCCACATCGGATGGGGAGGGCACGAGTTGAAGCAGCTCGTCGATGGCCACTTCGAGCTTTTCCATTTGGCGTTCGAACGGAGGCACGATGACTTCTTCCAGCGCTTCCTTGTTGGAATACAGGGTGATGGCATCGTCCGTGCGCTGCTTCAAGTTGCGGAAGCAGAGGATGTTACCGAAGGCCTTTTTGTCCCCTTGCACGCGATTTGTCCGCGAAAAGGCCTGGATCAAACCGTGGTGCTGCAAGTTCTTATCGACGTACAGCGTGTTGAGCTTGCGCGCGTCAAATCCCGTGAGGAACATGGACACGACGAGCAGCACATCCACGCGTTCGGCTGCCGGCAGTTCTCCCTGCCCCTTCATCCGCTTGCCGATGTCCTTGAAGTAACTGTCGAATCCGTCGGTCGTACGCGTGGTGTAACTCACCCCGAAGTCCCGATTGTAATCCGCCATGATGTTTTCCAAGGCATCGCGCGAATGCAGCGTGTTCCAAGCCACGTCCTCCTCCGCTGCCAGGCCAAATTCCTCCTCCACCTCAATGTCCTGCGCCTGAGCATCTTCCTCATTCGCTTCGAACGTGAAAATCGCGGCCAGCCGGAGGTCATGCCGTCCCTCAAGCCGTTTCTTTTGGAAGATTCCGTAGTAGGCGATTAGCTGCTTGATGGAGGAAACCGCGAAAATGGAATTGAACTCGCGGTTGTAGGTTTTCGTACCGTGGTTGTCGATGATGTAGTCCACGATTTTCTCCATGCGAGCCGGAGAAGCCAAGACCTCCGCTGAATCGATGTCTTCGACCTGAATGTCCACGAAGTTCCGGGAGGTGTCGCGGTAGCGCCCCACGTACTCGACCGCGAACGGCAGCACCTTTTGGTCTCGGATGGCGTCCGTGATGACGTACTTGTGCAGGCACTCGCCGAACAAATCCCGCGTGGTGCGCTTGCCCAGCTCGTTCCGCGAGGCGTTCACGGCAAAAATGGGCGTACCCGTGAAGCCGAACAGCTGGTGGTTCGGGAAGAACTCGATGATGCGTTTGTGCGTCGCGCCGAATTGACTCCGGTGGCATTCGTCGAAGATGAAGACCATCCGCTCGTTGCGCATGCGGTCGAGCCGCGTGCGATGAGCCGCCTTCGACACCACGTTGTTGAGCTTTTGGATCGTCGTGACGATGAGCCGCGCTTCGCCGAGGAGCTGTTTCGCGAGCGAGCTGGCGCCGGAAGTCGCTTCAACGCTGCCTTTTTGGAAGGAATCGAACTCCTTGATGGTTTGGTAGTCCAAATCCTTTCTGTCCACCACGAACACGACCTTCGCCACTTCCGGCATGGCGGTCACGATCTGCGCGGCTTTGAACGAGGTCAGCGTCTTGCCCGACCCCGTGGTGTGCCAAATGTACCCGTTGCCTTCGCCGCGTCGGACTTGCGCCACGATGGCCTCGGTGGCGTAAATCTGGTACGGGCGCATCACCATGAGCCTGCGCGCGGTGTTGAGCACGATGTACCGACCGATGAGCTTCGTGAGGTGCGCCGGGGTCAGGAAGGTGGAGGCGAAATCGGCGAGGCCGGTGATTTTTTGGTTCTGCTCATTCGCCCAAAACGTGGTCTGCTTGAACGAATCGCCCCGCTGGTTCGCGAAATACTTCGTGTTCTCCCGGTTGCTGATGACAAAGACTTGCGTGAAATTGTAGAGCCCGTGGTTCGTCCAAAACGAATGCCGCTGATACCGCCCGACCTGATTAAAGGCCTCCTTCAGCTCGATGCCCGCCCGCTTCAATTCGATGTGCACGACCGGCAGGCCATTCGCCAAAACCGTGACGTCATACCGATTCAAAAACGCCCCGTTCTGCTCGACTTGGTTCGTGACCTGCCACCGGTTCCTCGCCGGATCGCCTCCATCAAAAAACTGCACCCAAACCGTCTCCCCGTTCTCCCGCGTGAACTGAAACCGATCCCGAAGCGTCTCCGCCTTGTCGAACGTGCCGCCCTTCCCGAGGTGATTGAGCACGCTCGTGAACTCCCGGTCCGAAAACGTCAGGCCATTGAACGCCTCGAGCTGCGTCCGCAGGTTCGCGAGCATGCCCGCCGCGTCGCCCAGCACCACGCGCTCAAAGCCCTGCCCCGCCAGTTGTTGCAGGAGCTGCTCTTCGACCTGGGCCTCCGTTTGCGTTGTCATTTTTTTGAATCCTCCCGCATCAATTCCAAAAGTAATTGATTCACCGTCAACCCTCGTCCATCGATTCGGTCATGATTTGGCGAGCTAAGAGGTGCACGTCCGTTTCCCGAGGCCCCGGAATTCGCAAAGCGCTGCGGCGAGTCGCAGCGCGCTCGATGGCCTTCCAAATCGACGGGGCATCGAAGACCCGCGCATTGACGCCCTTTTTATTCGTCCCTTGGAGCGCATCGTGTTTCATCAAGACCGCTCGCAACCGTTCAAGGCGTGGAGCGGCTTCAAAATGGAGGGCAAGCCACCACTCGAACTGAGGGTTCGTCATGGCGATGTGCACGTCCCGCTCCTTTTCCTGCCAGTCGAAAACCGACTGCACCTCCTTTTCGTCCCACCGATCTCGATCCAGCACCACCCAACCGGTCACGCCCTCCTTTTCGGCGCATGCCCGCTTCATCAAGGAGGCGAGCCGCTTTTTAAGCTGCCTCGGACTGTTTCCTCGACATCGCTCGACTTGAATGTGCAATCGGGAAGTGAAGGTTTTCAAATGACCGAAGTATTCCACCTCGGTCACCTCCCCCTCGGGCACGATGATGAGCACGGGCTTGAGCTCACGCGTGGGCCGAGCGCGCTTGGAAATGGTCCTACCCAACTTTTAAGACGTTGGGAGCGTCGATTTTTGGAAGCCCGCTGACCCTTCCACTCAAATACAGATTCCGCAAGTGCGTATCGTACCGCACATCCTTGTAATCCGCGAAAGCGACCAAGGAGGTTTGGCCTTCGGCGTCCTTATCGCAAAGCCAAAGCTCATCACGCCTGAAGATGTCCTGATCCATCAGCATCAGGTCGTGGGTGGTGAACAGGAGTTGAGAGGTGGAATCCGACGTTACGTGATCGAGGAAGCTTTCAAGCAGGGCACGGACGGCAGAGGTGTGCAGGCTACGGTCCAGTTCGTCGACGATGAGCAGGCGGGATTTGTCCCGCCTGTTCAAGAACTCCAAGGACGGCAATAAATCAATCAGCTTCCGCGTGCCTTCACTCTCTTCCGACATGTCGAACACCACCGGTCGGTTGTTGCTGCCTCGGTGGAGGGCGACCACTTTGTGAATCACAAGTTCTCCTTCGTCCCAAAAAACTCGGAATCGCTGCAGCCCATCCCGCGACGAGAGCTGCAACTGTTGGTCCTTTCCGATGCGACCTTCGAGTTGCTCGCGGGTCTTTGCGTCAATTTGAGCTGCCGCCCAATCCACGCGCTCGGTGTCCAAATGCGTAATGCCAGTCCCGAGCGCTTGAAGGGTCATTCCCATGACTTCTCGGTGTGGTGAACCATCGAGCAGATAAGCGCTGTGGTCCACCAGCGTGAACTGCGTCCCGAGAATGAGGACGTGCTCCGAGAACCAACGGTGAACGTGCGCCGCGGCGTGGAGGTTGAACTGAGCAGCTTGGAAAGCAAACGGCTGATTTTCCGGCGTCACCTGCATGATGAGCTGCGCCTGCGCCAGGTCCTTCTTCTTTGCAACTTCAACCAAATCCTGACCTTTCCTCCTGAAAATCACCTTCTCCGATGTGGCCGTCAATTCGGAAAGCTGTTCAAACGCGATGGCCTTCGCATGAAAGGCAAGCTCGTAATAATGGACACGACCATCGAGCAGGAACTCCAAACCGAAGTAACTCGGATCAGCAATCCGCTTCTCGTCCAACTTGAACGGATGATGTGGCAGCGACATCCCCAACTCGACCCGCCTTTGAGCCAATTCCGCCAGCGCCAAAATGGCCTTCACGAAATTCGTTTTCCCCGAAGCGTTGGGACCGAACACCGCAGCAATCGGCGAAAGCGCCAAACCCTTTTTCGGGATCAGCAGGCGCTCGCGCTTTTTGTTCTCCTTTCCAGGAACAAACGAAAAGGTCTGCCGCTCACCAAATGACTTCCAATTTTCGACCGTAAACGAAACGAGCATTTCCGAGATTTTTTCTCGGCAAATATCTTAAAAAAAGAGACGCCTGAATTTAATCTAGACAGAAAAAGCGACAAAACCTCTTAAAACCCAAACTCAAAGTGATTGCTTGTCCGATTTGGAAACACTCATCTTGAGCTTGATTAAATTCGCACCGCCTGTTCTGCATGAAGGTCGGCTTCAAGCCGTTGAGGATGTTCCCTCTCAGTGCAGCAATGGGCGTTTTTTATTTCACGAAGTCCACAGACGCGACGACCTGCCGCCCGCCATATGCCTCCTTCCGCCGCACCTCGCTGACGGACGCACTCAACGCGTAACCGCTGTTCACCGCCCGCATCATGCGCACCGCGGCGGACTGACTGACCACGGAGTCGACGGGGATGCCCTTGCATTCGAAGCGGATGCCTTCGCTGTCCCGAGCCGGGTGGAAGGATTCCGGGGAGGGCAGGTGAACGTCGAGCGGCAGGCCCTTCCGCCATTTGAAGGCCTCGTGTTCCTCGACGCGCAGGACGAGCTCAACGGGCTTGAGCGGACGGTAGGGCTTTTCGAGGTCCGCGAGCGTTTTTTGAAAAGCCGCCTCGTGTTCCGCTGCGATCTCCTCGGCGGATTTGATGTGGATGTCCAGGATGCAGCGGCCTCGGCTCTTCTGCGCGACCGTGAAGGCCAACTGATGTCCCAAACTCTGCTGCTCGACGACCCATTCCAGGGCGCTGCTTGACAACTCGCCGACCTTGCCATCGCCGGCGACGGAATCGGTGGTGTAGAAGTTGCCGCGGTTTTGGTCTGCAGGAATCCACAGGTTCACGTAATCGCCGACCTTCAACGAGGAGAGCCCGCTTCCGACGTTCACGACCTGCATTTGCGGGCGGTCCGGATTCGGAGTGAATGCGCGGTGGCCTTTCTTCTTGCGCCACTGCATGCTGTAAATCAGCAGGTAAGCCGCGGCCGTTGCGTCGCTCAACGCGTCGTGCGCCTTGAGTTTGCGGCGGATGCTGCGGGGAACGACTTTCGCGACGCCGTGGTGGAGCTTGAAGCTTTTTTGGCCCATCCAATCCGCTCCCAACCGCATGGTATCCAAGCCGACCACGCCCTTGAACGGATCCGGCAGCCCCCAGCGAATCCGCTCGGCCGCCACCACCGTTTGGTCAAACATCACGTTGTGCGCGGCACATTTCCCCGCCGTAGCCAGGTCGCGCGCCAGCCGCTCCAGAATGGGCTTCAGCTCTTTTCCCTCCGATTGCGCCCGCTCATTCGTGATGCCGTGAATGCGCGTGGCCTCCATCGGAATGTCCACCGGCGGACGGACCAAATGGTGTTCCGACCGAATCAACTGGTCCTCCTCCGAAACCACCAACCACGCAATGGACACGATGTACGGATAATCCCCATGCACCAAATCCCGCGCACTTTCCGGAATCCGCTTCGGGGCCAACCCCGTCGTCTCCACATCAAACACCACCACCGCCGGTTTCCCGTCCGGTTGGGGATTCAGCATGGCGTCGAATCGGCGTTTCCGGTTGTATGCACGGATGACCTTGACGAGGATGAAAATCAAGCCTAAGGCTGCGGTTGGGTTCATGGTAATAGTTCAACTTATTCTGTCCAGATTTCAGCAAGTCAACAATTGCGAATCAATCCGCAAGCGATGTCAATGATTGAAAGGACATGATCCAGATTTTCGAATAATTGAAACGATTAAGCTCACTCCAGAAATTAGAATTGCTGTAACTGAAAGCCAACGTGTCCAATTGGCTTGTCGTCGTTTGTATTTCAAGTCAGCAAGTATTGATGCCAAAAGAGGAAAGTGCACGCAATGAATGTCATCCTGGACTCTGAGTGAGAACAGCGGAGATTTCATTTCTGAATTCACGCCATATCTGTCATTTAAGAACGAATAAAGCCTACTAAACAGCAAGTCCCCTTCCATATCCAACTTCGTAGCCATAAGGTCAATGTCAATTGGCACATACATTTTTGCTGCTCTGCTTCTATCTCCATTCTGAAATGCCGCATATTCAGAGTAGTACGATTCGTAAATGCAGTTCAGAATCTCGTAGTCGGTTTTGAGGCTTTCTTTAAGTGATCGTCTCTGCATGCTTTACACAAACATCTTCTGGAGTAAACCCTCCTTAAATCCTTGTAACTGCTGAATCTGCTTGACAATACAGCTAATCAACAAGTCAACATCCAATAGGCATCCAGCTATTGCTTCCTGTTCTCGAATTGAAGGGAGGGCACGTTTGAACTTCTTGAACCCATCCTTACTCAGATATTTAATTGTGGTCCCAGATGCGAGGACATTCAGTTCCCTTGCTGCTCTTGTCATCATGTAGTAGAAGAACTTTACATCCAACAACTGAGGATTAGGAACAAGTCCGATGAAAGTCTGATTGGTAACCAATGGGGTTGCTACTATTGCAGCAAACCCAAGATTCGCGCTACAAGAGACGATGAGTGAATTTTCCGGAAAGACAACTAGATTCATAGCATCGATTGTCTTTTCATCAACTCCTTGACCACTCTTCGACCGGGATAAGTAAATACCATCAAAGTCCTCAATCCTACACCAGGGAATTGGACCGGTTAGATTTTCTGGTTTATCCCTCATAGGGACCATAAATTCATCTACAACCTCCCCCAACCGCTTCTCCTCCCATTCCGGATACTCATTCCCCTCCTCATCCTTGAACCGAATCTCCCGCGAAAAAAGCCGCTGCATCACCCCCTTCTTGTATTCCTCCAGCAGCTCCTTCTTCCTTTTCAATAGGCCAAATCGCTCATCAACCACCGTCAAAAACGCCGCCACCTTCTCCTGCTCCTCCATTCGCGGTGCTGAAAACCTTAAAGAATGTATGATTCCGGATGACAAATTCCCTTGACCTCCCTGGAGGTATTTTGACAGGATTCTAGTCTTTTCTCTTTGAAACCAATTGTTGAGGAAATACAGATTGATCGAGTTGCTTCTTATGCAGAGCAAGGCTTGATTAATAGCTCCATCCCTACTCGTAAATCCTGAAACGCCAGCTGTAGCTCCGTATAAAGCCAAGAGCAAATCTCCTCGTCTAACCATTTTGGCTGAAGAATTTTTCAGTCCGAGTTCGCTTATACATTTTGTACTCCGAACAGATTCAATTTCACCGCTTTGAATAAACTGGATGACACCGTTGTAATACTCAGGTTTCGAAGACGAAGGGGTCCCTCCGGAGTAGGAATCAATCTCCTTCCCCAATCGTGTTCCCTGCCACTCCCCGTTGAACTCCGGGAAGCGAAGGGCCGGGACGTTCGGTTTTTTGGTGACGGCTTCCATCAGAACGGGCTTTCGATTCCGAGTTGGGCGCAGTAGTCGCGGATTTGGGCGTCGAGTTGGGCCATCTCCGCGTCCAGCGCCTTCAGTTCACGGGCCACCGCCGCAAGGTCCACCGGCTCCTCCTCCTCGAACGTGTCCACGTAGCGCGGAATGTTCAGGTTGTAGTCGTTCTCCCGAATTTCCTCGATCGAGGCCAAATGGCTGTACTTGTCCTCCGAAGCGCGGTTGCGGTAGGTCGAGATGATGCGGTCGATGTCGGCAGGGCGCAGGTGGTTTTGGTTCTTTGCCTTCTCGAAATGCGCGCTCGCATCGATGAAGAGCACATCCCGCTGCGCACGCCCCTTTTTCAGCACCATGATGCACGTGGGAATGCTCGTGCCGTAGAAGATGTTCGCAGGCAGGCCGATGACCGCATCGAGCGCGTTCTCCCTCTCGATCAAATGCGTCCGAATCGCCTCTTCCGCCGCGCCGCGAAAAAGCACGCCATGCGGCAGCACCGTCGCCATCGTCGCGCCATCCTTGAGCTGGTGGTACATGTGTTGCACGAACGCAAAGTCCGCCTTCGTCTTCGGGGCCAAACGCCCATACCGCCCAAACCGCTCATCCGACAGAAACAAATCACTCGACGACCAATTCGCCGAGAACGGCGGGTTCGCCACCACCGCATCGAACCGCTCCTCCCTATGCGCAGGCCGCTCCAACGTGTCCTCGTTCCGAATGTCGAACTTGCTGAAATGCACGTTGTGCATGATCAAGTTCATCCGGCACAAGTTGTACGTCGTCGGGTTCATCTCCTGCCCACAAAACCGCCCCACGAACTCCACCTCCTTCGCCACCCGCAACAACAACGACCCCGAGCCGCACGTCGGGTCGTACACCGACTCCAGCTGCGTCTTCCCCGTCGTCACCAGCTTCGCCAGGATGGAACTCACCTGCTGCGGCGTGTAAAACTCCCCCGCCTTCTTGCCCGCCCCGCTCGCAAACTCGCCGATCAGGTACTCGTACGCATCGCCCAGCACATCGCTCTCGGTGTCTTCAATCCGGAAGTCGATGTCATTGAGGTGCGCCAGCACCCGCACGATGAGCTTGTTTTTGTCCGCCTCCGTCTTCCCGAGCTTGCTGCTTGTCAAGTCCAAATCCTCAAACAGGTTCCCGAAATCGTCCTCACTCGCTGTCCCCTGCGTGCTCTGCTCAATCCCATTCAGCACCTGCTGCAGGTCGTCCAAAATGAACGCATCCGCACCCCCAGCATCCCCCCGCTCCGCCAGCACCCGAAACAACTGCGACGGCTCCAAAAAGTACCCCAAATCCACCAACGCGCTCTCCTTCACCGCCTCGAGGTAGGGCGCGGCCTCGCCCGCTGGTTTGGCCTCCACCTCCTCGTACGTCATCCCATCCGGCTCCAGCACCCCATCGGCAAACACCTCCATCCGCTCGCTCAAGTACTTGTAAAAAATCAGCCCCAGGATGTAATCCTTGAAGTCATCCGCCCCCATCTTCCCCCGCAGGGTGTTGGCAATGTTCCACAGCTGCTGGTGGAGTTTCTGCGTGTGTTCAGTCATCTCGTTTCCGTGTTCAACGATCCGCTCCTCTCCGGCTCATCCTTTGTTGTTGCGAATCTTCCCGAAAACTAAGGCAAATCCCACAATCGCTCACCCCCGGCCGCTTCGCACCACCTCAAAGCCGAATGTCCCACTCCGCTCCCGAGCCTCCTCAAGCACCAGCGGCATCTCCGCGCGAGTACTCGCTCGATCAACCAGGGTCATCAGCTCCATCGTTTCTTTCTTCAAGGTATCGCCCACGGAATACTTGTATTCCTTCGTGAAATCCTTTAAGAACCGAAGTACCGACAACATCAGGTTGTAGGTCGCCTTGTAAACAGGAAGCTCGTCGTGCCGCGCCATGCGCCGAAAGATGAGCTTCCTTTTCTTCTAATCCATAAAAAACGACCGAATTCCATCAACACCTTATCCCCAATCTCGGTCGCCCTCGCTGCCCTCGGGGTTCGGCCGCTGGGCGCCCGATCGGGATTCTAAATAGTCAAATCGACAAATAGTCAAATTGACCATCCGCCTAAGAGTTCAACCCCGAACGCAACGAACACTCAAACCACTTCGGCGGCTGGCGTTGACGTTCCGACCGACGCTATCACCGTCGGAGTTGAGGCCCCGGTACCACGCGCCGTTGGAACCATAGGGCAAGGAACTCCACCAACCGCCACTGTCGCCTTCACTGCTGAAGTCGCCATTGTTGCTGAGCCGATTGCCTCCCGGCAACGCCGAAAAACCACTGCTGTTGGAGCCATCCCACGGTGGGGAATCCGAAGTCGATGACTTCATTTGGCTACCAGCAACGGACGCGCCTCCGAGGAAACCCGTCAGTTCTGTCCACTCCCCATCCGATGGGACGTGCCAACCGCTAGGACACAATCCCCGTGCATCATCAACGGCGTACCAGTTGTACAAACGGCCGTAGGTCGCCAAGTTGGTCGTGTTGTTGGAATAATAGGACTGAGCGCCCATAGACTGCGCACCCCACTCCCCGCCATCCTGCACTTCCGGAATCGCGCTACCATCATTGTAATGCTCGGACCGCAAGTTCTCTTTAAACCAACATTGCTCCCCGATGGTCACCAAGGTGTAATCGTGGCCATCGAAGGTGACCAAATCTGAAGGCGCGCAGCCCGCGAGGTGGGTGCAGCTGCCGTCGTCGAGGTTCGCTGTGGGGTCGTATTCGGAATAGCGGTCGTCCGTGCAGCCCGGGAATGCCGGGGTTTGGCAACTGCCATCGTCCAAGTTGGCAGCAGCGTCGTACTCCATGAAGTTGAGGTCCGTGCAGCCTAGCACCGGGGTCAGCAAGCAGCGAACGGAAAGACCTCGTTTCAATGAGTGCTCGAACGATGAAAGGGCTGCGCTTGAGTTGCTAAGCCCCCACGACATCAAGACCGTCGGGTTGGCGATGGTCTTGGGCGTCCAATACCACGCCTCTTCCCCGAGGTGAATATCTCCCAACGTCCCTAGCTGCCGCTGGCCCGAAGGCAGGGCGGTGAAGCCGGTGGAGTTCGTCGCTCCCGTGTTGGGCTCCTGCCAATGCGAAGTCCCGGACTCCTTCATCGCGCCACCAGCAACGGAGGTGCCACCCAACGCCTCGGCGAGGGCTTGCCAGTCCGCCGAGCTGGGGATGACCCAGTTCGTGGGGCAGAGCCCGTATTCGGCCGTTGTGACGTATCCGTTGTAGAGCAGTCCGTGCGTCGCCACTTCGTCATCCGTATTGCCGTAGCGGGCGTAAGCGGGCGTCGTGAGGTTGTTCCACGCGTCGTAGTCCGTTTCTTCCGGAATCGCCGTCGTGTCACGCGTCAGGGTGGTCGCCAGGTTTTCCTTGAACCAGCAGTTGCCGTCGATGGCCACGAGGGCGTAGGCGTGGTTGTGGTAGGAAAGATGGGTTTGGCCCAAACACGGATCCAACACCTCATCGTACACCCCATCCGCATCCGTGTCCGCGAGGTAATCGGCGCAGTTGCCCTCCCCATCCGGCTCGTTGCCCGCGCAGTCGCACGCGCCCTCCGGCAACGGCTCACACCCGCAAGCGTAAACCGGCCCCGGTCCGTTGCACACCCCGCACACGTCGAGCGTGCCATTGCACGGATCGCCGCCATCGTCATCGCAAATGCCATCGCCGTCGGCATCGGTCGAGCACGTGCCGTTGCAAACCCCGATGGCATCCGGAGTACCGACGCAATCGTCCACGTCATCGCACACGCCATCTCCGTCCGCGTCCGGCGTGCCTTCGCAATCGCAGTCGCCTTCCGGAATCGGCGAGCAGCCGCAATCGTAAATGGCGCCAGGACCGTTGCACACGCCGCACGCGTCGGCCTCACCGATGCAGCTGTCCCCGTCATCGCAAATGCCATCCCCGTCCAAGTCCGCAGTGCAGCCGCCGCCGCAAACGCCGAGCGCGTCGAGCTGGTTGCCCTCGCAATCGCAGTCGCTTTCGGGAATGTCCGCGCAGCCGCATTCGTAGACTTCGCCCGGGCCGTTGCACACGCCGCAGGCGTCGAAGTATTGGCAGCGCGTGGCATCGCTGACGGTGGCGCTCGCGTCGTAATTGCAAGCCGTGGCGTCCATGCAGCCCACCGTGGCGATACCGCCGGCGACCCATTCGGAGCCGTTCCAGAACAGCATTGAGCCAATGGCGACGCCCTCGCCGCTGGGAAGGCCGGTGGCGCCGGGTTCACCTTGGGGGCCTTGTGGTCCGGCGGGGCCTTCAGGGCCCGCTGGACCTTCGGGGCCCGTGGGGCCTTGAGCGCCGTCGGCCCCCACCAGGCTGGCTAAAAACTCCGCCTCCGTTCCGGAATTGCCGAGCGCCAGCCACGTAGCAAAGGCCGATGCGCCGTCCTGACCGGCATCGCCCGCGGGGCCTGCCTGGCCGGGTTCGCCTTGCGGGCCTTCAGGACCTTGCGGACCGGTCTCGCCTTGAGGACCGGCAAGGCTGGACAAGAAATCCGACGGCGTTCCGACGTTTCCTTCAGCGATCCAAGCGTCATAGGCGGACGCCCCCACTGCGCCGGCCTCGCCTTGGGGACCTTCGGGGCCTTGTGGCCCGGTTTGGCCGACCAAAGCCGCGAGGAAATCCACGGGCGAACCTGCGTTTCCGAATGACTGCCAAATCTCATAGGCAGAAGCCCCCGTGGCGCCCGCCGGACCGGCTGGCCCCTCCGCCCCCGGATCGCCTTGTGGACCTGCCGGCCCCGTCGCACCGTCGGCTCCAGGAATCCCGGGCTCACCCTGTGGACCCTGCGGGCCTTCACTCCCGCGCAAACTCGCAAAGAACGCCGCCTCGTCGCCCTCGTTGCCCGCTGCAAGCCAAACGGCATAGGCAGATGCACCCTGCGGACCTTGGGGGCCTTCTGGGCCGGTGGAACCTTGAGCGCCATCGGCGCCATCCGAGCCGGGTTCGCCCTGAGGTCCTTGCGGACCGGCGGGACCGACGAGCAAGGGCGTGTCGAGGGTGGTGCCGTCGCTGAAGGTGAACTGCAGGGTGTTGTCGGGGTTGACCGTGACGTTGGTGACACCGAAGCCGCCAGTGGAGCTGCCGGACGAGATTTGGCCTTCCAATTCTTCAATCCAAAGCGTGAGCGACATCAAATACGCTTCGAGCGTCATGCCGTCCACGAAAATCGACTCGGCCTCAAAATCGTATCCGAACAGGGCGAGAAGCCCCATCAAGTCGGAGGAACCAATGGCCCCGTCTTCGTTGGTATCCGGGTTGTAAGGCGGGTCAATTTGGATCGTGGTTTGGGCGGTCAACAAGGCGGAGAAGCCGAGGACCGTGAGGGCGGTGAGCAGCAGGCGCATCGTGGATGATTTGGCAATGAGCGCGTAATATACCAAATAAAACCCGCCGAAATAAACATTTCAACCCTTCAAGCAGCGAATTGAGGCGCCCATTCCGCGATTCGTCCAGCCACCACCTGCCGCGGGGTTGCCCGGTTCGAGGCGGAAGTACCAAACTTGCCGGTCCATGCGGTCCGTGGACCAAAATAGCCCCGCCTCGCCGCCCGACCCGAAGAACCCGCCGTAATTGCGGCCGCCGCCCGGGAGGGCGTTGAATCCGGTTGGGGAGAATGCCGCGTCGGAGGGGGATTGCGGTTGCAACGCAGTGCCGGCGGAACAGGGACCACCGCTGGCGTCGACCAGTTCGGACCAGTCTTCCGCGGAGGGCACGTGCCAGCCGGCGGGGCACAGCCCGCGCGGGTCCGCCACCGCCCAGCTGTTGTACAGCCAGCCGAAGGCCGCCAGGTTCGCGGACGGATCGTCGAGGCCAGCGTACACCCGCGAGTCGCCTTCGCCGTAGGCCGCGCGGGCGCCGGATTTGGCGCTGAGCCAGTCGCTGGCCGAGAGGCCGGACGGGATGGGGTCGCCGTTCGCGTAGGCCGTGGCGCGGAGGTTTTCGGCGAACCAGCATTGGCCGCCGATGGGGACGAGGGCGTAGGAATGGCGGTGGTGGCGGAGCGAGGTTTGGCCTGCGCAGGGATCGGCCAAATCAGAAGGCGCCTCGACCGCGTAGCCGCCGCCGAAGACGCTCAACAAATCGAGGAGGTCGCGCGTGCCCACCTCCCCATCGCCATTGGAGTCCGGATTCCAGCCCGGCTGCGCGTGTGCGGCGAGGGGCGCCGTGACGAGGAAGAGGAGCAAAGCAGCGAAGCGGAGGATGGGGGCGTGGGGCATGGCGGCCGCCGCGAAACAAAAAGTGCGCCAAAGTGAATCAACCGGTGAATTTTTGGCCGAATGTTGCGGGTTGAAAATTGCACCTCTGATGGATCTTGCCGCGCAGCGTTTTGAACGCGTTGTGGAGCAGATTTTGGAGCAAGACAGGGCCATCATTGAGGGCCTTTTCCCAGACCAAATCCTGGCCGCCCTGATCGACCGCCTCGCCCACCTGCGCGAGGAGGACGCCCTCCGTCCCGCCGCCATCGGCGCGGCCGGCCAAGCCGTGGTGCACACGGAAATCCGGTCCGATTGCATCAAGTGGTGGCCCGACGAGCCCGAACACCCGGCGCAGCGGGCCTTCCTCGACGTGGTCGGCGACCTGTCGGACTACCTGAACCGGACCTGCTACACGGGGATCCGGCGGTCCGAATTCTTGTTCGCGGTGTACCCGCCGGGCGCCCATTACGAGCGGCACGTCGACGATTTCCAGCACAAAAATGCCCGGAAGTTCAGCGTCATCACCTACCTGAACCGGGAGTGGGTGCCCGGTCGCGGGGGCGAGCTCGTGCTGTACGATGCGAAGGGCGAGCCGCGGGAAACCATCGAGCCGATTTACGGGCGGACCGTGATCTTCCCCAGTCCGGACGTCGAGCACGAGGTGCTGCCCGCCATCGCAGAGCGGTGGTCCATCACCGGATGGCTGCGGTGAGGAGTGCTCAGCGAGGCCCCGAAAAGGATCAATTTACGTAGAGCGTGCCCGTGGGGCTTTTGAACAATCCGTCGGGCGTGCCGTAGTAGATTTCGCCGTAACCCGTGCCGAATTGGTTGGTGGCGAACGCCTTCCAATAAAAGACCTCGACCAAGGAATAACTGATTTCGCTGAAGGTCTGCACTTCGGTGATGTAGGCTCCCGTCATGCTGCTTCCTTCATCCGTGGAGTCAAACGGAACTTCAACCGAGCTGGAAAAGGTCGGTTCCGTAGAAAGCACGACGCCGACCGCCGAAATCGTCCCTCCCCCGGCGTCCGTGACCGTGCCCGCAAACGAGCAAATCCCGTCTCCGGCATTGACCGAACCGGAAGTCGTCACCGTCGGAACGCTTCCCGAATTGCCCTCGATCTGAGCCTGCAACGAGTTGATGGAATCGACCAAGGCTTCGCACTGGTAGGCTCGGTACCACTTTTGGTCCAAATCGACGAACTCGTTGATGGCGTAATCCCGGGTTTCGTCGTTGCCGGTCAAGGCGGACAATTGCGATTCGAGGCCCCGAAGGACAATCAGCAACGGCTGCGGATCGCATTCATCGTAATTTTTTTGGCCTACAACCTCTTGACCCCAAAGCTGCATGGAAGTCGATGCCAGCAACAGAAAAAAGGCAATGGATCTAAACATGTCGGAAAAATAAACCGACCCGCCTCCAATAATGCTTTACTTATCGGTTTTTTTATGAACCGCAGTCCAAGCCTTTAACTGCCAATGGGTTTCCACGCGCGCAACCTCCATGCCTGCAGCATCAAGCAGTTGAGAATGAACCACCTTCGTTGAAATCCCATCGACCAACAACTCGTTTCGTATGGCGTTCAAGTCGGGCTTGCTGATTTGGGCAGTTGCGCGAATTGAGCCCACGGCACGCCGCACGTAGTCCACTTCCATGCGGGACATGATCAAGCGGTAATCCGAAGGTGAAAATGCGCTCAACAGGCAGAGGCCCGCCGCGAATTCCCCGATCGTGGCCAGCGCACAGGCGTGAACCGTGCCGAGGTGATTGCGGTTCCATCGGCGCGGAGGCGCTTCCACCGAAGCCGCACCTTCAGCAAGCGAACCGATGCGAAACCGATGCGGCTTGTTGAACGGAATCCACAGCCAAAACACGCGGGTCAACGCGCCCGGTTGCCCGGCCAACGCGCGCCGCCACGCCCATTGGAAAATCCGGTCCTTCACGACGAAACCCGCTCGTGCACGAACGACAAGTTCGGCCGCGTGTAATTCGGCCCCTTCATCACCTTTCCGTCCTCCCGGTAAATCGGGCGCCCGTCCGCTCCCAGCTTCGACATGTTCGACCGCTGGATTTCGGTGAAGACCTCCTCGATGACGTCCTGCATGCCGTGCTGGAGGATGGTGCCGCACAGGATGTAGAGCATGTCGCCGAGCGCATCCGCCACTTCGACCACGTCGCCCGCCTGCGCCGCCTCGAGGTACTCCTCGTTCTCCTCCGCCATCAAGCGGTGCCGCAGCGCGATGGTCTCCGGACTCGGCGCCGCCTCCGGGGAAGGGGCGTTTCGGATTCCAAAGGCGTTGTGAAAGGTCGCCACCGACTCGATGACGGTGCTCAAGGACAGGTTCAAGGGGTTTTCCATGCCCCCAAATTAACATCATTTCAAACCCTCCTCCCCGACCGCCTTCAACCCGTCAGTATCTTCGCGTTTGCTGAAAAACCGCACCTCATGGAAGAACTGTCCTCAACGCACATCCCCGTTGCCACCGAGCAACCTGTGACGACCGGCGCGCCCGACATCGCCGCTTTGAACGACCGCATCCGCAAGCAAAGCGGATTTGTGGACCTCATTCGCCGCGAATTGGAGCAGGTCATCATCGGCCAGCACGCCATGGTGGACAAGCTCCTCATCGGCTTGCTGGCGAACGGCCACGTGCTGTTGGAAGGGGTGCCTGGTTTGGCCAAAACCCTCGCCATCAAAAGCCTCTCGGAAACGGTGCGCGCCGATTTCAGCCGCATCCAGTTCACCCCGGACCTCCTGCCCGCCGACCTCGTCGGTACGATGATTTACAGCCAGCGCGAGGAGAGCTTCACGGTGAAGAAGGGACCGGTTTTTGCCAACTTCGTGCTCGCGGACGAAATCAACCGCGCGCCCGCCAAGGTGCAGAGCGCGTTGCTTGAGGCGATGCAGGAACGGCAGGTGACCATCGGGGCGGAGACGTTCAAGTTGCCGCAACCGTTTTTGGTTTTGGCCACCCAAAACCCGGTGGAGCAAGAAGGCACGTACCCGCTGCCGGAAGCGCAAGTCGACCGATTCCTCCTGAAAGTCGTCATCGGCTACCCCACGAAGGACGAGGAACAGCAGATCATTCGGGTGAACCTGCGGCCGGAAGGCATGCACAAGCCGCAAGCCGTGGTCACGCCAGAACAAATCATTTCCGCCCGCGAATGGGTGCGGAAGATTTACATGGACGAAAAGGTCGAACGCTACATCGTGGACCTCGTGTTCGCGACGCGGACGCCGGAAGAAGTCGGGCTCGGCCACCTCGGCCAGCTCATCAGCTTCGGGGCGTCGCCGCGGGCTTCCATCGGCCTCGGGGTGGCGGCGAAGGCCCACGCGTTCCTGCAGCACCGCGGGTACGTCACGCCGGAAGACGTGCGGGCCGTGGCGATGGACGTCATGCGCCACCGCATCGGCATCACCTTCGAGGCGGAGGCCGAAAACATCAGCCAGGAGCAAATCATCACCGAAATCATGGACCACGTTCAGGTCCCTTGATTTGGCCATGGACACAGCGGAGCTGATTCAACGGGTGCGGCGGGTTGAGCTCAAAACACGGGGCTTGAGCGACCGCATCTTTTCGGGCGAATACCACAGCGCGTTCAAAGGACGCGGGATGGCGTTTGCCGAAAACCGCGCGTACCAGCACGGGGACGAAATCCGCACGATCGATTGGAACGTGACGGCGCGGATGGGGTCGCCCTTCGTGAAGGTGTTCGAGGAGGAACGGGAGTTGACGGTGTTTTTGATGGTGGACATCAGCGCGTCGAATGCGATGGGAACGCGGTCCAAATCCAAGCGCGAACTCGCCACAGAGCTCGCCGCAGTGCTCGCATTCAGTGCCATGGGCAACAACGACAAGGTCGGCGCCATCCTGTTCAGCGACCGGATTGAGCGGTTCATTCCGCCGAAGAAGGGCCGTTCGCATGTGCTGCGCATCATCCGCGAAATCATCGAGGTGGAACCGGAAGGCCGCGGCACCGACTTGAATTCCGCCCTGTCGCACTTCCTTCAGGCCATGAAAAAGCGCACGATTTGTTTCCTCATCAGCGACTTCCGCGACGAAGGGTACGACGGCGCATTGAAGCGCGCCGGCCGGCGGCACGACCTCGTGGCGTTGCGGCTTGAGGACCCGGTGGAACGGGAACTGCCCGCGGTCGGTTGGCTGCCGGCAACGGACCCCGAGACGGGCCGGACGCAGTGGATCAACACGATGAACCGCCGCGCCCGACTGAAAATGAAGAAGCAGGAACGCGAGCGCGAAGAGGCGTTGCGCGCCCAATTCGCCCGCGCCGGCATCGACCAAGCCGTGTTGTTGACGAATGAACCGTATGTCCAACCGCTCATGCAATTGTTCGATCGCCGTGGGTAAGTGGATGCTCTTTGCGGCCGCATTGTGGACCGCGAGCGCGCAGGCGCAGCAGGTGGAATTGCGGGCGGACACGACCGCATTGAAGTTGGGAGGCCAAACCTGGATCCACCTCCAAACCGTCCGCGACCCCGCCCAAACCGCCTCCGCCTTCGAATGGCCGGTCCTCAAGGACACCCTGCCCGGCGGCTGGGAGATCCTCGAAATGCGCCCCGCCGACACGTCCCTCGTCCCCCTCGACGACGGCCGCGACGCCATCGCCATCACGCGATCCCTGCGCGTCACGACGTGGGATTCCGGGCTCGTTCGGATGCCGGCCCTTCCCTTCGTCCTGGACGGCGACACGCTGCTTTCGAACCCCGTCCTCTTCGCCGTGGCGTCCCCCGCCCTCGGCGATGAAGGCCAAATCGCAAACTTCCACGACATCGTCGAAGTCGACTGGACCTTAGCCGAACGGCTCCGCCGCATCATCCCCTGGATCCTGGCTGCCCTCGCCCTCGCAGGATTGGCATGGGCCGCCATGCGGTGGTGGAAAAACCGGGAGCGCCAAGCCGACCGCACGGCCTCCGAACCCGAGAAGCCGCGCGAACCCGCCCACGTCATCGCGCTCAGGACGCTGCGGGAGATTCAAGAACGCGCGGTTTGGAAACAAGGCAACCCGAAGGGACACCAATCCGCCATCAGCCTCGCGTTGCGGACCTACCTCGAAGACCGCTTCGACGTGCCCGCCCTTGAACAAACCACGGGCGACATCGCGCGCACCCTGCGCTCGGTCGCCATCGATCCGGACCTGCGCCGCCAATTCGTAGAAGTGCTCGAACTCGCCGACCTCGTCAAGTTCGCGAAGTACCGCGGGGACGCGGCGGAACACGAGCGCGCGGTGCGCCGGGCCATCGAACTCGTTGAACGCACCCGCCCTGTGGCGGACGAATCCCCATCGGCCTCATGAAGCGGGTGATGTGGTCCCTCCTTCCCCACGCCATTGCCTTGGTTGCCGGGGCTTCGGGCATGGCCTACGCCAGCAAGCACTTCGAGCTGGCCATGCCGTGGGGCCTTGCCTTCGCCGGGTTGGCCGTTGCCTTGGTGGGCTTGCGGGCATGGCGGTTGGCCACCGGCCGCTTTCCCTCTGCGATGCTGAATTTGCCGGTGGAACGGGGGGTGGGCAGCCGCATGTTGCACGCCGTGACGGAGTTGCCGTTTGCGTTGCGGGGGTTGGCCTTGTTGCTACTGGCGGCCGCGGCGGCGCGACCGCAGAGTTCGTCGAGCATTGAAGATTTGACCCGAGAAGGCATCGACATCGTGCTGGCCCTCGACCTCAGTGCTTCCATGCTCAGCAAGGATTTCGACCCCGACCGGCTCGAAGCTTCGAAAGAAGTGGCCACGCAATTCGTGGAATCGCGGCCCGACGACCGCATCGGCGTGGTGGCTTACGAAGGCGAAGCGTTTACCCAAGTGCCGCTGACGACCGACCAACGCGTGGTGATGAACGGCATCGAGTCGCTCGAAACCGGCTTGCTCACG
Organism: Bacteroidia bacterium; assembly: GCA_030427925.1. Lineage (GTDB taxonomy): Bacteria > Bacteroidota > Bacteroidia > Flavobacteriales_D > Sanyastnellaceae > JALQTD01. The sequence continues at coordinate 60,852 of JAUICJ010000009.1, read as the reverse complement.
GGCGGAACAGCCATCGGGATGGGACTCGCTACCGCCGTGACGCGCCTCCGCGATTCCGAGGCAGAAAGCAAGGTCATCATCCTGCTGACGGATGGGGTGAACAACTCCGGATCCATCGAACCCATCGACGCCGCGCAGCTCGCGAAACTCAACAACATCCGCGTGTACACCATCGGCGTCGGAACCATCGGCAAGGCCAGGAGTCCCGTGGCGAAGAACGGCAACCGCTACCGCTACGATTGGGTCGAGGTGAAGATCGATGAGGACGTGCTGAAAACCATCGCTCGGGAGACCGGCGGACGCTACTTCCGCGCTACGAACGAGGACAAGCTCGCCGCCATCTACGACGAAATCGATGAGCTCGAAAAAACCCGATTCAACGTCCTGAGGTACAACCAAAAAACCGAAGAATTCTTGCCTTTCGCCCTCTTAGCGGCGCTCGCACTCGTGGCTGAATTCCTGTGTCGAACCTTTTTCATTCGCAGCATCGCATGAACGCTCCTTCGGCCTTCCGGACTTACCCGATTGCGGTGGCGCTGATTTTAGCGGAATTGGCGTTTTGGGCACTGCTCATTGCGGCTTGGGTGACCGTTCAGCGGGTGGCTCCCAACGTGCAGCTTGAGCACGAAACGTGGGGGTGGATGCTGGCGTCGTTGCCGGTGATGCTGGTGCTGTTCTTGCTGCACCTGGAATGGAAGCGTCGGGCAATGGACCGGCTGATGGACAGCAAGTTGATTCCGGACTTCATGCCGCGGTTGCGGCCGGGGCGGGATGGTTGGCGGTTCCTGGTCTGGCGCTTTGCGATGGCCGCGGTGTTGCTCGGGATTTTGGACCCAAAAGTGGGGGCCAAACTCAAGGAAATCACCACCGAAGGGGTGGACGTGATGGTCGCGCTCGACGTGTCGAACAGCATGATGGCGGAGGACGTCGGCATGGACCGGTTGGGCCTGGCAAAGCGCACCATTGAGCGGCTCATCAACCAGCTGGACGGCGACCGACTGGGCTTGGTGGTCTTTGCGGGTGAAGCGTACGTCCAATGCCCCATCACCACGGATTACGGAGCGATGAAGCTGTTCTTGGATCAGGTTTCGTGCGACCTCGTGGCTACGCAGGGAACGGCCATTGGCCGCGCCATCGAAACGTGCGCGGAGGCGTTTGACGAGGAATCCACCGCGAGCCGGGTGATCTTGGTGATGACGGATGGAGAAAACCACGAGGACGACGCGGAAGATGCTGCGAAAAAGGCGCGATCGAATGGCATTGAAGTGCACACCATCGGCATGGGGTCGCTGGAGGGCGCGCCCATTCCCCTGTTTGACCGATACGGCCACGCCCGCGGCTTCAAAAGCGACGCGGATGGAAAGCCCGTGGTGACGGCGTTGAACGAGAACATGCTCATCGGCATTGCGAATGCGGGTGGGGGCACGTTCACTCTCGCCGGAAAGGGCTTCGTCGACTTGAACCCCGTGCGATCGGCCTTGGACCAACTGGAGCAGCAGGAGGTCGCGCAGATTGCCTACACGGATTTTGAGCACCGCGCTTCGTGGTTCTTCTTCGCTGCGATGGTGCTGTTGTTCGGCGAAGCGGTCATCAATGCAGGCCAAACCGGACGTCATCCCAAACCCGTCGCCCGATGAACACCCCACCACTCCTCCCCCGACTCGTCGCGGTGCTGCTGCTGGGCTCCGCGTGCGTTGCAGCCTCCGCGCAATCCGACCTCGACGCGAAGGCTGCGATCATAGACGGCATCGACGCCTACCGGGCGAACACGGGCGCCGCGGACAGCCTGTTCGCCCTCGGCACCACCCATTCGGAACTGGCGGCCGTCGCGGAGTACAACCTCGGACGCGCTTTCGTCCAATCGGGCGACACCGCCCGCGCCCAATCGGCCTTCCGAAAGGCCATCGGGTCCACCGAAGACCGCGCTTTGAAGTCGTCCGCGTGGCACAATTTGGGGAACCTGAGTTTGCAGCAGAGCGAGCTCAGTCCTGCCATTCAAGCGTACAAGCAGGCGCTGCGGGAGAATCCCGAAAATGAGGAGGCGCGGTACAATTTGGCCTACGCCATGCGGCTTGCGCAGCAGCAGCAAGACCAAAATCAGGACCAGCAGCAAGACCAAGACGGCGACCAAAATCAGGACCAGCAGCAAGACCAGAACGGCGACCAAAATCAGGACCAGCAGCAGGACCAGAACGGCGACCAAAATCAGGACCAGCAGCAAGACCAGGACGGCGAGCAAAACGAGGACGAGCAACAAAGCGAAGACGGCGAGCAACAACAGGACGAGCAGCAAGGCGACGGCGAGCAAGACCAACAAGAGGGCGAGCAACAGGAAAGCGAGGCGGAAGACGGCGAGGGCCAGCAAGGAGAACAGCCCCAGCAGCAACCCGTCGAAGGCCAAATTTCCCCCGAAGACATGGAGCGGATCCTGGAGAGTTTGGAACGCAACGAAGCGGCCATTCAAGCCAAATTGCAGCAGCAACGAAACGGAGGCGAACGGCGAACCATTGAAAAGGACTGGTGATGACCCACGAAATGAATTGGATGCGAATCGGATGGCTTTGGATCGCACTGATCGGAAGCTTCGGCACTTGGGCCCAGGAGGCGTCGGCGGAATTGACTGTGGACCGGAGCACCGTCTTGCGCGGGGAATCCGTCCAACTGACGTTCACCTTCAACAACTGCGACGCCAACGTCTCGGTGCCCGCAATCGCCGGCTTGAAATACGCCTACGGCCCGGCGAAGGGCAACAACGTCACGTTCGTAAACGGTCGACGGTCCAGCCAGTCCATGTACACCTACACGTACGTGGTGACGGCAGAAAACGACGTGCAAGTCCCCGCCTACTCCATCCAAACGAACAAGGGAACCTTCCAAACAGACGCCTTCACCATTCGCGTGAAAAAACCGGGAAACAGCGCTTCCAACGGGGGGGCTTCGGCGGTGCTCGATCGGGAAGTGGCCATGGTCATCGACCTCTCCAAGCGCAACGTCGTGGTGGGCGAGCCCGTTGTGGCCACGTTGCAGATTTATTCCCAAATGTCCGGTTTGGATGTGCGCGATTATTCCATTCCGGAGTTTACCGGGTTTTGGAAAGAATCCGTGGACTTGCCCAACCCGAGTTTCGAGCCGCGGTTGCTGAACGGCCGACGCATTCAGGTGGCGACCGTGGGGAAATTCGTGTTGTTTCCGCAACAAACCGGGGAACTGACCATCGACGGATTCGACCTCACCGGCTACGTGCGCACCTCGTTCTTCAACGGTCGGAACGTGGCTGCGGCGGCTGATCCCGTCACCGTCCGCGTCAGCCCGCTTCCTGCCCCGGTTCCAGCCGCACACCTCGGGGCGTTCAAGCGCCTCGACGTGGAGTTGAACGCCTCCGAATTGGAAGTCGAAGCGAACCAAGCCTTCACGGTGGACATCGCATTCAAGGGAAACGGCAACCTGAAGTTCCTGCGCGAGCCCCAGTGGGAATGGCCGCGCGATTTTGAGGTGTTCGATCCCGAGGTGAAAGACCGCATCAGCATTGAAGATGCGGGCGAAGTGGGGAGCCGCACGTTCCATTACGTCATCATCCCTCGGACCACCGGGACCTTCACGGTGCCGGAGTTGCGCGTGAGTTGGTACGATGCGGCGCGGGGCGAACACGTGGAACGGGTCCTCGGGGGCGAGGTGTTGACGGTCACCGCCGGCAATGGAATGCCTTCGGCCACGTTGTCGTACAATTCCAAGTCCGACATCCAAATCCTGAACCAGGACATTCGGTACATCCAGCTCGAAGCGGACCGATTCGTTCCGCTCAGTGCGGGCGGCTGGATGAAGGCCGGTTTGGCCTCGGGACTGGCCATCGGACCGTTGCAGTGGCTGTTGATTTGGGCCCGCCGACGCCGCAAAGACGCTGAAGCGCGCGACATCAAAGGCACGCGCAAGCGCCAGGCCAAATCCCGCATCCGCAAAGAACTCCGCGAAGCCCAGAAATCCATCGACAACCCGGCCGCCTTCCACGTGGCCCTCGGTCACGGCCTCGAAGCGTACCTCATCGCCAAGCTCGGCTGGAGCCAAAGCCAGTACACGCGCACCGGCGCGCTGGCGGCCCTTGCTCAAGCCGCCCCGTCCACCCAGCCGGAATGGCAGTCCTTGCTCGAAGCGCTGGACCTCGCGCGCTATGCCCCCGGCAGCACCGCACCGCCGCAAACCCTGTACGATCAAGCCGTGAACCTCGTCGAACGCACCGAAAAGGAATGGAAATCATGAAACAGCTCGGGATGATCGCCTTGATGCTCGTCCTCGCGAACGCAGCCGCAGCCGGCAATGTGGAGGTTTGCGAGGCGCAATTTGAGGCGGGCAACGCCGCGTATGAGGCGGGTTCGTTTGCCGAAGCGGCGGAGGCGTACGAAGCGGTGTTGGCGGAATGCCGGAGCTTCGAGGCGGAGTACAATTTGGCCAATGCGAGCTTCAAACTGGGCCAAATCGGACGCAGCATCCTCCACTACGAGCGCGCCCTGCAACTCGACCCCAACAACGACGACGCGCGCGCCAACCTGCAGCTCGCCAACACGAAAGTGACCGACCGCATTGAACCGCTGCCCACGCAAGGATTGCGGGACTTGTGGGAACGCGTGGTGGCAAAGGGGCGTTTGGGGTTTTGGTCGGTGACGTTGCTGGTGTTGTGGCTCGGGGGATTCGGGGCGCTCTCCTGGAGGCTGTTGGCCCGCGAAGAAGCCATGCGGCGCATCGCCACCACCATGGCTTCGGTCCTGCTCGCCCTGAGCGTGGGCGCAGGGTTCCTCTTTTCCGCAACGCTCCACCGCGATGACATGAGCCATGAAGCGGTCATCCTCACCCCGACTGCAGAAATCCGCAACGCACCCCAAACGACCAACAGCTTGGTGCTGTTCATCCTACACGAAGGCACGAAGGGGCGCATCCTCTCCCGGACGTCCGAGTGGATTGAGCTCGAATTCGCCAACGGAAGCGTCGGTTGGGTGGCCGCCGGACAGGTCGCCGAAGTTTAAGGTCGCGCGACCTGCACGGACGCTGAGCGGCGCACGCCATTTCGGTCGTAGCCGACCAGCCAGTAGACGCCCGTTGGCAGGTTCGCAGCAGGCACGCGGACCTGACCGAGGCCGTCCGCTTGCCAGGTGCTGACGGTTTGGCCCAAGCCGTTGATGAGCCGAACCGAATGGGTCGCCCACCAGCCGCTGGACGTGAACTGGTCGCGGGCGGGGTTAGGGAAAACCGCAATCGGCGCCGACTCCTGCTGTCCCTCCACGTTTGCCCCGCTGGCCAAATCGTACAACACGATGTCATCCAACGCCGCCTCCACCAGCGACCCCCCGTCGAGGTATTCCCCCACCGTCGTGCTGTCCGAAGCGATGAACCGCATCACGAACTCATCCGAAGGCTCGATCCAATCCGCCACCCGGAAGGCATTCCTGCGCCAGGACAAATCCTGCTGCAACGTGTTCTCCAGGTACGTCCACGACGCCCCCCCATCGTTCGACAACTGCACTTGCCACCAATCACTCCGCGGATTCGCCCCCGAGTACGGCGCATTGCAGTACCAACGCCAATATGCAATCACGGGCTCCTCATACGGCGTCAAGTCGATGACCGGAGATTGCAACGTGGTGTGGCCCGCATCCACGTCGTTCGCGCCGACGCTGCCGCCCACCGGGTTCACCCCCGTCACGAACGCAAAGCCCGCGAGTCCGAACGAATGGTCCATGTTGGGGGCCGCTATGGTCGAGGGGTCACCCGGTTCGCCGAAGGAGCCGACGGGAATCGCCTCTTCCCACTGTCCCGTGGTTGCGTTGTCGTATCCAGGAACGCCGGTTTGCCAAAACCCGAAGTCCGAATACTCATCCGAATCGTTGATCAACAGCGGCTCCACACCCACCAGCGTGAAATGCGGCAAATTCGGGTACTCCTCCGCCGCCGCACCCACCGGGTCGATGGCCGACAACCCACCGAAGTCGTCGGCGATGTACAGGTAATAAGACACCACCGTGCCCGCCGGCTGCGCGGGCAGCTCCGCCGTGAAGCCGTTCGCACCTTCGACCATGTCGAGCTCGGACCAGGCGCCATCGGGCGTGGTGCGGTAGCGGAGCTTCATCCCGTCGAAGTACAGGCTGTACGGGAACACGATTTCCGCGTCCCCCTCAATTTCAATCCCCGCATCCGCATCGGCGAACTCCACCGGATCGTGGTCCATCTCCGCGTAGCCAAAGATCGTGATGCCGTGGAGGTCAAACCCTTCGATGATGGCCGCGGCATTCGGCGTGCCGTTCGACAAATCCGCATCGTCATCGTCCGCTTGGAGCACGTCGATGAGCACGTCGGCATAGGCTTGGCCTTCATCGCCATCCAAGGCCTCGGCCTGCAATCCCGGATAGGCATCCGCGAACAACGCCATCGTCGCCGTCCAATCTCCCCCCATCAACAAGTGCGTGTCGTACCACGCCCCGCAGATGATTTCGCCATCCGCATGCACCTGACCGACCAAGTCCTGAGGATACACCTTCGGATCCTGGTCGTAGCGCCGAATGCCCTCCTCGCTGCCCACGTTGAAGCCCTTGCCGATTTCCGCCAAATCGCCCAAGCTCATCGCCCAAAGGTCCGCGTACCCCTCTCCCATCGCACCGTTCATGAAAAAGCTTCCGTAAGTCTGGTAGAAAAAGTCGTTGATGCCGTGACCGTATTCGTGCCAAACCACATCCGCAATGAGGGAAGTCGCGTTGCATCCGCCCCCGACATCGAAGAAGTTGATGCTTTGGCCATCGTAAAACGCATTGCACTCGCCGGCCACGTCAATGTTCGTGGGAAGCGAAAAATCCAGCGCTTCGAAGTCAGGCAGCACCTGCTTCATGTGATCGTGGATCAAGCCGACGGAACGGTAGGCCGAGCGCTCTTTGACGTTTCCTAATCCCGTCAAATTGACGGTGTTGTAGCCGTCCACGAGCGTCAACGGCACCGAGGGCGTCACGCCATTGGTGAACACCGTGGACCACCGCCCTTCGAGGCTCGACTGAACGGTCAATGGCCCGGAAGCGGTGGAGATGAATCCACCGGTTTCATCCGTGTAGAGGGCGTCACCGGGCAGGTTCAATGCGAGGTGCGGCAAGGCCAAATTTTCCACGGATTGGAACGGATACATCGGGTGAACGTCCGCATTCAGCACGCCAGAAACGCTCACCGCTGGGGGCACATCAATGCCCATCCGACGCACCAACCGCTCGGGGCGATGCCCCGTCGCCGGCATGGCCAAACGCCCCGCGATGTGGCGCACCTGGTTCGCGCGCATCAACACCTCACCGGTCAGGGCGTCGACCCAGGTCAAATAGCGTTTGGGCAAGGTCCCCAACCGGCCGTTGATCACAAACGGTTGCACCAATCGGTAATCCAACGAACCGTCTGCACGGGCTTGCGGCACCAGCACCAGCTCTTGCGACTCGGGAGCGCCCCACTCATCGAGATCCACCTCGGCCATCGCCGCTGAAAGCAGCGCGTCCGAACTCAACAGTTCGCCCTCGGGCACGGCCGCGTCGTGGTACCAGTCGGCCCCCCAGGACACCAGCGCCCCGTCGTGCCATTTGGTCATCAACTTGCCTCCATAAACGGCGATGCCCTCCACGTGCTGGGTCGCGAACGCCCAATCGTGCTTCGCAGCCGTCTCGCGCCAGGTCCATTCCAAGTTCCCCGGCAGGCCAAATCCCGCCACCGCGCCCTCAAACGCCGCCAACTTCTCCGCCCACGTCGCCCCCTCAACCGCCCAAGCAGGACCGTACGCCCGATGCGGGAGGCCGGTATGCCCATCCATGATGGCCTGCCAGCGCGGGTGGGCCTCCACAAAGTCGGACCAACCCGATGCCGCCCGCAACCGCGCCTGCTCGGTCTCCTCCGGCACGGTCATCGGAATGCCGCGAAAACGCAGTTCGTACGGGTCGTATTGGGACTGGGAAATCGCGGTGATCGCGAGGCAAAAGGATAGGACGAGGTAACGCATGGCAACGGTTTGGACGGGAAGTTAATTCAAAGCCACAAACGATGCAGCCCTTCCCCGCCACTTTTGCCCACCTGAACCCGCGCCCCACCAGCCACGCCCTACTCCGTGGCCACGGGAAAGGCGATGCTCCCTTCTTCGATGTTCAACTGGACCGCGTCGCCGCCCGATTCCAGCAAGAGTTCGCAACTGAATTGAACCAACCGGGTGGGACGCCCCTCCCCATCGGCTTCGAACGGCGTCACCTCCAACGCTTGGAAAGTTCCAGGACCGGAGCTGCAGGCGAAACGCGAAGAATGCACCGTGCCGCTTGAGGAAATCAACGCCACCTCGAGGTACGCTCCGTCCTCGACCTCCCAATCGCATTCAAACTCGAACGAACAATCCTCCTCCGAATTTCCCGGAAACTGCCTCGTGATCATGAAATCGCCCAACGGGCCCATTGGATCCGCTGGCCACAGGCTCACCTCATACCCTTGGGCTTGCTCCGCCAAAATCAGTTCCCCCGTGTTGATGATGGGCACTTGCCCGGGGATTTGCCACCACCACAATCCCGGTGCAGGAGCTTCGAGAACAACGGCCCCGGGTTCGTGCTCAATGGAAAACGGCTCTTCCAACCACTCGGTTTGGCAGGCGGAACTCGGATACCACGTGATCGACGTGCTGGCGGAGCATTCTGCTTCACCGTGAATCACCTCCAACGTGTTCGCGATGGACAGGTCCACGGGCAGGTCTTCCGCTTCGGCGGATACGGCGAAGCCGTTCCACGTGACGCTCGCCGAGGCCAATCCTTCCAATTCCACAACGGCCAACGGGCGTTCTCCTGGGCCCAACGACCAACTGCCCGGCTGCAGCGCCAATTCCAGCGACTCCTCCGTGCTTTGCCAAGCGTCAGGATGCCAATGGAACGCCAATTCCACGAAGCCCCCATCGTTGGGCGGCAAGCTCACGGTGCACCAACTTCCGGTCGAATCCAGCCCCATGGACATCGGCTGCTCGGCCGCATTCCAATCCATCTCCATGCCCGCAACGCTTGCGGTAAACATCAAAGGCGAGGGTTCATCGCTGGGCTCAAGGCTCAAGCGTTCACAACCGATGACGGTTCCAAGGGCAGCCAGCACCCCCATCCATTTCCACGTGCTCATTTCCATATCCACGTTGCGCGAAGCTCACCGAACGTCCGCGGAGCTCCTGAGGTTTGAACCAAGTAGTCGAAGGGGCGATCGGCCCCGAAATATCCACTCACGGCCAGGCGCAAAGCATGGTGCTCCGTCGCCGCCCAATCCGCTCCGAGTGCAAGGCAAACGCGCATCCGGCGCTCCTCCTCAAGCGTCCCCCAAACCGGCGCGCTCGTTGGCACCAGCGGTTCCCCGAGCAGTTGCGCTGCGGGCGTCATGTGGCGGGCGAGGAGCAGTTGGCATTCGACGGAAGCGACGCTGCTCCAACGGCCCGTGATGTGGCGGGTCCAATCCGCACCGATCAAGGCCCAAAACGCCTCATTGCTGCTGATGCTGCGGGCTGTGTATTGGCCAAACACGCCTTGCTCCGGTCGCGCAAACCAGTGGCGATCGCGCTGATCCCGAACCGCCCCCACCCGAAGAACCGGCACGCGCCAATCCGAAGACCAAGCAACGCTTACCCCCGCAAGCCAAGCGTCCACCTCCCGCCCCAAGAACGGATTCCACCTCCGCTCAACAGGTCGCTCCGAAACTTCTCGCAGCGCAGGAACGAGGTCTGCGCCTCCACGCTGCCCCAACAACCGCAACGGTCGCGCATCCAATTGCTCCACTTCCTCATGTTCGAGTAGTGCCACGAACGGGGGTTCGTCCAGCGATGCAGGCAGCAATTCGTCCGTTGCCTGCATAACGAAGCCGCTGGAACGAGGCGCAACCGCGGGCGCCCCCTCGATGTCTGAACCATCGACCTGGGCTTGCTGCTCAGTGGTCGGCTCCACGGAAACAGAGAACGCAGTCGATTGCTCGGGTGCGCCTTCCGTTTCGATTCCTGAATTGCCCTCCAATTGCGTTGAATGGGCCGGTACAACAGATGCACCAGAATCCACACGGGAAAGCCAGGCGAACCCGCCCCAAAAGAGCACCAACACCAACGCGCCCCAACCCGCCCAGCGACGCCGCAGAACCGCGCGATCATGGCGCAACTCCGCCGCCTCGATGACCTTCAAGGCCGCCTCCCAATCGCTCGGGCGGGGATCCAATGGGTTCGACGTGTTCATGCCAGATTCCATGTTCGGTTGATGACGTGCTGCAAGTGCTTGCGGGCTTTGCTGAAATGCCAATGAGAAGTTCCGACCGGTATACGCAAGCGCTCTGCAATTTCTTGGTGGGGGTATCCCTCAATGGCGTACAATTTAAAGACTTGACGCGTCGTCGGGGGCAAGTCTTCCAGCCCGCGTTCCATGATGTGCATCAACTCCGCCGCCGCGCCTGGCACTTCCGTGGAGCCCTCCACGTGCCGCAGGCTTTGCACATCCGCTTCAATGTGCCGATCCGCGTGGCGGCGTTCTTTGCGCAATTCGTCCAAAATTACGTTGCTCAGCACCTTGCCCATCCACGTGCCGAGGGGCATGCTGGAATCGTATTTGGCCAAATTCAGGAAGATCTTGGCAAATCCCAGGTTGACCCATTCCAAGGCCGTTTCCCGCTGCTTCGTGAAGTTGAATGCAATGCGCATCAGGTAGGCGAAATGCTCCTCATAGAAGGCATGCTGCGCCCGGCGATCCCTTGCAAGGCATCGCTCCAACCACTCCGGCCGTTCTGATTCGCGCTTCAATTCAACCCGATCCCGTTTAATTGGTAAAAAGAAGGAGGAATCGCGTTCCTCCTTCTTTGCACATCACAATATTCTGTCGATTTTCCTTAGCGTTGGATGACCAGGGTCTCTTGACTCCAGTTTCCGAACGCATCTTGCACACGCAAGAGGTACGTTCCGCCCGCAAATTGGGACACATCCACGGCGGTGGTGCCTTCGAATACCAGCTGACTGCGGTACAAACACCGGCCGGTGATGGACCACAACTCCAAGCTCGTCGCTTCACTCGTGGCATGAACGTAGAGGCGATCGTCGGCAGGAATGGGGTAGCATTTGACCTGCATGGCTTCTGAAGGAAGCTTGGAGTTGCCTTCACCACCTACCGTACCCAAGTTTTCCAATTCTTCTTCCGGCCCCTTGTCCTCCCACATGCCATCGAGGTCGACATCGAGCCCATCCCAAGGCAAGTCTCCCCAACCGCTGCCGTTGAGGAGGCTGTCCAGCCAAGCGTAGTCACCTGAAGCAATCAGGCTGTCCAAATTCAACCCGCCATTGCCCGCTTCGATGAGCAAGCTGTCCACCCACACCTGACCGCCATTGGCAATCCACTCATTGATCAAGCTGTCGAGCAGGTCAAATTCGTCATCCCCCGTCCAAGTAGAATCCGTCCACTCAAAATCGTCGTCATCCCAATCGTCCGTCCACTCGAAGTCATCGTCATCCCAATCCCCCGTCCAAGTAGAATCCGTGAACACGAAGATGTCCTCCAACCAAGAAAAATCACCGGCCGCAATCAGGCTGTCCAAATTCAACCCGCCATTGCCGGATTCGATCAACAAGCTGTCCATCCACACCTGACCGCCGTTGGCAAGCCAGTCGTTGATTAAGCTGTCGAGCACGTCCCCACTGATGCCTCCGAATCCATCCAAGCTGTCCGCCCACGTTCCTCCTGTCCAAGTGGAATCGTTCCACTCGAAGTCGTCGTCGTAGTCGTCCCAATCGTAGTCGCCGTAGTCGTCGTCCGAATTGTCGTCGTCGTTGTCGTCATCCGAGTCGTCGTTGTCGTCATCCGAATCGTCGTCGTCGTTGTCGTCATCCGAATCGTCGTCATTGTCCCAGTCACCGGACTCCCATCCCACAGCGCAGTCCCCACCTTCGATGATGGTCAACCCCATGCACTCGGCAAAGCACGCATTGGGCAGGGCAACCACTAAGCCCGGCAACACCTCAGCGCACACCGGTGGCGCATCGTCAATCGGGCAATCGCAATCATCGAAATAGTCCTCCAAAACAGGTTGCGCGAACGCAGTGGACAAACCGAAGAGAATGGAAAGCAAGAAATAAGTGAACTGTTTCATTGTTGCAGGTTTGATTTGCCACCGGTTTACGCTGAGCGGCGGTCGAATCTTGGCAAGAGGTCGGATTCTTTTCGATCCGGTTTGTTAACGTGTGCAAACAAAAACGCAGACCACCTGAGTCGTCTGCGTTTTGATGAAGTGCCCTGAAAGGGCCCAGTAGCTCCACTAGGACTCGAACCTAGATCTAGGGTACCGGAAACCCTTGTTCTATCCCTTGAACTATGGAGCCAAATAACAAATCGGTGCACCGAAGTGCACCGACTTTCGTGGAGAATATCGGAGTCGAACCGATGACCTCTTGCATGCCATGCAAGCGCTCTAGCCAGCTGAGCTAATCCCCCAAGAATCCCCGTTCTCGTTCGAACGGGGGCACAAATATACCCAAAGTTGTACAATCCGAACCCGGGTGCCGAATTTTTTCAATCCCGCGCGGGACGTCCTCGTTCCAGGGTGATGGGAATGGCCTCCGGTTGGTTCCGCTTCCAGGTGGTGAGGGTGGGCGATGGATTGGGATTTGGCCAGCGAATCCAAGCCGTTGAATCCGGTGGGGCGACGAAATCCGGGACCACCGCGAACCAGTCGCCGGCCGACCGACCCGGGAGCATGGCGTACCACCAGCCGCCCACCCCGATCCACACCGAATCGGCGAGCACCGCTTGGACGCGGTAAGTATCGGTCGCTCGGAGAACGTCCGCTATGCCGAGGGGGTGGTGCTCCACCCAGGCAACGAGGGAATCGTCGGATTGAGGAGGATACGGGGTTTGGCCCAAAAAGGGGCTCACCAGCGCAAGAATCGAAAGGACTGCCGCCAATTTTCGCATGCTACATCGATCAGGTAAATGCCACCGGGCCAGCGCGATGCGTCCAGCACAGGGCCCTTTCCCGAATCAATGACCGTGCCATGGAGGGTAAACACCACGAAGGTGAATTCCTCGCAGGGCTGCCCGACCAAGCACAGCCGACCGTTTCCGGGATTCGGAGCCAAGCGCGGCGACCCGTCGTCCGGGAGGACCGGGATGGACAAGGGCCCCACTAAATCGGTCTGGAACGCCTCAAGGTGATGGGGTCCGATGTGGTCGTTGGGCGCGCGCACCACGTGGAAATTGGGATTGCCGTGCTCGGTGGATCCCACAAGCCAAACCGCGCCCGCCTCATCCTCCATCATCGCCGCGGGTTCCTCCCGCTCCACCCAGCCAAAGGAGCGGCCATCGACGTAGCTGACCGCCGGGCCATAGCGCGAAAACAACATGTCGCCTTCGCCCAAACCGAAGACCTCAGAACGGTACAGCACGTTCAACTCCGGCGCATTCCACCGGATGTCGCGCACTTGTGCAGGATTCGAAAGGGTCCACAGCTCCGGTTCTGCAACGCCCGACGTGTCCCACCGTGCTATGTGGGCCGTCGGAGTGGACGTTCCGTCGCCGCCCGTCAAACCCAGGTACACCATGGAGTCGACCACGGACAACGCGTTCACCTCCACGAGCCCCCCAGAAACGTCCGGAACATCGGACCACACCACGCTGCCATCGAGGTCCGCTCGACGGAGCATGCCACGTGCCGAATCGGGGGTGGGCCGGAGGGTGGAGGCCAACCACAAGTCGCCGCCGGCCAACGTGCCTTCCACCAAGGACTCCGTGAGCCCCGGAGTTCCGAACGTGCGCTCGAACAGCACTTCATGGACACCGCCGACCCAGCGGCTTCCGAGCACGGTGGGCTGCGCGGTTCCGGAGCGGTAGTCGGTGACCCAGGTGAGCAGGGTGTCGCCTGTTTGGCCCAACGAGGCGGGCAACACCCAATCCGCAGCCTCAAACGCCGAAGCCGCCAGCACCTCGCCCGTTTCCGCCGCCAAGCGATGCCAGTGCACGCCATATCCCGCAGCCGCCGGAAGCAACTCGCGGGACACCACCACCACGCTGCCGTCCGCCTCCACCACACCCGCCACCGCAGTGCCTTCAATCGGCAACACCCGATGCCACACCACCTGCAGCATCGAATCCAAGCGAACCACCCACGGCGCCCGAACGCCCTCGGAATTCGAATCCGAAAAGCCGGTCACGAGGGCATCTGTACCCAGCGAAAGCACCGAAATCGCTCCTTCATCCGCGGCCCCGCCCAAGCTCACCATCCGGATGGTGTCGAGTTGCGCAGCCAGCGGCCCTGTGAGCACCGCACTGACGAAAAGAAGGAGGAAGCGCTTCATGAGCGAACGGCCGCGTGAACCGCTTGAAGGCGGCGGAACAAATCGGGAATCCGGTCCAACGGCAACATGTTCGCCCCGTCCGACAGCGCCTCGGACGGACGCGGATGGGTCTCGATGAAGACGCCCTGGGCTCCTGCGGCCACGGCGGCAGAAGCGATGGTCGAAATGAGCTCGGGGCGGCCGCCGGTCACCCCCGATCCTTGGTTCGGCTGCTGCAAACTGTGCGTCACGTCGGCGATGACCGGCGCGAAGTTGCGCATGACCGGGAAGCTGCGCATGTCGACCACGAGGTCCTGGTAGCCGAGCATCGTTCCGCGCTCGGTAACCCACGCTTTCGGGTTGCCCGCTTGGTGCACCTTGTCCACGGCGAATTGCATCGATTCGGGGGCGAGGAACTGGCCTTTTTTGATGTTCACGATTTTACCGGTGGCTGCGGCGGCGACAAGGAGGTCGGTTTGGCGGCAGAGGAAGGCTGGGATTTGGAGCACGTCCACGTATTCGGCGGCCATTGCTGCTTCGTGGGCCGCGTGGATGTCTGTGATGACGGGCACATTGAAGGTTTCGCGGACCTTGCGGAGGATGGTGAGCGCGGCTTCATCGCCGATGCCCGTGAAGCTGTCGCCGCGGGAGCGGTTCGCCTTGCGGTAGGAGCCCTTGAAAATGAGGGGCAAGCCCAAATCCCCGCACCACTTCACCAGCTGTTCCGCGATTTCCATCACCACGCCCTCGCCCTCCACGGCACACGGTCCCGCGATGATTTGCAGCGCGTCGCCAGCGGTCCAGCCGGCGGATTCCATTTGGGTTGCATTCATGGGACAAATTTGGCACAAACCGCCCAACGCCCCGCCACTCCTCACAAATTTCTGCTCCACACCACGGACGCACCCCGCCCCAAACCGTTGGCGCTCATGCTCCCAACCGGATCGTCCCAAACCACCGCCCACCGGCCGCTCGTCGTGCCATGGGCGAGGCCGACCACCGGCCGCACCAAGCCCCAGCCGCCCGCGATGGCGCCCAGCTCCACCCCCCACTCCGTGCTCGGCGACCACTGAACGCGCACGTCCAGGCGCGGCCGCGGCATCCAGCCACCCCAGGTCACCGCCGCTTCGCCTCCCCACCCATCGGACCACGAAGTGCCCGCGCGCACCACCGCCCGGGCGGGCAGCAGCTGCCACCCCTCGCCCACACGCTTGCGCACGAACAGGTCCTCCCCGAAGCCCTCCTCCTGCACGCCCTCAACGGTCCACCCCGGACCGCTCCACGGCAAGCCCGTCGTCACCAAGCCCGTATCGGCCACCACCCGTTCCCCCTCGCCATAGCGCACCACCCCGAAATCCTTCACCTCCAACGCCCACCACCGCTCCTCGCCCCATTGGTGGCGAACATCCAAGCCCAACCCCCAGCCCGCCCGCTCCCAAAAGTCCAATTCCGCCTCCATCCCCACAGCCAGGGCATCCACGCCCTCGCTCACATAAAACGCCCCCGAAGCGATCGCCCCGTCCGCGCCCCATGCCGCTTGGTACAGCCCCACGTCTACAAACGACGTCCCCTCCGCGTTGCCGAGCCCGAAGGCCAGGCGGTTCCATTGCAGCCACTGGACGCGGGCGGGTGCGAGGTCCAGGGTTTGGCCCAAATCCGGCGCATTTCCTTGAAACACCAAACTGAACAGCCCCTCCGTCACCCCCGCCGACATCAGCCCCCGGGACGCGAGCTCCACCCGCGGCACCCGACCCGCCGGCCCGACCACCCCATGCCACGACAGCGCGTGACCCGCCGACATCCCGAGGTGCCCCTCACCCGGCCCTTCCATGCGGTGGCGAATGCCCTCGATTTCAGCCGGCTCCAACAGCCCGCCCACCAAGAACGTTCGGAGGAAACCGTTCGTCAGCACATCGCTTCGGTGCATCCCCTCCACGGCATACGACACGCCCGCGGGGTGGAACGAGCATTCCTCGCCCTGCTGACCGGAGGCAGCCGTTGCGAGGCACCAAGCGCCGATGATCCACAGGGCCTTCATTCGATGACGGCTTGGATTTGGCCTTCCAAAGCGAGCTGCATCCGCACCGTTTCGAAGCCCGAAAACGGCACCGCTCCATCGGTGTCCAAGTGCAATTCAATGGGCAACGTGCCCCCCTTTGCCAACCGCTCGGCATCCACCGGCAAGCGCAGCTCAATGGACTCGCTCCCCACGGGCATGGTCGCAGAAAACTCCGGTCCGGGACCGAACGCAAGCGCATCGAAGCGGCCATTCACGGTCCATTCAACGGGAAAATCGTGGGTCAACCGCACCACGAGCTCGCCGACAAATCCCGGCATGGAACGCGCCTCCACGGTCACCTCTTCCCGGATCACCAACCCGCTCACCCCAACGCTCAAAGGCAGTTCCAAATCCAGCGACACATAAGGCGGGTCGGAAGCCCGCAAATAATCGTGCCCCGCGGTCACGTCGCCCAGCGGATTCAGCTGCAGCGTCCCGTTCACGGCCACATCGGCCGGCAATGCCCCCAGCGCCTCGAACAGGTTGGGCGTGCACGCCAGCAAATCCAGCTCCCAGGCATCTGCTGCGGGCGGGTCGGTTGACCAATCAGCGCGTGCCAAGACCTGCTCCATGCCCATTGCAGGGTGGTCGATGGCCTCGCCCGCCAGTTCCAAGGACTCGATCCAGAACGCCAAATCCGCCCCCATCCTGTTGTGCACGGTCAGGTTCGCTTGGGTGGGCATCGCCGCAACCGCCCCCGATGGAAACCGACCCGCGTCGAACAGGTCGGCGGATTCGTTCAAGTCGATGTCGATTTGGCCGAAATAGCCTTCCACGTCGGCCACCGTCAGGCCGGTGAACAGCATCTGAACGTCGATGCTATCGGTACCGTAAACGAGGGCCGTGTACGGAATGTCCGCGGGGGTTCCGATGCGCAGGTTCGAGTTGATGCGGTTCACTTCCGTGCCGCTTGCCCCCGTGAAGTCGATGGTTGCGGAGGCCAAATCGATTTCGCCTTCTTCGATTTGGCTTCCCCCATCCGTCGATGGCGGCAGCACCACGTCCAGCACCACCGGGACCCCGCCGATGGTCACGCTCGGGAAATCATACCGCAACTGCACGTAGCCATTCGTCTTGCTGCGAACCCGGTAGGCGATTTTCCCCTCCTCCAAGGTCATGCGCGAGAATTCCTGCTCAATGCCTTGGAACACGATGTCCTGTTGCTCATCGAGCAAGACCGCCCCCGGCGGCACCTCAAACGGACCGCCCGCAAACGCAGGCGACAACACGTTTTCCACCAACGTATCCGGAAGCAGCGTCAACTCGGCCAACGGCACCTCGGCCACCTTGCCCTGAAAGCGCAACACCCCGGGCGATCCCGAGGTCACTTCTCCCAACGTGTCGCCCAAGAATTCACTCCAACCCCACGTGGCATCCACCAAAGGAAGCGCGATGTCCGCATTCCAGCGCGTGGGCTCCAAGCGGCATCCCGACAACCCGAGCAGAACGAGTCCACCGAGCATCCAACGCGTCATCCAAGTACCGAAGTGGTCGTTCATGCGTGCAGGTCCTTCCGAATGCGCCACGGCTCGAGCGCAAGGCCCACCGCCAACAGCATGAGGTGCATCCAAAGCGGAATGCTGACCCCTCGCACTGCTTGCATTCCGAGGAAGGCTACCAAAAATACAAACAATCCCGCCCGCATCCACGCCCCCGTCCGACCGCGGTGAACGCGCGGTATGTAGACCGCCAAAAGCAACGGACTGGACCACAACAAATTCACATTGGCCCACAAATCGCGGTGATCGGTGAACAACCACGCCGCGGTGAGCACGACGCCCACCGTTCCAGCGAGCAAGAGCGGCAACCGGCTGACGAATTTCCAGCCCCGTGCCGGAATGCGGAAGGCCGATAAGGCGAGCACGACCAGTGCGGCCGCTGCACCGCTTGGGCCGAACGGAACCCGAGGGCCACGGGAGAACCAGGGCCCCTGACGCGGAACGAGTTCCATCGGCTTCGAGGCAATGGGGCGACCGTCGAGGGTCGCGGATTGGATTTGGCCTGACAAACCATCGGGAAGGAAACTCGCAAAACAAGGAGGACCGGAGTCGCCCCCCGGCCCCATCGCCCATTCCACGCCCGCTTGCGCCCACGGCCACCCCGAGAGGTAAGGCCGCAACGCCTCCCGATACGTCGAGCCCCCTGCTGGCGCTGTGCCTCCTGACGAACACCCGGCATCCCAGCGGTCGCCGAACACCGCCCCCATCACCGTCAGCACCCGCGTCGCGCAATTGTCGTGCAGGAAGCGGTAGCGGTAGGTTCGGTTCTCAGGCAAGTGATTCCATTCGAGGTACGCCGCGAGTTGCCGCACATCCGAAGGGGCCAAATCCAAGGGCTGTTCCAACAACCCGCGCCCCGACCGCAAATAGCTGATCTGGAACGACCCGAAAGGCTCGCGCGAGAGGCGGTAATCGAGTTCGCCGGCAAGGAATTTGGCATAGAAACCGGGGCCGAAGGCGAACGTGCCATAATTGTAAATCTCGTCCAACGGCGGCTCCACCCCCGGATCGTACACGCGCACGGCCGTGTGCCCCCACGCCGACCACAGTTCCGAACCCGGCGAGCCCGTCAGCAGCGAAATCCGGGCCTCATCCGATAAATCGCCCCCCGCAAACGCGGCAGTCCAGCTGCTCAGCAACAGCACCCACACCCCGAGCCACGCGAACACATCCGTGTTGGGCGAAGGGCGCTCGGGCTTGTCCGGCCATTCCACCACGCCCGTAAACGCCTCGCGCGCGGGGCCGTGGAGCCAAATCCCATCAAACCCCTCCGGATCGTGGTCAAACGTGACCTCCAACGTCCCGCCCGGCATGTGAACCCGCCGAAACGTCGGTCCGCCCCGCCGCATGTAATCCGCCACCGCAATTGCCGTGGCCCCCGTTCCGCACGCCCGCGTTTCGGCCTCCACCCCGCGTTCAAACGTCCGCGCCCACAACTCCGTCACGTCCGACGCCGAATCCGCCACGAAGTTCGCGTTCGCGCCCGCCGGCGCGTGCACGGCATGCCGCCGCACCGCCCCACCCAGTCCGTCCACGTCCAGCCCCTCCAGCACCTCCCTCCCGTCCGTCAGGAACGCCACGTGATGCGGCGACCCCGAGTCCGCGAACCAATGATCGGCAGGCGGCAACTCCACCCCCTCCGGCGCCGCGCCGAGGTGCCGCGCCGTCGCAATCGGCCGCAATTCCACCCCCGGCAAATCCCGCGACGCATCCCACCGCGCCCGATGCGCCCCGTCGCACGCTTCCAACACGGCCTCCCGGGGCGCCCAACCTTGACGCACCAGAAACGCAAAGCTCGCCCGGCTCCCGTTCCCGCAAAACGACCGCGTCCCGTCCGCATTGCAATAGTCCATCTCCCACCGCGGCCAGGGCCCCGGAGCCTCCGCCCCCAACGGCCGCAACACAATCAGTCCATCCGCTCCGATCCCGTGGTGCCGGTCGCACAACCGCGTCACCTCATCGGGATGCAATTCGCGCGGCATCGTCCGACCGTCCACCAGGATGAAATCGTTCCCCGCGCCTTCCCATTTCCAAAAGGCAATTTGCATGGGTGCAAGGTAGCCATCCGGCGGTCCGTATCTTTGGCCTTGCTATGCCAAAATCCGCCCCAGCACCCGCCACCGAAATCTCCCTCGAAACCCTGCGATGGATGGCCACCGCCCGCTCCATGTCCGACTTGTACGAGGAAGAGGCGCGCATCACGTCGAAGTACGTGCACGCGTGCTCCCGCGGGCACGAAGCCATCCAAATCGCCACCGGCCGGCGCCTCAAGGAGCAGGATTTCCTCAGCGCGTACTACCGCGACGACAGCATCCTGCTCTCGATGGGGATGCGCCCCTACGAGCTCATGCTCCAGCTCTTCGCGAAGAAGGACGACCCGTTCAGCGGAGGCCGGACGTACTACAGCCACCCGTCGCTCAACCGCCCCGGCTTCCCGCGCATTCCGCACCAAAGCAGCGCAACGGGCATGCAGGCCATCCCCGCTGCGGGCGTGGCCATGGGCGTGCAGTACCGGGAGCAGCACGGTCTGGCGCACGAAGTGGTGGGCGACGGCGCTCCGCCCGTGGTGGTGTGTTCCATCGGCGATGCGGCCATCACGGAGGGGGAAGTGAGCGAGGCGCTGCACATGAGCGCGCTGAAGGAATTGCCAATCATTTGGCTCGTTCAAGACAACGAGTGGGACATCTCGGCCCACGCTTCGGAGATCCGGTTCGGCAGCGCCTCCACGTTGGCAGCGGCCTTCCCGCCCATTGCGCTCATCGAAGTGGACGGGGCGGACAGCGCGGCGAGCGAAGCGGCGATGGAAGAGGCGTTCCGCATCGTGCGGGAGGAGCGGCGTCCGGTGCTCGTGCACGCGCACGTGCCACTGCTGGGGCACCACACGAGCGGGGTGCGCCGGGAATGGTACCGCGACGACCTCGAGGAGCACGGGAAGCGCGACCCGCTGCCGCGGCTGTTGGCCGAGCTCGCTGAGAGCGGGGTCGAGCAGGATGAATTGGATGCCGTGCTCCGCGAGGCGCGAGCGACCGTCGAGGCCGATTACGCCGCCGCGAAAGAAGCCGAGGAGCCACGCGGAGAGGACTTGCTGGCGCATCGATTTGCTCCCACTGAAGTGACGTTGGAGGTGGGCGAGCGGACGCCGGCGGGCGGTGAAGTCACGTTGATGGTGGATTGCGCGCTGCACGCCATGCAGGAGATTTTGGCCGACCACCCGGAAGCGCTGCTTTATGGACAGGACGTGGGCGGTCGGTTGGGCGGCGTGTTCCGCGAGGCCGCGACGTTGGCCCAAAAATTCGGTGCATCCCGCGTCTTCAACACCCCCATCCAAGAAGCGTTCATCATCGGGAGCACGGCGGGGATGTCCGCGGCGGGGCTTCGCCCCATCGTGGAGGTCCAGTTCGCCGATTACCTGTGGCCCGGCCTCAACCAACTGTTCACGGAATTGAGCCGCAGCTACTTCCTGTCGAATGGGCAGTGGCCGGTGCACAGCCTGATCCGGGTGCCCATCGGGGCGTATGGAAGCGGCGGGCCGTACCACAGCTCGAGCATCGAATCGGTTTTGGCCAACATCCGCGGGATCAAGGTGGCCTACCCATCGAACGGCGCGGACCTGAAGGGCCTGCTCAAAGCGGCCTACTACGACCCCAATCCCGTGGTCGTTCTGGAACACAAGGGGCTGTACTGGTCGAAAATTCCCGGCACGGAAGCGGCGAAGTGCGTCGAACCCGATGCCGAATACCGGGTTCCGCTCGGGAAAGGGCGGATGGCGCTCGAACACCCTGACGCCGAACTGACCATCATCGCTTACGGCCGCGGCGTCTATTGGGCGCAGGAGGCGGCGCAGGGATTGCCTGTGGAAGTGCTGGACTTGCGGAGCATCGTGCCGGTGGATTTCGATCTGATTCGGGAGCGCGTTCAAGCCACCCACCGCGTGGTCATCGTTACGGAAGAACCGGCGGAGAATGGATTCGCTCGGGCGCTCGCTGGACGCATCGCGCACGAACTGTTCACGGAGCTCGATGCGCCCGTCGAGGTGGTCGGCTCGCTGGACACGCCCGCGATCCCGTTGAACGAAACGCTGGAGCGGTTTGTTCTTGTGAATGCCCAACGGGTGCGCGACAGCTTGCAGCGGGTGCTGGAATTTTGATTGCGTACCTTCGGCGAAACGCCCCAAACCTCATGCGGATTTCCGTTCTTATATTGTTGGCATTCAGCAGTTTGCTCGGGTCGAGCAAGGGACTGCACGTGCGTTACGTCGCCCATGTTCCCGAAGGCCTTTCGGAAGAGCAGTTGGCCTTGATACCGGAGTATTGGGACTTGCGCATGACGGATGAGGGGTTCCGGATGGAAGAGGTCGGAGGAGCGAAGCGGGTTTGGGTGGGCACTTCGGATTCGGAGTCCTTTCACATCCTGTTCGAGCTCTTCGGTCATCGCATCGCCCTGCTGGAACCGTGCGCGGAACCGGCTAGTTGGCGGAAAGGCACCGCACCGGCGCCGCCCCTTCCTCTATTCGATGCCGCATCGCCGGTCATTGCGGGTGAGGAAGCCGTGGCGTACGAATGGGAAGGACAGGGGATTTGGCTGACGGCCGCGCGTTTGGAGGCACCGTGCCTGTGGGGATTTCCCCGGCTGCCCTTGGCCTTTCCATTGCCCGAGTCGATGTCGGTTTGGATGGTGGCCGAGTCCATGGGCGCTTTTGAAGGGGACGTGGATTGCAGCGTGCCGAACGGATACCGGCAAGCGTCAACCGAGGAATTGGGGCGGCTGCTACCGGACCTCAAATTGGCGGAGTGATCAGCGGATGTTGAGGTACTTGTGGGTTTGGAGGGAGAGGCGCCACTTCGGGTGGCTGGCAACGTAATCGGTGAGCGCTTCGTGCAGTTTTTCCCGGCGGCTCCATTCGGGCTGGAGGTAGCGCACGGCTTCGGGGCGGATGCGCTCAGCGTGTTCTTCGGCCCAAGCGTAGTCCTGCCGGTTGACCACAACAACCTTCAATTCGTCCGTCCGCTCGTAAACTTCGGACAGGGTCGGCTTGAAGCGCTTGGGGCTCAGGGTGATCCAGTCCCATGAACCGGTGAGCGGGTAGGCGCCCGAGGTTTCGAGGTGAACTTTGAGGCCGGCAGCGCGCAAGGCCTCAGTGAGTGGGGTGCAATCGTACATCAAGGGTTCACCGCCGGTGATGACGGTGATGGCGGTTTGGGCTTCAACGGCTTCCGCCACCAGTTCCTCCACGGAAACCGGCGGATGGGACGCGGCCTCCCAACTTTCTTTCACGTCACACCAAGCGCAACCCACGTCGCACCCTCCCAACCGGATGAACCACGCGCTCACGCCGGTGTACGCCCCCTCCCCTTGCAGGGTCTTGAACCGCTCCATAACCGGATACTGCATGCTCAAATCACTTCAGCGTCCAAATCAAATTCCGATGCCCCGGTAATGCGCGCCTGCACGAAATCCCCGATTCGGAGGTGCAAGTCGTCGCGGAACGGAATGCGCACCTCGTTGTCCACATCCGGCGAATCGTATTGCGTGCGGCCGATCCACATGCCGTCTTCGGCGCGGTCGATGAGGACCTTTTGCTCGGTTCCGATCAGCTGTTCGTTCAATTCAAGCGAGATGCCAGCTTGCAGCTCCATGATGGCTTCCACCCGTTGGCGCTTCACGTCTTCGGGCACGTCATCTTCCAAGGCGTAAGCCGACGTGTTTTCCTCGTGGGAGTAGGTGAAGCAGCCGAGGCGTTCAAAGCGCGACCGCGCCACCCATTCGAGCACGTCCTGATGGTGTTCCTCGGTCTCTCCCGGGAATCCCGCGATGAGCGTGGTCCGGAGGGCGATGTCGGGCATCTTCTCGCGAATGGCGGCGACGAGCGCATCGGTTTTGGCCTGGGTGGTGCCCCGCTTCATCGCCTTCAGGATGTCATCGGAAGCATGCTGCAGCGGCATATCAAGGTAGTTGCACACGTTTTCCCGCTCGGCCATCACGTCGAGGACGTCCATCGGAAAGCCCGTCGGAAAGGCATAGTGCAAACGAATCCAGCCGATTCCTTCCACGTCACTGAGGCGCCGAACCAGCTCCGCCAGTTTCCGCTCCTTATACAAGTCCAGCCCGTAAAAGGTCAAATCTTGCGCAATCAAAATCAATTCCCGCACCCCTTGCGCCGCCAAGCCCTCTGCCTGCCTCACCAACTCCTCCATCGGCGTGGAAACGTGCTTGCCGCGCATGAGCGGAATCGCGCAAAACGCACACGGACGGTCGCACCCTTCAGCAATCTTCAAGTACGCGTAATGCGCAGGCGTGGTGAGCAACCGCTCTCCCACGAGTTCCTTTTTATAATCGGCGCGCAGGGTTTTCAGCAACCGAGGCAAGTCCCGGGTGCCAAACCAAGCATCCACCTCCGGAATGCCTTCCGCCAACTCCTCCTTGTACCGTTCCGAAAGGCAACCGGTAACGTACAGCTTTTCCAACTGACCCGCCTGCTTCGCCTCGCCGAAGCGCAGGATGGTGTCGATGGATTCTTGCTTGGCGCTTTCGATGAAGCCGCATGTGTTCACGATGACGATGCCGCTGTCGTCGCGCGTGCTTTCATGCTCGACGTCGAAGGCGTTCGCCTTGAGTTGAGCCATCATCACCTCCGAGTCGAACAGGTTCTTCGAGCAGCCAAGGGTGACGACGTTCACCTTACGGGGATGGTAAGCGCGGGTCCTCATGATTCCGAATCGGTGGAGTCCAACCCTTCAATCAAGCGCTCCGGCAGCAAGCTGTCCAGGAACTCGTCGAGGATGAAATCTTGCAGGTGCTCGGCCTTCTCTCCGACCCCAATGTACCGCACGGGAATGCTGAATTGGAGGCTGATGGCAAGGACCACGCCTCCCTTTGCAGTGCCGTCGAGTTTCGTGACGATGAGGCCGGTTACGTCAGTGGTCGCCAAGAATTGCTTGGCTTGCTCCACGGCGTTCTGGCCCGTGGAGCCGTCGAGGACGAGCCACACCTCGTGCGGTGACCCCGGAACCACCTTGTCCATCACGCGACGAACCTTGGCCAACTCCTCCATCAGCCCGCGCTTGTTGTGCAGCCGGCCCGCGGTGTCGATGATGACCACGTCCGACTTGCGCGCGACGGCCGATTGGAGTGTGTCGAACGCGACCGAAGCCGGATCGGCCCCCATGCCTTGCGCCACCAAGGGAACGCCCACGCGCTCCGCCCACACCTTCAACTGGTCAATCGCCGCCGCTCGAAACGTATCGGCTGCCCCCAACAAGACACTATGCCCCTGCTCCTTGAAGCGCTGAGCCAACTTCCCGATGGACGTGGTTTTACCTACGCCATTCACCCCCACCACCAAAATGACGTGCGGGCCTTCGGCGTGTTTCGGGATGGCGTACGCTTCCGTTGAGCGATTGTCCTCATGGAACAAGGCCGCCATTTCCTCCCGCATCATGCCGTACAGCTCGTCCATCTCCATGTACGCCTCAAATCGGGCGCGCTTGCGGAGGCGCGAAAGCAAACGCATCGTGGTCTCAACCCCAACGTCGGCGGTGATGAATGCTTCTTCAAGTTCATCCATCAGTTCCTCGTCAACAACGCGACGGCCTGTGAATACTTTTGCGAGCTTGGAAAACACGTGGGATTTGGACTTCTCCAATCCGTGATCGAGGGTTTCCTTCTCTTGCTTGGAAAACAACCGTTTCAGAAAACTCATGCGTGCAAATTACGTTCGTCCATCGCGACCTGCGGCTGCCGTTCAAAAGCGGGCCGCACAATTCATGCAAAAAGGGCCTCGCTCCATGAGGAACAGGCCCTTTTCAATGCTATAAGGGGCTCAAGATGAGCAAGGTGTCCAATCAGTCCTTCGCGAACCAAGCTTTCACGTCGTCGTTGTGAACGACTTCTTCCTTGAAGGTGTAAGCACCCGACTTGGGGCTGCGCACCATCTTGATCACTTTCGTGTGTTGCTTTCCGCCTCCGGTTTGCAACGATGCAACGGTCTTTTTTGCCATGACAGGTGATTATTTGATCTCCTTGTGTACGGTCATCTTCCGCAACACCGGATTGTACTTTTTCATTTCAATGCGCTCGGGCGTGTTCTTGCGGTTCTTCGTCGTGATGTAACGTGAAGTACCGGCCATGCCGGAGTCCTTGTGCTCGGTGCACTCGAGGATAACTTGTACGCGGTTGCCTTTCTTGGCCATGTTACCTGAATTGGGGGTGCAAATATAGACAAAGCTCCCCGAATGGCAAGGGAGACGGAAGCCAAATTTAATCCACGTTCGCTTCCTGCCCACACCCCATCGTGGAAAAGCTCCAAAATCCGTTCAATTCTGCGCGTCAGCAACCCGTAATTTTCGGAGTTCTCACCCGCAAGCTCCGACTTCCTTGGCCACGAAAAAAGCTCCCTCTGAAAAACGCGCTACCGGCAGCGCGAAGTCCGGTTCCAAGGCCGCTGGTCCCCGCGGAGCCTCCCGGTTCCGGTTGGCGATGGAGGGGGCGAGAAGGGCATGGGCGAACCCGAAAGCGCGCTCGGCAACGGGCGTTGTGGTGTTGTTCGCCGCCTTGTACGTCTTCGGCGCGCTGATTTCGGGACTGTTCACCGGGGCCGCAGACTACCTCGCCGTGGCGGAATCCGCGGACATGGACCGGACGGGGTACCGCAATTGGCTGGGCGGGGCGGGCGCGCATTTGGCGTTCGGGCTGAGTCGGGAAGGACTGGGCGTGGGAGCGATGGCGTTGCCGCTGTGGCTGTTCCTGTTGGGTTGGCGGTGGATGACGGGCAAAGCGGTGAAGCGTCAAGGCCTGATTTTCCGGTTCTCGTTGTTGGGCATGGTGGTGTTGCCTTGGGGTGTGGGGTTCATTGCGCACCTCGGGGGATGGATCGGGAAGCCCGCGTGGGACCATTGGGTGGGTGCCTCGGGGCACCTGTTGTTGGAACTGGGCTTGCTGCATTTGGGGGCCCTGGGGTCGGCGTTGGTGCTCCTAGCGGTCAGTGGGGCCATCGGTGCGTATTACTTGCAGCCGGTGATGGGCCAAATCCGAGCTCCGAAATTCCCCTCCGTCCGCGAATGGTTCCAATCGGACGACGCCGACGACGACTTCGAATCCGCGCCTTCCGCTCCTTCCCCGAAACCACAAACCGAACCGACCGAAGATCAATCCTGGCGCTGGGAAATGGAAGAAGAATCGGAGCGCGTGCTCGATGAAGTCCTGCCGCCGGTGGAGCCCGAGCCCACGCCGGAGCCGGAGCCGGAGCCCGAGCCCGTGGAGGAACAGGACGACTTGTCGGATGTCGGGTTCGAGGTGCATTTGGCCGATGAAGAAGAACAGCTGACCGAGGCGGAGATCAATCGGAAGGTCAAGGAATTTGGCGAATACGACCCGACGCTCGAACTCTCTCGTTTCCAATTCCCCACCCTCGACCTGCTCGTCAACCACGGCGACGGCAAGCACCGCGTGTCGAAAGACGAGCTCGAAGCGAACAAGGAGCGCATCGAAGCGACGCTGGCCAATTTCAAAATCGACATCACGAAGATCACGGCGGAGGTGGGCCCGACGGTGACCCTGTACGAAATCGTGCCGGCGCCGGGGGTGCGGATTTCGAAGATCAAGAACCTTGAGGACGACATCGCGCTGAGCCTTTCGGCGCTCGGCATCCGCATCATCGCTCCGATTCCGGGCCGCGGCACCATCGGCATCGAGGTGCCGAACTCCAACCCGGACGTCGTCTCGATGAAGGCCCTCATCGCGAGCGAGAAGTTCCAAAACTCCGACGCCGCCCTTCCCATCGCCATCGGCAAGTCCATCTCGAACGAGACGTACGTATTCGATTTGGCGAAAATGCCGCACCTGTTGATGGCCGGCGCCACGGGCCAAGGAAAGTCCGTGGGCCTCAATGCGATGCTCGTGAGCCTGTTGTACCGGAAGCATCCGACGCAGCTGAAGTTCGTGCTGGTGGACCCGAAAAAGGTGGAACTCACGCTGTTCAACCACATTGAGCGGCACTATTTGGCCAAACTCCCCGACAGCGAAGACGCGATCATCACGGACACGTCCAAGGTCGTCGCCACCCTCAACTCGCTGTGCATCGAAATGGACCAGCGGTACGACCTGCTGAAGGACGCGCAATGCCGGAACCTCAAGGAGTACAACGCGAAGTTCGTCAACCGCCGGCTCAACCCCGAGGAAGGCCACCGCTACCTGCCGTACATCGTGCTGGTCGTGGACGAGTTCGCCGATCTCATCATGACGGCGGGCAAGGAGGTGGAAACCCCGATTGCGCGGTTGGCCCAGCTCGCCCGCGCCATCGGCATCCACCTCATCATCGCGACCCAGCGCCCGTCCGTGAACATCATTACGGGCACCATCAAGGCGAACTTCCCGGCCCGCATCGCCTTCCGCGTGACTTCGAAAATCGACTCCCGCACCATCCTCGATGCCGGGGGGGCAGACCAGCTCATTGGCCGCGGCGACATGCTCATGAGCACGGGCAACGACTTGATTCGCCTCCAGTGCGGGTTCGTCGACACCCCGGAGGTCGAGAACATTTGTGAGTTCGTGGGCAGCCAACAGGGCTTCCCCGACGCCTTCCTCCTGCCCGAGTACACCCCGGACGGGGAAGCGAGCGACGGCGGCATCCCCGATGCGGATGAACGCGACAGCATGTTCGAAGACGCGGCTCGGGTCCTCGTCATCCACCAACAAGGCTCCACGTCGCTGCTCCAGCGCAAATTGAAACTCGGCTACAACCGCGCAGGGCGCATCATGGACCAATTGGAGGCCGCCGGAATCATCGGCCCATTCGAAGGATCGAAAGCGCGGAAAGTGCTCGTGCCCGATGAAGCAAGTTTGGAACAAATGTTGCGAAGCGGGGATGCATGAAGCATCTTCGCACCATGAATCGCACCCTCCTTGTGTTGGCCACCTGGGCCTGTGCCGTTTCCGTTCAAGCTCAAGACGCCAGTGCCCTGCTCGCGCGCATGAGCGAACACGCGCGCACGTTCGACTCCGTTCGCGCCACCTACACGTCGCTGCTGATTGACAAGGCAAACGACATGGAAATGACCCAAGAGGGCACCATCGAAATCGAGGGGGACAAATACCATTTGGACCTCGGCGACTACGTGGTCATTTCCGATGGCGAATCGGTTTGGACCTACGAGCGCAGCATCAACGAATGCTACGTGGACGATGCGGAAGAGCTTGCAGAGGACGGCATGGATCCGTCGAAACTGTTCACGATTTGGGAAGACGACTTCCGAACGGAATTGCGCGGTGAACAAACCTTGGGCTCCGAGCAAGTCACCGTTGTGCACCTTTACCCGAATGACGCCCAAGACAAATCCTACCACACCATCCAGCTCTTCATCGACGAAGCTTCCTTGGAGTTGGTGCGGGCGGTGGTGAAAGGGCGCGAAGGGACCGATGTGCAGTACGACGTCCACACCTTCGAGCCCAATGCGGTGGTGAACGCGGGGCGGTTTTCGTTCAAACCCGCGAGCTACCCAGGCGTCGACATCATCGACAACCGGCTCTAAGCCTACTCTTCTTCAACCGGGGCGCAGGGCATCGCCGCATCCACCCACCGGCCACGGCAGTATTGCTGAACGCGCCAAGCGCGGTTCACGAACCCCGTTTCCAATCCCGTAGCTCGCCACGCGAAGCGCTGATGCAACGGAGCCGGAACGCGGTCGCTCCAATCGGGAACCCAGCGCGCCGTCTCCAACAAGGCCTCGTGCGCAATCCAAGCGTACGTGCTCGGTTCCACCCCCATCGAATCGCGGTACGGAAGCACGCGGGCAACGGACACCGAGTCTTCCCAATTCATCCATTCCTGCGTGGGCAAACTCACGCGGTGCCGCTCGAAAAATCGCCGTTCTAAAAAACTGTACTCCCTTGCCTGAGGGTGCAAATAAATCCGCGGGGGCACTAAGTCATCCGCCAATTGCAACTCGGTTTGGAAATTCGCGACCATGGCCCGGGAAGTCGGCCCACTGGGAATGACGACGCAAGCGGGTTGAAGGGCGCGGATGCGGTCGATGACGCCTTCTGCAAACCGCGTGGACACTTCATGCCTCACCCAACCCGCCTGCGCCTCAAGCCCCTGTTCGGCTCGAATACGCTCGAAGCCCGCCCGGAAAGCGGCTTGTTCTTCCTGGCTTTCAATGACCAACTCCAAAACGAGCACCGAACCCGTTGGGTGGTTCCGCGCAACTTCTTCACCCAGCGCCTCGAGTGCGGCCCGTTCCATCGGCGCGTACATCAGGGCCTGCTCGTGGGCCGCGAGCACGGCGTTGTGCTGCGGGGTCAGCACCCAATGCGGCTTGCCGGTGGGCGACGTTACGGCCAAGGTGGAGTCGAGCACCGATCGGCGGAGGGGCCCCAGAATGACCTCGGCTGAATCCACCGTGGCGCGTGTCCACGAGTACCGGCCCAAGGAATCGGGTTCGGAATCGCGCACGTCCAGGACGACCGGGATGCCTGCGCTGGCGAGCTCCTCGGCCGCCCACTGCATGCCCGTGAGCATTTCCATGGCCACGTCCCGGAGCCGTTCGACCTTGAGCGGGTAGCGCCCGCCCGGGAGGGTGTCGGCATCGAATTGGAACGGGAGCAGCGCAAGGGCGCGCAGGGTATCCGGAGAGGCGTTCACCAAGTGAGGCGCTCGGTTCCAAATGGGTGCCGTGCGGATGGGCTCGTGGGGAGCGGGCTGGGGCGTGGGTTCACCGGGCAAACGGAGGTGCTGCCCCGGCTGCAAGTCCGCCGTGACGCCGGGATTCGCGGCCTCGAGTTCGGAGACGGCCACGCCGTGCTGGCGCGCAATCCCGTAGAGGGTTTCGCCGGGGACGACCACGTGATGGGGCAACGGATCGGCCGCGTCGGGGGCCACCACGGCGGGGATGTTCGGGAGGACGACGGGTTCTGGGAGCTGAAGGATTTGGCCTGGCCGCAAGTCGTCCTCAGCGCGCACGGACGGATTCGCAGAAAGCAGGGAATTGATGTCCAAATCGTAAGCGCGCGCGATGGCATACAACGTCTCCTTGCGCTCCACTTCGTGCACCCGCTTGCCCTGAATGATGCGCAACGAGTCCGCCTCCGCGGCCTGCGTTGAGGCGCTCAAGGCGAGCAGGGCGGCTGCCCAAACGATGTGCTTCACGCGATCCGGAATCATTCCCATTCAATCGTTGCAGGTGGCTTCGAGCTGATGTCGTATACAACGCGGTTGACCCCGCGAACCTTGTTGATGATGTCGTTGGAAACCTTTGCGAGGAATTCGTAAGGCAAGTGGCACCAGTCGGCCGTCATGCCGTCCGTGGAGCTGACCGCTCGCAGCGCGACGGCTTGCTCGTACGTCCGCTCGTCGCCCATGACGCCTACGGACTGCACCGGAAGCAAAATCGCGCCCGCCTGCCACACTTCATCGTACAAGCCCGCATTCCGCAGTCCTTGGATCCAAATGTGGTCCACTTCCTGCAAGATGCGCACCTTCTCCGCCGTGATGTCGCCGAGGATGCGAATGGCCAGCCCCGGTCCTGGGAACGGATGCCGCCCCAGGATGTGCGGCCGGATGCCGAGCGCCTTTCCGACGCGACGAACCTCGTCCTTGAACAACAACCGCAGCGGCTCGACCACTTCGAGTTTCATGTAATCGGGCAGGCCGCCGACGTTGTGGTGGCTTTTGATGGTGGCACTCGGCCCTCCCGTTGCGCTCACGCTCTCGATGACGTCGGGATAAATCGTGCCTTGGGCGAGCCAGCGGGCGCCGTCCACCTCGTGGGCCGCTTGGTCGAACACGTCGATGAACACCTTGCCGATGGCTTTGCGCTTCTTCTCGGGGTCGGACTCGCCCGCGAGGGCCGCATAGAACTGGTCGGCCGCTCGGACGCCCTTCACGTTGAGGCCCATGTGCTCGTAGTCCGAAAGGACCTGCTCGAACTCGCCTTTGCGCAGGAGGCCGTTGTCGACGAAGATGCAGTGCAGTTGATCGCCGATGGCGCGGCGCAGGAGTTCCGCAGCCACGGTGGAGTCGACGCCGCCGGAGAGGCCGAGGATGACGCGATCGGATCCGATTTGGCCTTGCAAGCGGGCGATGGTTTCCTCCGCAAAGCTGTCGGGCGTCCAATCGCCGGTGCAGCCGCAAATGTCGACGATGAAGTTGCTGAGCAAGCGCGGCCCGTCCGTGCTGTGCCACACTTCCGGGTGAAACTGAATGCCCCAAACGGAACGGCCGGGAGCGCGGAATCCTGCGTATTTCACGTCGTCCGTGCTGCAGATGGGTTCGAATTCCGGACCGAGGTCCAAAATGGTGTCACCGTGGCTCATCCACACCTGCGAGCCGACTTCGATGCCATCGAGCAACGGATCGTTCTCTACGACCTTCAAGTGCGCACGGCCGTACTCGCGGCTGTCCGAAGCCTCCACCTTGCCTCCGTGGCGGTGGGCCAAATACTGGGCGCCATAACACACCCCGAGCACAGGAACCCGATCCAACATGGCACTGAGGTCCGGTGCTGGCGCCCCTTCCTCGCGCACGCTGTGCGGCGAACCGCTGAGCACGATGCCCACCACGTCCTCCGGAAAATGGGCCGCTTGTTCTTCCCACTTGAACCAGGGAATGATTTCGGAATACACGTTCAATTCCCTGACGCGGCGCGCAATCAACTGCGTGTATTGCGAGCCAAAATCCAAGATGAGGATCCGTTGATTCATGGCGCGAAAGTACATCCCATCCCCGTTTTCAGCCCGGACACAGCGCGGTTACTTTTGCACCATGATTCTACAGAACCTCGAAGGCCGCCGGATCATCTTGGCGAGCAAAAGTCCGCGGCGGCTCGAACTGGTCCGCGGTTTGGGCCTCCAACCGGAAGTGGTGGTTCGGGACATCGACGAATCGTGGCCCGCTGCCTTAGCTGGGCCGGACGTCGCGGCGCACGTCACGCGGAAAAAAGCTGAAGCGTTCCTTCCCGAACTCGGGCCCCAAGACGTGGTCATCACGGGCGACACCGTGGTGCTCCTGCCCACCGCGACCGGCTACCGCGTGCTCGAAAAGCCCGCCGACCGGGCCCACGCCATCGCCATGCTGCTGGAATTGCAAGGCCGCACGCACGTGGTGGCCAGCGGCGTCGCCGTCACGACGCTTCGAGCGGGCATTGCGCTTGAAGTGGACACGTGCGAGGTGACGTTTTCGCCGTTCGGAGAGGCCACGGCTGCGCATTATGTGGACACCTGCGCGCCATTCGACAAGGCGGGCGCGTACGGTGTGCAGGACTTCATGGGGCTCGCGCATGCCGTCCGGCTGAACGGCTCGTTTTACACCGTGATGGGCCTTCCGACGCACGTGTTGTACCGGTTGTTGGCGGCTGTGGATGCGGATTTGGCCCGTTAAATGACGCATTCTTCAGGCCAAACTTACCCACGTCACCTTTCAACCGCCGCTCCCGCTTCACTTTCGTGGCGTGAAACGCGTGCTCATCCTTACCGACCTCTCCCCTGCCTCCCGCAAGGCCGTTGAATCCGCCACTTCCCTGCTCGGGCTGGATCCGCGAGGCTGCACGCTGGGAAGCATCTTGGACGTGGCGGCGGGCGAGTCGAGCCTGCTCATCCGCGTCGATCGGGTCATCCGCGAACAAGCGAGGAAGCTCTGCAAGTCCCTCGGGCTGGGCAGTACGTTCGTGGTGTCGTGGCCGGAGATGCAGCGCGCCATCCGCAGCGGGGAATACGAGCTCGTGGTCCTGACGCCCACCAGCGACGGCACCAACGGCCGCCGCACCACCATTCCAGCGCACTTCATCGAAGATTGGGGGGTGCCTGTGCAGACGCTCGTGGCGCCTTAAGCCCGAACTTTGCCCCATGTCCTCTCCTTGCCATTATTGTGGAAAGCCCGCCGTTCAGCCGGTTGAAAAAGGCGGCCGCGTCTATTGTTGCCGCGGATGCTTGCGCCTCGAAGAACTGGAATCGGAGGAATGTGCCGTACCGGATTGGAACGCCGCATCGGCCGACGCTACGAGCGAATCGGTGCGGTGGGCGCATTTGAAGCAGGCCGAATACCGAGATCGGCTCGTGCGCAAAGGAAGCGATGGGCATGCGGTGACCACGCTCTTCATTCCGGACATGGTTTGCGCTTCGTGCGTGGCGTTTTTGGAAAAACTGCCCGCGAAAAATCCCGCCATTCATCGAGCGGAAGTCAACTTCCCGCGCAAGGAACTCCGGGTCGCTTTCGACGAGTCGGGGCTCGCGCTGGACGCCCTTGCCGCGCTGCTCGATCGGCTCGGGTACCCGCCTGAAATGCGGAACGCCGCAGAGGCGGACCAGCCGAAAAAGGACCGCCAACACATCGCCCGGCTGGCAGTGGCCGGGTTCGCGTTCGGCAACATCATGCTGCTTTCGTTTGCCGACCATTTGGGGGGCGAGGAGTTCGACTTGAGCGGATTCCAAGGGGCGTTCGGTTGGTTCAACTTTGCGCTTTCGCTGCCGGTGCTGTTCTACAGCGCGCGGGGCTATTTTGAAAGCGCATGGAAGGCGCTGCGGGCCGGTGGACTCAACATGGACGTTCCGATCGCTTTGGGCATGGTGGTGATTTTCGTGCGGTCGGTGGGCGAAGTGTTGCTCGGTACGGGCATGGGGTATTTCGATTCGCTTGCGGGTTTGGCCTTCTTCCTGCTCATCGGCAAGTGGTACCAGCATTCGACGCATTCGCGGCTTTCGCACGAGCGGGATTACCAGAGTTGGTTCCCCATCAGCGTGTTGCGCGTGGCAGATGGGGCTGCTGAGCCGACGCCGATTTCGACGCTTCAAGCGGGCGACCGGATCCGCATTCACCACGGGGAAATCGTGCCTGCCGATGGGGTGTTGCTGGAGGGCGCAGGCCAAATCGACCGCAGCTTCATCACCGGCGAATCCCACCCCGTGGCCGTCCGTCCGGGCGAACCCATCGAGGCAGGCGGCCGCCAGCTCGGAGGCGCCATCGACCTGCGCGTCGAACGCCCCGTCCAGCAGTCCGCCTTGACCCGCCTTTGGAATTCCGATGCCTTCCAAAAGGACCGCAAGGGCAGCATCCAAGACCCGGTGGACCGCATCTCGAAGCACTTCACCCTCGCCGTCCTGGCCATCGCCACGGCCACCCTGCTCTTCTGGATCGGGAAGGACGCGTCGATCGCGTGGAACGCCTTCACCGCGACGCTCATCGTGGCCTGCCCCTGCGCGCTCGCCCTGTCCCTGCCCTTCACCTACGGCTCCACTTTGCGCTGGCTCGGGCGGGCGGGGGCGTACCTGAAGAACGCGCTCGTGGTGGAGCGGATGGCGCGGGTGCGGGATTTGGTTTTCGACAAAACGGGCACCCTGACCGCCGCTTCCGCCTTCGAAACCCACTTTCAGCCCGTGGCCGAAGCGCCGAACTTCGAAGACCGCGGGCGGGTGGCGGCCGCGGCAGCCTCGAGCGCCCACCCGCTGAGCCGTGCCATCGTCAGGCTCTGGGCGGAAGACCGCCCCCGCGTGGAGGCCTTCGATGAAGAACCCGGCTCGGGCGTAGCCGCGCGCGTCGCCGGCGCCACCGTGCTCATCGGCACCCGCACCTGGGCCAATGCCTCCGACGCCGACGTGGCTGCGCTCGACACCGCATTTCCTACCGCCGATTCCGGCCTCCGCACCACCTACAGCTACGTCGCCCTCGACGGTCGGCTCCTCGGCCGGTTCGCCTTCACGAAGCCGGTGCGCGAAGGCATCGAACAGGAACTTCAAGCCCTCGCACACGCGCACCGCCTCCACCTCATCAGCGGCGACTCGGACGCCGAACGACCTGCCTTCGCTGCTTGGTTCGCTCCCGACCGCATGCGCTTCAACATGAAGCCGGAGGACAAAATGGCCTACATCCGGGACTTGCAAGCCGCCCATCCCGGCGAACTGACCGCCATGATCGGAGACGGCCTCAACGACGCGGGCGCCCTCAAAGAAGCCGACCTCGGCGTCGCAGTCGTCGACGACCTGTACGCCTTCTCCCCCGCCTCCGACCTCATCCTCGACGCCAAGGCGCTGAAGCATTGGGGCGCGATGCTCCAGTTCACGCGCCAAGCCCAACGAACCGTTTACTTGCTCTTCGCCATTTCGTTTGCCTACAACCTGGTCGGGCTCTACTTCGCCGTGCAAGGATTGCTCACCCCGGTGGTGGCCGCGATCCTGATGCCGGTCAGTTCCTTCTCCGTGGTGACGGTGGCGCTGGGGCGCACGCGGTGGGCATGGGCGCGCACGGGCATCCGCTCGTAACGGGGGCCAATCGGCCTTCCTCGCGCCCCCTCTTTCAGAACCTGACATGAATCAGTTGCGACCCTGATGGTCCTCACGCTTGGCGCGTGACGAGGCCGGTAGTTTCGCGCTGAGAACACTGAACCATGTCGGTAATTCCTGTTTTGATCGTGATCGGGTTGGTCGTTGCTGGAGGCTTTCTGGCGGCTTTTCTGTGGGCATTGAACACGGGCCAATTCGACGATGCCACCACACCTGCGTGGCGCAT
The DNA here is from genome assembly GCA_030427925.1 of Bacteroidia bacterium. Taxonomy (GTDB): domain Bacteria; phylum Bacteroidota; class Bacteroidia; order Flavobacteriales_D; family Sanyastnellaceae; genus JALQTD01. The sequence continues at coordinate 24,496 of JAUICJ010000009.1, read as the reverse complement.
CCTCAACGACGAACCACCGGCCAACGACGACTCGAAACCAGCAAAGCACTGATCCGCCAATTATGAGCCAGGAACGATTTCAATACGACAACGCGATTGTCAAGCTCTTCATCCGCGCCACCGTCATTTGGGGCATCACCGGCATGCTGGTAGGCCTCACGGCCGCAAGCCAACTCGTTTGGCCGGAGTTGAACGCCAACCTCGCGTGGCTAACCTTTGGGCGCATCCGCCCGTTGCACACGAACGCCGTCATCTTCGCCTTTGTGGGCAATGGCATCTTCGCTGGCGTCTACTATTCGTTGCAGCGGCTGCTGAAGACCCGCATGTGGTCCGATGCGCTGAGCCGCATCAACTTTTGGGGGTGGCAGCTTATCATTTTATCGGCGGTGTTGACGCTGCCGATGGGCTATACGAGTTCGAAGGAGTACGCGGAATTGGAGTGGCCGATTGACATTGCGATTGCGCTGGTTTGGGTGGTTTGGGGCGTCAACATGATGGCCACGATTTTGAACCGGCGGGAGCGGCACTTGTACGTGGCGGTTTGGTTTTACATCGCCACGTTCGTGACGGTGGCGGTGCTGCACATTTTCAACTCGTTCGAACTGCCCGTGAGCTTCATGAAGAGCTACTCGTGGTATGCCGGCGTGCAGGACGCGCTCGTGCAGTGGTGGTATGGGCACAACGCGGTGGCGTTCTTCTTAACCACGCCCTACCTCGGGCTCATGTACTACTTCGTTCCGAAGGCCGCGGGCCGACCGGTGTATTCGTACCGGCTGTCCATCATTCACTTTTGGGCACTGATTTTCATTTACATCTGGGCGGGTCCGCACCACTTGTTGCACACGTCGTTGCCGGATTGGGCCCAAAGCCTGGGCACGGTGTTCTCCATCATGCTCATCGCGCCGTCTTGGGGCGGGATGCTCAACGGCCTGTTGACGCTGCGGGGAGCGTGGGACAAAGTGCGCGAAGATCCGATCCTGAAGTTCATGGTGGTGGCGATTTCGGCCTACGGCATGTCCACGTTTGAAGGCCCGATGCTTTCGCTCAAGAGCGTGAACGCCATCAGCCACTTCACGGACTGGACCATCGCCCACGTGCACATCGGCGGACTCGGCTGGAACGGCATGTTGACCTTCGGCATGCTGTACTGGTTGGTGCCGAAGATGCACAGCACAACGTTGTACAGCAAGAAGGCGGCGAACTTCCACTTCTGGATCAGCACGCTCGGCATTCTGTTTTACGCGCTGCCGCTTTACTGGGCGGGCTTCACGCAGTACTTCATGTGGCAGGAATTCCGTCCGGAGGGCATGCTGAAGTATCCGAATTTCCTCGATACGGTGCTGCAGTTGTTGCCGATGTACACCATGCGGGTGGTCGGCGGAACGCTGTACTTGACCGGGGCGATTGTGATGGCGTGGAATTTGGCCAAAACCAGCCGCCAAGGTTCCTTCATCGCCAACGAAGATGCGGAAGCACCGGCCCTCGAAACGGTGCGCGGCCGCTTGCCCGGCGAATCGATTCACCGCTGGATCGAGCGCAAGCCGATGCCGCTGCTCGTGATGAGCCTCGTGGTGATTTTGATCGGGGGCTTGGTGGAGATTTTGCCCACGATCCTCGTCAAGAGCAACATCCCGACGATTGCGAGCGTGAAACCGTACACGCCGCTGGAACTCGAAGGGCGCGACCTCTACATCCGCGAGGGCTGCAACAACTGCCACAGCCAAATGGTGCGGCCGTTCCGCCACGAAACCGAGCGGTACGGCGAATACTCGAAGGCGGGGGAATTCGTCTACGACCACCCGTTCCTGTGGGGATCGAAGCGGACCGGGCCGGACTTGCACCGCGAGGGCGGCCGGATGCCCGACTCGTGGCACTACCACCACATGTACGACCCGCGGAGCATGTCGCCGGGATCCATCATGCCGCGCTACCCGTGGTTGCTGACCGACGACCTCGACGCCTCGAACCTCGCCGCGAAGATCGAAGCGATGCAAACGCTGGGCGTTCCGTATCCCGAAGGCTATGCCGATGGGCAGGCCCAAGCGGATTTGGAAGCCCAAGCCAACGCCATCGCGGCAAACCTCCTCGACGCCGACATCGAATGCGCGCCGCAGAAAGAAATCATCGCCCTCATCGCTTACCTCCAGCGCCTCGGAACCGACATCAACACCCCGGTCGCTGAAAACACCGTTGCACCATGATGCGCTACATCAAACACCACCTGTCGAGCATGGACGGGATTGAGATTTGGCCCCTCATTTCGTTGCTCATTTTCTTCAGTTTCTTCGTGCTCTTGTTCGTGTACGTGATGCGGATGCGGAAGGGCTACATCGATGAAGTGTCGTCGCAGCCGTTGAACGATAGCAAGGGCACGAAGGCCACGTTGCTGTTGCTGTTGCTGGGCAGCGCGCCGAGCTTGTTTGCGCAAGAGGCGGCGCCGTTCGGCACGCATTACGGGCTGTCGGACGATGTGTGGATCGTCATGCTGGGAAGCACGGCGCTCCTGCTCACCGCGATGATCATCGGAGCGATGGGCATCTTCAAGAACCTGGTGGAGCATTTGGCCGAAGTGAAGGCGAAGCAGCAGGCGGCCGTGGTGGCTTCGATGTTCGTGCTGACGGATTCGGCCTTTTGGGGGCTGGTGACCGCGAACCTGTTCCTGATGGGGTACTTGCTGCTGGTGATGCGGAACATCCGGTTGGTTTCGAAGGAGTTGAAACCCCAAATCCAACCCGAGCCCGAAGCACAAGCCGTCGCGGAAGAAGCCCGGGTGAAGCAGCCGTCGATGTGGGCGGTGATTTGGCAAAAGCTCAACGCGCACGAATCGCTGGAAAAGGAGCCGGATTTGCTGCTCGACCACGCCTACGATGGCATCCAGGAACTCGACAACCGGCTGCCGCCGTGGTGGCTGTACGGGTTTTACGTTTCCATCGTGGCAGGGGTGATTTACCTGTTCAATTACCACATTTTCGGCTACGCGCCCTTGATGGATGAGGCGTACGAAATCGAGATGGCGGAAGCGGCGGCGGAGACGGAGGCGTATTTGGCCAGCCTTGCCCTCAACGTGGACGAGCGCACGGTGGAATACGTGCTGGAGGAATCGCGGCTCAACCAAGGCGCTGGGCTGTTCGCCAAGCACTGCAAGGCCTGTCACGCGGCCGATGGCGGCGGGGGCGTGGGCCCGAATTTGACCGACAATTACTGGCTGCATGGAGGCCAAATCAACGACCTCTTCACGACCATCAAGTACGGCGTCCCGGCGAAGGGCATGAAGTCTTGGAAGGCGGACCTCACGCCGACCGAAATCCAAAACGTGTCCACCTACATCCTCAGCCTGAACGGCACCACGCCGCTCGCGCCAAAGGATCCGCAAGGCGACCTCGAAGAGCCGGCCCAACCGAAAGGCTCGGAAGCGAACGAGGCCACGGCTTCCCTCTGAGTTATGGCGAGCAACTACCGTGATCGGATCGCAACCGTGGACGAATCCGGTGGCCGCGTTTGGGTCTACCCGAAGTTCATCAACGGGGTCTTCCTGAAGCGGCGGCAGGTGGTGAGCTACTTGCTCATCGCGTTCCTCTTTGCGGGGCCGTGGATCCGCATCGGCAGCGAGCCGCTCCTGCAGCTCGACGTCATCCACCGGAAGTTCGTCATCCTCGGGCAGGTGTTTTGGCCGCAAGACAGCTTCCTCTTCGCCTTGTCGATGGTGACGGCGGTGGTGCTCATCATCGTCTTCACCGTGGTCTTTGGCCGGCTGTTCTGCGGCTGGGTGTGTCCCCAAACCGTGTTCCTCGAATTCATCTTCCGCCCCATCGAGCGGCTCATTGAGGGCGACCGCAACGCGCGGATTCGGTTGGACAAAGGGCCGTGGAATGCGGAGAAGATTCGGAAAAAAGCGCTGAAGTGGGTCATTTACTTCGGCATCAGTTTCGCCATCGGCAACACGTTCCTCGCCTACATCATCGGGCGCGACGAGCTCATCCGCATCCAAACCGACCCGCCCGGCGAACACATCGGCGGGTTGTTGGCGCTGTTGGGCTTCACGGCGGTGTTCTTCTTCGTGTTTGCGCGGTTGCGGGAGCAGGTGTGCACGACGATTTGTCCTTATGGCCGGTTGCAAGGCGTGCTCGTGGACCGCGATACGGTGAACGTGACGTACGATTACGTGCGCGGCGAACCCCGGGGCCACCGGAAACGCAACGCGTCTGAGGAGGAATTGGCGAAGCAGGGCGATTGCGTGGATTGCGGGCTGTGCGTGCAAGTTTGTCCCACGGGCATCGACATCCGCAACGGGGTGCAACTCGAATGCGTGCACTGCACGGCGTGCATCGACGCCTGCGACAGCATCATGGAGCAACTGGCGATGCCCGGTGGCCTCATCCGCTACGCGAGCGAGAACTCCATCGCGGAGAAGAAGCCGTTCGCGCTGACGGGACGGGCGAAGGCGTACATCGGGGTGCTCGTAGCCTTGACGCTGGTGCTGTTGGGCCTCATCTTCTTCCGGTCGAGCATCGAAATGAACGTCTACCGCACCTCAGGCACGCTGTATGAAGTGGACGACCAAGGCGTCATCAGCAACCTCTACCGGTTCACGCTGCTGAACAAATCGCACGACACACTGCACGTCCAACTCGCACCGGACGACGCGCGGTTCAGCTTGGAACTGGTCGGTAGCACGGACCTGGTGGTGCCGGCTGCGGAAATGGTGGAGGGCGTCTTTTTCCTGCGCACGCCGTTGGATGGGCTGTCCGAGGATCGGGCCAAATTCCGCATCGTGCTCCGCGACGATGACCGCGTCATCGCCTCCACGAAAACCGAATTCCCGGGGCCCATCCCCGGCATGAAGCACTGAACATGAAAGGACGATTCAACTGGGGACACGGGATAGCTTTGGTCCTGACGGCATACGTCGGCCTGATGATCTACATGGGCAAATGCGCCATGTCGATCGAGACGGATTTGGTCCGCGAAGATTACTACCAGGCGGAACTCGCCCACGGCGACCGCATGGAAGCTGAGGCGCTCGGGCAGGCCTTCGGCACGCCGCGCGTGTCTTACGATGCGGGCAAGCTCATCATCAGCGGTCAGGCGAGCGACCTCGACGCGCTGCTCGCGGGCGGGGCCGAACTCTATGTTCCCACGAATTCCCGAAAGGACCGAACTTGGCAATGGGCGGAGCTCCAAGGCGAGCGCATGAGCCCGGAACGGTATGAGGTGGAATTCGATGCCCCTAACGGATTGGCTTACATCACGTTCAAATGGTTAACAGGACGCGGACCCGCTGAAAAGCGCATTCCCGTTCACTTTCCGGCCTGACGCAAACCCTCCCGGCGTACACGGTTGTTCATAACTCTTTTTCCCCTGATTTTGAACTTATTGTGATTTGGCGTGTTTTGTTCCCGTGTAAATGTTACACAAATCACCAAAACACATTCAATCATGAGTGCATTTCTTTTAGACTCGATGGTGGACTTGAGCAATCCGTCCAACGTCCAAACCATCACCGCCTTCACGTTCTTCATCGGCACGATGGCGATGATGGCGGCTTCGGTGTTCTTCTTTTTCGAAACGTGGAACGTGGATGCCAAATGGCGCACCAGCTTGCTGGTCTCCGGCATCATCACGTTCATCGCGTTCGTGCACTATTACTACATGCGCGGTTACCAACTGGAGACCGGCGAAAGCCCGACGTTCTTCCGGTACGTCGACTGGACCCTCACCGTTCCGTTGATGTGCGTGGAGTTCTACCTCATCACGAAGAAGGCCGGCGCCAAAGTTGGCTTGTTGTGGAAACTCATCCTCGCTTCCGTCATCATGTTGGTGACGGGGTACTTCGGTGAAGCGATTCAACCGGAATCCAGCGTGATGTGGGGCGTCCTTTCGGGGATCGCGTACTTCTACATCGTGTACCTGATTTGGTTCGGTGAAGTGCGCCATTTGGCAGAAAAAGCTGGGCCGCAGGTCTTGAAGGCCACGAAAGTGCTCGCTTGGTTCGTGCTCGTGGGTTGGGCGATTTACCCGTTGGGGTACATCCTCGGAACTCCCGGTGGCTTGTTCGGCATGCAACTCGTGTCGGATGCTGATGCTGCGCGGGGAGCGATGGACATCGTCTACAACATCGGTGATGCCGTGAACAAAATCGGGTTTGGTTTGGTCATCTACGCCCTTGCCACGAGCAAAGGCGATTCCTGATTCTCGGGTCCTTTCGACGCGATCAACGGGCTGCCTTCGGGCGGCCCGTTTTGATTTCAATGCAGCTGGATTGTGGCGGCGGCCGATTCCAGTTCGACGAGTTCGCCGATGGGACCAGAAGGGCAGCCAGCTTCGCGCAGCCGCTGCTCCACGAGTGCACGGGCCGCAGGAGCGACCGCAACGAGCAAGCCTCCCGAGGTTTGGGGATCGCAGAACAAGGTGCGGTGAAAGCCTTCTGGCACCGCGACGCGGCTCCCGTAGCTCGCGTAATTGCGGTTCGACCCGCCCGGCACCGCGCCATGGGCCACATACGCCTCCAAGCTTGAGCGGTTCAAGACCGGAACGCGCTCTGCGTGCAATCGGGCGCCAACGCCAGCGCCTTCCGCCATTTCCAGCAAGTGCCCAAGGAGCCCAAACCCCGTCACATCCGTCATCGCGTGCACCCCGGGCTCTTGCGCAAGCGACTCCCCGATGCGGTTGAGCGCCTGCATCGAGCGCACGGCCGCGTCCAAGTCATCGGCGGTGACGAGCCCTTTCTTTTGGGCCGTCGTGATGATGCCCACGCCGAGCGGCTTCGTCAGGTACAGCAGGTCTCCGGCGCGGCCTTGGGCGTTCGCCTTCAAGCGGTCGAGCTGCACCCGCCCCGTGACCGCCAAGCCGAAAATCGGCTCCGGGCTGTCGATGCTGTGCCCCCCAGCGAGCGGAATCCCCGCTTCCGAGCAGATGCTGCGGCCGCCGTCCACCACTTCGGAAGCCACCGACTCCGGGATCTTGCCGAGCGGCCAGCCGAGGATGGCGATGGCCATGAGCGGCGTGCCCCCCATGGCGTAGATGTCGCTGATGGCGTTCGCCGCCGCGATGCGGCCGAAGGTGCGCGGGTCATCGACGATGGGCATGAAGAAATCCGTCGTCGAGATGATGCCCGTTCCGTCGCCGAGGTCCATGACCGCCGCGTCGTCCTTCGTATCGTTGCCGACAAGCAGCGACGGGAAGTGCTCCGAGCGATCGACGCCGTTGAGGATGTCGTGAAGGACCGCCGGGGACAGCTTGCAGCCGCAGCCCGCGCCGTGCGAGTATTGAGTGAGTCGAATCTGTTCCATGCTTCAGGGGAAGGCCAAATCCCGCAACGCCCGAGCCACCTCGTACGCCGTCAAGCCCTCCGCCGCAAAGGTAGCCCTTCGCTCCCTCGGGTGGCGCGACTGCGTATGCCGGTACAGCTTGTCGTAATAGCGCAAGCCGATGGCAGCGGCGGAGCGCAGGTCGTCGCGGTCGAGCGCCTCGTGCGCTGCGCGTACGTTTTGGCCCCCCAACTTCTGCCGAACCCGTTCGAACGCCGCCTTCAACCCGCTCACATCCGCCCCCCCATAGATGGCACACAGCTGGTCGAGCCGCTCGCCATCCGGCCGCTCCACCTCCACGTACGGCGCCTTCCGCATCCGCTCATACAGTTCCTCCGGCACGTTCACCCCGCCCACCCGGCGGCTCTCGTCCTCGACCCAAACCCGCCGCGCGTCCCCAGGCATCCGCTCCAGCATCGCGTGCACGTCGTTGGAAAACTGCTCCGTCGTGGGCTGGCGGTGCCGGTCCAGGTTGCCAAAGGCCGAGCCGAGGTGACGGGCCAGCCCTTCAAGGTCCAGCACGGCCTCCCCCTGTTCCGCGAGCGCCGCGAGGATGGGCGTTTTACCGACACCGGTCATGCCGCCGAGGATGACGTAAGGGCGGGGTGCGGCGAGGCCCTCGCGCGCCCACTTTCGGTACGCCTTGTACCCCCCATCGAGCCGACTCACCGGCAGGCCGTGCTCTTGAAAAAGCCAGGACACCGAGCCGGACCGCATCCCGCCTCGCCAGCAGTGCACGACCATCCGCCGTTCCGGGTGTGCGGCATGGAGGGCGCGGGCTGCCGCGATGAGCAGTTCGAGCTTCGGGTGGACGGTTTCGAGGCCGCGCTCGATGGCGGCGGACGGGCCGTGGTGCTTGTAGAGCGTGCCGATCATGGCGCGTTCGGCGTCGTCAAACAGCGGGACCGAATGGGCACCAGGGATGTGGCCGGCCGCGAATTCGGCGGGAGAACGGGTGTCCACGACCAGCCACCGGCCATCGAGGAGCTCGGGACCGGGAACGACCGTAGGAACCGATGACGGATCGGGCAACGTCATTGAATCACAAGGCGCTGCGCCGGGCCCGTGGCTTGCGTCAAGAGGTACATGCCCGGGGCCAAACCGCTCAAGTCCACCACCTGCCGCGACGCTTGCCACCGCCCTTCGCGCACGGTGCGGCCGGTCGCATCCCGCAAGGCAAACGCCTCGCCGAGGAGCGAGGCAGGCACGAAGCAATGCACCGATTCGGTGGCGGGGTTGGGCGCCAAACGGACGGATTCGGGGGAAGCTTCGGCAACGGCATTTGGCCCGACCGATCCCACGAACACGTTGTCGAGCCAAATGTGGTTCCCATAGCCGCCCACGTTCACAAACGCCACCTCGAGGCACGCCACGCCCCCGCTCGTCAGGCCCTCCGGCAACGGCACCTCGTGCGTCGCCCACACCACTTCGCCTCCCGTGTCGTACCAAAACCACGTGTAGCAATCCGGCACCGACAGCTCGTCCCCATACGCCTCCCAAATCGGCAGCCACGTCGCCGCCCCGCCGGGCTTCACCCAAACTTCCAACCCATCCACGTAATCCGCGTACTTCCGGTGCGCCACGTCGAAGCGCACCACTTCCATGCCCGTCGGGTCGAAGCCCGGCGTGATGAGGGCATCCTCTGCTCCTTCCGTGTCGACCCAGTAATTCGGAAACTGCGCCACGCCGTTCGTGGGCTCGACCAGGTCCCACGCGTGTTCCCACGCCCGGCCTGCGATTTCCATGCGCCAGTGCTCCGGAGGGAACACCTCGCCATCGAAGTCCTCCTCGATGCTGCCGGTGACGACCGGGCTGTCCACCACCTCGATCAAATCCGCCCACGTCCACGTGTCGCTGTTGCCGGCCGAATCGGTGACGGTCAGGCTGACGTCGTAGGTGCCAAGCGCATCGTACACCACCGAAACGTCCGGTGTCGAAGCGGTCGTGGGGATGCCGCCAGGGAAAGACCACGCGTACGTGGTTCCGGCGCACGGAGCCACGGAAACGTCCGCGAACCGAACCGGCTCGAGGTCGCACGGGCTGGCCAAATTCACTTGCAGCCGATCCGCCATGAACCCGGCCTGCACCGCCGAGGGCGTGTGGAAGGCCGCCTCGTGAACGCTCCGGTTGCCCGCAGCGCGGATGGTCCCGCCGCAGTAGTTCGGTTGCAAGAACACCGCCGCCGTGGAGGCCGGCAAGTCATCCGCGTAGAGCTGCCAATCGTTCAGGGAATCGTCGATGTAGTAGACGGTTCGGGTCGTACCGATGTAAAGGGCGCCCGGAACGCCCCGTTGGTGAGCGATGGACACCACGCGCTCGCTTGCGATGGTCGCTGTCGTGCGGTCCGTCCAGTTTTCGCCGCCGTCGGTGGACTCGAAGACCTTGTTGCCGGTTTGGCCGCCCACCAGCACCGCCCAAACCCGCAACGGGTTCACCTCATCGACTTCCAGGTAAATCGGCTTGTTCGAATTCCCGCCGTTTTCGATGGTGTTCAACGAAACGTTCGTCCACGTCGCGCCGCCGTCGGCCGAATGGTGGATGCGCCAGCTGGAGCCGCTGAATTTGTGGCTGACGTAGAGGTGCTCGGGGTGGCGCGGCGGGATGGCGATGGAGATGATTTTTTCCCCGCCGAAGTCGTGGACCAAACCCCAGCCCGCTCCCCCATCCTCCGTCCGCCAAAGCCCCGACCCGACCGGCGAGTAAAAGCATTCGGCGCAACGCGGATCCCACTCAAGGTTGCCGTAATCGCCGTAACCATAGCCGGTGTTGGGCTTCTTCGTGCCATCGAAGGGCCGCGAGCTGATGCGCGTGAACCGGTCGTCGGAATACGCGAACGCCCCGCCATCGTGGAAGCCGCGCGTCCCGTCGGCCGGGTGCACGAAGCCGCGGTAGTTGTCCCCCGCGAGTTCGGCCAGCCAGCCGCCCGAGGTATCGCTGTCCGCCCCATAATGGTACAGGTCGCCGTTGCGGATGAGGGTGCCGTTGTGATACGTCCCCCCCACCATCACCTCCGACGCGCGCCAGCCGGACTGCCAGCCCCAAAAATCCGTCCCGTGAATGCCGTACATCCGCGGCTCGAAGTGATCGCCCTGATCCGCCGAGTAATGCAGTCCGCCGTCCGAGGCGACCCACAAATCAACGGTCCCGTCCGGTCGGGTGAAAAACGCCACATCGTGGACGTCGGCGTGGGTGTACCGGTCGTGGGTGAACTCGCCGGCCCAGGTGACCCAGTGGGCGTTGAGGGACCAGGAAGTGCCGCCGTTTTCGGTGCGCCAAACGTTGATGCCCGCGCCGAATTGGCGGTCCGCATCCGTGGGGCTGACGTCCAAGGCGAGGTCGTAGTAGAATTGGCCGCCCTCCCCGGAGCCGTCTTCGGACCAACCGAGGAGGTTCGGGTTGGTGTCGGCGGCGTAGGGGCCGCCGGGGCCGTCGCCGCAGCACTGCTGTTCGAAGGTGAGGCCGGCGTCGGTGCTGATGTAGTAGCCGTAGAGGCCGCCTCCGTCGGGGGTGGAACCGGCGGCGAGGACGACAACGCGGTCGGGGTCCGCCGGGGTGACGGCGAGTTCGGAGCGGCGTTGGGCGTGGCCGGGCGTGGTCATGGGCAGGCCGGTGCCGGCGAATTCAAAGGACTCGCCGCCATCGGTGCTGCGGAGGAAGTTCGTGAAGTCGCCGCTGCGGCGGAGCGTGTAGAGGATGAGCGGGTCGGTGGGGTGCGCGACGATTTCCATGAACTCGCCCGTGGCGGCGACCAGGAGGGTCTCGCCGTTGTCGTCGGAGTACCACAGGCCGTCGTCGGTGGCGCACCACAGGCGGCCGGTGGGGTCGATGTAGAGTTCGCGGTACCAGCGGTCCGCGTTTAGGAAGGGGGTGCTGCCGAGCTGCTGCCAGGTGGAGCCGCCGTCTTCGGTGCGCCAGAGGCCGCCGTCGCCTTCACCGATCCAAACCCGATCGGGGTTCGTGGGATCAATGGCGACGCTGTACACGGAATTGATGGGCAGGGACCGGGTCATGAGTTCCCAGTTCAGCCCCTTGTTGGTGGATTTCCAGGCACCGGCCGTGGCGGTTCCGGCCCACACCACGTCGGGCGCGGAGGCGGACTGCTCGACGGTGTAGACGTGGCAGGCGCCGGGGCTTTGGACTTCGAAGTACATGGCGACTTCGGGGTCGTAGTGCCAGGGGCCAAGTTCCGTCCACGAGCCGTTGTCGCGGGCGCCTTGGGAGGCGGCATAGCGCTGGGCGAAATCGCGGTCGTGGCGATCGACGATTTGGTGAGCGGCGCGGCGCCACCGCTTGAAGTATTGGGTGTGGGCCGTTTTGACGAAGGGATGCTCGGCGTACCAAGCGTCGTAGGCCGCTTCGACCACGGGGACGGGGACGGTGTCGCTGTACATCATGCGCATCCAAGCCGGAGCGTTGGTGGGGAGGGCGTAGGGCGTTTGGGGAACGTTTTGGCCTGAAACCAACGCCGAACTGGCCAAAGCCAGCAACCAAATCAAATGCTTCATGAGGCCAAGATACGGCGGGTGCGCAGGGTCCAAACGAAAAACCGCCCCCTGAAAATCAGGGAGCGGTTCTTTATGGAGATGGGGCCAATTCTTTCGAACCCCAGGAGGCCTTATTCGCAGAACGTGCCGTAGTACTGGAAGAACGTGAGCAAGTCCTGAACGTCCACCGAGAGGTCGCCGTTGATGTCGCCGGGGCAGACATCAGCGTACTCGCAGTAACCGGAGAACGTGGCGTTCGCATTGAAGTTGATGCCGTCGGGATCGAGGCAGCCGACCACTTCACAGGTGCCATCGTCGTGCGTCGCATCCGCATCGAAGTTCACGGCATCGGTGTCCGTGCAGCCGTACCATTCGCAGCTGCCGTCATCGATGGTGGCATCCGCATCGAAGTTGAACGCGATGTCGTACGTGCAGCCGCCGTAGAGGCAGGTGCCGTTGTCTTGAAGCGCGCCTTCCATGTAGTTGTAAGCGGTCGGATCCGTGCAACCGACGGTTTGGAATTGACAGGTGCCGTCGTCGTAGGTCGCGGCCATGTTGAAGTTCGCTGCATCGATGTACATGCAACCGCCGACAATGCACGAGCCGTCATCCGTGTTCGCCGTCAAATCGAAGTTGTCCGCGTCCGGGTTCGTGCAGCCCAAGTATTCACAGAGTGCTTCTTGGTCGCCCGTGTTGGCCGTCTCGTCGTAGTTGTCTGCCTCGGGATCTTGACATCCTGAGAACAAGCACGAACCGTCATCCTGATTCGCCATCGAATCAAAGTTGTCTGCTCCCAACGTCGTGCAACCCAAGTAGATGCACGAGCCATCGTCCACGTTGGCCGTCGGATCGAAGTTGTCCGCATCCGAATCGGTGCAGCCCAAGTATTCGCACAAGCCGTCGTCCTCGTTCGCTTGCGGGTCAAAGTTGTCGGCCGTTTCATCCGTGCAGCCGAGGTAGATGCAAAGTGCCTCCTGATCGCCCGCGTTGGCCGTGGGATCGTAGTTGTCCGCATCCACATCCATGCAACCCCAGTACTCGCAGAGCTCATCTTGGTCACCGACGTTGGCGAACAGGTCGAAGTTGTCAGCAGCTGGATCGAAGCAGCCCGTGAATTCGCACGAATCATCGTCAATCGTCGCCTGCTCATCGTAGTTGTCAGCATCCTGATCCGTGCAACCGAACCAGAAGCAGCTGCCATCGTCGATGGTCGCCATGGGGTTGAAGTTGTCCGCCGTGATGGAGGTGCAACCCAAGTAATCGCACGAACCGTCATTGGAATTCGCCGAGGGGTCGTAGTTGACCGCTGCGGGGTCCGTGCAGCCCAAGAACAAGCAGAGGACCAATTGGTTTCCATGGTTTGCCGCTGGGTTGTAGTTGCTCGCTTCCGGATTGAAGCAACCGACGATCAAGCAAGAACCGTCGTCCACGTTCGCCCCTTCATCGAAGTTGATGGCCAAGGGGTTCGTGCAGCCCAAGTAATCGCACTGCTCCGCTGGGTCGCCGGTGTTGGCTTGCGGATCGAAGTTGTCCGCGGTGTCATCCGTGCAGCCCGTGTAGAGGCACGAATCGTCATCCACGTTGGCATTGGCGTCGTAGTTGTCAGCAGCATCGTCCGTGCAACCTGCGAATTCGCAAGAACCGTCTTCGATGTTCGCATCCGGATTGTAGTTCTGCGCACTTTCGTTCGTGCATCCTTCGACGGTGCAGCTTCCATCATCCGAATTGGCGTTGGGCTCGTAGTTGAGGGCCGTCGGATTCGTGCAACCCGCCACTTGCGTGGGGAACGTCAGCTCGACGTCGGTGAACGTGATCGGGGCACCCACTTCCGGCTGGAAGAGGATGTTGTACTGTACGTGGGCCACGCCGTTGGTCGTGATTTGGGCCAAAAGCACCCGCCCATCCGCATCGGGCACCCCCTGAGTCGATTGCGTCGGGGTCACGCTGATCAGCGCTTCCGCACCATTCGCATTGAACGTTCCCGTTGCATTCCACTCGGGCAAGTAGGCGTACATGCCGCTTTGGTTCATCGCATTGTAATCGCCTGGTGCCGCGCCGATGGTCAACCACGAATCGTATTCGACTTCAGGGAAGAACGAGAACAGCGCCAGCGGGATGTTCCCACCGAAGTCTCCACCGACGGCACTTTGGAACACGTCACCGGTGTTTTCAATGACCCACGGGTGCTCGGCGTTACCGAAGAGTTGGACCAAATCAATGTCCGAAGTGCTGAACTCAGCAAACACGCGGTAAGTGACGTAGTCGTTGCCGGCAATCGGTCCGGTTTCGTGGTCCGTGACGACCTCGTAGGTCAGCCCCAAGAACACGCCATCGCCCCAAATGCACGAACCATCGTCGCTCGTCGCGGCTGGGTTGAAATTCAAAGCCGAGTTGCTTGCACAACCCAAGATTTCCTCTCCCTCGCAGATGCCGTCGCCGTCATAATCCCCGGTGCAGTTGCCGTCGCAGTCGAAGAACGGCGCAGGATAGGTGCACGCCTCAGGAGATGGGAGGTCCGTGCCCTCCACGTAGTTACAGGCCAACGGATCGTTGCACTCACCATAGAGGCACGAACCGTCGTTGTCCGTCGCTTCCGGGTTGTAGTTCGCAGCCGAATCGTCATCGCATCCCGGAACCTCATTCACATCGCACACGCCGTCGTCGTCCTCATCGCCATCGATGATGGTGCCCGTGCCATCGGTTGCCCCGCTGCAGGAGTCGCATCCTGTGGCGTACGTGCACGCGTCATTGGTCGAGAATTCAGCCGCCGCATCGTAGTTGCAGGCCGCAGCATCCGTGCAACCGGGCAGGTTCGCGGGGAAGGTCAGGTTCAAATCGTTCACATTGAACGTGGCCAAATTCGTGTCGCGGTATTGGAAGTTGAACTTCACCGAAACAACACCCGTCGTCGTGAATTGACCGACGAGCACACGACCCGATTGCGGGTGCGCGAAGTCGCTTGCTCCCGGCGTGTAGTAAATGCTCGCGCCAACGTTCGTATTGACCGATACCCCAGCGCCACTGGCTTCAAAGTCCGACGTGAAATCCGTCAATCCCACGGCAGCAGGTCCCGGCTCATCGCCCGGTCCAGCCCCCAAGGCAAACCACGAATCAAAGGCCAACTCCGGAATCGAAGCGAAAATGGCGTCGTTGATGCTGTGGCCCAAGAGCCCGCCGAATTGGTTCTGGTAGAACGGCGCGGTGGACGTCGCATTCCAGTTCCAAACGTCCGTACCATAGCACGCCTGGATTTCAATATCGTCGGAGTTGAATTCGGCATAGACGCGGTACGTGGTCGCCTCACCGACCGTGCTGTGGCCCACGATTTCGTAGGTCAAGCCCGTGAAGTGCGGGTCGTCCCAAACACACGTCCCGTTCTCGTCCGTTGCGCTTTCGTTGTAGTTCGTCGCGGTCGAGCTCGTGCATCCCGCCACTTCAAGGTTATCGCACACCCCGTCCCCGTCGAAATCGCCTTCGCATTCCGTGTTGCAATCGCCGTTCACGGGCGGATACACGCAGTCGTCCTCCTCGGTCGCTGCTGAGTTGTAATTGCAGGCCGCAGCGTCCCCGCAGCCTGGGATTTCGAGCTCATCGCAGATGCCGTCTTGATCCGAATCGTTCACGCAGTTGCCATCGCAATCGTAAAACTCCGCCGCGTAGGTGCAGCTTCCATCATCGTTGGTCGCTGACGCCGCGTAGTTGCAAGCGCTGTCATCGGTGCATCCGACACAGGAAAGCGACTCGCACGAACCGTCGTCGATGGTGGCCGTGTTGTCGTAGTTGCACGCTTGATCGTCGGTGCAACCCAAGCAGCTGGTGAAATCGCATGCGTCGTTGTCCGCGATGGTCCAAACAGCATCGAAGTTGCACGCCATGGGGTCCAAACATCCCGCACACGAAGCAAACTCGCAGGAACCATCATCGTCGGTCGCATTGCCGTTGAAGTTGCAAGCCCCTTGGTCGGTGCAGCCGTCCACTTCAGCCGAATCGCACACCCCATCGCCGTCTGCGTCTTGCAAAACGACCGCTCCTCCGAGGCAAATTTCGCACGCATCATCGGCGTAGACGCACGTTGCGTTATCCGGGTCCGTGGTGGGGTTCGAGTCGTAGTTGCAGGCGGTAGCGTCGGTGCAACCGGTGCTTTCGTCAGCATCGCACACGCCGTCGCCGTCCGCATCCAACACGATGACGGCATCGCCATTGCACACTTCACACGCTGCAGCATCCGGCACCGCGCACTGGCCGTCGTCGATGGTCGCCGTTGCGTCGTAGTTGCACGCATCAGCGTCCGTGCAGCCGGCACAGGAGGTGAATTCGCACGAACCGTCGTCTTGCGTCGCCCCTGCGGTGTAATTGCATGCGCCGCTGTCCGTGCAGCCGTAGCAGGTGATCAAATCGCACGAACCGTCGTCGAGGGTCGCGGTTTCATCGTAATTGCACGCTTGGTTGTTGGTGCAACCAGCACACGATGCGAACTCGCACGAACCGTCGTCGTCAGTGGCGGAGGCGGAGAAGTTGCAGGCGCCCTGGTCAGTGCAGCCACCGATCTCATCCGCATTGCACACACCATCTTGGTCATCGTCCTGCAACACCACGGCGCCACCTGAACAGATCTCGCAAGCTCCATCGGCATAGTTGCACAACGCATTGTCCGTATCCGTCGTCGGAGTAGCATCGTAATTGCACGCCGCCTCGTCCGTGCAGCCGGTGATTTCGTCTCCGTCGCACACGCCATCGCCATCTGCGTCCAACACGCTGATGGCCGAGCCATTGCAAACCTCACAATCTGCTGTGACCGGGATCACACACTGGCCGTTGTCGATGGTTGCTGATGCGTCGTAGTTGCAAGCCGCTGAATCGGTGCACCCCAAGCACGAAGTGAATTCGCACGAGCCGTCGTCCTCGGTTGCCGCAGCCGAGTAGTTGCACGCGCTTGAATCGGTGCACCCCGGCACAACCGACGCCACGAAATCGGAAGAGCTCATTTGGTCTCCAATGAAATAAAACGCAGTGCCCGAAGCGTCCTTCCATTGCAAGTTGAGTTGGAACGAGAAATGCCCCGGATTGCCTGAAGCATCATCGGTCATCGTGATTTGGGCCACCAGCACCTTTAAATCGTCCCCTGCCTCCCACGCAGGATTCGGAGTGCTCCCTGCCACAAACCAAGCACCTCCGCAGTCTTCGAAACCGATGCCCTGATTGAACGTGGTAAACGCTTCCGCCATGCCCGCACCTTGCGGTCCAGGTGAAGAATTGTTTTCCGCCCCAATGGTCAGCCAACTATCGAAATCGATGTCGGGAAGCATCGCGTACAGGGCATTTATTTCCTGTCCATAATTCGGGTTCAAGCCGAAGGCGTTGACTGTGTGGTAGATGGTCGCAGTCCCTTCACGCATGATGCTCATTGGAATGTTCGTGCCTGTGGATATGGCCTCATCACCGGCAATTCCATACACCGATGACACCCAATCTCCCGGGTCGTCGAAGGTCGCATACACGCGGTAAGTCGTGCCATATTCCGAGGTCGCGTGCTGTTCCACGGTGAAGCCTGTGGACGTCGCAAGCGCAGTCGTGACCGACAGAATTACGCCTAAGGCGAGGGTGATAGTTCTTTGCATGGCGGCAAGATTCAAGTGACTCTTCATCTTCGAGTATATCGATTCGTCTTATAAATATACGTCATTTATCCACACCGTAAAGTGTTTTGGTCATAAAATCACGCCGTTACAGCGAAAAATCAATCCCAAAAGCACCGCAAAAAACGGCAAGGCAGAAACGAAGCGTTCTCCTTTACGCAAAGCAATGGAGAAGGTTTCATTCAACGAAATGACGGATTCATCCCATAAAACTAGGCAATTATCGACGAATTGAACGAACCAGACCCAAATAAAGCCGCGTGCATTACCTTTCGAAGTACCATCGGAAAGCCCATCCATTTTCTTACCACCATGACCATCAGAACCGCCACCCTGTTCATTCTTTCTAGTGTTTTCGGGGCTTGGGGAATCCCTCAATCCGCTGATGCCCAGTGCACTCATTGGGAATTCCCATCGAACTTGATGGAACGTGTTGAGTTGAATTCGGGGCAGATTCCCACGGTCAGCAACGAATCGACGGTGGGATTGCGACTCGACTTGAACCAACTGAAGGCGATTCGCGGAGAGAATGTGGAAACGTGGCAGTTGATCTTGCCGGTGCCGGGACATCCGAAGGCCGTTTGGGAATTGCAGCGGTTTGTGGCTTACAGCCCGGACTTGATGGTGGGCACCACGGGAGCGGACGGGTTGAAGGAGTCGCATTGGGCGCCGCAGCTGCAGACGTTTCGGGTCATTGCGCTGTTGGAAAACGGGAAGCGGCATCCGCAAGCGGGCGGCATCGTGGCGCTGATGGCCGACGAGGTCGTGGGCAGCTTGCGGCTCGATGGGGAGGTGTTCGAGATCGCACCGGTCGGCGAAGGGGGGCTGCACGCCACGTACCGGCTGGCGGACAGCAAGTTGGAGTCGAATTTCAGTTGTGCGGCGGAGGATTTGGCCTTCAATCAAACGCGCAGGCGCGCACCGCAGCCCGGCACCCGGACGGTCGCGAATCCCGTTGTGGAATGCGTTGAAGTGGCGCTGGACATCGACCACCACACGTACAACAGCTTCGGGGCGCAATGCTCGAATACGGTGGAATGGGCGCTGGCGTTGTTGGCGGGGGTGAACGAGATTTATGTGGATGAGCTGAGCAACTTGGTGAATTTGCAGGCGAGCTATGTGCACGTTTGGGAGGTGACGGATCCGTACGCGGCGTATGTCCAAAACGCGGGCAGCATGCTCGACGCGTTCCGGTCGGAATGGGTGTCGAACCCGGCGCTTTCGGGGATTGATCGGGATTTGGTTCACCTGCTGACCCGGCGGACGAACACGGGAACCGGCGGCATCGCTTACCTCGACGTGGTGTGCAGCAACCAGTTTGCAGTCGGCTTCTCCAGCTACCTCAGCGGCACTTCTTCCTACACGGGCGGTTACAGCTGGAACCTGAACGTGGTGGCGCACGAACTCGGGCACAACTTCGGTGCGAACCACACGCAGTGGTGCGGCTGGCCCGGCGGCCCCATCGACAACTGCGGCTCGCTGGAAGGTCCGTGCGCGGGCTACGTGAACAACCCGACGCCGCAAGTCGGCACGATCATGAGCTATTGCCACGCCATCGGGGGCGGCTCGGTGAACCTCATTTTCCACCCCACCGTGAAGACCATCGCGCTCATTCCGACCCTCAATGCGGACGGGTACTGCCACACCGTCTGCGACACGTACGCGACGAACTGCGCGGTGTACGGGTGCATGGATCCCGCGTTTTGCAATTACAATCCGGAAGCGGAATTCGATGACGGGTCGTGCGCGGTGTTGGATGCGTGCGGGGAGTGCGGCGGGGACGGCACTTCGTGTGTGGGGTGTTCGGACGAGTTGGCGTGCAATTACGACCCCGCCGTGACGGAGGATGACGGATCGTGCTTTTATGCGCCGGGCGGGGGCGGTTGCGATTGCGAGGCGGAACTGACTTGGGACGTGGCGCTGGCCGGTGGCGAGACCGTTTCGACGACGGTGGCGGGCGTGGGGACGTTGGCGGCGATGTATGCCACGGTGATGTACACGAATTTGCCGGGCGATCCGAACGCGAAGTTGTCGGACTTGCGGGTGACGTTGACCGGGCCGGATGGGGTATGCCAAACCGTGGGCGGGTTCGACGTGGCGTCGTCGTGTGACGTGGCGGGGATTTGGCCTCCCACCTGGACCACCTCCACCAGCGGCACCTACGCGAGCAGCGTCATCATCGCGAACGACGTGACGGGCCAAGGCAACTGGACGGTCGCCCTGACCAACGGCTGGTCCGCAAGCCCGGCCATGCAGTACACGGTGAACCTCTCGTTCTTCAACCTCTGCCTCAGCACGCCCCCACCCGGCTGCACGGACCCCGAGGCCTGCAACTACAACCCCGCCTCCACCGAGGACGACGGCTCCTGTGAATACGGCTCGTGCAACGGCTGCACCGACCCCGCGGCCTGCAACTACGACTTCCAAGCGAACGTGGACGACGGCACCTGCGACTACTTGACCTGCGCGGGCTGCACGGATCCGGGCGCCTGCAATTTCGACTTCCTCGCCACCCTCGATGACGGTTCGTGCGAATTCCTAACCTGCTCGGGCTGCACGGACTTGCTGGCCTGCAACTACAACCCGGCCGCCACCATCGGCGACGATTCGTGCGAGTACGTGTCGTGCGCGGGATGCACGACGGAGGTGGCCTGCAACTTCGACCCGCTTGCGTCCCTCGATGACGGAACGTGCGAATACGATTCGTGCGCGGGGTGCGACGACCCCAACGCGTGCAACTACGATCCCGCGGTGACACTTTATAATGGCACCTGCGATTACGAGACCTGTTCGGGCTGCACGGATTCGAGCGCGTGCAATTTCGAACCGTGGGCGAGCATCGATGACGGGTCGTGCGAATTTGCAGACTGTGCGGGGTGTACGGGCGATCTGAACGGGGACAATTTGGTCAGCGTGGCGGACGTCTTGGTGCTGCTGGGCGATTTCGGGTGCGTGACGCCGCCGTGTCCGGGCGATGCGAACAACGATGGGCTGACGAACATCGGGGATTTGCTGGTCCTGCTCGGGGCATTCGGGTTGCCGTGTCCGCAATAAATGAGTCTGAACAGGTTCAAATAAAAGTCAACGGGTTATTTTTAACCCATGACAGCCAAATCATTCGCCACCTGGGGCGTCAAAATCGCGTTGATTTTGATCCTCGGCCCCTCCGCTTTTGCCCAAATCGAATCCGTCACCATCCTGGAGTCCCCGGAGGTTGAAACGGTGAGCCTTACCCCCGAATGGGACATCGCCATCGAAGGCGAAGCGACCCGTTGGGTGGGCGTCCACCGGCTTTTCAAAGCGACGGACTTGCCGGAGCCGATGCGTCCGACGCGCCGGGCGGAAAACGCGGTCGGTTTGGCACTGGACGCGGAGCAGTTCGCGTTCGTTCGGGAGCGCAAGCCGAACCGCTGGGAACTGACGCTGCCGACGCCCGAAGGTGGGGAGGTGACGTTGCAGCTGGAGTCGTTTTTGGCCTTCCAGCCGGACTTGGTGGTCGGGCGAACCACGGCGGACGGAGAGCGGAGTGAGGTGTACCGGCCGCAGTTGATTTCGTACCGCGTGGTGAATGAGGGCGTGAGCGGCGTGGTGAACGTGATGGCGGATCACGTGCTGGCGACGTTCCGGATGAACGGCGAGCAGTGGGAGGTGTCGCCTGCGATCGGCGCGGGTTACGGCGATTTGCACGCGCTGTTCCGGACGGCGGACAACCGGATGGATTTGACGTTTTCTTGTGGCGTGGACGATTTGGCCTCGGACCAAAACCCGCACCGCGCATCCTCCCCCGCCACCGGCGCGAACCCCACGCCGGTCTGCGTCGAAATGGGACTGGACATTGATTACAGCACGTGGCAAACGTTCCCGGGCTACGCGGAAGCGTCGGAATGGGCCCTTGCGATGCTCGCGGGCGTCAGTGCAATCTACGAGTCGGAACTGGGCAACACGGTCACGTTGAGCGCAACCTACCTGCACATTTGGGAAGTGGTCGACCCGTACGCGGCCTTCATAGGCGACGCGGGCAACATGCTCAATGAGTTCCGCCTGACGTGGTACAACGACGCCCCCTTCACGTCCCAAAACTGGGACCTCTGCCACCTCCTCACGAAGCGAGCGAACACGGGCACGGGCGGCATCGCCTACGTGGACGTGCTGTGCTACCCCTTCGGGGATTACGGCGCGGGATTCAGTGCCTACCTCGACGGCACGAGTTCGTACACGGCCGGAACCTACGCGTGGAACCTGAACGTGGTGGCGCACGAGATCGGCCACAACTTCGGCGCGCACCACACGCACTGGTGCGGCTGGTCGGTCGGGCCCATCGACAACTGCGCGAACCTCGAAGACAACGACACCGACTGTTCGCCTTACACGGACAACCCGACGGCCCAAGTGGGCACGATCATGAGCTACTGCCACGCCATCTCCGGCGGCTCGGTAACGTTGGAATTCCATCCGATTGTGAAGGCCGAGGCCTTGGAGCAAAACCCCTACCCCAGCTGCATCGCTGCGTGTGGAAATTTGGTGACGAGCGAAGGATATTACGGTTGCACGGATGCGAGCGCCTGCAATTACGATGCGACGGCCATTGTAGACGATGGCACGTGCGCCACGTTGGACGATTGCGGCGTTTGCGGAGGCGGCAATGCTTCGTGCGGTGGCTGCATGGACGCGAGCGCGTGCAACTACGACGCCAGCGCGACGGTGGACGACGGGTCTTGCGCCACCGACGACAACTGCGGAGTTTGTGGGGGGGACGACTCCTCCTGCAGCGGGTGCACGGATTCCGAAGCGTGCAACTACGATGCGGGAGCAACCATCGACGACGGTTCTTGTTCGTACCCCGGCGTTGGCGAGCCGTGCACGTGTTCCAGTACGCACGTGTTCACCGCCAACAACATATTCCTTTCTGGCAGCACATTGTACGGAAGAGCAGACACAACTGAAGTGTTATCGGGCACGTTAAGCACTGTCGGGGTGGAATTGGTTTGGAACAGTTCAACGGGTAACGCATCTCCTAACCAACTGATGTACCAGTTATACACCCCCTCGGGTTCGTGCGTTCAATTCGGTGCCAACTTGCCTTTGGGTGGATGCACCTATGCATCTGGGTCCGCGTGGCCTGCCAGCTGGTCCAGCACGGCAGACGGTTATTATTCTGCTTCAATCGATTTGAGTGGGTATGGCCTAACAGGCAATGGAGAATGGGCGCTTCGGGTGTACAACGGCGATGGCGTTCCGGCTTCAGCCCAAACCCGATTCACCTTCAACGACATATGCACAGGCACTTCCACCGGCTGCACAGATGCAAGCGCGTGCAACTATAACCCGGTAGCGGCCACCGACGATGGCAGCTGCTTCTCCTCGGCTGAAACTGGCGAATGGTCTTCGACCATCAACCTCCCCACACTCTCTCCGACTGGCGCAAGTGGATACTCCGTCAACGTCAGCAACGTCGAAGCGGTGGAACCCCTGCTCGAATTCACCGTTGACTGGACGCCGAGCGGCTCGGGCACAGAGGCAGCCGATTTGCTCATGCAGATAACCGACCCCAGCGGGAACTGCACCGACTTTGGGGGGTTCAACGTGGGCACGTCGTGCACGGATCTGTTCGGAGGAGCCTGGCCGAGTTCTTGGGAAAGCTCGACTGCGGGAACGTATGTGGCGACCATTGACCTCGCGGGCAGCGGTTTGTCTGGATCTGGAACTTGGAACTTCTCCTTCTACAATGGAAGAAGCGGGGCTGCGGCCGTGACCTACGACATCAGCATCACCCAAACGTCCTCTTGCTACTCCAACGGCATCGGCTGCATGGACGAGGCGGCATGCAATTACGACGCGAGCGCAACTACGGCGGGTTCTTGCACCTACGCAGACACCCATTACGACTGCGACGGGAATTGCCTCAACGACACCGACGAAGACGGCGTCTGCGATGAACTCGAAGTCGTCGGGTGCCAAGACAACACCGCCTGCAACTACGATGCGACCGCCACGGACGCGGGGTCTTGCACGTATGCTGCGACCTACTACGACTGCGCCGGCGACTGCATCAACGACACGGACGGCGACGGCGTGTGCAACGAACTCGAAGTCGTCGGTTGCCAAGACAACACCGCCTGCAACTACGACGCAACGGCCACGGACGCGGGATCCTGCACCTATGCCGCGACCCATTACGACTGCTCTGGCGACTGCCTCAACGACACCGACGAAGACGGCGTGTGCGATGAGCTCGAAGTCGTCGGCTGCCAAGACAACACCGCCTGCAACTACAACGCCACGGCCACGGACGCCGGCGCATGCACCTACCCAGATACCTACTACGACTGCGCAGGTGATTGCTTGAACGACACCGACGAAGACGGCGTGTGCGACGAACTCGAGGTCGTCGGTTGCCAGGACAACACCGCCTGCAACTACAGCGCAACGGCAACCGATGCTGGCTCCTGCACCTACCCGGACACCCATTACGACTGCGACGGCAACTGCGTCAACGACACGGACGAAGACGGCGTTTGCGATGAGCTTGAGGTTGTCGGGTGTTTGGACCAAACCGCGTGCAACTACAACGCGAACGCCACCGACTTGGGCGCTTGCACCTATGCAGCGACCCACTACGATTGCGACGGCAACTGCCTCAACGACTCCGATGAAGACGGCGTTTGCGATGAACTCGAAGTCGTCGGCTGCCAGGACAACACCGCCTGCAACTACGACGCAACGGCAACCGATGCTGGTTCCTGCACGTTCGCGGCGACCCACTACGATTGCGACGGCAACTGCCTCAACGACACCGACGAAGACGGCGTCTGCGATGAACTCGAGGTCGTCGGCTGCCAGGACAACACCGCCTGCAACTACAGCGCAACGGCAACCGATGCCGGCTCCTGCACGTTCGCGGCAACCCACTACGACTGCGACGGCAACTGCCTCAACGACTCCGACGAAGACGGCGTCTGCGATGAACTCGAAGTCGTCGGCTGCCAAGACAACACCGCCTGCAACTACAATGCGAGTGCAACCGATGCCGGTTCGTGCACGTTCGCGGCGACCCACTACGACTGCGACG
>JAUICJ010000043.1 GCA_030427925.1 Bacteroidia bacterium | reverse complement strand
TTGATGCGGACGTCGTTGGGGATGAGTCCGTCCTCGATGGGCAGCAATTCGAAGTCGGGGTTCAAGATGGCCGAACCGACCCAGGTGCACGAGCGGAACACCCGGCGGATGTTCGTGGTGGAGGGCTCGACTTCCAAGGCGTCGTAGAGGTATTGGCCTCCGTCGTACACCGGCATGCGGTTGTCGGTGCCTTCTTCCGAACGCGAGTTCTTGAACACGTAGATCCAGTGCTGTCCGCCTGCATAGTTGAGGCTTGACGATGGGTTCCAAATCATGTCGTCGCCGTTGTCCGCCGAGAACCACGAGTCCTCACCGAACGCCATGTTGAGGCGCTCACCGGTGTTCAGGTCGATGGCATAACCGGGGAACCAACCCATGCCGATGGGCTGCCCACCGGGGTTGCCCTCGCTGGCGTTGTAGCCGGCATCGCCCGGCACACGGCCGTTCTTGTCGACGGAATAGTGACGGCGCAACCGCAATTTCTCGGGGTCCACGTTGTCTTCGTCGTCGGTTTGCTTCGCAGCGAGCAGTTCGTTCGCCTGCATCTCGAGCACAGGGCAACGCGTCCACTTGCTCTTGTCGCTCGTCAGGACCACGTCCACGTTATTGAGTCCGCGGAGTTGGTTGAAGGGCGAGATGTAGCCGTCGAAGCCGTCGAGCGTCGGGGCCACGTTGGGCAGGGCAACCGTCTCCCCCGTTACGAGGGTGACCGCGGGGTCCGTGTACGACACCAAGCGGTAAGGTGCCCACGTGCCGCCGAGGATGCTTTCGTAGGCCTCGTCCTCGTCGATGGGATTGCCGGTGTCGTAGTCGTTGTAGACGACTTCTTCTTCCACGTCCGCATCGCCCTCCTGGTTGCCGGAGCGGATCCAGTTCAAGGGGTTGAAGCCCTCACCGTCGGGCAGGCCTTGCAGCCACGGGCGCGTCGGGTCGTCAAAGACGATGTCGCTTTCGAGCGGCTCGGTGAAGTTGTCCACGTAGTCGTACTGCTGCACCGTGATCGACAAGCCCCAATCGAGCAGGAGCTCCTCGTTGAGCACCGCGATGCTCTTCGTGGACTCGTGCACCGCCTTGAAGTCGTTCGTCGGGTCGCTGTCGTTGAGCATCGTCAAGTTCGTCAGCGTCCAGAAGGCGTTGCCGTCTTCGAGGTCGGCATCGTCTGGCGCCATGCGGAACTCGTAGTCCGCCGCCGTCACCCGCAACGGGTCGACCACGCGCACGTCAATCGGACCTGCGCCCGCCGCGTACGTCAGCTCCTCAGCGATGTTGTTCTCGAGGATGTACGCCTCGCTCTCCGGCGTCAAGTCCAACAGGTTGCGCCCGTTGCCCTTGCCTTCGTGGCGCGTGATCTCAACGCCGCTGCCGTACTCCGCGTATTGCGTCGTGCCGCCCGCTTCCGGAGCCGGATCGTGCGGAACGCCGCTGTAGGCGCGGAGGGAGCCCACCGCTGCTTTCCGAGACGCTTTGAACACTTCGTCCTGTCCCGTTCCGGTGATGGGATCGAACGGAGCGTATTCGTTCACCCCGTAGGCCAGCACCATGAAGTAGTAGGTCTTGTGGTTCACCAGCGCGTTGTCCCCTTGGGCGAAGGCATCCGTCGTCACGCGGAAGCTGTGGCGGAGCCCCTCGTTCGCGCCTTGCGCCATCAGGGTGGGCACGGGCTGAGCGAGCTCCTCGTCGAACACGTAGTTGATGACCAAATCCACGCCATTCTGGATGTCGCATTGCGCGATGAGCCGCGCTTGGTCCACATCCCCCAGTTCCGTAGCGCTCACGGAAGCGTCGGCGAGTTGGTAGACCAAATACCCCTCAAACGCATAACTCCGCTCCGCATCCGTCAACGACGTCCCATCCTGCAACGTCTTCGGAATGGACGGGTCGAGGGCAGTGTACGTCTCTTCGAAGTTGTTCGAAAGCGGGTTGTTGTTCGTCAAGTAGAGGATGAGCTCGTTCTCGAGTTCCTGCACGAGCACGTCCGGGGCATCCGGACCGCTGACGATTTCGAAGCAGTTGTCGAACAGGGCTTGGGCCTTGTCGTCGGCGATGCGCAGCAATTCAACGCTTTGGAACGGATCGCCGCTCGAAGCGCGCGCCCACACCATCCCCACCGTGATGTTGTTGTAATCCCCGGGCGCCAACGTGAACGGCCCCGCACTTTGCAGGAAGAGCCGGTCGCCCGGCGGGTTGCCCGAGCTGACCTCGGTCCACGGCTCGACGTTGGCGCCTTGCGTGCCCCAGGCAAACGGGTCGGTGTCCCCCGGGAACATGTAATCCGCTGGAATGTCGAGGTTTGCCCCCGTAGCGGGCGTCAACCCATCCCCGCCGTACGCCATGCGCTGCCCGTTCTTCCAGTAGCCCCGCATGTAATTGTAGTACTGAGCGGCTAGCGTCGGCTGCCCGTTGATGCCGGCGTTCCAGTTGTAGTACAGGAACTTCCGCATGCCGTACCGCTCGTTGTCCACCACCCCATCGCCGTAGCCGATGCCGATGCCCTCGTACGGGATGCCGAGCGAGTCCACCGCATCGGAAAAGACCTCGGTCAGCGGGTTGTCCACCGAATCCGCATCCTGGTAGGGCCCTTCGAAAAAGTCCACCCCCATGGCCGGCGGGTTCTCCCCATAGCCCAACGAGTAGGACGTCG
The DNA here is from genome assembly GCA_030427925.1 of Bacteroidia bacterium. Taxonomy (GTDB): domain Bacteria; phylum Bacteroidota; class Bacteroidia; order Flavobacteriales_D; family Sanyastnellaceae; genus JALQTD01. The sequence continues at coordinate 10,655 of JAUICJ010000043.1, read as the reverse complement.
GCTCGTCAAACGCATCGCCGTTGTACGCGTAACCGAGGCCGCGCCGCACGTCGACGCCCACGTAATCGTCCACGTGGCCGCCGAGGTCGCAGTCGACCCACTGGGCGAAATAGGTTTGGGTCAGGGTTTGGGTCCCCTGGTTGATCAACACGTAGTTGTAAAACTGCATGTTGTTCACCTCATCGTTCGTCGAAAACGCAAACGCCTGAGCGCGCACTTCCATCCCGATGGGCTCGCCTTGCGACTCGGAATGGACGTTGCCCTTGTCGTTGAAAATCCAGTAGAACGTTTGGTCGCCGTACAACGGAACCGGGTCCTCGCGGCGGCGCTGTCCGCAGTCGATTTCCTGCAAGAAGTCGTACCACGGGTAGTCGCCCGCCGCGGGGTCGTAAAAGCCGTCGCCGTTGTAATCGTAGAAGGGCGAGAGGTAATAGTCCTGGTCGAGGGCCACGTTGCCGTGCGCGGGGTAGTCGAAGAAGTAGCTCGGGATGCTGTATCCGTTGGGGAATTCCTCGGCCAAATCGCATTCCGGATCCCCCACGCAGTCGAAGTATTGCCGATGGCGCATCGCGTCCGCACGCTGCAAGATGACGAACCGATCGTACTCGCTGCAGGTGCTCGGATCCACTTCTGCCGACCCGTCGTTCGTCAGCGGACCGGGCCAAAAATCATTCCCCGTCGTCCGATACCGCACCGCCGCGAGCTTCAACTGCTGGTCCGGGCTGATGCCGCCGAGCCACAAGGCCCCACCGTACACCACGCTCACCCCGTCTTCCTTCGGCACCATGAACGCCCCCTTGTCGATGGCCCGGTCGTACCACAGCGACCCCCCGTTTTCGATGAGCGCCCGCACGTTGTTCCATTCGAGGTCGCGAAGGGCCGTTGCTGGTGCACAAGCCGCGGCGCGCTGCGGGGGCTGGGCGGAAGGCGCCGGAACGGGCATCCCCTTTTGGGCGGACAACGGGCCACTCAGGACGAGGAACAGGGCGAGGAAACGGTTCATGGCGCTCGGTTTGTGCAGCCAAATTAACAACTCCGAGCGAGTTTGCGTTCACCGCGTCACTTCCACGAGTTCGTCCGTTTCCGTGTAGTACAGCAAGCCCCGAACGGGCTCGCCGCCATCGCCCGCCACCGCTTCCATGTAGGCGCGGACTTGTGCATGGTGCTTCTTCGCGGGCGCGCCCGTTTTGTAATCGAGCACTGCCCAGCCCTCGTCGGTGCGCACCACCCGGTCGGGCCGACCGATCTCGCCGCTGGGAAGCCAAAACGAACGCTCAAGTTCCACCGCAACCCCGTCGGCGAAGAACGGCCGGAGGGCCTCCGATTCGATGAGGCGATTCAAGGTCGACTCCAGCCAGTCCCGGTCATCGGCCGACCAAGCCAGGGACTGCCGAATGCGGTGGATGAGGGGCGGCAGGTCGGCGGTGGTGCGGATTTGGCCCAACACGCTGTGCAAGGCATCCCCTCGCTGCCGCGCGCTCAAACCGCCGCCCGACCACCAATCCCGCGCAGGCTCCACCACGAGCGCCTTCACCGGCACGCCCAGCACAAGCCCTCCCACCTGCACGGCAACGGGCTGCTCCGTGGCCTGGCGGGCCTTCCGCACCGCGGGCTTGAACTCCGGGTCGAGTTCCACCGCCCCCGGCGCGGGCTCATGCGCCCACGCTTCCTCGTCCCGCAACGAACGCCCAAACGCCCGCTCCACCGCGCGCTCCATGACTTCGGTGATGGTGAACGGCGCCTGCTCCTCCCGCGGTTTGGGATCCTTCGGCAACGGCTTCAAACCGAACAGGATTTCCATCGCGTGCTTCGGCCGCGTCATCCCCACATACAACACGTTCAATTCATCCAGCAGTTCCTTGTGGTACTCGTCGTACATGACGTCCTCGCGCACCGTTCCCTGGAGTTCACTCGGCTGGAACAACGCCACCGGCAACCCGAAGAGCGACTCGTCCAACTCGACGGGTTGGTGCCGTTCGAAGCGGTTGCTGCCCTCCTTCGCGCGGATCGGAAGCAGCACCACGGGGAAGGCTTGGCCCTTCGCTTTGTGGATGGTCTTGATGCGCACGGCTTCGGGCTGTTCGGCGGAACGAATGCTCAATTTGTAGCCGTCGCGGTCCCACTTTTCCAAGAACCCGGGAATGCCCGATTCTTCCGCTCGGTTCACCGCTTGCGCCAGTTCGAGCAACCCCTCGACGTAAGCTTGGTGGCCCCGGTCCCAGCCCAATTCCGCGATGATGTGGCCGATGAGCCCCACGAGCGGCTCGGTCGTCCAGTCGCGGAGCTTCAACGTCGGACACACCGCATCGATGAGGCCTTCCAGGTCGAAGACGATGCGGGTTCGCTCCTCCCCTTCGGCGGTCAGGTAGGCCTCCTCTTTCCGATGCCGTTCCAGCAATTCCGCTTCGCTGGCCGTGGCGTCGAGCGCGCAGTGGCACTGCAGGAATTGCACGCCGTGGCCGAAGTGATTCGGTTCGAGGATGGAACGCAGGAGGGCGATCACGCCGAGCGGCACCGGGTGCCGGCCGAGCTGCAGGCTGTCGTCCGTGAACGTCTTGATGTTCGCCGCGAGGAGGGCGCGCGCGATGTCCGCGCCTTCGCCATTTGTCCGCACGAGGACCGCGCAATCGGAGGGTTGATACCGGCGTTCGAGGCCGCCTTCGCGGTGGTAGGTGTGGTGGCGGGTGCCGTCTTCGTCTTCGCGGGTTTCGATTTGGCCTCCGATGTAGTGGACCAAACGCCGCAGCACCCACTCCACGCTCGCCGCATCGTACTCCGCGCGGTTCGCCACCACCACCGACTCGACGTTCACCTCGCCGGGCTGCTCCGTGTACGCGAACTGCCGGCCGCCGCGATAGACCGCGGCCAAATCCGGGCGCAAATCCGACTGCACCGCCTCGTAAAGGGCGTTGTTCCACGCGATGATGTGCTGGCGCGAGCGGTGGTTCGTGTTCAACGCGTCGTAGCGGTGCTCTTCGTTGAGCTTGAGCTCGTGCTCCCGGAGCGTCGGGCTGAGGTTGCGCCCGACGAGCTTGGGCAACTGCTCGAGCTGCCGGTAGTCCCCGTTGCGCCACCGGTAAATCGCTTGTTTCGCATCGCCCACGACGAGGCACTGGTTCCGATCGGCGATCAAATCCGCCACGAGCGGGACGAGGTTGTGCCACTGGGTGATGGACGTGTCCTGGAACTCGTCGATGAACAGGTGGTTGTACTTGACGCCGAGGCGTTCGAAGATGAACGGCGTGGGATTGTTTTGGACAATGTGCGCGATGTGCGCGTTCAGGCTCTGCAGCAGCCGCGCATTTTCCTCGACCTCGAAGGCCTTGAGTTCCGCGCGCAGTGCGACCAAGGAGCCGATGTAGAACACCTTGTTTTCCAGCTTCATGAGCAGCCGATTCACCGGGGCCAAACCCCCGACAAACTCCCGCTCATGAAAGTCCCGCGCTTCCATGATCGCCGGCAGCGCGGCATCCACTGACGCCAGCACCCCCGCCGACTCGCCCTTCCGCGTGAACACCTGCGCCTCAAATTGCCCCGCCAACATCGCACTCGCGAGGTGCTTGAATCCGTCTCCCTTCGCGGTCAACCGCTTCAGCCAACCCGGCAGGAGCCCCCTTGAAAAGTCCTTGGCGGACAACCCGTTGGCATCGATGGCGTCGAGCGCCGCTTGGGCAAGCTGCTTCATTTTTAGGCGGCGGGCCTTGTTCCGCTGGGCCAAGAGGTCGTGCAGGTCAATGAAGTACTTCGGCGTGAAAACCGGGTTGCCGTGTTCGTCCTCGCGCTCCAGCGCGTCCAAATCCGCGAGCGACCGCTCGTCCCCGAGCAACTTCCCGAACTCGACGAGCTGCTTGCGCAACCGGATGTCCTGCTCTTCGACCAACAACCGCCGGGTGAACTGGAGCATCATTTCGGAGAGCTCCGGGTGGTCGGGGTGGCCCACTTTTTCGAGGAGTCGGTCGACGGCACCTTCGACCATTTGGTCCAGGGAAAGCTCCACCCGGAAATCCTCCTCCAGCGCGAGCTCCCGGGCAAAACTCCGGACCAACCGGCTCACGAAGCTGTCGATGGTCATCACGGAAAAATCCTCGTACCGGTGCAACATCGTCCGCCGCACGGCCACCGCCCGCTGCTGCAAAATCCGCGGCTCCAGGCCCATCGCCGCCTCGATCGTGGCGTACAAATCCCCGTCCGCGCGCGCCACTTCATCGATGCCCGCGAGGATCCGCTCGCGCATCTCCATGGCCGCATTCCGCGTGAACGTGATGGCGAGGATGCGGCGGAAGTAGTCCGGCTCGGCCGAGCGCAAGCAACACATCAAGTATTCCTGCACCAATCGGAAGGTCTTGCCGGAGCCAGCCGAAGCGCTGATGATGAGAAAAGAACCGGGATTTTTCATTTGTTGTGAGGGGTGACGCCGGTTCTTGACCGGGAAGCAACATTTCGCCAATTTAGGGATCTTACCTTTGGAAACGGCGCGATTTCACCTTCAACATGCTCGGAAAATGAAAAAAACGAACAACATCATGGTCGGCCTTGCTGCGGTCACTGTCCTCCTCGTTGCGGGATGTTCGTTCCCGTATTTCACCAACCAAATCAACACGGGAACGTTGCGGTTGGACGTCGAAGCGACCTGGGAAGGCGAACCGTATGCGCTCGGTGACGTGGCGGTGGATTACGCGGGACACCCCGTTCAACTGCACAACCTCCAAGCCTACATCAGCCGTGTGGAGTTGCGCGATCCATCAGGCGAATGGATTGGGAACGACCGGGAATACGAGGTGAATTTGGTCGACTTTTCGGTGGAAGCTCCGCGCATCGTGGAACCGTTTCCTACCGGCCAATACAACGCCATTCGCTTCGGCCTCGGCCTTCCTCCCGACATCAATGGCCAGGTCAGCCCCTCCGATTTCCCGAACGACAACCCGCTCAGCGTTGAAGGGTCTGCGGGCATGTTTTGGACGTGGCTCACGGGGTACATCTTTTTTAAGTATGAAGGCCGAGCGGGCGCGGTCGGCAGCGAACTGCTGAGCGAGCCGATTGCCTACCACTGCGGCACGGACAGCAGTTACCGAGTGGTGACGTTCGAGTTGGAGAACGACCTGTGGATTTGGGAACAACAACCCACAGCGATGCAGCTGCAGTTCGATGCCGCGCAAGCACTTTACGCAACCGAGCCCATCAACGTCATCGACTACCCCATCACGCACAACGGACCCGGTGACACGCTTGCGTTCGCGCTCATGGACAACATCGCCGCCTCGTGGCACCTGGTGAAATGAACCGGTTGATGTGGGTGACCGCGGTGGTGGTGTGCGCAGTGGGCTGCAGCCGCTGCACGGATCCGGTGGAGTGCGCGGACTGCTATCCGGAGCCGACGCCCTACGACTTGGACATTCCTGCGTTTTTCCCGCCGATGGACATCCCGGCGGACAACCCGATGACGGTGGAGGGCGTGGAGTTGGGGCGGTACTTGTTTTGGGATCCGAACTTGTCGGCGGACGGGACCGTTTCGTGCGGCTCGTGCCACTTGCCGAGCGCGTCGTTTTCCGATCCGGCGCCCGTGAGCACTGGGGTGGGCGGCGCGCAGGGTGTGCGGAATTCCATGGTGCTCGTGAACGTGGGGTGGTCGCCGAGTTTCTTTTGGGACGGGCGTTCGGTGACGCTGGAGGATCAAGTCCAAATCCCCATCCCCCATCCCGACGAGATGGCCCTGCCTTGGCACGAAGCCTTGGCCCGCCTTGAAGCAGACCCCGACTACCCTGGCCGATTTGGCGCGGCGTTTGGCGACCCCGAAATCACCCAAGAACGGACGGCCAAAGCCCTCGCCCAATTCGTGCGCACCCTGATTTCCAAGGACTCCAAATACGACCGCTGGCGCCGGGGCGAAACAAGCCTGACGGACAGTGAATTCAACGGATACGAGATGTTCCTGCGCGAAGGCGGCGACCCGGAAACCACGCCCGGCGGGCAATTCGGGGGCGACTGCTTCCATTGCCACAACGAAGCGGGAACGCTGTTCACCGACCACCTGTTCCGGAACAACGGCCTCGACGCGTCGTTCGAAGCCGATCCGGGACTCGCGGGCGTGACGGGCATGCCGCTGGATTCGGGCCGGTTCAAGACGCCGACCCTGCGGAACGTGGCGCTTTCGGCGCCGTACATGCACGACGGGCGGTTTGCCACGCTGGAGGAGGTCATCGAGCACTACAATTCGGGCGGCGTGCCTTCGAGCACCATCGACCCGTTTATGAAGTACACGACCGGTGGTTTGGCCTTGAGCCCAGTCCAAAAAGCGGACCTCATCGCCTTCCTCCACACCCTCACCGACACGGTGTTCATCCACAACCCGGCCTTCCGCGATCCGCGATGACGGACGAACAACGGGACGCCCTGCAGGCCGCGGCCACCGCGCAACGCAGCATCAAAGCGCAGTTCCAAAAATGGAAGCGGAAGCCGCCGAAGGACCTCGACGAGCGGTTCCACGCGGCGCACGAGGCGGCCTTCGAACGCATGGACTGCTTGACCTGCGGCAACTGCTGTCGGACGACCAGCCCCATCATCCGCGAACGCGACCTCGACCGGCTCGCGAAGCACCTGCGGGTGAAGCCCGGCGCCCTCATCGACGCGCACCTTCGGATGGACGAGGATGGGGACTGGGTGTTTCGGGGGGCGCCGTGCCCGTTTTTGGACCTGGAAGACAACCGCTGTTCCGTCTACGAACACCGGCCGCAGGCGTGCCGGGAATACCCGCATACGGACCGGAAGCACATGGCAGGGATCTTGCCGTTGACCGCGCGCAATGCCTCGATTTGCCCAGCCGTTGCGGAGGTTGTGGTCCAGGTGACCGGCGGGGCTGAACGGCCTCAATGACCCCCCTCAATCACCGGACGAAACCCGGGGGCGCTCTTTTCCGTAAAGAAGCGCATGAACCGTTTGCTCCTTTTTGCGATTGTGCTCTCCGTGGTGGGAGCCGTTGCACCGTTTCAGGCATTCGCTCAATGCCCCGAGGTCCTCGACGCCAATGGCTTGGCGACGGATTCTCCGGCTTGGGCTGATTGCCATGCCGAAGCTCCTGAGCTCGAAGTGACGCCCGCTGCCGATTGGTCGGGTGTCGTCGTCGATTGGGGAGATGGCAGTCCCGTTGAGTTGGTGGATTGGGTCGCGGGCGATGCGCCGTTGACGCACACCTACCCCGATGGAGCGGGCGCTTACGGCATCACGCTGAGCCACGGCGGTTGCGACGTGGTGGGCAACTTCGAGGTCATTCCTCCGGTGGCGAACTTGACTTCCGGCGGGTCCCAAGTGTGCGAAGGTTCGAGCATGCAGTTCCAGCAAACGGGAACGGGCGGAGGCCAAAACCTCTGGAACTTCGGTTTGGGCTCCTCCTTCATCCCGACGAGCAACGGGGTGGTGAGCTATCACTTCACGAACCTCGGGGTCCAAACGGTGACCAACATTTACGTCAGCGACATCGATCCCGTCGGATGCCGCGACACCACAACGATCAACATCCTCGTCAAGCCTCGTCCGGAAATGGAGTTGACCTTGTCCGAAACGCAAGGCTGTGGACCGATGGCCCTTTCCGGATCGGTTTCGGACACCGAGGTGAACTTTGCGAGCTGGCAACTCACCACACCTCTGAACCAAACCCTGCCCCTCGGATTCGGGTTCTCCATGCCAAACATTGCCTTGAGCAACGAGGGTGAGCACACCATCTCGGTTACCGGAATAGGAACCAATGGATGCAACGCAACGAGGTCTGAAACCGTGACCATTTATCCGGAAGCCACGGTCGCCATCGCCTCCGCACTAGGCAGCGCTTGCGAAGGCGAACTTGTGGATTTCACGGGAACGGCCACGATTCCTGCAGGCCAAACCCTTTCCAGCGTGACGTGGGACTTCGGTGACGGCACCTCCCAAAGCGGCCTGAGCGCCAGCCACGCCTTCAACGCATCGGGGGTGTACCCCGTAACGCTGACGGTGGAAACGGATTTGTGCTCGCAAACCCTCGAAGAGAGCATCGAAATTCAAGCCGCTCCGACGGTCAGCCTGACGGCGTCTGCGCTCACCGGTTGCGCCCCATTCGAAGTCGCCTTTGAGGGCGAGGTCGATGGTGCCGCCACCTATGCGCTGGATCTCGGTACGGGCGGCCTGACCGCCGACCTCAATGCGGTGCACACCTATGCGCCATCAAGCAACACGGTGACCCTCAGCGCCCAGTCCTCCAATGGATGCGCCAGCGAAACGAGCTTGAACATCGAAGCCCTGGCCCCTGCGACCATCGACGTGGTGAATGTTCCGGGACCGACGTGCGGCCTGATTGACATTCCGTTGGAAACCGTAACCAGCGGTGCTACAAGTTTGGAATGGAGCGCCACGAACGGTTGGACCTCCACGGAAACCATGCCTCAGTTCACCTTGGCGAACAACGGAGCCTCCCCGGTCGCAACGACGATCACCGTGACGGCTTTGGCCGGCAACGGCTGCGACGCGACGGCCGAAGTTGACGTGGAGGTGTTGCCTGTTCCGGAATACAACTTCTACGTCACCACCGATACGATTTGCGCGCCGTATATGACCTTCCTGCCGAGCATGCCGGGAGCATTGAATTTCACTTGGGACTTCGGTGACGGCGACGTTTCGATGAACAATGCGCCGTTCCACCTGTGGGCGAACCCGACGGATGATTTGGCCCAATACACGGTCTCCTTCACGGGAGAAAACAGCTTTGGATGCAGCGCGACGGTGGAGCGCCAGTTGCACGTCAAGCCGCAGCCCATGGCGAATTTTGCCCTCAGCAGCGTCGAGGGATGCGATCCGTTGGAAGTCACCTTCTACAACCAGGGTCATCAAGCCTCTGCCTACACGCTGACGACGTCCACAGGCCAAACCCATGCCCTCTCCAGCGGCGAACAGGTCGACCTGTCGTTCACCACGGGCACGGGGGTCAGCAGCTTTGAGGTGGAACTCTCCGCCACGCACGTGCTGGGATGTTCCGATGTCCAGACGGAAACGGTTCAGGTCTTGCCCAGCCCGTCCTTCAGCCTCGGCGACGCGTTGGATGCCGAATGCACGCCTTACGCCGTGGACTTTGACGCAGTGGATGGCCTGTTGAACCCCGTTTGGGAATTTGGCGATGGCAACACGTCAACGGATGCCGCTCCCAGCCACACCTTCGAAAATGCGGGCAATGACTTGGTGAATTACCAAGTGAGCCTCAGCGGATCGAACAGCTACGGCTGCGGTGGGTCTGCCAACTTGCAAGTGCCTGTGAAACCGGTTCCCGTGGCGGACTTTGAGTTGGACGCAACGGCCGGATGCGCGCCCTTCGCCGTGGCCGTGACGAACACGAGTTCGCCCGGTGCGAACTATGAATTCACGGCAGGCGATGGGTCGTCTTGGACCGCTCAGCCGTCGGAATCGATGAACTTGAGTTTGGCCGGGGGCACGGACGTGGAACAGTCCACCATCGCGCTGACCGTGACCCATCCGCTCGGATGCCAGGACACGCGCACCGAGGAAGTGACGATCTACCCCCAAGCCCAGTTCGACTTCGCGCTCGAGGCGGACTCGGCCTGCTCGCCCATGACGGTGGCCCTGCCCGCGATTGACGGAGCGGCCGACTGGACGTGGACGTTCAGCGACGGGTCCACCGCTCCCGCTTCGGCCACTGAGCACACCTTCACGAACGAAGGCAACACCTTGGCCTCGTTCACCGTGGAAGGATCCGGCGCAAACAGCTTCGGATGCACCGATGCCCATGCGGAAACGGTGCACGTCAAGCCTCAACCGCAGGCGGACTTTGAGCTGGACGCAACGGCCGGATGCGCGCCCTTCGCCGTGGCCGTGACGAACACGAGTTCGCCCGGTGCGAACTATGAATTCACGGCAGGCGATGGGTCGTCTTGGACCGCTCAGCCGTCGGAATCGATCAACTTGAGTTTGGCCGGGGGCGCGGACGCGGAACTGTCGACCATCGCCCTGACCGTCACCCACCCGCTCGGTTGTCAAGACACGCGCACTGAGGAAGTGACGATTTACCCGCAAGCCCAGTTCGACTTTGCCCTCGAAGCCGACTCTGCCTGCTCGCCGATGACCGTGGCCCTGCCCACCATCGACGGAGCGGCGGACTGGACGTGGACCTTCAGCGACGGGTCGACCGCACCCGCTTCAGCCACCGAACACACCTTCACGAACGCAGGCAACACCCTCGCCTCGTTCACCGTGGAAGCTTCCGGCGCGAACGCCTTCGGATGCACCGATGCCCACGCAGAAACCATCCACGTCAAGCCCCAACCCGTGGCGGACTTTGACTTGGACGCAACGGCGGGCTGCGCGCCCTTCGCCGTGGCCGTGACGAACACCAGCACACCCGGCGCCACCTACGACTTCACCGCAAGCGACGGCACCACTTGGACCGCACAGCCCTCGGAAACCCTCAGCCTGACCTTGGCTGGCGGAGCGGATGTGGAACTGTCGACCATCGCCCTGACCGTCACCCACCCGCTCGGTTGCCAGGACACGCGCACCGAGGAAGTGACGATCTACCCGCAAGCCCAATTCGACTTTGCCCTCGAAGCCGACTCTGCCTGCTCGCCGATGACCGTGGCCCTGCCCACCATCGACGGAGCGGCGGACTGGACGTGGACCTTCAG
>JAUICJ010000042.1 GCA_030427925.1 Bacteroidia bacterium | reverse complement strand
CCCAATTCCCCGCATTGTTGAAATCAGGGCTCACGATTTGGGTGAACATTGTGCCCTGCCAGGGATCCACGTCGTCGCAGATGCCGTCGCCGTCCAAGTCGACTGCGCAGTCACCGCCGCAAACGCCGGTGGCGTCCGAGTAGGCACACGATTCATTTTCGTCATCATCGTAATTGCAAGCGGTCAGATCCGTGCACGCGTCCGCGTCATCGCAAAGGCCGTCGCCGTCTGCGTCCGACCCGCTGCCGCCGCAGACACCGCAACCGTCGAGCGCGACCAAGGAATTTCCCTCAGGGGCTGTTCCGCTGTATTCGCCGGCGCAAACGTTCACCGTACCGCTATTCGCCAAGGTCCCTCCGTTGTTGATGGAACCGGTGTTGGAGTTGGTGATCGTGCCGGCGTTGGTGACTGTGCCGAAATTCTCGATGCCGCTGTTGTTGGTGATCGTGCCGGTGCCTGCATTAAACACCCCGTCGTTCATGATTTCCACGAAACCGCCGTTCGTGAACGACGTGTGGTTCGTGAACGATGAGGTGCCTTCGATGACGAGCATCCCGGTTGCCGAGAGCGACATCGTGCCATAGTTCACGAGGTGACCGGAGGCGAGTTGCAGGGCGCCCTGGATCATCAATTGGCCTGTGACGTGCAAATCGAATTCGCAAAAGACCGAACTGTCAGGCAGCACTTCCGCGTACTTGCCATTCGGGAGGAAGCCGGGGTTCGTCGGGCTGGGCAAACCGTTGTCCCAATTCCCCGCATTGTTGAAATCAGGGCTCACGATTTGGGTGAACATTGTGCCCTGCCAGGGATCCACGTCGTCGCAGATGCCGTCGCCGTCCAAGTCGACTGCGCAGTCACCGCCGCAAACGCCATTGGCGTCCAAGTACGTGCAGGCCACATTTTCATCGTCGTCGTAGTTGCACGCGGCCGGATCAGTGCACGCGTCCGCGTTGTCGCACAACCCGTCTTGGTCATCATCGTACGCGCAGGAGTAATCCTCGCACGTGGCGGCGGGGTTGTAATTGCACGCATCATCCACCATGCACCCTTCGATGCCGAATGCCAAACCCAAGGAATTGGACACCCCATTGAGCGCCACCACCTGGACCTGGAGGGTTCCGATTCCACCCGCCTCGATGAAGTCCACCTCCGTTGCCGTATTGTAGGTCACGACAACTTCTTGTCCGTCCACGAATACCTGGGCATCGCAAAGATTGGAGCCCAACAGCGTGACCGTGGAGCCTCCGTAGCAATCCGGATCGCCATAGATGGCGGTAAGGACTGGAGAGGAATAAGGCACGTAGAATTCTGCAGGACCCCAGGGCGAGTTCACGACACCCGGAACCGAAGTTCCTGTTGCTTCTGGCACAACAAAGGTGATGGATGTCGACGTGATGGACACGACATCAACGCTCACTCCACCGACCGTTATGTCGGCCTGACAGAAATTGCTCCCGTGCAAGGTCATTTCATCTCCCCCGGCGCAGCCGAACGGTCCACCCGAAATGGAGTTGATGACCGGAGGGAGGCCGCTGTAGTTTAAGGCATTTGAAATTTGGCCTCCTGCTTCCGCAACCACGGACACGGAATAGCTCGTCAATGGGGGAACTTCGAACGTCATGGAACTGGGTGACAGCTCAGTAATGGTGGCGGCCTCCCCTGCGACCCATAAAACGGCATCGCATAGGTTTTGGCCGTAAACCGTGAGCAGTCCGCCACCCGCGCAGTCCACCTGATTGGAGGACAAATTGTTCAAGATCGGGGGGGCGTAGGTGAAAGTTCCCGCCTCCACCACATCATCATTCGTGGTGATCAGTTCGACCACTTGGCTTCCTGAACCGACGGGCAAGGTGAACGAAACGTAAGTTTCGGTGATTTCGATGATGGCGGCGTACTCTTCACCGACCCGAATGTCCTCGAGGTTGCAGAAATACAAACCGGTTACCGTCACTTCAATGCCTGCGCTGCAGCCTGCGGATTCGGGGCTCATGGCCTGAACAACTGGCAAGAAGGCGCACGCACTGCTAAACGGATCGGCGAAATTGCATGCGCCCAAGTCCGTGCAGGCATCCACCTCGTCGCAGATGCCATCTGCATCGGAATCCACTCCATATCCACCGCAAACCCCGCAAATGTCTATACTGAGGCACGGCGCATTTTCATCGTCATCGTAGTTGCACGCATTCAGGTCGATGCAAGCGTCCACCGCATCGCAAATCCCGTCGGCATCCGCATCCACACTGCTTCCTTCGCAGTCACCACAAGCATCTGCGATCTGGCACGCGCCATTCTCGTCATCGTTGTAGTTGCACGCATAGACGTCCGTGCAGCCGTCCACGTCGTCGCAGATCCCATCCGCATCCACGTCCACTCCAGCTCCGCCGCAAACTCCGCAAGCATCCGCGCTCAGGCACGCCCCATTCCCGTCATCGTCGTAGTTGCACGCATTGACATTGGTGCAAGCGTCCACGTCATCGCAAATGCCATCCAAGTCGATGTCGACTCCACTGCCGCCGCAGACGCCGCAGGCATCCACCGTGGTGCAGGCCTCGTTCGCGGGGTCGTTGAAGTTGCATGCGGATTGATCCGTGCAGTTGTCCAGGTTATCGCAAATGCCATCCGAGTCGGTGTCGATGCCATTGCCGTCTCCGCCGCACACGCCGCAGCCGTCGAGCTCAACCAAGGGGTTTCCAACGGGGGCGGTTCCGCTGTACTCACCGGCGCAAACATTCACCGTACCGTAATTCACCAAGGTTCCCCCGTTGTGGATGGAACCGTTGATGGAGTTGGAAATGGTGCCGGTGTTTTCCAAATTTCCCCCGTTGATTCCCACGATGCCGCCGTTCGTAAACGACGCGTGGTTCGTGAACGATGAGGTAGCTTCGATGGTGAGCGTGCCGGTTTCAGCAAGCCACATCGTGCCATGGTTTTGGAGGTGACCTGAGCCGAGTTGCAGGGTGCCCTGGATCATCAATTGGCCTGTGACGTTCAAATCGAATTCGCAAAAGACCGAACTGTCAGGCAGCACTTCCGCGTACTTGCCATCCGGGATGGAACCGGGGTTCGTCAGGCTGGGCAACCCGTTGTCCCAATTCCCCGCATCGTTGAAATCAGCGCTCACATTTTGGGTGAACAACGTGCCCAACCATGGATCCACGTCGTCGCAAATGCCATCCGAGTCGGTATCGACGCCGCTGCCGCCGCAGACGCCGCAAGCATCGAGCTCGACCAAGGGGTTTTGGTTGGGCGCGGCTCCACTGTATTCGCCCGTGCAAACGTTCACCGTACCGTTATTCGCCAAGGTTCCCCCGTTGTTGATGGAGCCCGTGGCGGAGTTGGTGATGGCGCCGTTGTTGTTGATCAAACCGTAATTTTCGATGCTGCCGGAGTTGTTGATCGCACCGCTGCCACTGTTATCCAACGTTCCGCCGTTGAGTATGGAACCCGCAGTGGCGTTGGTGAACGTGCCTGCGTTGTTCATCCAGCCCCCCGACATTTCGATGGTGCCGTGGTTTGTGAACGCACCGTAATTCATCACAATGGAGTGGTTGATGAGGCTGCCGGTTTCAGCGAGCGACATCGTTCCATGGTTTTCGAGCTCGAAGTCTTGAGGAGTATCAGGGAGATAAAGGGTGCCACTGACCAACAATTCGCCTGTGACGTGCAAATCGAATAAGCCTTCGACCACATCATCAAGCAGCACTTCTGCGTACTTGCCTTCCGGGATGGAACCGGGGTTTAGGGAGCTGGGCAAACCGTTGTCCCAATTCGCGGGGTCGCTGAAATCAGTGCTCGCGATTTGGGTGAATACCGTTCCCAGCCACGTGTCCGCATTGTCGCAGATGCCGTCACCATCCGCATCGACCTCGCAACTGCCACCGCAAACACCAGCGGCGTCTAACCATTCACAGGCAACATTTTCGGCCGCGTCGTAGTTGCACGCGAGCAAATCGCTGCAGTTGTCGATGGCATCGCAGATGCCGTCCTCGTCGCCGTCGCCATACTGGCATTCGCCATCCGGATCAAACGTTGCACTGCCGTTGTAGTTGCACGCCGTTTCATCGGTACAGCCAGGCTCACTCTCCCCTGAGCACACCCCAATCAAGGTCATCGAAATGTCGTAGGTCACCGCGGCCGAAGGAGAACGTCCGTTGTAAACACTCGCAACCCACCACCCCTCGCCAGAAAGCCCTGCAGCGGACAGGTCAATTGTCGTCGTGTACGTCCCCGACTCACTGCTGTCCCAAGCTTCCGGCCAATCCAAGCCCGGCAAGGTTGAACAGCCGTTAAACGACCCCGAGAAACCGCCAAGCTGCACGCATTGGCCATCGGGAGCATCCCATTTCAATAGCAAGTCGCTGGCCAAGTTAGCCGGACCGTTGTTGTTGGTCCAATTCAGAACGATTTCTACCGTTGTCAGGTTGCCTGGAGCATATTCGTAAACCTGAGATCCTGTAAATCCCGTAGCGAGCAACACTCCCGCCAATTGCGTCGAACAATCGCATTCGAAACCATAAACGGGAAGGACGCACGATCCGTCTGAAAGCAACGCGTCCGGGTCGTAGTTGCAGGCCGCAAGGTCCGTGCACCCCAAACACGAAGTACCATCTCCTCCGCAGACCCCGCAACCGTCCGCCGCATACGCGCAACTTCCATCGTCTGCAGTGGCTTCCTCGGAGTAATTGCACGCCGCTTCATCCGTGCATCCATAAGCCGATGAATTCGAGGCAAAACTGTTGCATTCTCCAAAGCACGCCACCGACTCGATGTAGGGCATGAGGCCTTCGGCAATGACCGTTGGGTGGAAATTGAGGTCCACGGAGCCCCCGTAAATCGCGTGGCAGTAGCTCATGATCGTCCCCACCGCAGGAGCCGGGTTGTTCGTGTATGGGGCGCACAAATCGCCGCCCTCCAAAGACGCGCAATTGTTAATGGGCCCTGTGGACCAACCGCACCAATGGGTGTGTCGGGCTCCGAAATTGTGTCCCAATTCGTGGGCCACCACGTGCACGTTCCAGGCATAGGCTCCCGCGGTAAACGCTGTTTGCGCCGTCATGCCTTGAGAAAAACCGACGTTGCTGAAAGCATCACAAGCCGTTCCGAGGTAAGCAATGCCCCCTGTACCGGTGTTCGTGCGCATGGTCAGCAAGTGGACCACATCCCGCTCGATGGACGCCAAACCCGGATTGACAGCCCACTCATTACGCACCGCCTCCAACATTTCCCCGGCTTGCTCCTCGAACACGGCGTACGGGTCACTGCCTTCCCACACGTGCACGTAATCCGCATTCAGCGTGATCGCATTGTTCAATTCGTTGAGGTAGACTTCATCCACCGCTGCGAGAATGGCCAAGGACCATTCCACGGCTTCGTAAGTGCTCGTGAACTGCGCAACGGTATAGGCATCGATGTCGAGCGCCACCTGGACGCATGCTGGCCCGGTCGGCAGTTGCTGGGGGCTCGGGGCAGGCGACAAGCCCATGATTTGGGTGGTTTGATCGTCCACTGCGCACGAGAATTCGCTGCGCTCGAGAGCGTCAGCGACATCGAACACCACGTATTCCGCACGAAGCTCATCGGTGACGTCCGCCGCTGAGGCACGCCCCAATTCGTAAGACACCCCTTCGAATTCAAATCGACCGATGAGTTGGCCGTTCATCAGCACCAAGGTGCCGCTGTTGCCCGCTCCCGTCAGCCGGTAAGCCTGCTGTTCCGGGATGTATTCCTCTTGAATGATGGAACCGTCGTTTCCGTTGCTGACCCCAATTTGGATGGTCGGGCCGTGCACCGCAAATCCTTCCCAATTCAACGTCTGTGCGCCCTGTTTGCCAGGCAACGGCAGGGTCATGGACCAACTGGGCAAGCGTTGCTCCCGCAAGCTGAGCAATTTCTGTGCATCCAAATCAAAGCCTTTCGTCCGATCAGGCTCTTGGGTCAGCACCTGGTCTGCCGACAAGGCAGACTCCGCCAAAAGCTGGTAGCCCATGATCGACCCGGGATCGACGGTGGTGATGGCCGTGGCGGCTTGGTTCGTCGATTGAGCGCTGCCCGACATCGGGACGAAAAGCAAGGCCACAGAGAAGTAGAGGAAAAGCAAATGATTCATGCTGTACGTGTTTCGAGCCGCTCATCCTGGATTGGATGCAGCTACGACACCACGAAATTCCTCGAAAACCCTGTATGCGACGAGCTAAATGATACCAAACCCCCCTTTCATGTTCTGAAAAAAGTAACCCGTCGAAATTAATCCGCCGTTGGTGGGATTACAGGATAGGTAGCCGCTCCATGAGGGCATCGCGGTAATTCGCCCCGACCCCCAAGCTGACCTCACCGACCCAAACCTGAAGCCGATCAAACCGCGTGATGTGCTGAAGGTTCACGATGTGGCTTCGGTGGATGCGCATGAATTGGCGGGAGTTCAGGGTAGCTTCCAGTTTGGCCAAGGTCATCCGAATCACGTGCCGGTCCTGATGCGTATGGATCTCAACGTAAACGTGATCGCTCCTCATGTATCGAATGGAATCGATCAGGATCTTGTGATGCTGCCAACCGTCGGAAACAAAGAGGGCATCCTCCTCGAACAACACCGAACCTTTATTCAAATCCGCATCCGACAAGCTGGGGTACCGGTGCGCCCAATTCGCCAACGCAATGGTGATGGCGATTCCCAATTGTTCCCGCAGAATGGGTTTCATCAAAAAGCCTGCAGGACACGTTTTACTGGCCCGTTCGACCGTCGCCGCATCGGAGTTCGCCGTAAGAAACAACACGGGGAAATGCCCCGACGTGCGCACGTGCTGTGCGAAATCAATTCCATCTTTGAATCCCGTGAGGTGAATGTCCACCAAGGCCAAATGAATGACATGCTGATTCATCAGCGCCACCGCGCTCGAATGGTTTACCGCAGGACCGATGGGCTGATGCCCCAATTCGACCAGGGCGTCACACAACTCATGAGCGATGAGCGCCTCATCTTCGACCACTAAAATGTTCTTGCCGTTCATGCGATGGATTTTCGGGCTTGCTCGTTCAAAAAAGTCAAGTAAATCGTCCCTTCCCGCTGGCTCAATCCGCCATTCAATTGCTCACACAGCCTCCAAATGAGGCGCCACCCCGTGGATTCGATCGCATCCGTTCTTTTCGGTGCAACAAAGTTCCGGCCCGAATCCCGGTACGACAGTTCGAATTTCCCGCCGCCACAATCGATGAATTCCATGGAAACAAGGAGGGATGCAGCGTCTTCGTTGTGCTTGAAGGTATTGGTTAGGAGTTCATTCAAGATCAAGCCCAAGGGGATGGTGCTGTTCAAATCCAAGTTCACAGAGGTCCCTTTCCATTCGAATTGAGCCGAATGATAATCCCGTCCGGCAGCGCGCCTGACCAATTGAAACAACTGCTCGATGAACTCATAGACCGCCACCGATTCTGCGTCCACGTCGCGATACAACCGGTTGTGGATGAGCGAAATGGATCGCATCCTCCCCCGACTTGCGTTGAACGCCCGGAGCGCGGATTTATCGGTCAGTTTTTTGGCCTCCAGGTCCATCAGGCTCTCCATCATCTGCAGGTTGTTCTTCACCCGGTGGTGGATTTCCTTGAGGTAGATGTCTTTTTGGACCAACAACTTGCGCAGCTCAAGCGTCCGCTGTGCGACCTTTGTTTCCAGCTCTTTAGCACGCAAAGTCAGGCGGCGCCGGCGCAAGAGGCCACCGAGGGCAACGAGTCCCACGGTGAGCAACCCCAAGCCTCCGATGGCTTCAGGTCGCTCCGTCCAGGCCCGCTCAACATCGACTTCCAAGCGAAGCCCCCCCGCCTCATCCCACTGCCCCACCCCCCCATCGCCCTGGATTTCCAAGTTGTAGTGCCCACTGCGCAAATTCATCAGCGTCAAGATTGGATTGGACGTCGTGATCCACTTGGCCCCATTCAACCGATAACGGTACCACATTTTTCGGCCGCTGTAATCCACCCACTGCACGCGCACCTCAAGCCGGCTGTTCTCGGGTGCTAAAACCAGCTTCTTCCCCGACCTCCACGCATCCCACTCATCTCGGGTCTCGCCGGTTCCCCCATCGATTACGTTGCACGAGCGCAAAGACAGCCGGCCACCATTCCGGTCTTCGAAGGGATGGAAGTCGAGGGGATGGAAATACAGCAAACCGCCCACGGTTCCAAAGAACAGGGTCCCGTCGATGGCCTCGAATCCGGAAGTGCGATTGAACTCCATGACCTTCAGCCCATCGGAGCGGTCGAAGACGCGGTGGGCCTTCGTTTCGGGATCGAAACAAATCAGGCCCTGATTCGAACTGACCCAAAGGAAGCCGCGATCGTCCTCCAAGACGCTGTAATGTTCACGAATCGGAATTTGGTCTCCAGCCATCAATTGCCGCTCCAACACCCCCTCCTCAGGGCTCCATTTCACCAAGCCATCCGAGGCCGTCGCGCACCACAATGCACCTGAAGGCGTCGGCAAGAAGCTGTGAATGGCGCCGCGACCAAAGGGCCCCAACCCCGTGCACATCACTTCACCTTGGATGTCCGTCGAATCAGCATTCAACTTCCATCGCACCAGCCCCCCTGTTCCGGATGACCACCACGCCCCTTCGAAGGGTTCACAATGGTAGGCCGACTCGGTAACCGATGCCACCCGCAGCCCCTGTTCGTCAAGCACTTGAGGCCGAGAGGCCGTACCCTCTTGCAAGTCAAGCCAAAGCGGGCCGTCCAAAGAAAAAGCCAGCGCATGGTCCGGCACAGGGGACACCAACTCCCAACAATCTTTGAGCTCCTCGAACCGACTCAGCGTTTGGTTTCCATCACTTGTGACGCGCATCACTCCTTCGCGTCCAGCCAGCATCAAGCACTCCGATTCGTCGGCGTCCACAGCAAAGAACCCTGAGTTCAGCGGGTCCGACTCGTATCGAAACGTTCCGTCGGCATCATGAGAGAGGAAACTCCAAACGCCCTGGTATCCGAAGGACACCGCAATGCGCTCCCCGAACTGCGCGATGTCCCTCACGCTCACGCCGTAGGGCAAAAGCGCGGCATGGGAAGGGGTGCGCATCGCTGAACCATCCAAAAAATGAAACCGAGCGTCCTCTGAATTGGCGGTTACCAATCCGAAATACCCTCCAAACCAGGCCAAGCCCCCCGAAGGAAAGGCCGCGCACAAGGCGGAATAACCGTACCTCCTCCTAGCAGTTGTAAGTGGAACAGGGATGGACTGACTGCTTTGAAAATCAGGCAACAACACATGAATGGAGTCCTGTTGGAGCATCCAATGTTCACGGGTGACGGGATGGGTATAGATGGCAAATCGTCCCGGAGCCCCCCGCACGTTCATGCTGCCCCGATCGGTGGTCCCGTCCGGGTGAAACCGCACCCACTCATTGACTTTCCCAAACTCCGAGCGCACCCACGAAAAGGAACCATCGGATCGGAAGTCGAACAAGTTGCGCTGACTGAAGTACAGGCCCGCTCTGCCCTCAGATTCAAGAGTGCCCTCGCGCAGCGTCGTCCCTTGGATGTGGAGCCATCTTTCTGGAATTTCGACCCGTTCGGTTTCCGTTAAGGGAGTGTGAAAGACCAAAAAAGCGCCGTTTTCTTCCGAAGCATGCACCAAACTGCCGGCCAAGTGCGGTGGAATGGCATAACACCTTTCCCAGGCCTCACCGAGGTAGCGGAATAAGGTTTGGCCTTGCCCCTTCACCGCAACCAACGTGTAGAGGTGGCCCCCGCTGCAGAAGTAGATCGAAGCATCGGAAACCGGTACAGGAACTTCGAGCTCCATGCGCTTCCCCGTCCGAATGGAAAACGCGATGAGGGTGTCCTCCATGACCACCTCAGGCTGAATGTAATCGAAGCGTTCCCTTCGGAGCCCGAGCATGTCGCGCTGCAATTGAGCCACGGCGGTATCGCCTTTCCAAACCGATGCCGCCGTGACGCGATTCCATCCCTTCAAGTCCTGCAAAGACAAGACTGGCGTGACCGTTTCATCATCGTACCGCACGATTCCACCGGGCGTGGCGATGAGCAGTTCACCGTTGTCCATGCGTTCCAAGGCCAAGACATAGGGATGAGGCAGCTCGCCGCTTGGAAACGCTCCTTCGATGCGCTGGGCAAGGCCCCCGTCGATTGAGCCCCAAAGGAGTAAAATGGTCGCTCCAAGGACTCGCGCGTTCATCAATCGAGAATACGACAAATCACGGGACCCTCTAGAGAAAGTTCTGAATCCCTTGAATTTTGTTCTGAATTCCTCGATGGCAGGGGAAGGCTCATTGACGGCCCAACTGCATCATTGGGTGCGCTCAGCAGCCGAAGGAACCGAAGAACAGGGAGAAGGTTTGGGCTACGGGGAAGCCGGATGCGTTGCGCGCCACCGTCCATGCGCCGGGGATGGCGGACAGGGCCGATTCGGTCGCGCGGTCCAAATCGGGATAGCCGCATGAGGAGGCGAGGCGGAGGGATGCGATTGCGCCTGAGGCGTCCACCGTGAATTCCAAGCGGCCCGGCTGCACCGCGTAGGGATCAACGTGCGCCGCCTCAACCGCCTCGGCAAGGGCCGAATGCACGGCTTCCGCGAAGCCCGCTCGCCCCAGCGGGTGCTCAGCCTCCTGCTCGGGAACCACCGAAACGTAGTGGACCAACTCGAAGGGCTGCTCGCCTGGAGGATGCTTCAGTTCCCCCTTCGCCGATGCGGCAACGCGGTAGTTGTCCGAAATGCGCATTCCGCTCAGGGCCGCCTTCATTTCGTCTGTCAACGCCCGCCCCTCTCCCAGCCAGTGCGCCGAATCGCCGTGCAGTGCCCTGAGTTCAATCCGCTGCACGTCAAAGACCCTCCAATTCGCCTCGGCAGGCACCAGCTCCTCGACCCGATCGGCGCGGGCCAATTCCGTCAAGGTCTTCGTCGCAATGAACCGGGAACCGAGGCTCACCGGGAAGGGGTCGGGTGCGATGGTCGCCGGTTCCACGCCGCAGCGGCTGCTGAGCATCACCAGGAGGAAGGCCATTCTGAACATGCGGGCAAGGTACACGCCGAGCCCGTGATCGACTTCACAAGGAATCCGAAATCGCACGGAACCCCGTACCTTTCCGTCATGCTCCCG
Source organism: Bacteroidia bacterium (assembly GCA_030427925.1). Classification (GTDB taxonomy): domain Bacteria; phylum Bacteroidota; class Bacteroidia; order Flavobacteriales_D; family Sanyastnellaceae; genus JALQTD01. The sequence continues at coordinate 2,542 of JAUICJ010000042.1, read as the reverse complement.
CTCAAAAATTACTTCGTGGTTTGGTCGTTGGTGGGGGCCATCCACGGGGGGATGGTGGCCCAATCCACAGCCGAGGAACTGAATGAGCGCGCTCGCAACCTCAACGAGCTCAAAGCCGCCGCCCCCGATTCGGTGAAGCGCGCCGCACAACTCGGTTTCGCCGAAGCCGACTCCCTCGGCCTTCACGACCTTGCCGGTGAATTCGCAGCCATCGAAGCCGACATCGCGCTGGCGGTCGGCAATTTGGACGCGGCGTGGACCCGCTACTCCGTGGCCTTGAGTCGGTTCCAAGAAGGCTCGCACGAAGATTCGCTTTGGGACGCCAGTACCGCCCAAATCGCCATGATCCTGGCGAACATTTTGCTCGCCCAGGACAAGTACATCGACGCCCACGATGCCTACAACGAGTTGATGCAGCTCGCCGAGGCGTTGGAACTGCCGCGGACGCAGGCGCATTCCACGAACAACCTCGGAGTGCTGTTCCTTCGATTGGGGGACTTGAGCGCGGCGCGGGGGTATTTTGAATCCGCTCAGCAGCAGTTCGTGGAGCTCGAGGAGGGCTACTTCGAGGCGTTGTGCGCTTACAATTTGGCCACCATCAATGAGAAGCTGGGCCAAACCAAAGCCGCCATCACCGGCTTTTCCCTCACCGCGAACCGCATGGCGGAGATGCACGAATGGGGCGATTACGTCAGCTGCAACACGGCGCTCGCCCGCGTTCACTGGAAGGCGAACAACATGCCCGAGGCCGTTCATTTCAAGAACATCGCCATCGACGCGTTGAACTCGGAGCTGATGAAGAGCTCGGTCCCCCCGCCGCTTTACCGCACGGAAGCGTACTACCAAGCGGCCCTCATCGAGCAATCCCGAGGCGACGATCGAGAGGCCGAACGCTTGGCGCGGACCAGCCTGCAGGAAGCGCTGGCGAACCGGTTGCAAGAGCAGGTGGTGAAGAGTGCTCAGCTGGTCAGCGATTTGGCAGCGGAGCGGGGCGATGCGGACGAATCCTTGGCGATGCTGCAACTCCATTTGGACTACTTGGGCCAAATCCAACGCGAAGCCAGCATCAAAGAAATCGTGCAACTTCAAATGCAGCACGAGTTCGAACAGCAACTCCAAGAGGCCGAACTGCGCGACCTGCGCAACGCCGCGGAACGCGACCGGCAACAAGCCATCCTGCTGACGGTGCTGCTGGTGGTCGCCCTGCTGAGCGGAACCCTTGCCGTCCTCTACCTTAACCTTCGCAACCGCAACGCCCGCGCCCGCTTGCGGGAAACCCAACTCGAACTCGAGGCCATCGAACTGAATGAGCACCTCAACTACAAGAGCAAGGAACTGACGGCGACCATGATGTACTTGCTGGAGAAAAACCAATTCATCACTTCCATGGCGAGCGAATTGGCTGCGGCAAAGAACGAGTTCTCACAGAAAAACCAAGTCGTCATCCAACGGGTCATCAACGAATTGCTGAAGAATTCGTCGAAGAAAACGTGGGACGAGTTCGAAATGCACTTCAAAGAGGTCCACGTGGACTTCTACAAAACGTTGGCGGAGCGTTTTCCGGACCTCACCGTGAACGAAAAACGGCTGTGTGCATTTTTGAAACTGCACTTGACCACGAAGGAGATCGCGGCCATCACCCACCAGTCCGTAAAGTCCATCAACATGGCGCGATTCCGGCTTCGAAAGAAGTTGAACATGGAGTCTGAAGAGGATTTGGTCGGGTTCATCACGTCCATTTGACTCTCCCTATATAGGCATTGTTATCGATTCATTACCAATCGATTATTCAGGATTGTAGCATGAATGTTGCCGCACCACATTGCGGTGTAAATCCGATGTAAGTGGTTTTTTCATCGGTCGGTTCTTTGAATCGGCCACCTTAGCGACATCGCAAACACGCCATGTCGAAAAACAACCCGCCCTCCGATTCCGAATCCCCTGCGCCCGAGCCCGTTTCCGAGTCAGAAGCGGAAGGCCAACTGGTGCCCCGCTCATGGGACGAGGTGGTGGAGGAATTGAAAATTCGGGAAGCTGCGCTCAAGAAAATGGCGTGTGAACTGGCCCGATTATCTCCTTCGAAAAAACCAAAAAACAATGATCATGAAACACGTTAACTCCACGAAAGCCTGGTCGCTGCTGGTCCTGTTTGGGGCCCTGCTCAGCCTTCAGTCGTTTGCCCGGACGGAGGCATCAACTTCCTACGAGCAAACGCTCACCACCAATGACGTCTTCTTCTTCGTCGGCTCGCCTTTGGCGCTGTTGGGCGCAACTGTTTCCTTGAGCGGTGAAGGATTTTACGAATCCTTCGTCACCTCGGACCCGTTCAGCGGTGAATTCATTGCGAACGTGCCTTACGGAACGTACACCTATTCCGTTTCGAAGGAATGCTACGACACGGTGACCGGGGAGGTCGTCGTGGACTTCAACGACGGAATGGGCGTGAGCGTTTTCGCTACCCCCAGCCCCGCAACCACCAACGACGTCTTCTTCTTCGTCGGTTCGCCGCTCGCCATGCTCGACGCTACGGTGTCGCTGTCGG
>JAUICJ010000041.1 GCA_030427925.1 Bacteroidia bacterium | reverse complement strand
GTTGGTGGGCCGGACGTGCGGGATGGGGTGGAATTGGGGGCGGGCGTTGGTGCCGGGGTTGGTGCTCGCGGGGGCGTTTGCGGGGGCGGCTTGGGGGGCGGATGCGCTCTTCGGGGAGGTGGGGGAATGGTGGGGGCGGGCGCTGCGGCTGGCGGTTTCGGCGGGCGGTGGGGTGCTGGTGGGCGGGGGGTTGCTGCGGTGGGCGCCGGCGGTGTTGGCTGGGGCGCATCCGGAGGCGGTGGCGGCCGTGCGGAAGCGCCTGGGTTGGCGGTGAAGGCGCGCGATGTACTTTTGCGGCATGAAATGGGCGGCGATGATGTGCGGGATTTGGGCCATGAGCTCGTGGGCTTCAGGCCAAACCGATTCCCTGCCCGCCCTCCCTGCCTTCCGTGTCCAAATCCCCCGCGACACCGCCACCCTCGACTCCCTCTGGGCAGACACCACGTGGCACTGGTCGGGCTCCTGCCCCACGCCACGCCTGACCGTCCGGCTCGTCGACCCGACGACCGGCCACGTCGCACAGCGATCCTTTCCCTGCCTGCCTTCGATTGAAACGCCCACCACGTCGGCCTACGTCACGCCCGTTCCCACCGGTTACACCATCGACCTGTCGCTGACCCGATCCGCCGCAGCCGCTTGGACCTGGGGGCCACCTGAAACGTGCTTCCCTCCCCTGCCGATGAGCGCCTTCGAGGCCGCAACACCCGCCTGGGACGAACTCATCTTCGAACGCGAGCAACTCGACGCGATGATCGCTTGGTCGGAGAACCGTTGCCTTTCCCCAGGCGTCGTCCGCGCCTGCCTGCTCCGGCTCGAAAGCGAGGACCGCCGGCTCCAGCTCCTCACCGCCCTCGTGCCGCGCTGTTCGCAACCGAGTGCGCTGAAACTTGACGATTTGTTCATCTTGCGAACCACGCGTGCAAAGGCCGCGCAACTTGTTGGAAAATAGGCGCTTCAATTGGGAAGAAAATCCGCTCCGGCGCCTGCCCATCCGCGGGATTTTCAGCACCTTTGCACCATGCAAGTCCACAACTTTTCCGCTGGCCCCTGCATCCTGCCGCAGGAGGTCATGCAACAGGCCGCTGAGGCCGTTCGTTCGTTTGGGCCGGGAGGCCTGTCGTTGATTGAGATGTCCCACCGCAGCAAGGAGTTTGTGGCGGTGATGGACGAGGCCCGAGATTTGGCCAAATCCCTCCTCAGCCTGCCCGACCGCTACGAAGTCCTCTTTCTTCAAGGCGGAGCCAGCCTCGGTTTCCTGACCGCGGCCTACAACCTCCTCCCGGAAGGCGGCCGCGCGAGCTACGTGGACACCGGCACGTGGGCGAACAACGCCATCAAAGAGGCGAAACGCCTCGGAAGCATCGACGTCATCGCCTCCTCGAAGGCCACGAACCACGACCACATTCCGTCGTTCGAGGCGCCCGCGAACGGCAGCTACCTGCACATCACGACGAACAACACCATCTTCGGCACGCAGTACGCGGAACTGCCCACCGCCGGCATCCCGCTCGTGGCCGACATGAGTTCCGACATCTTCTCCCGCTCGTTCAACCCCGAAGACTACGCCCTCATCTACGCAGGCGCCCAGAAGAACATGGGCCCCGCGGGCACGGTCTTCTACGCGGTCGACCCCGAGCGCCTCGGCCACACCGGCCGCGACATCCCGGCCTACCTCGACTTGCAGACCCACATCGCCAAGGACAGCATGTTCAACACCCCACCGGTGTTCCCGGTCTACGTGACCCTCCTCATGCTGCGGTGGATGCGCGACCAAGGCGGACTCCAAGCCATGCAGGAACGCGCGGCCGCCCGATCGAAAGCGATCTACGCCGAAATCGACCGCAACCCGCTCTTCGTCGGCCACGCCGCAGAGGGCAGCCGCTCCCAAATGAACGCTACGTTCCGCCTCGCCGACGGCGTGGACGGTGCCGCGTTCGATCAGCTCTGGGCTGAGGCCGGAATCAGCGGCCTCAAGGGCCACCGGAGCGTGGGCGGGTACCGCGCTTCGATGTACAATGCCCTGCCGTTGGAATCGGTGGAGGTTTTGGTCCAAACCATGCAACACTTCGAACAACACCACGGATAAGCCATGAACATCCTCGCAAACGACGGCATCAGCCCCAACGGCCTCGCGGCCCTGCAAGCAGCAGGCCACACGATCCATACCGATTTCATCGAAGCGGACGCGCTGGAAGCGTTCATCAACGGCCACGGCATCGACGGCCTGCTGGTCCGCAGCGCGACGACCGTGCGCCAGCCACTCATCGACGCCTGCCCGACGCTGAAATTCATCGGTCGCGGCGGCGTGGGCATGGACAACATCGATGTGGAATACGCGCGAAGCAAGGGCATCACGGTGTTCAACACCCCCGCCTCGAGCAGCCAAAGCGTCGCGGAACTCGTCATGGGCCATCTGTTTGCGCTCAGCCGGTTCCTGAACGAGAGCTTCGCGGCGATGCCAACGCGCGGCGCGAGCGACTTCAAAGCCCTGAAAAAAGCGTACGGAAAAGGGGTGGAATTGCGCGGCAAGCGCCTCGCCATCGTGGGCATGGGGCGCATCGGTCAATCCTTGGCCACCTATGCGCTCGGAGCCGGAATGGACGTGGTCGGCGTGGACCGCGAGTCGGGCACTTGCCCCGTGACATGGGAAATCGGCGGCACTGCCGTGACCGTTGATGTTCCGTTGGTCAGCATGGAGGAAGCGTTGGCCACAGCAGACGCCATTTCACTGCACATCCCAGCTCAGGCTGGCGGTGGATCGGTCATTGGAGCGGAGCAGTTCGCGTCGATGAAGGACGGGGTGGTGCTGGTGAACGCGGCGCGCGGTGGCGTGGTCGACGAGGACGCTTTGCTCGCTGCGCTCGATTCGGGCAAAGTCCGCGCTGCAGGACTGGACGTGTTCGTCGGCGAGCCTGCACCACGTGCCGACGTGTTGGCCCACCCGCGGGTGGCGGCCACGCCGCACATCGGTGCCGCCACGGTTGAGGCCCAGGGCCGCATCGGGCTGGAAATCGCGGAGATCGTATCGCACCTCGCATCGGAAGTCAACGCTTGAAGACGTTTCGTCCGTTTCGAATCGTCCACCCGCCTGCGGACAAAGCGCACTTGGTGGCGACGCGTTCGTACCTGACGTACGATGCGGAGGAGTTGCACGACAAACTGACGCGCAATCCCTTCTCCTACCTGCACGTCATCAACCCGGACGGCATGGCGGCCGAGCGCACTGAACGCGGCACCGTGCCTTATTTCGAGCTCGTTCGAGCCGCATACGACGAGTGGCGAGAACGCGAATGGCTCGTGGCCACGGAGGCCCCGACGTACGCGGTGTACCGCCAAACCATCGGAACCACGGCCGTCACCGGCATCGTGGCCCTCATGGACCTTGCGGCCTATGCCGACCGGCGCTTGCGGTTGCACGAACAGACCTTGGAAGCGCGAGAAGCCCTGTTCGCCACTTTCCTCGACACCGTGGGGTTCAATGCGGAGCCGGTTTTGATGGCTCGTCCGGAAGGCCATCCTGGCCAAGCCGAATTGAACGGTTTGGTGGCTGACCTCACGGCGCAGCGTCCGGATTTCGATTTCACCACTGCGGACGGGATTCGGCACACGGCCTGGTGGGTCGACGCCAGCGAGGCGTTGGAATGGACGGACCGGTTGAATGCCATTCCGGCGCTGTACCTCGCCGATGGGCACCACCGTTCAGCTTCGAGTCACCGGGTGGCGACGGAGCATTCGGGGGATCTGGGAAGGCAAGGGTTGCTGAGTTTCGTGATTCCCGAAGCGGAGTTGATCATTTTGGGCTACCACCGCGAGGTTCGCGACCTGCCAAATGGCCCGGCGGATTGGTTGCCGAGGTTGGCTGCGTTGCCGGATGTCGCTTCGGTGACGCCGTGCGAGCCTTCGGAGGACCGGCCACTGACCACCGGGGCGTTCCGCATTCACCACGGAACGGGTTCGTGGCGCGTGGAGCTGAATCCCGGTGGCGCTGACCGCATCGACGGGGGGTGGCTTGGCGAGCAGGTGCTGGCGGCCTTTTGGGGCATCAACGATCCCCGGAACGACAACCGACTGCGTTACATCCCTGGCGCAGAACCCCGGTCCGCATGGTGGCCGCGCGTTACGCAACACCCCGATCGCTGCGTCTTCGAACTCGCCCCTGTGGGCACCGAACAACTCAAATTCGTTTCCGATGCCGGCGGCACCTTTCCGCCGAAGAGCACGTGGATTGAACCGAAACTGCGGAGCGGGTTGTTCATCTACCAATTCGACGAACATGGCTGAATGGTGTGAACGGATTGAGGCCATCAAGGCGCAGCTCCCCGAGGGCGTCACGTTGGTGGCGGTGACGAAGACCCACCCCGTGAGCACGTGCGCGGGCACGGTGGATTGCGGGCAATTGGATTTGGGCGAAAACCGCGTGCAGGAGCTGGTGGAGAAGGCGGAAGCGCTCGGGCCGGAAGTGCGCTGGCACCAAATCGGGCACCTCCAAACGAACAAGGTCAAGTACATCGCCCCGTTCGTGCACCTCATCCACGCGGTAGACAGCGAGCGGCTGCTGGCCGAAATCGACAAACAGGCCGCTCGCAACGGGCGCGTTCAGGACGTGCTGCTCCAGGTGCACATCGCGCAGGAGGAGCACAAATTCGGCTGGGCTCCGGATGCGCTCCTCCCCGCCTTGGAGAGCGGGATGCTCGACGCGCTCCCCAACGTGCGGGTGCGCGGGCTGATGGGCATGGCGACGTTCACCGACGACCGGGCGCAAGTGGCCCGCGAATTCTCCGGGTTGCGCACGCTGTTCGACGGCGGCGATTCGGCTTGGGACACGCTTTCCATGGGCATGAGCGGCGACTGGCAGCTGGCCGTTGAGGCGGGCTCGACGATGATCCGCGTGGGCAGCACGATTTACGGCGCGCGGGGATGAAGCGGACGGAGCCCAATGTGCGAGCGGAGCGGGAGCCGTTGCCGGTTTGGGGTGAGCGGTGGTTCCAAGCGTGGCTCGTGTTGCTGCCCTTCGTCGTGTGGGCGAGCCATGCGTTCATCGCGAACCAATGGCAGCGCACCTGGAACATCCTCCACCCCGACGACGTCACCACGGCGCCCCCGGATCGGTTGTGGTGGTACGCGGCGACGGTTGCGGTGGGCTTCTCTGCGGTGTACCTTGCCGTCGCCCGCCTCTTTCGGCCGGGCGAACCTCAAGCATGAAACACCTCCCCTTCCTCTTGGCCTTCGCGACGGCGACCGCCTCGGCCCAAACCCCCACGTCCATCGAAGCCGTCGAATGGGATCCGGCCGGCCGCTGGATCGTGACGAACGGTTCGAACATGTTGCAAACGTCGGACGGCGGGGACACGTGGACCGTCTTCGGCAACGTGGGAGCGACGCACGGGATGGAGGTCGTGGACGGCCATTTGTTCGCGCTGGACAATGGGGTGTTGCGGGCGGTGGATTTGGCAAGTGAAGGCCAAACCAGTTCCCTCACCCTCCCCGGCACTTCCTTCCTGAACGGCATGGGCAGTCGCTCCGGCGAGCTCATCATCAGCGACTTCGGCACCGGTGCGCTGCATCGCGTGGACATCAGCGACCCCGCCGCGATGTCATCCAGCGTGTTCGTGAGCGACCTCGGCGCCACCCCCAACGGCGTGGTCATCGACGAGGCGAACAACCGCGCGCTCGTGGTGACCTGGGGCGTCTGCAAAGTGTACGCGGTGGACCTGGAAACGGCGGCCGTGACCACGGTGGCGGCCTCGACGGGACTGAGCAACTGCGACGGCATCGACCTCGACGGCTCCGGCCGCGCTTACGTCAGCTCCTGGTCGCCCAACCGCATCACGCGGTTCTCCCCCGACTTCAGCACCTCCGAAGCGGTGGTCACTTCAGGCCTGAGCAGCCCTGCGGACATCTCGTACGCCGTGGAATTGGACACGCTGGCGGTGGCGAATTCAGGAAGCGATCTGGTGACCTTCCATGGCTTTGCCTCATCGGTCGGAATGACCGAGGCCTCCAGCAGGACCGTCATTTCACCCACTTGGGATGGAGCGTGTTTCGACCAAGTCCGCCCTGGTACGTGGACGGCCCGCGGTTTGGATCAGTTGGGCCGGGAACTTTGGACCGAATCGGTGGTCGTTGCTGCCTCCGCTCCCTGCGTGGTCTTGGAAGCGCTAAGCCGGCACAACCGAACCTTCCTCATCCAGTGGACCGACCCCGTCGGTACCCAAGCCGTCGTCACCAGGCCCCTTCAACTCATCCGCTGACCGCGCCTTGCTTGCGCTTGCGCACCTCAGCGTGAACCCATTCGCGAAGTTTTTCCTCCTTGGGGATGTCCAGCTTCCCGCGAATTCGGCTTGATATGTTGTAAACCGTTGGCACCGTCAGCCCCATTACACGGGCCACTTCTTTGGGGTCAAATCCAGCCGCCAAATAGCTCAATACCTTCAAATCGTTGCTGTTGAGCAAGTCACTGGGATCGAGCAACTTCAGCTCTTCGACTTCAAGGGCGTCCATGTCGTTTCGAATGGAAGCGTTCAGCTTCCGCAAGATGAGCATCGCCTCCGAAGTCCGTTTGCCAAACGTCACGGCATCTCCGAGCAACCGCACATCATCTTCATTGATTTGGAACACTTCTTCCTCCTTCGCATCGAAGGAGGAGGCCGGTTCTCGCAGGAATGCCCTGCGCCACTCCGATTCCTTTCTTCGACGCAAGAGGAAGAAGCGAAACACCACGCCGATTGCCGCAATGGCGAGGCAAGTCAATGACCATTGAATCACGTGGTTCAACAGCCGGTTCATCTCACGAGCTTCGGTCAACTCCTCCAGCAGTTTCGTGATGCGAACATCCGTTACATGGGCCAAATCCATCGAACGCCGCTTCAAAAACCCAAAGTAATCGTTCTCCCATTGGACATGATGCATCCACTCTTCCTTCAACTCATCTCCTGACAAATCATTGGCAAACAAGGCCGCATGCGCCGAACCCGACATGTCCAAATGGGGAAGCGAAAGCAGGTATTCCCGGAATCGCTCAAAAAACAGAAAGTCTTCCATCACCAACGCCGCGGTCATCAGCGACTCATACATCGTCGGTGGAAACTCCGCCAAATCCACGTTCCGGAACTCGGTTCTCCATACCCCTTCAATCGCTTCCCGATCGCCCAAGCCCAGGTGCACGATCAACAGATTGTAATCGATGATGCGGCTCCAGTACTCGGAAATGGCGCTGCGGTCGATGGCTTGAAATTGTTTCTTCGCGAGCGCATAACTGCCGCTGGTGACGTGGATGGCGCCCAGATTCACAGCGACATTCAACAACCATTCATCCGACACTTCGCCTCGGTAGTCTTTGGATTTGGCCCGTTCCAACAGCCCTTCGAGCAGTTCGATGCTCTTCATGGGTTGTTCAACTGCATTGTACGATGAGGCCAAATTCAACCGCGTCATGAGCTCCAATTGAGGCGCGAGCTCCTGATAACGAAGCACCCGCTCGAACAATTCAATCGCCGTTGTGAACCGCCCTTGGTCGTAAAGTCCACAACCGAAAATGAAATCGAGGTAACTGCTGGCCAATTCGCATTCAGCAGCGTGCTCATCCAACAGCGATGGCATCAGCAACGATTCCATTCCCGAATTGCTGGACCAGACGAGAAACCCTTGGGCCTTCAACACCTCTCGGCAAATCGCATCGGAAGTCCCCTCTGTGGACTTCAACTCCAAGTACACGGACTCATATTCCTTTACACTTGCTGTGGCCTCATCGAAACTCATTCGGTCCTCCCCCTTGAACAATGCTTCGAAGAACTGTTCGAGTTGAGGGTCAGCCGAAATGGAGCGGTCAGGTTCCTGAGCTGCAGAGCGCAACGACAACATCGCGCCCAGCACCAAGATGAGCGGTTTCAGCATGCGATGGATTGACATCTTCATTCACCTTTCGAGTTAGCGGCAAAGGTGGTGAAGTCCAATCGAAGGAGAAGCAATCACCCCGATGAGATGCCAACTCATTCGAATCACGCCACGCCAAATTCACTCATTTTGGTGGCCGTTCATGTGCTTTCATCCGGTGCGTTTCGGAGGAACCATTGAGGGCGCCAGGCCAAACAACAAGGGAGGATGAGCATTTCGCAAACTGCCCAACCAACTCCGAGCAGCCCCTTCCAATGTTGGTGATCCCTTGCGCGCGCACCACTCTGGGTCGAACAGACCGAGAAGGGCACATCGCGAGGCGTTGTGAGTTCACCAAAGTCCTCCAACTCATCCCGAGCCAACAAGCGGCGTGAACGACGGGAGCGACTTCGCCCTTGAGGGTACCCGTTCAACCGGGGGAAGCCTTCGTTCCCCTCACGGGCTCAGGAGCTGAAAACATCCTGAACGCAACGCATGTTTGCGGAGAAGATCTGACCTTCAGAGGAGTGACTTACGCCACCACGCGCATCGGAACGCAATGCTGGTTTGCCGAAAACCTGCGGACCGTCACGTTCTTAAACGGCGATTCCCTCACGGAAATGACAACAACAAACTCCAGCGACGTCATTCCTCTTGGGTTTGAAAACTTGTACGCTCGCACCGAACCAGGCAACCTTGAATCGCATGGTTTGTATTACGCCCCCAAATCTGCTCGGGATGCACGAGGGATTTGTCCCAGCGGATGGCACGTGCCGGACTTGATGTATTTCGCTAAGTTGGTTTCGTTTGTCCGCCCCTACCCGAATGACCTGAAATCAGCGGAAGAGGGGGGCGCCGACGCATACGGATTCAACTGGAAGCTGACCGGTCGCAGCGAATACGGCACGGTTTCTTTCGCAGGACAAGTCGGCTACTTGAACTCGGAACCCCAAACAATGCAAGCATTGAAAGCGTTGTCACCGGTTTCATGTTAGACGAATACTCATCTCCTACTGCTCAATTCGACTGCGGCGGATTCGGCGACCTCAATTTCATGCACATCCGGTGCTTGAAGGATTGACCCCGCTCGAGGTTTTCACGAGGGATCGACATCCACGACGACTCGGATTCGCTTGCCCAATTGCGTTTGCGTGAACGCCTCCAGGTCATCTTGGAGAAGCGGCTTGTACTTCGTGGGGGGGAGCGCACGCTCAAATTTCAGCAGGATGACCTTGTGATACAGCATGTTGACTCGTTCGAGGGGCGGAGTCTCCGGGCCGTTGACGCGGTCGCCGAAGCGCTGCTTCAATCGATCGCCCAAAAGTTGTGCTCCTGAAGCCAAAAGCTGGGCGTCGGTGTGACGCAGCACCAGCCGAATGAGCCGACAGAACGGGGGGAAGTTCAATTCCTTGCGGTCGATGAGCTCGTGCCGCACCATGCCCGCGTAGTCGTTCGCCATGACGTGGCCGAGGACCCACTGGTCGGGGACGAAGGTTTGGATGACGACCCGCCCGCGCTCGCCGGAGCGGCCGGCGCGACCGGCGACTTGGGTCAGCATTTGGTACGCCCGCTCGAAGGAACGGAAGTGCGGCATGTTCAGCATCCGATCGGCGCTCAGCACCCCCACGAGGCCGACGCGCGCGAAGTCGAGGCCCTTCGAAACCATCTGCGTGCCCACGAGGATGTCCGCTTCGCCCGCCGCGAACGCCTCCACCATGCGCTTGTGGCCGTACTTGCTGCGGGTCGTGTCCTGGTCCATGCGGAGCACGCGCGCTTGGGGGAACAGTTCAGCGAGTTCCTCCTCGATGCGCTGGGTGCCGAGGCCCTTCGGCTTCATCTTCGCTGAGCCGCATTGTGCGCAGGTGACCGGCGGCGGGGCGATTTGGTAGCCGCAGTGGTGGCAGTTGAGCTGGCCGTTCGATTTGTGCAGCGTGAGCGGGATGTCGCAGCGCGGGCATTCGGGCGTCCAGGCGCAGAAGTCGCACAGCCAAACGGGAGCATAGCCGCGTCGATTTTGGAAGAGGATGATTTGGCGATCGGCCTTCAGCGTCGCCTCCATCGCTTCCCGCAGCATCATGGAAAAGTGGCCCTTCATGGAGAACTGCTTGTGCTCCTTGCGCAGGTCGGCGCACTGGATTTCAGGCAGTTGGATGTCACCGAATCGCTTGGACAGGGCGACGTAGGCGAGGCGCCCCTCTTTTGCGTGCCAAGCCGTTTCGATGGATGGGGTGGCGCTGCCGAGCACGCAGGGGATGCTGCGTTGTTGCGCCATCCACAAAGCGAGGTCGCGGGCTTGGTAGCGGGGCGCGGGGTCCTGTTGTTTGAAGCTCTGCTCGTGCTCTTCGTCGACGACGATGAGTTGCAAGTTCGGGAGCGGGACGTGCATCGCGCTTCGGGGACCGACCACAAGGCGGCCGCGCCGGGTCTTCGACGCGCCGAGGGTTTCCATCCACGTTTCGGTGCGTTCGCGCGAGGTGAACCGGCTGTGGTAGACGGACACGTAATCGGCGAAGTGCCGGCGCAACCGGCCGATCAGTTGGGTGGTCAGGGCGATTTCGGGGACGAGGAACAGGACTTGGCCTCCGCGTTCGAGGGCGTCGGCAATGAGGTGGATGTACACCTCGGTTTTGCCCGCGCCAGTGACGCCGTGGAACAGGGCGCTCTTGCCTTCAGTGCAGGCGTCGCGCAGGGCGAAGTATGCGGTTTCTTGCGCGGAGCTGAGCGTCGGCAGAGGGAGCTGCGCGGCCGGAGTGACCTCGTCCGGATCGACGGGCCGGTGTTCCCGCACAACCCATTCCTTCTCCTCAACTGAACGCACCACCGCCGCACTCGCACCGGTCGCCTTCAAGACCTCCGCCTCTGAAACAAAGGCCCCGTCCGCGGCTCGTTGCAACAGGGCAATCATGAAGGCGAATCGCTTCGGCGCCGTGCGCTCGGCCCCGTCGAGCAGGTCATTCAGCCGTTCCTCGTTGGACACGAGCTCGGGATGAAGAGCCACCACCCGTTGCATCTTTGGCGTGTAGCGGGATTTGAGTTCCTCCTCAGTCATGATCCAGTCGCCGCGCAGCAGCCGCGCCACGTTGCGCTGGGGATGCAGGACGTCAAGCACCTTACCGATGTCCACAAGGGTCAGGGTTTTGCGCGCTTCAAGGGCTTCGAGGAGCAGCCGATCGTTCAAGGCCAAATCCCCATACCCCGCCACCGAACGCACGCCCCCCGCCTCCTCCACCCGCGGATGCAACTGCACCGACGTCTTGCTGGCGAGCTTCAACCCGGAAGGCAAGGCCGCCGCGACCACTTCCCCGCGCGTGCACAGGTAATAGTCCGCCATCCAAGCCCACATGTCGAGTTGTTCCTTCGTCGCGATGGGCTCGTCGTCCACGATGCTGTCGACCGGCTTCACCTCGTATGCGGGCGCGCGGTGGTGAACGTGCCAAACCAGCGCCGTGTACTTCCGACGACCGCCCACGGTGACCACCACGCGAACGCCCGGCTCGACCGCCTCATCGACCGCGTAGGTCAGGAGGTTCGGAATCGCGAGGGGCACCGCGACGTCAACAAACTGGAGCGGACGAGCCATGTTGCGAAGGTCGGATAAAAGGACGCACCATAGGGCCAGGTCGCATTGCCTAGCGCCCTCGGTGCGCCGGACATCTTAGCAATTCAACGCGTCACTCCCATGGACGTTCACCGGAGTTGCTGCCTTCACCACAAAAGTCCACCTCATCCTCGGTGATGAAAGGGGTCATCCGCATCACCCATCACCCATTTCACTCATTGCTCGATAAGGAAATCCCGAGGGCATCCCTGACCGACCGGAAAACCAACCCACTGATTATCAAAGATCCATGTTGTTTTTCTAGCGCACATCATCGGCGATGATTGCTCATGTGCTCGTTTTAATCGACAAAAAACCAACTCTAGACGAGATTTACATTGATGCAACAAACATTATCATGAAACTGCGACACCTCTTCTACTTACTGCTGTCAGGTTGGTTTGCTTCTGCTTTTGGCCAATCCCCGCTGCACGACTCCGTTCCCTACCAGGGACACCAACTCCTGAGCGAGCCCGTCACCTTCGACACCCTCAGTGTGACGAAAATCTCCATGGATTGTGACTGGAACACCTTGATCTCCATGATCGTGGACTTGGAAGAGCGGATTGCAGGTGCCTTGGAAATCGACACCGTCTTTGACGACTATTCCCTCACTGAAGCGCAAGAACAGAAGCTCTACCGGCGGTACGATTGTTACGTGCTCAGGGACTCGGTTCTGTCGCTCCAAATCCAATTGGACGAAGCCCTCGCCAGCGAGCCTACCGTGGCCACGCTTGAGGTGTTCAACATCGCGCAGACGGTGGCCACCTTACGCGGTGCGGTTACCGACGATGGCAACGTGCCCTTGCAGGATTGGGCCTTTTTGTACGGTCCCGACTCGAATTTGGTGGATTCCATTCACGTTCCTTTCGGCGACTACCAAGGGTTCTTGGATACTTCCCTTTTGGATACCGGACAATTCACGATCCAAATCGGGAACTTGACGCGGTACACGCAGTATTTCTTCACGGCTGCAGCTGCAAATGAAGAAGGCGCTGGATATGGGGACACCCTCAGTTTCATGACGCTGCCGGATTTGGCCGACACCTTCACCCTTGAAGACCTGGCTGTTGATTCCATCTCTGCCACGGTCTCATTGAGCATCGGGGACGCCGGCGGACAAGGGCCCGACAGCGTGGGCTTTTTCATCGGCACCACGGATTACGAGAACAACACCGCCCTCGCGTTCGATAGCTTGCTCGCCACAGAGGCCAACCCCGGGCCGTATACGGCGACGTTCACAGGGTTGACGCGTTACACGGATTACTTCTACAGCGCCTATGCCACGAACCTCGCGGGGCGCGCCTTAACGGTAACGAGCACCTTCAAAACGCTTCCGGAAATCGCAGAATTTGACACCATTTTCTATTCCTTCGAGGATGACTGGATCAAGGCCATCATTTCGGACAATGGGGGCCAAAGCCCGACCAGCTATGGCATGAAGTACGCTGGAGACGAGGCATTCACCGCGCCGACCACGATGTCGCCCACCTTTTGGAACATCACTGCCAACCCGTTTGGTCACGAATTGCGCGGAAGCGGTCTCAACTCCGCCCTTGAACCGGGAAAAAAGTACTGGATGACTGCTTCTGCTACGAACGACGCGGGAACCGGCCATTCCGACACGTTGACGTTCGATTCCAAGCTCGGAATCAACACGCTCGCCACGTTGGACTTTTCGCCGAGCGGGCTGACGTTGAAGGGGGAAGCCCTGTATTCGACCTCTCCGCCCAGCTGGATGGGATTCGAATGGGGCCAAGACCTCAACTTCGGCGAAGGTCCGTTCGGTTCCAGTTCGTTCACGGTGTCCGGCGATTCGACCTTCGCAGCTACAGGATCACCGGATTTCTACCTGGAAATCGTAAACCTGCCCCCGGGAGATGCCTTCTACTACACGGCATTCGGCACCAATGACGCCGGAACGACCTATGGGGATACGTTGGAGAGCTTCACCCCGCCACTGGCCATTTCGTTGGAACCCGGGTTCATCAACGTGGACACCATCACGATGAGGGGACGGGGGGAATACAATGAACTGACTCCCACCGTGGGATTCATGTTCCGTGCTCCGTCTGTCATGACCAACTTCGTGCAATTCCCGGCCACTTTGGACACGGATAGCACGTTCATCGGTGAGTTTGACGAGGCTTCTCCTGGCCAACTTTTCGAATACACGGC
>JAUICJ010000040.1 GCA_030427925.1 Bacteroidia bacterium | reverse complement strand
ACGGCAACTTCACCGAAACATACGGTCCCTTGAACAGGCCCTCCTCCGGATGGTCCGCGAACGCTTCGAACGCCTTCCGCAACGCAGGATCGAGGAAATCAAACGTGGCGCGCAAGTAGGCCTTCAGGGAGTCCCTGACTTCGTTCGCTTGGTGAAGTGGCAGCATGGTGCGTTATTGTGCGGGGTGAGCCGCAATCCAATCAAAGAACTGGTTGTAAACGTGGTTGCGGAATGCATTCGTTGGATTCGCTGGAACTACGGCAAGACCTTCACTCCAGGCTTGATACAACGGGTTTTGAGCCATCTGTAACCCTGCTTGACGAGCTGGACTGGGTCCAGTAAGTACAGGGTAACTGCGCACGCCCTGAAGCCCGGACGGATTCTCCCCATTGAATTCAATCCGCAGTTCGTGCTGCATCTTGTAATTGAAACCACCCAAGACCACCGCATTGCCTGCATGGATCTGAATCCAATGATGATTCCCCACTTCGCGAACGTACACCTCGGCCCCCAATTCTTGCCAGGCACGCAAGAACACGTTGTAGGCTTTCATGTTCATGTTGTGGGCCATGACGCGACCTGGACCACCATTCGCATTGGCGTTGTTGTGAATTGGAATGCCTGACTGATTGAAAACGCCTGAATTCGTGAACCACAAGTAGGGCGAATCCGTTCGGCTCCAAACGTCTTCTAAGAGTGGTACGTTCGCCACGATGTCCTTCAAGTCTTGGTCGTTCGAAGATGAAATCCGCGGCCTTGACCAGCTATGCAAGATGTCGTCGTATCGGATGTTGCGCTGATTCAACTGGGCCAGAATGCCCTCAACCGTGATGACAGGGAAACCGATGGCTTGCCAAAACGAGTTCACGTTGCCGTGGTAGAACAGCATGTTCGGCGCCGAGCCGACCTGGTCACCGTTGATGACGATCGGGCCCGGGTACATTCCGTCATGGCCCTGGACTTTCGAGCGCAGGTAGGAGGCGGGGGGAGCCGTGCCGATGATGTAGCACTTCGGGTTGCGCGGCATTTGGCCCTGGTAGTGCGTGTACGGATGGACCTCGAAGGGAAGGTTCGTGTTCACGGGGCCGGGGAGGGCTGCGATGAGCGCGTTGGCGAAGGCGGTTCGCTGTTCCATCCACGCGTTGTAGGACATCGGACCGTTGTTGGGTTCTGGCCAATGTGCTGCGAGTTTGGGGATGGGGTGGTTTCTCATGATGGGTGGTTCAGGATTGGGTGTCGTTGAGGAGGGGGGCGAAGTGGGCCCAGGCCGTGGCGTAGTCGGTGGCGCGGTCGCGGCGTTCGAAGGGGGCGACGTAGGTGCGGGTGGTGCCGGCGTACAGCTCGGAGCGGCTGGCGTCGATGATGTGGGAATGGGTTTGGCCTGCAGGAAGGTCGCGAACAGCTTCCCACTCCTTTCTGTCCAAACCGACGCCCGGCAACCCCTTCGAGCACGTGAACACAATCCGGCCGTTCGCATCGTACCAGGTGTCCGCCTCATTCTGCTGGAGCACCGGGAACTGCACGTTGTAGATCAAAACCAATTCCTCCAACGTCAGACCGAGCGCCATGGCCGTCAGCACGTCGATTTCGATGAGGGCCCAGCGGCGCGCGAAGTCGTTTCGGAGCGGCGTATCCCAGGTCCACTCATTCGACAGACAGGCACAATCTGGAAGTCGTGAATCTTGAATTGACCATATCTTCCGTTGAATTTTCTCATTGAAACACCGTTGCCAAAGGTCAGCATAACCGCTTGTCAATGAGTTCAACAAAAGTGTGTTTTGAATGATGAGTTCGACATAAGGCCTTGGAATACCGAAGGGCAATGCTTCAACATCAGATCGTTTTAAATGTCCTCGACCTTTGCTCTTAATGTAAAAGTCGTACACCACGCTTGCAGACGCACCCGCCAATTCTAATGCTCTTTCAACGTCATCGAATAAAACTGACCTACAAGTGCCGAGGTGGCTAGATTTCGGCTGAAGAATAAAAGGTTGTAAGGTTCTTTCCCCAGGGATTGATAACATTTCCGCATAACCGACGCGGTAAGTTTCGACCCAAGGACTTTTTGGATCTAGGCAATGAATACGGTTACAGAAAGTGGCGATGTCTTCATCTGGAACATAGTTTGTACGAGGAACGTAGTCTTCGGGGAGTGTAAGCAAATCGAGGTTGTCATAATGGCTATTCAGCGTGCATTCCGATCGCGGGGTTTTGTACAATGGATTCCCGACGAAGAAGTGGGGCCCGCTGTAAATGAGTTCATAGGCGGACAGGTTGGGAAGGCAAGTTTCTCGGCGGATGATGTTGTTGATCCTTGCGGTTGACTCATTCCATCCATCAGTTATTATGCAATCGACATCACCGACCCGGCCTTTAAATCGAGCAAGCTTCTCGAGGGCGCTGAGGATTTGGATGGAGTGAATACTGACGAGTTTTGCAGTACCCGGGGTTGGATCGTCTTCGAAAATCGCTGCCATAATACTCAGTTCACGCTCCGTCACTTCGATAATCCTGTCGCGATGCGGTTGCGTATTCCAAACCATGCGTCCCGCTTGTTCGCTGAACACTTTGTAACCACCGCACACCCCAAATCCATCATGAACGAAAGAACCATCAATGGTGCTCGGGTGAAAAAGATTATTCATGGACATGAAGTGAATGCCCGAAACGGAACCCGCATAAATATGGACTCCGAAAATCTTCTCGTGATGAACTTCTGAAAACACGGATAGTTCATTCTTAAACTGGAAGTGGTAACGCAGTCGCTGATAGACAGCTTCACGAAGGTTTTGTCCGTTTGGGAAATCATAAATGCCCTCGGGGTGAATAAGCCCCACAAAGCCTTTTGGAGCCACCATCGCGAACGTATTCTCCAGGATACTCTTATAGAGGTCTGATTTCCCGATTTTTGTTAAGGGAAAGTTTTGAACAGCTCCTAGAAAGGCCTTTGTCGATTCTGCCCAAAGTAGTTCTTCGAAGTACTGTAGGGCTAGTTTCGCAGAAGCCTCGATGAGCGCTTTGACTTTACCTGAGGTTTGCGAGGCGCTGAAATTGTTTAGGATGACTTCAGGAAAGGTATCTGACACCACTCCTGCTTCATCAAACTCAATAACCACCCAGGGCGGGTTGCCGACGATGACGTCGAAGCCGCCGCGTTCTTTGAACACCTCGATGAACTCCAGTTGGGGGTGGAAAAACCGGTAGGTGGTACTGGCTGAGCGGACTTGCTGGAGCCGGCGGTGGTTGAAGAGTTCCGTGGCGGGGGCGGCGTCGGCCATTTGGTCCAAAACCGCAGCGGCCGATTGCCCCGCAGCGGTGAACTCCATGCCCAGGATGTTCGCAATGTCCGTCCACCACGTGCGGCGCGACGGCAATTCCGCTGCCGCCTCCGGAGCCCAATACCACAGGGCGCACCAGTAGTCGAGGACCATCTTCAACTTGAAGTACGGGGTGTGCTCGCGCTCGCGCTGCTGGCGGTACAGGCGCTCCTTCTCCGCGTAGGTGTGGAGGGCGAGCTCCGGGGTGTCCATGCCGAACAGGTGGATGGCGTTGCCGGTCTGTGCGAGGAGGCGAATTTGTTCGTCCGCGTGCTCGAGGAGGAGGGCGTCAATGGCGGTGCTGAGGCGCTGAACGATGCGGGTTTCCTCGGCGTCGAGCGGGGCCGTGAAGGCCTTGCGCCATTCGCGCATCCGCTGCGTTTCTGAGGGGTAACGCCCCTTCATGTCCTTGTGATCGGCGGCGGCGGCCATGCCGGAATCGGGAAGGAGGAAATGGTAGACCTCGCCTTCCTTGCGCTTGATGCCGTTCTTCGTGAAGGCGAACGGCTTGGGCGCGGTTTCCCACCACTTGCCGGCCTTTTTCCCCGTGGCCTTGCGGTAAGCGGATTCGGGATAGCCGCGGAGCCAAGCGCCCACGACCGCGTTCCCCACGCCGAGGCGGTGGGCGAAGAACGGGGTTTCCATGTCCCGGTGAATCACGTTGAGCCAAAGCGACAGCTTGCCGAGCTCCACAGCCGTGGGGTTCAAGTCCACCCCGTACACGTTGTGCAGGGCGATGTAGGCCTTGACTTTCTGAAGTTCCTCGCGGTACTGATCGGGCGCTACCCGCCGCTTGAGTTCCTGCTGGCGGGCGCTCAGGTAGGCCTCTGCGAGCTGGTTGATGGCCTCGTTGTGGAAGGCCGCCGCGCCCATGGCCGGTTCGAGGATCTTCATCCTCAGGAGTTCCTCCGCTTGGATCTCGCCGTTCTGAAGGCGCTCGAGGATGGGCTTGAGGGTGTACTTGACGGTGGTGACGGTCAGGACTTCGGGGGTGTAGAAGCTGGCGCTCTTTGCGCGTTCGCGGCCACTGAGTCGGTAGACGAACGTGCCCTTCGGGATGATGCGCAACTCGCCGTTGGGTTCGCGGTACACTTCCTTGTCCTTGAAGTCGCCGATGCGGCTGCGGGGCACCAGGAACGAACCTTCCTTGGCCACCACGTCGGCGGAGGATTGGCTGGCCGTTTTTGCTTTGTGGACTTCGATTTGGTCTTCGCTCGCGAAATAGCCCTGGAAAGCGAGGAGCGATTCGTACACGCTGCCCAGCTGGTTGATGCCCAAGTTCGCATAGCTGATGCGCCCCCGGTTGCGGCCGCGCGTGCGCTTGCTCAGAGAGAGCTCGCGGATGACCCCTTGCCAAATCACGTTCCGAACGCGCACCTGACCCAAGTAAGTCAACGCGGCGTCGTCGAACAGCGGGCTGTCCAAATGCCGCATCCGGAACGACGGCGTGTCGGCGGCCTGTTCGTTGTGCCCCGCGCGCAACAGGGCGAACAGGCGAGTGAGGCTCTCCTGGAAGAAATAGCCGTCCGAACTCGTTGCGGTGTTGAGCGGAACTTGTTCGAGGTCGCGGAGCATTTCGAGCGAATAGCCGTGGTCGTACACCTCATCGTTCACGGGGAGCAAGTCGAGGTCGCCACGGGATTCGGCGTAGAATAAAAATAGCAACCGGTACACCATGGTGAGGCAGTCGTCCTTGAGGCGCGATGCGTCGACCTCATCGAGCGATTGGCCTTGACTGCGCCAATACCACACCGCCTCGTTCGCCAACTGCTCCACGGCATTCACCACCCCTTCTTTGAGGTCCTTCGTGACTTCGAAGGCGCTCTTGTGGCTGTCCTCCTCCAATTGCTCCATCAAGACTTGCTCGGCATCGGGGGCGAGGAAATCACGGCTGAGCAACAGGTAGAACACGGAATAAACCGCACGTTCAGCAGCCGCTTCTGCGAACAGTTCTTCGAGGTCGAATTCGAGGTAACTGCCGCGGAACCATTTGTCCTGTTCCAACAAGAAGTACTTGTTGCCCGCGCACAAGAGGATGAAGCGCGGGCGTCGGTGCTCATCGAGGAGGAACAATTCGCTGACGGCCTTGTTGATGATGGCGGGGCTGAGCGCCACGCCCTCGGGGACGGTGAACACGTCTTGCCAGTGGTGGCGGTGGTAGCGCTGTTCGCGCACGGGCAGCTCGTCCTCGCGTTCCACGGTGTAGGCCTGCTCGAACAAGCCATCCGGTTCCTCTTCGTCACTGACCTTGACCATGGGCTGCATTTCGAGCACCATCAAGTGGGGTTGGTCACCGCGGTGGAGAATGTGGCGGATCGGGAGCACGTGGCGCTCATCGAGGGCGAACAGGTCTGCGTACCCGGTGTGCTGGGCGTCGTAGCCGAGGGCTTGGAGCACCCGGGTGTGGTAAGCGTGGCCGGCGTTCACCCGGTCCCGAATCCGAAGGCGGTCGTCGAGGAGGGTCTGCTTGAATTGGAAATAGGGGGCCTTGAGTGCATTGATGCGCTGCTGCAAGGTCTTGAGCGCCTCGGCGTCAAATCCCGCCTTCGCCTGCACTTTCCGGGCGAAATCTTCATCGAAGTAGTTCGAACTGAAGTACTCGCCGACGTTGTCAATGAACTTCCACATCAGTTGCGCGGGGTTTCGTGGTTGAACAGGACGCTGATGACGCGGAGGTAGGGATCTTTATCCAAAGCGAGGAGGTTCTGGTAGTATTGGCTGGACTCGGAGACGATGGTCTCGACTTCTCGGAGGCCGGAGTCGTAGCGGTGCTTCGCGAAGGGGTTGCGGTTGCCGTCCTGGAAGTCGAGTTCGAGTTGTTCGGTGGCGGCCGAGGCCCACGCGTCGAGGTGGTCCTGGTAGGTCGTGAGCTGTTTTTCCATGCCGACTTTCGCTTCGTCTTGCAAGGGGCGCATGTAGAGGTCGGTGCCGAATTCCACGGCATCGGGCAGGAGGCCCTTGAGGGTGGCGAGTTCCTCCTCGGTGATGTCGAGGGTGTGGAGCCGTTCTTGTAGGCCAAATCGCGTCACGAACTCGCTCAACCGCACGGGGGCCTCGTAGAGGCCGCCATCGGAGAACCTCAACGGCACGACGAAGAACTCCGAAACGACGGACTGACCGCGTCCGTTTCCGACCTGTCCATGAAGGACGAACCAAGCGGTATCGTAGGGCAACCGCGTCACCTCCGCCACGAGCGCAACGGCCTTGTCGAGGCTGGCCTCGAGCTTCGTCATGTAGTAGCGCGCGATGGGGTGCAGGTCGTACATCATGTGCACGCGTGCCCATTCGCCTTTTCGCTTCCGCGCTTCTTCGATGGAGCGGGCGACCGTTTGGGAATCGAACGACAACTGGAACCGGTGGTTCTGTTCCTTTGGCCACGACTCCGGAGGCATGTCGTAAAGGACGCGGCGGAGGTCATCCGTTTGGGTCACTTCAAGGAGGTGGTCGTCCTCGAACCGAGCTTCCTCCTGTCCGACCTGTCCGTCGGTCTTCAACTGGGCGACAAGCTCCGCGAAGTACGCGGCATCGTTGGGATACAAAGTCAACGCGTGTTCGATGGGATCCAAGGCCTCGACTTCGATTGCCGGGGTGCTGTCGTCGAGTCCACCGAACAACAGGTCGAAGTTCACTTCCTCCTCTTCAACGGGAGCGGAGTTCAGGAATTCGTCGTTGCCGCTGATGAGGGCATTCTGCACGGCTTCTTCCTCCTTCTTCGCGTCGTACAGCTTCATCACCGTTGCCGCATCCCCGAGCGTGCGGTGCACTTCTTCCTCCTTCTTCGTGAGGTTCTCGATGATGTGGAGGTCGGTCCGCAGACCCGGCAACGAGGAGGTGGCAACGATGTAGTGGATGAAGGGCGTTTGGGTTTGGCCATAGCGATCAATCCGTCCATTGCGCTGTTCCAACGTAATGAGGCTCCACGGGATGTCGTAATTCACCATGCGGTGGCAGAAGTAGTGGAGGTTCACGCCCTGCGAACCCGCGTCCGACGAAAGGAACAGGCGGATGGGGCTGTCTTCCTTACCGAAGTCCTCCACCATCGCTTGCTGCTCGGTATCGCTGAGGCTGCCGTCAAATCGGGCCACCGCTTCCGGCTTCAATCCGTAGTCCTCCGTCAACCGACGTTCGAGGTAAGCGAGCGTCTCAATCCGTTCGCTGAACACGACGATGCGCTCATCGCCCTTCTTGCCTTTCCACTTGAGTCGGTCGAGCAACCCCTGCAAGCCGTCGTATTTGCTGTCGATTTTTCGGGCCAAAATCCCCTCCACCCGCTCACTCAAGTCCCGCAACAACTCCAAATCCGAAGCAAAATCCGTCCCTCCCCCTTTCTCCTCCACGCGTTCAATGCGGCGCTTGAGCGACCCGGACATGGCGGCAGGAGAACTGAGGAAGGACTTGAACAGGCCGATCGAGAACAGCAAATCCCCTTGAGTTCGGGCGCTCAAGCTCTTCAACTTCAGTTCCTGCTGTATGCTCAGCAACTCCTGCTCCTCGGTGGCAAGCGGCGCCGACTCGCTGATGACCTGACGGTCCTGGAATTGACTTCTCACCGCAGCATCGTCGATGTGATGCTTGAACCTCCGAACGTAGTAGGGCTCCACATCCTCCTTCCCATAATCGCCTTGCTTGGGAATGGCCGTGGGCTCGATCATCCGAATGAGGTTCGCAAAACTCTCCCGCTTCCCGTTGTGCGGCGTGGCGCTTGTCATCACCAAACTCTCGCAACGGCCCGCGAGGAAATGGGCCAACCCTCCCCGAAGGCTCCCTCGATTCGCGACGGTGTGGCACTCATCGATGACGATGATGTCCCAGTGGCTCTTCTCGATGTACCGCCGGAACTTCTCGTTTCGCTTCAGCGTATCGATGGAAACGATGGTGCGATCGTAGTAGTCGAACGGATTCTTGTTCATCGGCAGTTCCGCCTTGATGCGGTCAATCCCCGTAGAATCCAAGCGCATCAACGGAATCGAAAACCGGTTCCACAGTTCCTGCTGGAACTGCCCGAGGATGGATTTCAACGCCAGCACCATGATGCGCTTCCCCAGTCCCCTCCGAATCATTTCGCTCAAGAACAC
Source organism: Bacteroidia bacterium (assembly GCA_030427925.1). GTDB lineage: Bacteria > Bacteroidota > Bacteroidia > Flavobacteriales_D > Sanyastnellaceae > JALQTD01. The sequence continues at coordinate 5,809 of JAUICJ010000040.1, read as the reverse complement.
GCCGACCTCAATGGTCTTCCCCATGCCCACCCCATCGGCGATGAGCATGCGCGGCCGCGGCAACTCGAACGCTTTCAGCGTAGGCTGCAACTGGAATTCGGTCCAATCCCACGCAGCCTTGTGCGCCACAACAATCTGCTTGCTGGTCACTGGAGCCGTCCTCAACTGGGTCTCGAGGTACAGCTTCATCTTCCGGTAGCCTTGTTCATCGTCCCCAACCAACTCCGTGTTCAATGGATTCAGCACCTGAATCTCCCGGTCGATCTTCGTGTCGAAGATGAAACGCTGGCCCTTCACGAGCTCCGACAATCCCTCCACGAACAGCAGATGGCCATCGCGCCTCCCCCCTTCCTCGCTGGCGAAATCCCGCACATTCCGGATTAAAAAATCTTCTCCACGCACCATTACGCGCACTCCAGGCACAAACTGTTGACTCATCGGTTGGGGTTGAATTTGGTAGGGGTCAGCTCAATCATCAAGGACGGATAAAGTAGCAATTTCTCGGTTCATAACCACATTTCACAACCCACAAGGCAAAAAATCCCGCTACAACTAATTTTAAACTAAATGACCTTTTCATGACTTGTTGATTTGTGCGAAATCGGGGCATATTTAATAAGTGTGAAAATAATTAAGCCTGCAAGGCAAGAATGTATAAAGTGTTAATCTTTTGCCGTATATTTGCCCCATGGATCAACATTACAAAACCCCACAAATCATTCGTTCATGAACCATTTCCAGCAACAACTATGGCAGAACATCTTGGCCAATCAAGGTAAGCCGATACGACTCAAAGGAGGAAAGTATGTTACTTTTGAAACCCGAGGAATGAGAGTGGTGTGGAAAGCCATGGAGCCAACCCAGCGGAATCTCTACCCTCAAACGCTCCAGCAAATTATGGCTTGCGTACCAGCCCGAATCGGAGAGTGTGGCCCAAGCTCCTATCCCGGCACGGCAAAATCGTACAAATTTGCCCTCCTCAATTCAGTCATTTGGACCAAAGATTTGGCAGATCTGGTACCAACGGAATAATGGAAGAAAGTAGGCCTCAAAGCAAAGGCCACGAAGTTTAGTAATTCGTCTGAAGCCCAGCCAAAGAAATGGCTGGGCTTCATTTTCTTTTCATGCTTGAAGGCAGTTCTGCAATGTCGAAATGTGTCATCTACTGGAACTGCATCGATTTTGAAGAAAATCAACCAATGAGCCAAGTTTCATCAACCGCCGCTTTGAGTTCGGCTAAGAAGTCCCATCGATTTTCGCACTTTTGAGACACGTCATTTAATCGAATTGGCACCGAAACTCCTCGACCACGGTAAGCAGACATTGCTGAGGTGGTCGGGAAAAACTGGACAGAAAATGGGGGGGCTTAAATTGTGAACGATGTCCAGAACCCGAAGAAAATTCAGCTCGGCCTTTAAGGCGAAAGTGGCGATTGAAGCCATCAAGGAGCAACGCACGATCTCAGAACTTGCCCAAGAGTTCGAGGTCCATCCCAACCAAGTCAGTCAATGGAAACGGGAGTTTTTGGAGCGAAGTGCCCCGGTTTTCGAAGGCGACAAAACGCAAGCAGAAGAAATCGAACGCTTGGAACTTGAACAGCGGGTTGCTCATGAGCGCATTGGCCGCTTGACCATCGAAAACGAGTTCTTTAAAAAAAATTGGGACCATGGACACCCGAGAAAGGAAAGCGTTGATTGACAGCGGTTTCGTTGAGCTTGGAGTCGCAGATCAATGTGCCTTGCTTGGTTCGCCACGCTCCACATTTTACTACCGACCCACGTCTGCGTCCCAGCAAGATTTGGCTGCCATGCGCGCTTTGGATGAGCTCTACCAGGAAGATCATACGCGCGGCACTCGGCGCATGAGTAACGAACTTCAGAAACAGGGTTTTAACATTGGACGAGACAGAACTCGGCGTTTGATGCAACGGAAGCGAATGAAGACAATCTATTGCCGACCGCGAACAACCGTTTGTAATCCAGCGAAGTACAAGTTTCCATACTTGCTTCGGAACTTGGAAATCAACCGGCCTAACCAAGTTTGGGCCCTTGACATTTCCTACATTCCAATGGAACGAGGCTTCATGTTCTTGCTGGTCATCATCGACTGGCATTCCCGGGCTGTTGTGGGCTGGAGTTTGTCGAACACGATGGAGGCCTCCTGGGTCGTTGAGACCCTGGACTTCGCCATTCAACGCCACGGCAAACCCGAGGTCATCAATTCGGATCAAGGCAGCCTATTCACTTCAGATGAATATGTTGCGTTCGTGAAGGGCCAGAGCATTCAGATTTCGATGGACGGCAAGGGGAGGGCCATTGACAACGTGATTGTTGAGCGTTTTTTTCGAACCATCAAGTACGACAAGCTCTACCTCGAATCCCTCGAAAACGGAGCCGACGTACAGCGAGCTTGCCAAGAATTCATTCAGTATTACAACCACAAGCGAGATCACAATTCCATCGGAAATGAGCCTCCGATGGTCTTTTACAAACTCGCTGCTTGAACCATGAAATCCACCTTGACTTGCTCTCAAACGTGTCCAACTGAATCCAACCACTTCATTGCATCCAGTAGACCTCGCCAATTTCCCGGAGTTGAGTTAAGCTTGAGTGCTGATATTGAACCCGATACATGGCAAAGAAACGAAAACAGTACGATTCAGTCTTCAAGCAAAAGGCTGTAGAACGGGCAGATGCCCGTGGCAATGTCCGCGAGGTCGCTGCTGAGCTGGGGATTAGCCCCGATTTCATTTACCTAAGGAAAAGCGAGGCAAAAACCTATGGTTTAGGCAGTTCCCCTAGAAAGGGGCGACCAAAAATGACCGCTCATGAGTCCGAGTTGGCCGATTTGAAGAAGAAACTTCGTGACGCAGAAATGGAACGGGACATCCTAAAAAGAGGCCATTACCATCTTCTCCTTGAGCGATCGGAAAGGCTATCATTCATGATGCGTCATGCGAACGAGTTTTCAATTGAATTGATGTGTGCGATTTTCAAAATCAGTGAGACCAATTCATACACATGGCGCAAGAACCCGCGCCGTCCTCATGCCGAAAAACGGAGGCAAATTCTTGAGTTCATTCTTGAGGGGAGAAAGGATCGCAAGAAGCAAGTTTACGGCTCTCCCGGGTGGACAAAGGAGTTGCAAGCTCCGGGGTTCATCGTGTCCGAAGGTTCAGTCGCGAGATTGATGAAATCACAGGGAATCAAAGCATTGAAGCGCAGACCTACAAAGTCACGACCGACACGAACCACTCGTACGCGAGTGATCGTGATCATGTGAAGCGCGACTTCTACCCCACAAGTCCCAACCAAATCTAGGCCTGCGATTTGACCTGCATCCGGGTCGGACACCGCTGGATGTAGATTTATTTGACCATCGTGTTGGATTTATGGGGCCGTGAAATTGTGGGCAGCTCGTTCAGTCGCACCAAGAAAATCCACGAAACCACCATCCCCGGTCTCCGGATGGCCATTAAGCAAAGAGGGGTTCACCATGGCCTGAATTTCCATTCCGACCGGGGCGTTAAACACGCCGACAAGGCCTTCCAGATACTGTCCTGAAAAAGTGTGTATGACTTGACAAAAAAACAAGAGGTCTGTTCCTTCGGTGCGAGAGAAAAAAATGCACTGAAAATGAAGAAACAGACCCTTGAACTAAGTCAAGACCAAATTATCGCAGCGCTGTCACTTATGCAAGAGCGCGGTTTTGATCGGAGTAGTTTGCTGAAGATGACGCTGGAGGCGATGATGCGCGCGGAGCGAGACGTCCACAACGAGGAGGAATGCGATTTGGGGAACGGCTACCGTCCACGTCGTGCGTTTGCCCACGGAAAAACGCTTGAACTTCAGGTTCCTCGAACGCGATACGGCAACTTCAAGCCGCTGTTGCTGAGTGTCTTGAAAGACCAGGATGAAGAGATGCACCGCTTATGCCACTCGCTCTACACGAAGGGCCTGACGACGGAACAAGTGGGCGATGTGTTCGAGGAGCTTTACGGGCACAACTACAGCAAGCAGAGCATCAGCCGCATGGCGAGTGCAACGAAGGAAGAGCTGCTGGGTTGGCTAGAACGCCCGCTTGACGCAGTGTATCCCATGTTGTTCATCGATTGCACATTCGTGCCAGTTCGGCGGGAGAAGTCGGTCGCAAAGGAAGCATTTTACACGGTGCTCGGCGTTCGGGCGGATGCCACGCGCGAGGTGTTGACCATCGTGAACACGCCTACGGAAAGCGCGTCGGGGTGGGAAACCGTGCTGCATGACCTCAAGGCGCGAGGCGTAAGGAAGGTGTACCTGATCGTGAGCGACGGGCTGACGGGCATCGAGCACGCGACGGCTCGGCAGTTCGCGGTAAGCCACCGGTCTCCGGCGTCTTGCGCTGAGGGAATTTGGTCCTGAGGTTTGGGCCCAAACTTTGACCTCATGACTTTTTCAAGCCTTCAATGGGAGCCTCAATCGAAGCGCGAGGCGCGTCGACAGGAGATGTTCGATTTTGTGGTACAGTGGCAACGGAGCGGCAAGACCCAGCGTTCGTGGTGCAGCATGCACGGCGTGCAGTACGCTAAGTTCCAGTACTGGTTGCGCAAGTACCGCGCGGCGGAGGCCGATGACACCTCGACCTTCGTTGACCTCGTCGCCACGACGCAGCCCACAAAATCCATTTGCACCCTCGAAATCCACTTCCCCTCGGGCGCCGTGGTGAAGTTGCCGTCAAGCGAATGGGAAATCGTTCGCCAACTCGTGGGCTGAGGTGCTGGGCCTGACGAGCGACATGCGGTTCCGGCTGTACGTTCCGCCTTGCGACATGCGCAAGGGCTTCAACGGCTTGGAGGCCCTTGTGGCGAACGACCTGCAGGAGTCGCCGATGAGTGGCGCGGTCTACGTCTTTCTGAACCGCCGCGGCGACCGCATCAAGTTGCTGCGCTGGGAGCCGGGCGGGTTCGTGATGTACTGCAAGTTACTGGAAACCGGCCGCTTCCGCATCCCGAATCGCAAGCAGTTGGAGCACCGGAAGGTGGCCATCAATTACGCGCAATTGGCCATGCTGATTGAGGGATTGGATTTTGAGAAAACCAAACAAAATCGCCGCTATTTACCCCCAACTCCCAAGGATAACTTCCGCGAAAAACCCTAGGAAAAACAAGGGGTTCGGACCATCTTTGAGGTCATGGGAACGGCCGCCGAACAACTGGAAAAAGCAACGCGCGAGGAGCTCGTGCAAGCGTTCCTTTCGGCAGTCAACAGCGTCCAAGAAAAGGACCGAAGGATCGAGATCCAGGCCGGCCAAATCGAAGCCCTCCAGCACCAGCTCTCCCAGCTCCAGAAGATGATCTTCGGCGCGCGGAGCGAGAAGAGCCGCATGCTGTACCCGGACCACCCGACGCTGTTCGATGTTCCTGCGTCCGAGGATGGGCAGGGCGTGGAGACCGAGGAAGTGGTCATCCAGCGGACGAAGGCCGTGGAGCCGAAGGGGAAGCCCGCGCGCAAGGAGCTCGCCCGTCACTTGCCGCGCCGCAAGCAAGTCATCGAGCCCGAGGACCTGCCCGAGGGAGCTGAGCGCATCGGGGAGAAAGTCACCGAGGTGCTCGAGTACGCGCCTGCGAAGTTGTGGGTGCGCCGCATCGTGCGCCCCACGTACCGGTTGGCTGACGGAACCATCGCCACGGCAGAGCTGCCCGAACGGTGGAAGGACCGCAGCCAAGCCGGGGCCTCCGTCGTGGCCCAGGTCACCACCGCGAAGTTCTGCGACCACCTGCCGACCTACCGCCAGGTGCAGATGTTCGCACGGGAGGGCTACCAGCTCTCGG
>JAUICJ010000039.1 GCA_030427925.1 Bacteroidia bacterium | reverse complement strand
TCATCGGCATCTTCAAGGCGTACTGCACGCGCGTCGGATCGGGACCGTTCCCGACCGAACTCGACAACGCCGAAGGCGAGGCCCTGCGCCAAGCGGGCGGGGAATTCGGGGCGACCACCGGACGGCCGCGCCGCACGGGCTGGTTGGACTTGCCGCAGCTCAAGTACGCCGCGATGATCAACGGGGCGACGGAACTCGCCATGATGAAATCCGACGTCCTGAGCGCGTTCGACACCATCCAAGTGTGCACGCACTACCTCCACGACGGCGAGCGCATCGATTACTTGCCGTTCGGCATCAACCCCGACGAAGTCACCCCGATTTACGAGGAGCATCCCGGGTGGACGGAGGATTTGACCGGAATCACCGAAGAGTCGGAATTGCCCCAAAGCCTGAAGGACTACACCGCCATGATCGAGCGGGAGACCGGCATTCCCGTGAGCATTTTGTCCGTGGGTCCAGATCGGAAGCAAACCATTCTGCGCAACGGCCGCAAGTGAGGACATGATTTTCTGGTTTACAGGCCAACCCGGCCACGGAAAAACAACCCTCGCCCTTGCCCTCATTGAGCGGCTGAAGGCCGCGGGGCATGAGCCGTTTCACGTTGACGGCGACGATCTGCGCTCCCTGACCTCCAATGCGGATTACAGCCGCGCGGGCCGCGAGGCGAACATCCGCCGAGCCCAAACCATCGCCCACTACCTGCACAACAAAGGCCAAATCGCCGTGGTCTCCTTGGTCGCGCCCTACCGCGCCATCCGGGAAGAACTCAAGGCCGTGGCGCCGGTGACCGAAATCTACGTGCACACCACGGAAGTGCGCGGGCGCGAAGACAAGGCCGCAACGGACTACGAAGCCCCGGTCGCCGATTTCATCGACATCAACACCACCGACCGCGACATCGCTGACTGCGTGGACGACGTGCTCGAACGCGTGCAACTCCCCCAACGGCCATGAGCCTCGAACCGAAGAAGTCCCACTACCGCCACATTGCGAAGAGCGTGACGTGGCGCATCGTGGGCACCATCGACACCATCTTGATCGGTTGGCTCGTGTCGGGCGACGTCCGGGTGGGAGCGACCATCGGCGGGTTCGAGGTGGTCACGAAGATGGTCTTGTATTACCTGCACGAGCGCGCCTGGTTTAAATTTGGTCAACTCGGCCGCGATAAAGACAACAACACCCCATGAACACCGACTACAACCTCGACCACCTCGACGAACTCGAAGCGGAATCGATTTACGTCATCCGGGAAGTGGCCGCGCAATTCGAGCGGCCGGCCATCCTGTTCAGCGGAGGAAAGGACAGCATCGTGGTGACGCATTTGGCAGCCAAGGCGTTCGCGCCCGCCCGCATCCCGATGCCGCTCGTGCACATCGACACCGGCCACAACTTCCCCGAAACCCTCGCCTTCCGCGATGAGCTCGTCGACCGACTGGGCGTTCGCCTCATCGTCGGGAGCGTCCAGCAGACCATCGACGACGGCCTCGTGAAGGAGGAGACGGGGGTGCACGCGAGCCGCAACCGCTTGCAGACCACGACGTTGCTGAACACGATCGAGGAGCACGCCTTCGATGCGTGCATCGGCGGGGCGCGGCGGGACGAGGAGAAGGCCCGGGCGAAGGAGCGGTTCTTTTCGCACCGGGATGATTTCGGCCAATGGGACCCGAAGAACCAGCGTCCGGAGTTGTGGAATTTGTTCAATGGCAAGCACCGCCCGGGCGAGCATTTCCGGGTGTTTCCGCTGAACAATTGGACGGAACTCGACATTTGGAATTACATCACCCGGGAACAAATCGATTTGCCGTCGCTCTATTTCGCTCACGAGCGTGAATGCATCGTGCGCGGCACCACGATCCTCGCCCACAGCGCGTACCTCAACCTGAAGCCGGACGAACGACCGGTCACGATGCAAGTGCGCTTCCGGACCCTCGGCGACCTCACCATCACGGGTGCCATCGAAAGCGACGCCGACACCTTGGAAAAAATCACCGCGGAAGTCGCCGCCACCCGCATCACCGAGCGCGGCGGCCGAATGGACGACAAACGCAGCTCTTCCGCCATGGAAGACCGCAAAAAAGAAGGATACTTCTAATGAGCAGCCAACCCACCACCAACAGCCTGCTGCGCTTCACCACAGCCGGCAGCGTAGACGATGGCAAAAGCACGTTGATCGGGCGGTTGCTGCACGATTCGAAGAGCATTTTTGAAGACCAACTCGCAGCCGTGACCGCATCGAGCGCCCAAAAAGGCCTCGAACACGCCGACCTGAGCCTCCTCACCGATGGCTTGCGGGCGGAACGCGAACAAGGCATCACCATCGACGTGGCCTACCGCTACTTCGCCACGCCGAAGCGCAAGTTCATCATCGCCGATACGCCGGGACACATCCAATACACCCGGAACATGGTGACCGGGGCTTCGACCGCGGATTTGGCCATCATCCTCGTGGATGCGCGCCACGGGCTGCTCGAACAAACGCACCGGCACAGCTTCATCGCCAGCATGCTCGGCATCAAGCACGTCGTGGTTTGCGTGAACAAGATGGACCTCGTGGACTGGTCCGAGGAGCGGTTCCGCGAAATCGTGAGTGCCTACCGGAGCTTCAGCTCGCGCCTCGACATTCCCGACATCAAGTTCATTCCCATCAGCGCACTGCTCGGAGACAACGTGGTGGACGCGAGCGAACACATGCCGTGGCACACGGGCGGCTCGTTGCTGAACCACCTCGAAGAAGTGTTCGTGGCTTCCGACCGCAATTTGCAGGACTGCCGCTTCCCCGTGCAATCGGTCATCCGTCCCCAAATCGACGAGGCCCGCGACTTCCGGGGCTACGCCGGCCGCATCGCGAGCGGGGTGTTCAAGCCCGGCGATGACGTGACGATTTTACCCAGTGGCATGACCTCGCGCATCCGGGAAATCCGATTGGGCAACAAGGTGCTGGCGAAGGCGTTTCCGCCGTTGAGCGTGACCCTGTTGCTGGAGGATGACGTGGACGTGTCGCGGGGCGACATGATCGTGCGCGAACACAACCAGCCGACCAGCACCCAGGACCTCGATACGCGGCTCTGCTGGCTGAGCGACGAGCCCATGAATCCGGCAGCGCGCTACATCCTGCGCCACACGTGCACCGAGGCGAAGGCCATCATCAAGAAGGTGCACTACAAGCTCGACATCAACACCTTGCACCGGGAGGAGGAATTTGACCAAATCGCGATGAACGACATCGTTCGGGTGCACATTCGGTTGTCCACTCCGATCCTGGTCGACGACTACCGCGAAAACCGCACCACCGGCTCGTTCATCCTCGTCGATCCGCACTCCGGGTTGACGGTGGCGGCGGGCGTCCTGAATTTGTGAGCGCGGGTGCCGGCAATGTGTGCGATATTTGGCGAAGAGCACACACGGCATGGAAGCACGGGCGATTGACTTAGAAGCAGAGAAGCGCGAAATCCTAAGGCGGTATCGCGGGCTGTTGCGCACGGCCACGCACAGCAAGGACCGGGCGAGCCGCAAGAAAATCCGGAAGGCCTTCGACATCGCGTTGGAGGCGCACAAGGACATGCGGCGCAAGAGCGGGGAGCCGTACATCTACCACCCCATCAGCGTGGCCCGCGTGGTCGCGGAAGAAATGGGCCTCGACACCACGAGCATCGTTTGTGCCCTGCTGCACGACACGGTCGAAGACACCTACATGACGCTCGAAGACGTCGAGCACCTCTTCGGCAAAAAGGAGCGCAACATCGTCGACGGCCTCACGAAAATGTCGGGGGTCTTCGAGCCCGGCACCAGCGCCCAAGCCGAAAACTTCCGCAAAATGCTGCTCACGATGAGCGACGACGTGCGCGTCATCCTCATCAAGATCGCGGACCGGCTCGACAACATGCGCACGCTCGATCACATGCGCCCCGACAAGCAGCAGAAGATCGCTTCGGAAACGCTGTTCATGTACGCGCCGCTCGCGCATCGAATGGGGCTTTATTCGATCAAGACGGAGTTGGAAGATTTGTCCTTGAAATACAAGGAACCCGAGGACTACCAGTACATCGAAACGCGGCTGCGCAAAACACGGGCCGTGCGGACGCGGTTCGTCAACAGCTTCAGCAACCCGATCAAGCGGGCGCTGGAGGACGCCGGCTTCCAGTTCGAAATCAAGGGCCGGACGAAGAGCGTGTACAGCATTTGGAACAAGATGCAGAAGAAGAAGGTCAGCTTCGAGGAGGTGTACGACGTCTTCGCCATCCGCATCATCCTGGAAACGCCGCAAGAGCGGGAAAAGGCCGACGCGTGGCGCACCTACAGCATCGTCACCGACTTCTACCAGCCGAATCCCGACCGCCTCCGCGACTGGATCAGCATTCCGAAGGCGAACGGCTACGAAAGCCTGCACACGACGGTGATGTCGCCGACCGGCAAGTGGGTGGAAGTCCAAATCCGTTCCAAGCGCATGGACGAAATTGCCGAAAAAGGCTACGCGGCCCACTGGCGCTACAAGGACGAGGCGGAGGACAGCGCCGCCGCAGCCCCCACGCTGGACGCTTGGCTCAACTCGGTCCGCGAAATCCTCGAAAGCAACGAAGAGGACGCCCTCCAGTTCATCGACGAGTTCCAGCTGAACCTGTTCAACGACGAGATCTACGTCTTCACGCCCAACGGGGATTTGTTCACGCTGCCGAAGGGTTCGACGACGCTGGATTTTGCCTTCCGCGTCCACACGCAGGTGGGCTCGCGCTGCATCGGGGGCAAGGTGAATCACAAGCTGGTTCCGCTGAGCTATGAGCTCGAAAGTGGAGACCAAATCGAAATCATCACCTCGAAAAAGCAGCAACCGAAGGAGGACTGGCTCGGCTACGTGAAAACGGCGAGTGCCCGGTCGAAGATCCGGCACGCCCTGCGCGAGGAAGAGCGCCGGGTCGCCTCAGAGGGAAAGGACGCGTTCCGGAAATGGCTGCGGAAAGAGGGGCTCGATTTCGTCAACGCGAACGTCGAGAGCGTGCTGCGCAAACTGAAGCTGGACTCACCGCACGAACTCTACTACCGCATCGCCACGGAGCGCATTCACCTCGATGCCATCGACGACTTCACCGTCAAGCAAGGGCGGTTCGAATGGACGAAGCCCGCCGAACCGCGTGACGTGCCGAGCGTCGCTCCGCCTCCCGAAAAAGGCGACGAACTGCTCATCGGCGAAGGCATGCAACGCGTGGACTACACGCTCGCCGCGTGCTGCAATCCCATCCCCGGGGACGAAGTCTTCGGATTCGTGACGGTCTCTGGGGGCATCAAGGTCCACCGCCGCAACTGCCCCAACGCCACGAACCTCCTCTCGAAGTACGCCTACCGCACCATGAAGGCCCGCTGGGCCTCCAAGGCCGCAGTCCAATTCGAAGTCACCCTCATTTTCAACGGCATCGACGACGTGGGCCTCGTGAACGCGGTGACCAAGGTGATCTCCGACGACATGCACGTGAACATGCGCTCCATCAGCTTCGAATCGAAGGACGGCACGTTCGAAGGGCGGGTGAAAGTGCTCGTGCACGATACCGAGCACTTGGAACAACTGCGGCAGAAGTTGCTGAACGTGAACGGGGTTTGGTCCGTGCACCGAGCCTCCGAGGGTTAACCTGCAGCGAAGAGGGGCAGGTTCGCCATGCGGTCGTGAACCTCAGCACCGACGGCCTGCAGCACCGCGGAATCCTCCGGAGCGGAGACGACGCGGTCAATCCAATCCGCCACTTCGGCCATGTCGGCCGGCTGCATGCCCCGGGTCGTGATGGCCGGGGTGCCAATGCGGATGCCCGACGTGACGAAAGGCGACCGCTCATCGAACGGCACCATGTTCTTGTTCAAGGTGATGTGCGCCGCGCCGAGCGCCTGTTCAGCCACCTTTCCCGTGACGCCCTTGTTCGTGAGGTCGATGAGCATGAGGTGGTTGTCGGTGCCCCCAGAAATGAGGTGGTAATCGCGGGCCACCAAGGCCTCGGCCAGCGCCACCGCGTTCGCGCGGACACGGGCAGTGTACGCCTTGAATTCCGGGGTCAACGCTTCGCCAAATGCCACGGCTTTCGCCGCGATGACGTGCTCAAGCGGACCGCCTTGCATGCCCGGAAAGACCGCGCCATCCAACACGGAGGACATGCTGCGGATGGCACCTTTCGGGGTTTTGCGGCCCCACGGGTTGTCGAAATCCTGGCCCATCATGATGATGCCTCCGCGCGGACCCCGCAGGGTCTTGTGCGTGGTGCTCGTCACGATGTGGCAATGGGGAAGCGGATCGTTCAGTTCGCCTGCGGCAATGAGGCCCGCGGGGTGTGCGATGTCGGCGAGGAGCAAGGCCCCGACCGAATCCGCAATCGCCCGGAAACGCGCGTAGTCCCATTCGCGGGAATACGCGGAGGCGCCGCAGATGATGAGCTTCGGTTGGACCTCAGCGGCCTTCGCCTCCACCTTGTCCATGTCGATGCGCCCGGTTTCGCGCTCCACGCCATAAAAGTGCGCCCGGTAGTGCTTGCCGCTGAAGTTCACCGGCGATCCGTGGGTCAAGTGACCGCCATGGGCGAGATCGAAACCGAGGATGGCATCGCCCGGCTCAAGGCAAGCCAGCATCACCGCCGCGTTCGCCGATGCCCCCGAGTGCGGTTGAACGTTCGCCCACGCCGCACCGAACAGTTCCTTGAGGCGATCGATGGCGAGTTGCTCCACCTCGTCGACCACTTCGCACCCGCCGTAATAGCGTTTGCCCGGCAGCCCTTCCGCGTACTTGTTCGTGAGGATGGAACCTTGAGCCGTCAGCACATCATCGCTGACGTAATTCTCGGAAGCAATGAGCTCCACCCCGAAGCGCTGGCGGTCGTGTTCGCGGGCGATCAGGGAGGCAATGCGGGCGTCGTTCATCGGAAGGATTTTTAGTGAAGCAAAATTATCGCGCCGCGGTGAGGGATGGAGAAAAATTTGGCCCAAACCCCTCACAACTTTCGAACAACAGCCCTACTTTCGCTCCAAATCGTTTCAAAACCTGTGATGAAAAAGCTCTTCAACTACGGCCTCGGCAGCCTCGGCCTCGTCGCCATCCTCGCCTCGACCTTCGCGTTCAACTCGGCCCCCGTGCAATACGAGTACTTGAACATGACGGTCATCGAATCCATCATTCCCGCGGGACTCGGCCGCAGCCGCATCCTCATCGACCAAGGCGGAACGATGGAAGAATTGAAAATCAACAACTTGTACAGCGCTGTGGGCATCAAGCTCGAGAACATCTTCGACAACGACGTCATGGTGATGGCGAAGTTGAACGAGTACTCGAACCAGGGCTGGGAAGTGGCGTTCGTCAACACGGGCGTCCAGTCGCCGACCGATGGTGGCAAGTCCGGCATCTACTGCACGCGTTACATCCTGCGCCGCGCTCAATAAGCGTCCTTGATCGCATTGGAACACCCTGGCTTCGGCCGGGGTGTTTGCGTTTGTACCTTCGCGAACATGTGGCGCACGTTGATTTTCCTGGCCTTCCTCATGGCTTCAGTTGCGGTTTCAGGCCAAACCGACACCCCCCGCACCGTTCAAGAATCCATCGAGGCGCAAGAAGCCGCGAAGCAAGCTCGGATCGATGCGGCCGATGAAGCCCTCCACGAAGGGCGACAACGGCACTGGAAAAACCAGGACCGCGCCACCCGCCGAAGGATGCGCCAGCACTACCGGGATTCGCACCGCATGGCACGTGGCAGATCCACCCCGTGGTGGCGCCGTGTGCTGCGAGGCATCCGATAAAAACGGCGCTTCTCCGCTCGGGTTGCCTCCCGATGCGCCTTTTCGGATGGCTCATTTCATGAGATTTCCATTACAAACTTGCCGCAAGTAATTTGTTATCATATAATTAACGATTTTTCGCATCGCACGATGACCGCCCTATATTTACCGCACTTGTACCCGAACGCCTGTAACAAATGATTCGCATGTTGCGTCCTACCCTATTTCTGTTTGCCCTGCTAGCGGCTTCAATGTCCGCGCTGGCGCAATCGGGATCCGGAACCTTGAAAGGAAAGGTTACCGACGCCGACCTCGGTGATCCCATGCCGTTTTGCAGTGTCATCCTCTTCTTGAATGGAAACCAAGTCACGGGTGTGAACACGGACTTGGATGGGGAATACACGATCAAGCCCATTCAACCGGGCACCTACGACGTGGTGGTGAGTTTCGTGGGCTACCAGTCCCAGAAAATCACAGGCGTCAAGGTGTTGGCCAACAAAATCCAGTTCGTGAACGTGACCCTCTCTCCCGGCGTCATGATCGACGAGGCGGAGGTCATCGAATACAAGGAGCCCCTCATCGACAAGGAAGGCGGCACTTCCGGTGGAACGGTCGCCCGTGAGGACATCGACAAGATGCCGGGTCGGGACGTGGGAACCATCGCGAGCACCGTCGCAGGGGTCGGAACGGCGGGCACCGGAGGAGGCATCTCCATCCGCGGTGCACGGACCGCTTCGACGTGGGTTTACATCGACGGCATCAAGGTCCGCGGTTCTTCCGCCCTGCCGAAGTCAGCCATCGAGCAAGTGCAGGTCATCACCGGCGGGATCCCCGCGAACATCGGTGACGTAACCGGTGGGGTCATCAACATGTCGCTCCGGAACTCGTCATCGAAGTGGTTCGGAGGAGCGGAAGTCATCTCGTCAGGCATTCCCGTGGGGGAGACGGCTTACGGGTTGGACCGCTTCGGCTACAACCTGTTCGAAGGATCGCTTTCGGGCCCGATTTTGTTCGAAAAGGATGAGGACGGCAACAACGTGCGGCCGCTGCTCGGGCTGTTCCTTTCGGGCAACTACACCTACCAAAAGGATCCCCGCCCCGCATTCGACGGCACCTACCGGATGACGGATGAGGCGCGCGAGTACATTTTGGCCAATCCCTTGCGCCAAAACATTTCCTCTTCCGGCGACATCAACGGCGCCCTCTTCAACGCGGACTTCCTCACCGACACGTCCTTCACGAAGGTGCCCACGCGCATGAACGTGGGCAGCCAAAGCGCGAACCTCGTAGCGAAAATCGACGTGAACACGAACGAGACGACCTCGCTGACGTTCGGAGCCACCGGGGCGTACAACCGCAACAACAGCTTCAGCTACGCGAACATGTTGTCGAACTGGGAAAACAACCTCGACGTCCTGAGCTTTGACTGGCGGGGCTACGTGAAGTTCTCTCAGCGCTTCAACAACGAGGACGACTCCGAAGCCGCGGGCTCTACCCTGAAGAACGTGTATTACCAGGTCATGGCGGACTACACCCAGACCTTCCAGCGCGTCCAAGACGCCTCGCACGGTGACAACTTCTTCCGCTACGGACACGTCGGTACGTTCAATGTGTACAACCAGCGTTCCTACGACTACAATCCGGCGACCCAGCGTTTCGTCCACAACGGATGGGAAGACACGCTCGTGACCTTCGCGCCTTCCATCCACAACCCGGAACTCGCGGCCATCAACCAGCAGTACTTCTCGCTCTTCGATTACGAGCCGTACAACCCCTTCGTGGACGGTCCGTACGAAAGCCTCCTCGAAGTCCAAAACGGCAACGCCCTGCTCAACGGCCAAAGCCCCGCCGCCACTTACGGCTTGTGGAGCTACTACGGCGCTCAAGGGAACGACTACAGCATTTCGAACAACTCGCAGTTCCGGATTTCGGCCTCGGGTTCTGGTGACTTGGGCGACCACGCCATCCAAATCGGTTTCGAATACGAGCAGCGCAGCGACGCGTTCTTCTCGGCCTCGCCGGTGGGATTGTGGACCCTCGCTCGCTTGACGGCGAACTCGCACATCAAGGAAATCGACGCTTCGGACTCGACCTTGACGAACATCGGCACGGACTACTACGTGACGTACGACCGCCTCATCGGCGACAACCAATTCGAATTCGACCGCAACCTGCGCGAAGCGCTGGGGCTCGATCCGGACGGCAACGACTTCATCACCGTGGACGCGCTCGACCCGGATTTCTTGACGTTGGATTTGTTCGGCGCCGATGACTTGCTCAACCAGGGCAACAATTACGTGAACTACTCGGGCTACGACCCGTACGGAAACCGCCTGCGGGGCCGACCGACCATCGAAGATTTCTTCAATGAGACCAACGAGCAAGGCTTCAATACGCGCCCTGTGCAAGCGTACGAACCGATTTACGTCGCCGGTTTCATCATGGACAAATTCACGTACGACGACATCATCTTCAACATCGGTTTGCGGGTGGACCGCTTCGACGCGAACCAAAGCGTGTTGAAGGATCCGTACGTCATCGGCGAACGCTACACGGTGGGCGATGTGCGGAGCGAACTCCTGCCGAGTTTGGACCCGACGGTGGAAATCCCATCGAACATCGGCGACGACTACGTGGTGTACGTCGACGCATTGAAAAACCCGACGACGGTCGTGGGTTACCGCGACGGCGACACGTGGTTCAACGCATCGGGTACGGAAATCAACGACCCGGACATCTTGGCCGTGAACGAAAGCTACCCGGCGCCTTGGCTCATCAACGCGCCGGATGCGCCGTTGACGTCGAAGTCCTTCCGCGACTACACGCCACAAATCAACTTCATGCCGCGGATTGCCTTCTCGTTCAACATTTCCGACGAGGCGGTCTTCTTCGCGCACTACGACATCTTGACGCAGCGCCCGACGTCGAACAACCGCTTCTCACCGATCGACTACCTGTTCATCCAAAGCCGGAACAACCTGATTGCGAACCCGGATTTGTTGCCCGAGAAGACCATCGACTACGAAGTGGGCTTCCAACAGGTCCTTTCGAAAACGTCATCGCTGAAGATCGCTGCGTTCTACAAGGAGATGCGCGACATGATCCAGGTCCGGAACTTCACGGGAGCTTACCCCCGTCCGTACCGCGCCTTCGGCAACCTCGACTTCGGTACGGTGAAGGGCTTGACCATCGCCTACGACTTGCGCCGGACGGGCAACATCCGCATGAACGCATCGTACACGCTGCAGTTCGCTGACGGTACGGGTTCGACGACCACGACGGCGTTGGCCCTCATCAACGCAGGCCTTCCCAACTTGCGGACCATCAACCCGTTCAACTACGACCAACGCCACCGCATCGTGGCCAACGTCGACTACCGCTACGGTGCAGGCGAAGCCTACAACGGACCGGTGATGCGTTTCGGTAAGAACGAAGACGGCAGTGTGAAAGAGCACGCCATCTTTGAAAACACGGGCGTGAACTTCATTGCAAACCTCGGTTCAGGTACGCCGTACACGGCCTCGGTCATCCCGACTCCGATCACGGGCGAAATCAGCCCGTCGACGGAAGGCTCCATTAACGGTAGCCGGTTGCCTTGGCAGTTCAACCTCGACATGAACGTCGACAAGAACTTCTCGTTGACGCTCTCCAACGAAGAAGGCGGCGAACCGAAGTACGCGAACCTCAACATCTACCTGTGGGTGAGCAACTTGCTGAACACGCGCAACATCAATTCGGTCTACCGCTTTACCGGCATTTCCGATGATGACGGCTACCTCGCTGCTGCGCAGTACCAGCCACTCATCAACAGCCAGAACAATCCGGAGTCCTTCCGGAACTACTACTCGATGTACGTCGACAATCCGTTCAACCTCGGGCTTCCCCGCACCATTCGCCTCGGTGTCAAATTCGACTTCTGATCTTGACCATGCGCATCATCCTCTTCCTCTCCGCTGCGCTGCTCAGCACGCAAGCTTTGGCCTACAAATACGTTGGGCCCAATGTCAACGGAACGGACACGAACAATGGGAACACGCAGCCTGCGCTTCGCGCTGCAGCCTGTGCCCCGGCGACGGCGCTCCGCGACCTCGAATGGAACAACGTTCGGGCCCTCATCGAAACCGGCGGCTCCATGTGGCAAGACCGCGCCACGAGCCGAGCGGCCTACGAAGTGCCGAAGGACGGCGGCGTGAGCTCGCTTTACGCGGGAGCGCTGTGGATGGGCGGCATCAGCCCGGACCAACAGCTCAAGCTCGCGGCATTGCGTTTCCGTCAAGGGAATGACTTTTGGACGGGACCGCTCACCAACGACGGTTCGGCTGAAGTGGACGCCACCACGTGCTCGGAATACGACCAGTTCTTCATCTCGACGCGTGCAGATGCCGAACGGCATCGCCAGTACTTCGACTGCGTGAACGATCCGGATTGCGATTTGGAAAGCGAGTTCCCGAACGGATACAGCATTCCCTCGTACTTCTTTGACTACCCGGCGCACGGCAACACGGCGTTGAACCAGGACTACTATTTGTCCCCGTTCCAGGATTACGATGGAAACGGGTTCTATGACCCTTCTGCAGGCGACTACCCGTGGTACGACTTCTTGCAAGAAATCGACTGCAAGGAGCGGCGCCGGGAGGACATCGTTCCCCTCTATGGCGACCGGAACTTCTACTGGATTTTCAACGACAAAGGAAACGTCCACTCGGAATCCCAAGGCGAGCCCATCGGCATGGAGATCCGCGCACAGGCCTTCGCTTTCTCCACGAACGACGAGGTGAACAACATGACGTTCTACAACTACGTGTTGATCAACCAAGGCACGCAGACGTTGACCGAAACGTACTTCGGCGTGTGGGTTGACGCGGACGTGGGAACGGCTACGGATGACTACGTCGGCTGTGACGTCCAGCGTGGTTTGGGCTATGCCTACAACGGAGACGCGGACGACGAGAGCTCTTCTTCTTCGACCGGTTATGGCCAAAACCCACCCGCAGTCGGAGTCGACTTCTTCGAAGGCCCCTACCAAGACGCGGACTCCATCGACAACCCGCTGACGACGAACTTCACGAACGCGATCGACTCGCTCGGCATCCCGTACGAAGGCATCGGCATCGGCTACGGCGATGGTGTGGCGGACAACGAGCGCTTCGGAATGCGCCGTTACGTCTACTACAACAACAACCTGAACCCGATCAACGGTGAGCCGCAAACGCCGCTTCACTACTACAACTACATGAACGGGATTTGGAAGAACGGTCAGAAGATGGCGTACGGCGGTGACGGCGTCAGCGCAGCGACCGGGGCCAACCTCGAAATCGAAGCGGACTACATGTTCCCCGGCGAAACCGACCCCTTCCAATGGGGAACGGGCGGAGCAACGGTGGAACCTTGGTCCGAAGTCAGCTCGGGCAACCCGCCCAACGACCGCCGCTTCATCCAAGCTGCGGGTCCGTTTACCTTGGAGCCGGGCGATTACAACAACATCACGGTTGGTGTCGTTTGGGCCCGCGCCACTTCTGGCAACCCCGAAGCCTCCGTGGACGTTCTCCGCATCGCCGATGACAAGGCACAAGCCCTGTTCGACAACTGCTTTGAAATCGTGAGCGGTCCGGACGCACCCGACGTCACTGTTCAGGAACTCGAGAACGAACTCATCCTCTACTTGACGAACAACAACCCGCTCTCGAACAATTACCAAGAGGGCTACATCCAGCTCGATCCGGGCATTCCGAAGGTGGATTTGGAGG
This sequence comes from Bacteroidia bacterium, assembly GCA_030427925.1. Lineage (GTDB taxonomy): Bacteria > Bacteroidota > Bacteroidia > Flavobacteriales_D > Sanyastnellaceae > JALQTD01. The sequence goes on along the minus strand of JAUICJ010000039.1, from coordinate 815 downwards.
GCAACTCCTACGACTCGTTGACGCGCTCCTACACGTTTGAGGGGTACTTGATTTACCAACTCGCAGATGCTGAGGTGTCTGCTGCGGACTTGGGAGACGTCGATAAGGCGCGCCTGATTTTCCAATGCGACGTCCAAAACGACGTCAGCATGGTGGTCAACTACGAGCAAGACCCCATCATGCAATTGCCCGTTCCCATGATGATGGCGAATGGTGCAAATGAAGGAGTCCAACACAGCTTCCGTGTGACGACGGATGCCTTCGCCCAGGGGGACAACGCGTTGGTGAACCACAAGACCTACTACTTCATGGCGTTGGCCTACGGCTACAACAACTACGAAGAGTACGATCCGACTCAAGGATCTGGCCAAGACGTGCAATTCAAGGCGTCTCGGAAAGCAGCGGTGGGCTCCCTCCGCGCCTACAGCGGCGTTCCGCACGATCCGGCTCCGGAAGCGGGCGGCACGACGCAGTACGCGGAGTACGGCAGCGGCGTTGAGATCACGCGCCACGAAGGCAAGGGCAACGGCCGCAACCTGTTGGACTTGACGCCGGAAAGCGAGGCGTACATCCTCGAGAACAACATCGCCGAGGAGCTGACGTACGCGGCGGGCGCAGGTCCGATTGACGTGCGCGTGGTCGACCCGTTGCGGGTGACGGCGGCGGACTACGAGTTCCGCATGGCGCCGGACGATGCCGACCTCGAAGACGGCAACGCCTTCTGGACGCTGACGAACTTGACGATGCTCAACGACAGCGACCCGACGAACGACTTCAAGGCGGTGCACGAGTCCACGAAGAGCATCGCGGTGCTC
>JAUICJ010000008.1 GCA_030427925.1 Bacteroidia bacterium | reverse complement strand
CCCCCGCCGATCCACCCCCTCCGCACGCCACCGCGGCGCATGCCGAATCCACGCCCCGTCCATCCCCGCACGCCCCAACATCGCCGCCATCCCGAACAACGTCAACACCAACTCAAACCGCCCAAACGCCTCCACGCCCGCCACCCGGCCCAACGCCCACGCCAACACATACGCCGCCCCGGCCGCCAACACCTTCGCCGCCAACACCAATCCCGATTGCCCGAGCAACCCCCGCGCCATCAAGCCTCCTTTGCCGAGTCCGAAACGAGCTGCTGCAAGTCCGCCAGCTCCTGCGCCGTCAGGTCGCGCCATTCCCCCACCGGCAAGTCGAGCCCGATGTTCATGATCCGAATCCGCTTGAGCCGCGTCACCTCGTAGCCGAGGAATTCGCACATGCGCCGGATTTGGCGATTCAACCCTTGCGTCAGGATGATGCGGAAAGACTGGCGGCCAGTTTGCTCGACAAAACACGGCCGCGTGACCGTATCGAGGATGGGCAACCCGCCCGCCATCCGCTCCACAAAATCGCGGCGCAGCGGCCGGTCCACCTGCACGAGGTACTCCTTTTCGTGGTGGTTCCGCGCGCGCAGGATCTTGTTGACGATGTCGCCGTCGTTTGTCAGCAAGATGAGCCCTTCGGAGGGTTTATCCAGCCGGCCGACGGGAAAAATCCGCTCCTTGTGATTGATGTAATCGACGATGTTGTCGCGCTCGCGCCGGTCCGTGGTGCACACGATGCCCACCGGTTTGTGGAAGGCCAAATACACCCGCTCCCCCAACTCCTCCGCCCCCACCTGCGCCCCGACCGGCTCGCCATCCACGGCCACAACGTCCCCTTCAGCGACCTTCACCCCCAACTCGGGGAGCTTGCCGTTGATGGTAATTCGGCCCTCCTCGATGAGTTTGTCGGCCGCGCGGCGGGAACAGTAGCCCACCTCGGAAAGGTATTTGTTCAATCGCGTCACGGTGCGAAGATAGCCCCACCCGGCTTGCGCAGCACCCACGTGGCCATCGACCGCCCGCCCGCCACGACCGAGGTCCGCAGCGGCTCCACCCACTCGGCCCCGAGCCGCTCCGTCCACGCGGCAAAGTCCGCCTCCGCCAAGCACCACGGCACCACCCCATCCCCCACCGTGAAGTCGCCCCCGACCGCGGCGGTCCGCACGAACAGCACGCCCCCTGGCGCCACCGCCGACCAGCAGGCCCGGAGCATCGCCTCGAATTCGGCCTCCGACGCCGCGAAGTGCAGCACCGCGCAACTGATGACGACATCGAACTCCGGCGCCCAATCGAAGTCCTGCACCCGCCCCACGTGCCGCTCCACGTCGCTCGGCAGGTCGCCCAGCCGCTCCGCATCGGGGTCGACCGCCACCCGCCGCATGCCCGCGAACAAGCGCAGGTTGCGCCCCCGCCCGGCGCCCGCGTCGAGCACGGAACGCGCGTGCTCAAATCGGCCTTTCATGAACTGGTCGATCAGGTGGATGTCGGTTTGGCCCAAGGCCTCCAAAACGGCGTGCAACTTCATGGGCGCAAATTACCACCGGAACCGGCGCCACTCCCGCTGCTGCGCCTCCGGCAAGTGCGTCCACGCCACCACGCGCGCCACCTTTTGGCCCACGGCCAACGGCAGCACCTCCACGCGCGTCGCGCCCAACTTCCGCAGCGACCGCTCCAACCCGCCCACGTGCTCCTTCTTCGCCACGAGCGCGCTGAACCAAAACACCCGATGCCCCCAATCCCGGCTCTCCCGCGCCATCCGATGCAGGAAGCCGTGCTCGCCCCCGTCGCAATGCAGTTCGTTCCCCTTGCCGGCGAAAGCGCCCTCGCCCCCCTTCCGCGCCGCCTCCGCAGCGGCCTCGGCCGCGTCCGCATAAAACGGCGGGTTGCACACCACGAGGTCCAGCACCTCGCCCCGCCCCACCACCCCGTGGAAGCAGGCCGACGGGTCGGGTTGGTGCCGCACGTCAATGGCGAGCCGCGGGTTGGCGGCCGCGATGGCCTGGGCGGCGGCGACCGAGCCGGGGTCGATGTCGGAAGCGAGGAACCGCCAGCCGAGGTCCGCCGCGCCGAGGAGCGGGTAGATGCAGGAAGCGCCCGTGCCGAGGTCGAGCACGTCGAGGGGGGCTGGCGCGTCGATCAGGTCCGCCACGTGGAGCAGGTAGTCGAGCCGGCCGGGCACCGCCGGGGTCAGGTGGTCCGCCGGGAAATCCCAGCCCGCGATGCCGTACTGCGCTTCGAGGAGCGCCCGGTTGAGCGCCCGCACCGCCACCGGATCGCCGAAATCGAGGGTCACGCCATCGCGGATGTGGGGCGCCAGGCCGGGCAGCGATGCGAGGTCGTGGGGACCGCGGAAGGGGTTGAGCGGATGCATGGCGCAAAGATGCGGCGTCGTAATTTGGCCCGCATGCGACACCTGCTTTTCCTGCTGTTGATGCCGGCTTTGCTGACGGCCCAAACCACGAACGTCCTCTTCATCGGCAACAGCTACACCTACTCCAATGACCTGCCCGGAACCCTCGAATCGCTGGCGCTGAGCCTCGGCGACACGCTCGCCTGCACGAGCAGCACCTTCGGCGGCGCGACCCTCGGCGGCCACGCGACCAACGCGGCGACCCTCGACCTCATCGCCCAAGGCGGCTGGGACTTCGTGGTGCTGCAAGAACAAAGCCAACTCCCGTCCTTCCCGGACAGCCAAGTCAACGCGGACTTCTTCCCCGCAGTGCACACCCTCGTCGAAGCGATCCGGGCGGCGAATCCCTGCGCGATGCCGGTCCTGTTCATGACGTGGGGGCGTGAAAACGGTGACGCCTCGAATTGCGCGAACTGGCCGCCCGTCTGCACGTACGAGGGGATGCAGGCCTTGTTGACGGAGCGCTACCTCGAGGCGGCAGTGGCCGAGGAGGCGTGGTGCGCGCCGGTCGGGGTGGTTTGGAGCGACGTGATGGGCGCGGTCGATCTGTACTCCGGCGATGGTTCGCACCCGTCGGCGGCGGGGACCTACCTCGCGGCGGCCACGTTCTACACGGCGCTGACGGGCGAGGACCCGACGCCGGCGCTTTACGACGCGGGGCTCGCGGAGGCGGCGGCGTTGCGCGAGGCGGCTTGGACGACCTTCACGGAGCAGCCGGCGGCGTGGAACCGCTTCGATCCGCTGGGCTACGAAATGACATGGGATGCAGGCCAAATCCACTTCACCACCGCCCCCCTCATCGACAGCCTTTCCCTCAACGGCTCCCCCTTCCCCTCCGGCTCGCCCTGGACCACGCTCGGCGCCACCCCGGTGGAACTGACTCTCCATTCAAGCTGCGCGGGCGACCTGACGGTCCTCGACACGGTCTTCGCCGACGTCGCCGGCCTCCCCGAACTCGCCGCTCCGCTGGCGCCCTTCCCCAACCCCGCCGCCGAGCGCTTCTCCCTCGACCTCCCCACGGCTTGTACGGTGCGGCTTTTCAGCGCCTCCGGGGCGTTGCATCGGGAATGGGCCGCTCCGGCGGGGCGCTCGACGTGGTTCGTGGGGGATGTGCCGCGCGGGGTTTGGCTCCTCGAAGTGGATGGGCGGTGGGTCCATCGGTTGGTGATTGCACGGTGAGGAGGAAAAATTCGCTCCGCTATGATTGAAATCCCCACTTTCGGGGGGTGGGCGTGGGCCGGATGGGATGAAGGGGCTGGTTTTGGGGACAAATCGGTAGAACTTGAAGGGGCGGGGCGGAATTTGGCGATTTCAACTCCAGCGATCGAAACTTTTCTCACCGCAACGAGCGAACCTTTTCGAATCCATCCGAGTTATCAGAGCATGCGTTACCTCTTTATGCTTGTCGGCCTCGCCCTCACGCTGGCCACCTCTGCCCAAACCACGTACGGCCTGCGCCAAGGCATCATCCCCTGGCAACAAGGCCTTTACCTCGGCGGCTACGACGTCCTGTCGAACACCTGGGTCTTCGGCGACACCCTCGAGTACGCTGAAGGTTTTGCCCTCGGCTCGTCCACGTACGACCAGTGGAACGACGCGTACGTCTTCATGGGCGCGCCCAATGGCTTTGGCCCCCTGCAGTGGATGAGCCAAACCATCGACGGCCCCCACACCACGGCCACCCTCACCGGCAACCTGCACAGCATCCACCACGACATGCAGAACGGTTCGTTCTACGGGTTGGAAGGCTATGCGCTCGACAGCGTATTCGTCGACCTCGGCGGCGGGGTGGGCTACTGGGACACGATGAATTGGGGCACCCGTTGCGTGAAGATCGATGCGAGCAGCGGCACGGTGGAGCGCACCACCGTGGTGGAAATGCCGTGGCTGGAAGGCGTGGTGGCCGGGGCGTCGTGTTACGACAGCGATTTGCACCGATTCTTCATTTGGGGCATCAACAACCTCGGCCAAGGCCGGCTCATCACCATCGATTGCGTGGAGAGCACCGTGTTGGCGAACGTCCAAATCGCAACCGCAGCCAACTTCAGCGAATTCGAATTCAACATCGCCGACAGCACCCTGATCGGCCTGCGCGCCTTCACGGACGCTGCGGGCAACGCGGACATGGACCTCGTTTCGGTCGACCCGATGACGGGGACGCTCACGCCGCAACTGGACTTGCCGCAGGTCGGCAGCTACACGCCGGACGGTACGGTCTTCGACCAGCTGAACGGACTCTACGTGATGCACTACTACCAAGGCATCGGCCTGAACTCGCGGATCCTCGCGGTGGACGCGGCGACGTGGGAAGTGGTGGCCGACCACGCGCTGGACGGCAGCTTCCTCGAGCTCGAGATGAGCAACGCGAACTTTGCGACGTTGCGGTATGGTACGGTGGACGTGGTCGAAGCGGCTCCGGAGGGGGTGCGCTTGGAGGGCGGACGTTGGGTGAACTGCGGGGAGGGCCCGCTTTGGGTGGCCCAAATCGACGGGAACGGTCGGCTGATTGCGGACGGGATTTGGCTTGCGCCCGGGGCATCGCTCGAAGTGGGAAGCGGCTGGAACGTGTGGTCCTTCACCTCGCCCGAAGGCGTGCGCTTCACCCGGAAGACCTTCCGACCGTAACCCGGAAGCGGCGTGCGCACTTGAAATCGACGACGCAAAAGCTCGGCGGAATGCGCTGCGCATCCGACCCTCGACTCGGATTTGGCGCGCAATGGGGGGATTTTCAAAGGACGTTGAGCGCCCAATTGCTCCCATCAGGTGAACATTCACCTGCCAAACCCCGTGACCCCTTGCCAACTCTTGACAGCCCCCAGGGTTCACCCCATGGATCCGCAACTGGCGGCGTCCTCGACTGCCCCATCTCAACCCCTCGACTCCCGCGCCCTAACCATTCATTTTCAACACCCTAACCCCCTGAATCACACCACCCACATGACAGCATCATGTGGAGGCTTTACGGAGTCATGCCAAAAGGCATCAACTGGCGAAGGCTGCACGCGAAATGAAGCAAGCGACCGACTGGACCTCGATAAATTCAACCATCGAGCCGGTCAACGTTACTTCTTGACCGCTAAATGCAGAATTATCAGTTTGATTCTTTCCCATGGCCTCTTTCTTGAAATCCCTCGTCCTTTTTTGCTCCTTGTGTTTGATCGGTTTGGCATCATCGCAAGCTCAGCAACAAGCGCTCAACGATTCCGTCCCGTTCCAAGGGCATCCGCTGTTGTTGACCCCCATCACGTCCGACACCGTGGTGACGAAAATTCTCCAAGAGTGTGACCACCAGGCGTTGGTGGCCATGATTCGGGAGTTGGAAACGCGCATCGCCGTTGCCTTGGAGAGCAGCCCCGAATACGACGTCTACGTGACCAGCGAGGTGGTCAATGACCGCACGTACCAGCGATACAACTGCTACGTGCTCCGGGATTCCATCCTGTCGTTGCAGGTGCAGCTCGATGCCGCCCTTGCGGGGGAGCCGGCCGTGGAAACGCGTTCCGTGATCGAGATTGCGCAGCAGACCGCTGTCTTGCGGGGGGCGGTGACGGATGATGGGAATGTGCCGCTTTTGGCCTGGGGATTCAAGTATGGGAGCGATGCGAACCTCGAGGACTCGGTGTTGGTGCCGTTCGGGGATTGGGCCGCGTTCTTCGCCACGTCGGAGTTGGACACCGGGGCGTTTCAGTACACGCTGCCGGATTTGACCCGCTACACGGAGTATTTTTACACCGCGCTTGCCTCGAATGAGGAAGGGGTGGCGTACGGCGATACGCTGTCGTTTTACACGTTGCCGGATTTGGCCAGCCAACTGACGCTGGATACGAGCGATGTCAGCGTGCAGGCCGCCACGCTGCTGGCCGAGGTGGGGGACAACGGAGGGCAAGGCCCCGATAGCCTGTGGTTCTACTGGGGGGAGGCGGATTTCAGTGGACCAAACCTCGCCACCGACAGCCTCAAAGCCGCCGCCCCCGTGGAGGGCGAATACCGCATGGACCTCACGGGGCTGGTGCGCTACACCGATTATTACTTCAACGTGGCCGCCCACAACCTGGCGGGGAGCGCGTCGGCCGCGGCGAACTTCGCCTTCACCACGCTGCCCGAAGCGCCCACGTTGGGGGCTGCGGCTTGGGATGCTGGGGCGAATGCGGTGACGGGGAGCGTCGCGGACCTCGGGGGCGACAACGGTGCGCCGATTCCGGACTCGACGTATGCGGTGTTGAGTGCCTACCCGAGCTTGGAGCCGGCACTGGGCTGGGCGCTCGGCACGTACACCGCATCCGACAGCTCCATCGAGGTCAGCGCGTCCGCCCTGCCTGGCGGAAAACACCTGCACGTCGCGCTGTTCGCAGCCAACGCGGGAGGAACGGCCTCGTCGGACACTTTGGCGCTGACCACCCTGGTCGGCGTCGAAACCGTCGCGGCCACCGGCATCACCCAAACCGAAGCGACCCTGGAGTCGTGCTTCGCATTCGACGACGCCGTGGATTCGATCGGCTTCATTTGGAGCACCGAACCCGATTTGTCGGGTGGGGTGGATTCCGTTCGGGTGGATGCGGACGCGGCCACGAGCACGGTCGGATACTGCAACCGGTTCGCCATCCAACTGACCGACCTCGTGGAATACACGACTTACTACTACACGGCATTTGGCAGCAACAGCTCGGGAACGGCTTACGGCGACACCCTCAATTTCACGGTGCTTCCCGCCCTCACCTGCGAGCCTTTGACGGTCGATTTCGATGGGTACACGTATCCGGTCATCCAAATCGGGGAGCAATGCTGGTTCACCGAAAACCTCCGCACCACCACATACTCCGATGGAACGTCCATTCCCAGCGGCTTGAATGCTACCGAATGGGCCGCCGCTGTCAACACGGAGGTCGGCGCTTCGGCCGTTGTGGGCCAAGGCACCGCAACCGAGCAGGAAAACTTGGATCGGTACGGCCGGCTGTACAATTGGTACGCCGTGGAAACGGGGAAGCTCTGCCCCGGGAATTGGCGGGTTCCATCGAAAGACGAGTTCGATGCGATGATTTCGGAACTCGGATCGGGTGCTGCGACGGCGTTGGCCGCTACCTCCCTGGACACTTCTCCGTGGACGGGCACGAACGCTTCAGGATGGGGTGGCGTGCCGGGAGGCTTCCGCAACCGAGCGAACGGTGAATTCCAGGTGGTCGGCGAGGAAGGATTGTGGTGGAGTTCCACACCGGCAGCGACCGTGTATCCGAAATCCTCTCGCATGTTGCGCCTGTCGGGGACGACGACCCTCTCCAGCAGCACCAGCATCCCCTACCTGACACCCAATGGCCTGTCCGTGCGGTGCATGCGGGATCCCGCTCCGCCTGCCATCCTGCCTTCGGCCAGCACCAGCGCGGCCTCGGACGTGACTTCCGCCACCGCTACCCTCAACGGTTCCGTTGATTCCGACGGGTACGGCACGGTCTCGGCGACGGGCTTCGTTTGGGGCACGGACGCGGTGTTGAGCGATGGCCAAGATTTGGCAGGAAACAGCACGGAAGGCCCATTCAGCGCCTCCTTGACGGGGCTTTCTGCCCAAACCACCTACTACTTCTCCGCCTACGTCACGAACGAAGTGGGCACCGTTTACGGCGACACGCTCAGCTTCGAATCGACCGCATTCCTGTGCGAAATCGAATCCGTGACCTTGGATGGGTACGCCTACCCCACGGTCGAAGTGGGCGACCAGTGTTGGTTCGCCGAGAACTTGAAGTCCACCAAGTATGCCGATGGAACGACCATCCCCCTCGTAACCAGCAACACCTCTTGGGCCAACAACACGACAGGGGCACGCTGCAACGTGAACAACTCCGCGAGCAACACCGCGAATTACGGCTACTTGTACAATTGGTACGCGGTGGATCATGCCGCGGGCCTGTGTCCTGCCGGCTGGCACGTTCCGACGCTCAGCGATCTTGAGGCGCTGCAAACCGCAGCGGGAGGCCTCAACGTCGCCGGGGAAGCATTGAAGGCCTCATCCAACGACACCCCGATTTGGGATGGAACCAATTCATTGGATTTCAAGGCAGTGCCAAGCGGTTAGCGGTGGTGGGGATCCGGCAATTATGCTGAATTTGGAACCCATTCGCAATTCTGGTCGTCCACCCCGGACAACGACCTCAACGCGCACCATACGTTCCTTTACAGCGAGCTCAGCTCCTTCACCATAGGTCCCAGTGGGAAAGGTTTCGGTCGTTCCGTGCGGTGCTTGAAAACTCCAACGCCATAACCCCGGGGAAAACCCCTCAAAATTCCGAATCCGACTCCTTCTTGGCAACACCCGCTAACCGGAGAAACGCCCCCGGCGTCATGCCGGTGAAGCGGGTGAAATGCCGGTAAAAGGTCCGCGTCGACGCGAATCCGCATCGCTCGGACACGTGGTCGAAGCTCAAGTGGTGGTTCTGCGGATCGAGCAGCAAGCTTTGCGCCTCCTGAACCCGCAGGTCGTTGATGAATTCACTGAAGCCCACACCCCGTTCTTGACGGATTGCCAGCGAGGTGAATCGCGGGTTGATCTGAATTCCCACCGCGAGTTCTCCCAGGGTGATGTTCGGATTGAGGTGCACGCGTTGTTGTTGGACCAAATCCTCAATCGCCCCAAAAATCTCCCGCAACCGCTGCTCAATGTCCGCGTCGGCAGCTTCCTCGTTCCCGATCGTGGCGAGCGGAAGGGACCGCTTGAAGCGCTCCCGAACCATGCCCAAGACGACCCGGTTGCTCCGGTCCTGATTCCGCTTCGCGCGCCAAACCACCACCAACACAAGCGCCGCTAAAAAGAAGGAAACGAAGAGCCAGCGGGAAGCGCGCAATTCGGACTCGAGCTGGGCAATGCGGACGAGCTGCACTTCGCGCTCGTTCAATTCCCGGTACTCCGCGAGTTGACGAGCGGTGCTCGCGGCGAACAGGTCGGAAACGGACTGGCGAAAACGTCCGGCGGAGGCGATGGCTTGGTTCACGTCGCCCTTCGCCACGGCGATGGCCACGGCCGTCGGCAAGTAATCCATGTCCATGCGCAGCCCCGGATTCATCTCGAAAAAGGCCTCCATCCGAAGCATGTGCGACTCGGCTTCTTCGACCAAACCGCGTTTCAGGCAATCGTTCGCCTTGAGCGACGCTTCGTAAAATTCCACCTGCGGGGGCAGCCACTCGGGGCGCCACGTGTTCATGGAGTCGATGACCGCACGGAGGTTTTGGAAGTCGCTGCGGCCGATGTGGATTTGGCCCAACGTCACCCAAGCCCGCATGGTCCCCACCGAGTCGCCCAACGCCGCGAACAGGCGCACCGCCTTCCGCGCATCGAACACCGCCGCTTCGGTGAAGTCCCCCTCGTCTTCGGCGACCGCCAAATTCAAGCACGCGAGCGCCGCCTCTTCCGCGAGCTCCGCCTCCTCGAAATGGAACATCGCTTCTTTGAGCAAGGAAATGGCCTCCGTGTGGGCGTTCGAGCGCGAAAGCAACAGCCCCTGATTGATGGCCGTGGTCCACGCCCCGCGGACCTCACCGAGTTCCAGATCGATGCGCCGCGACTCGCCCAAGGCCGATTCCGCCTTGGCGAACTCCCCGATGATTTCGAAGTTCACCCCGAGGTTGTTCCAAAGCGCCGACTCCATGCCCAAGGCCGCCCGCTCGTCCTCCCAAGGCGCTCGCCGGTTCTTCAACTCCGGTCGATTCAACGCCAATTCGTACCAGTGGATGGAGGAAGCGTGCTGGCCCTTGAGGTAGTTCGCAAGTCCCAAAGCGTAGGCCATGTTCACCACCGCTTCCCCATTGTTCGACAACTCCAGGGGAAACCGCTCATCGATGAACGCCTCGGCCGCCGCCGGATCTTCCAGGACAAAGGCTTTCCATTCTCCGCGTTGCCACGATTCCCAAGAAGGAGGCTCGGCGGCCCAACCGGTCAGGATTTGTCCTGCCCAAACCATCCCCAACGCCGCCCATCGCACACTCACCCTGAATTCCATGGTCCTCGTTTTCCGTTCAGCCTACAAGATTCGTTTACGAACTTAACCTTTTGGTATCCTGAATTCCGTAAAATCCGTGATGGCCTTGCCAATTTTCAACTTGTGGCAAGCATTGAACCCTCCTGAATGGGAAGCAATCCGCACCTGACCAACCCGTGGCCGCAAACCTCCAAGTCGTCCCAGAGCGACCCAACCCATTTCCGCAAACCGGGGTCCCCTCATGGGATCATGCTCGCACCGTATCATCCCTACCCACAGGTCGACGCCTAAGCAACTCGACAGAACGCATGGCCATCCACTTCGCATGGCCTCAAACCGTGGATTCAGCCCCCCGGTTTTTCGGAGTGCTCCCATGCTGTTCCGCTTTCCGTACTTGCAGGCCGCGGGATTGAGCTGCCGTGCTATCGCTGAAATGGTCAGCATGACGAATGGACCAAAATCAACGTGACAGCTTCGCTGATTAGAGCGCAAAAGGCGGTGAATAGGCGCATTTCGGCAAGAGCGCAATCCTCGAAAGGACGCTCGAAGGGCATTGGTCGGAGTGGTTGCGCCGGCTGAAGCGGTAGTTGGATTCGACGAAGTAAGATTGGAGGTGAGCCCCTGAGATTTTGTGGTGAATGCGTCGAATCCAATTCTTGAAGGTGAAGTTGTACCAAGGGAATGGAAGGAATTTCGCAACATCCTCGCTTTATTCGATGTTGCGCCATTTGCCGTATGTTGCCTTTTGGTAGCCGCGCCAGCCATCGATTATGATGACGGCTTTTCATGGATCATGTGATCGAGGGCTTCATTGATGGAGTTTGATTAAGCGTGTTTTAGGACTTGGGCGTCGGCATGCTTAATCTTTCTGTGGCGCTTCCCATGCGTTGGATATTCAACCTGAATACACCCTTGGACAAGTTGCTTGTTTCCTTTCGATTGTCCAAGATTTACTGGCTCAAAATCGACGATGAAGGTCGTGTAAGCTTCGACCTTCTCTTTGAAATAGGCCCGAGGAAAGCTGTTCAACGCTCTCTGAATTTCGCGTTTGAAAAACCAAGCGGTTTCCTGGTGAATCCCGAATTGGCGAGCCAACTCACACGAGCTAACACCTTTGCGTGTAGTGGAGATCAAGTATCCAAAGGCAAAGGCACGCTCGATCAGGAACTTCAGTTTGTGGAAGATTGTGTGCGCTGTTGGTTACTCGTCGTAAAGGCATTTTTGGCAACGAAGGTGTGTGGCCTCTTCGCCCTTGACCGAGGATTCTTGACCGCACGTACGGCATGAGAATCCACGTGCTTATCGATCTTCAAAACGGTAGGCTTGGCATGATTCGGTGTCGTGGAATTGCTTCAAGAACGCGGTGAGGGTCGGACATTGAGTCACATCAAGAACCATGATTGGTTTCTGCTAATCAATCGGGCGCGTTCGTCAGGCATTTTCATCGTGAGCCTTAACCCGCTCAACCGTTTCATGTTTATCTGCTTGTTGCGGTCAAACCCCTTGAATCGCCCCGTCCAATGCTGGCTCCATCGACTTTAATGGACTAAGGCCAACATTTAGGACTTCCAATCATCCATCGCCGAAATGCTTCAGTATTCTCCGTGAATTTCAACAAATCCCAAAAACCAGACTCTCACAAAAATCGATTGCAATTAGCGCAGTGAAGAAAATCAAGCGCTGTTCTCCCGTCGATGCCCGAATGATCTAAGGGCTCAAAAGCAACATGCACTAGCGAGAAATTGAGAACTTTGAAACAATTTAGCCCGATTCTCACTAGCCCGCAAAAATTGTGAGAATCTTTCCATTCTGAGCGATTTTGCACCTCTACAACTCAATGGTTTTTCCGTTCGCTTGGAGATCCTCATTGCTTTTTACACCGGATGGACGCTTTATTATTATTTGAAATACCTGTATAACTAGTCCACCAAAAACCTACTGAAATCCCGCTAGACTTAATCACCATGGGTCCGTAAAGTCCAGCACCTCTCGACCAAAACACCGCAAGACTTCCTGTACCAGACCATGAGCCTCCGAGGCTTCCTTCTCCTGACGCAGCCCCACCTGGCAAAGCATTGAACCCCAAGTTATTCAAAGGGTCTCCGTCCCAACCATCTGCGCTCATCAGTGCAGATGCTGAATTTCCAGCAATTGCCTTAAGGGCGTTCCAATCAGCCTCGGTTGGAACCTCCCAACCTGCTGGACATATGGCAGAATTACTCATGTAAATAATGCTGTAGAGATAGCCATAGGACGAGATGTAGGCTTCATCGTTTGTGCAATCCAACGGATAGACAGAACTTTCCATTTGGATTATCGAAGAATCTGGAGCACAGATATGAGCAGAAGCTATTAGAGTCCCATCACGTAGTTTAGTTGTACGCAGATTTTCTGAAAACCAACATTCATCGCCAATTTCAACCAATGAATAATCGTAGTCCCAGTATGTGATTGAAAAATCTCCACCGCAAGGGCCAACTGTCGAAAAACTCAACGTATCACCGGTGACCATACCGGCCTCATTCGTTGCAAATGCGTGGAAATAATATTGGGTGTTCTGGGACAACCCAGTGAGCGCCTCGGTGTATTCACCGGTGATCGCGCTGCTCGCGACGTCCGTGGCCGTTGCCAAGGTCGCATCCGTCCCGTATTTGAACCCTGAAGCCGAAATCGTCCCGCCCCCATTGCTCGTGATGTCGCCACGCAGCGTTGCGGTGGTTTGGGCTGCATCCAAAACGGCAAGGGTTGTCACCGCCGCATCATCGATGGTCGTGAAGCTCTGAACGGCGCCCTCCGCCCGGCCCATGATCGTCTCCACGAACGCCTTGTAGTAATACGTGGTTCCCTTCGTCAAGTCGCTGAGCGCATGCGTCATGGAACCGGCTCCGGGTGTTACCGTGTACACCGTCGAGTCTGCAAACGTCGGGCTCGTCGAGAACACAAAGCCCGCCGATTCCGGTTCCGCTCCGCCGTCGTCGAACGTGGCGGTCAAGGTGGCCGTGGTCGCAACCACCGGCGTTGCCGCGGTCGTGGTCGAGGTGGCCGGATCGTACAGTTGATTGAGCAGGTTGTCCAACGTGGCAGCAAGGACCGCATTCAACGAGTCGATTTGGTCCAACTGCGCTTGCAACGCCGCCTCTCGGGCCGCCGTGAAGTACAAATTCGTGTCGCCTTCGGGCAACGCGTCCGTGTTGTCGAGCGCGGGAATGGTCACGCCGTCGATGATGAGCTGCGTCACTTCCATCGTTCCGCCCACGTTCACGTTGCCTGCAAAATCCGCGCTGTCGCTGAACAGGGCGGGCTTGCTGAAGTGCACGGTGTCGTTGAAGGTCGCCTCGGCATTGACGGTCAGTTCGCCCTGCAAGGTCGTCGTGCCGCTGACAGCAGCGGTGTTCAGGGTCGTGTTGCCGTCCACGTTGAGGCCGCTGTCGAAATCCGCTCCGCCCGTCACGAGGAGGCTGTCGTTCAAGCTCGTCACGCCGTTCACGCCGAGGGTTCCACCGAGCGACGTGTTGCCCGTGACGTCGAGGTTGCCGCCGAGCGCCGTCGCGCCGTCTACGGTCACGTCCGAGCCGAAGCCAGCGCCGCCGGCCACGTGCAGGGAGTCGTTCATCAAAGCGGGGGCGTTGACTTTGAGCGTGTCGTTGAGGATCGTTTCGCCTTCTACCGTGAGCGAGTCGGCGAGGGTGGTTGCGCCGTGCACGTCGAGCGTGCCGCTGATGTCCGCGTTGCCGTTGAGGTCGAGGTCGCCGTCGACCGTCACCGCGTTGAGGGTCGTGTTGCCGTCGACGTTCACGCCGCTGTCGAATTGGGCCCCGCCCGTTACGAGGAGGCTGTCGCCGAGGGAGGTTTTGCCCGTGACGCTCAGGGCGTCGCCGAGGGTGACTGCGCCGGAGATGTTGACCGTGCCGCCGATGTTCGTGTTGCCGTCGACCTGGAGGTCCTGTTCGAGGTAGGTGTTGCCGTCGACGTTGAGGGAGTCGTTGAGCAGGGTCGCGCCGTCTACGTTCAACGTGTCGCGGAAGGTGCCGACGCCTGTGACTTCTACCGTGCTGCCAAAGGTGGCCGCGCCGTCCACGTTGAAGAGCGCATCGAAGTCGACGTTGCCCACCACGTGGACGCTGTCACCGAGGGCCGTGATGCCCGTGACGTAGAGCCGCTCGCCGATGCTGGCTGCCTTTACGACCCGCAGCGAATCGTTGAGGACGACCGTGCCCGCCACGAGGAGGGAGTCGCTCAGCGAGGTCACGTCCGTCACGTTCAAGCGACCGGTGATCGCCGCGTCCTTGTTGAGGACGAGGCTGTCGCCGGTGAACGTGCCCGTCGTGGTCACGTTGCCGAGGCCCGTGGCGTCGTAGCCGAAGAAGTTGACGTCCTGACCGGGCGTGGTTCCATTCTCGAGGACATCCGACCAGGACAGGTTGCTGATTTGGTCTTGCAGCCCAGCCGACTTTGTGAAGAGCGTGTCCAAATCACCGCGCAGCATGAGCGCATCCACACGCAAGTAAACTTTGTTTCCTTGAGGCTCACCCATCACCGCAGTTTGTTGGGCATGGAGTAACGAGCAAGAAAAAAGCAACAGGGCCGCAACGAGGAAGAGCGAACGTTTCATGACTTCGATAAAATCGTAAAATGTGACGACCAAAAGTACCTTGATTTATACCGAAAGGATTCGACAGCTCCTCCCAACCACGTGACAAGTAATTAAATCCTGAAATGAATCATCGACTTTTCAAGAACACCAAATCACGTGTCATACAGCATCACATTAAAGAATCTTACTAACAGATATACAACCACTTAGAGTTAAACTCACACACACAAACTCTAAAAATGACCAACAGGCCCCGCCCGCATTGGATTTTCAAATCCATTATCTTCGCCTGTGCACGCTTTTGCCCATGAAATCCCCCTTCTTGATCGCCTTGCTGTTCACATGCTGGCACGGCCTTGCACAAGCGAATCCGCCCTTGTGGCAGCGCATGGAGCAGGCGTTCGAAGCGTGCGATCACGACCCCGTGAAAGCGGAAATTCGAGCGCGCCAAATGCTCACTCTGAAGACCACGCGAGAGGAATGCGACAGCCTGCTCTTGGTCGAGTTTCTCCTGCGAAACAGTGCGAACCTGCTCGGAACCGAATGGCCCCCGTTGGACTTTGAGTTGCCGCAAGTTTGCAACCGGGTGCCCAGTCCGCTGCTCTTCGTTCGTGGAGTCACCGCATTCAGAGATGGCGAGCACGAAATGGCGAGCAACTGGTTCAGAAAAGCGGCTGAGGTGGGGGCCACCGAGTCGGTCATCAATCAACAGCAAGCGCTCCAAGCACTCGGGGCGACGCTGACGCATTTGAACCGGTACCGGGAAGCGCTCGCGGCGTTTCAAGCGGCATTCGATTTGGACCCCGAGACGTTGAACCCCATCGAATTCAACAACTTCGCCTTTGCGAACCTGGTCATCGGCCGGTGCACCGAAGCCATTGATTGGTGCAATTTGGCCCTTGAGGAAATTGCGAAAGCCGTAAAAGAGGATGATCCGTTTGTGGAATACCTGCTCAGCGAACGGAATGCCGTTCTCCTCACGCGGCTGTATGCGGAAATCCAACAAGGGGATGAAACGGCATGCGAAAGGACCCTCGCGGAGATCGAACTCCAAGGAACGTGGAACGGCCGCGAACTGGCCGCTGCCTGTGCCTTGACGAACCATGCCCTTTGGACCAACGACCCCGAACGCTTCGCGGCAATTCGTCCGGTCCTCCTGACGTGGTTGGAATCGGAGTCGCACTCCGATGCATTGATGTCGCTGGGAGCCAGTTGCGCGCTGTTCGAGTCGTCATCCCAGGCCGATTGGCGGGGTGTTTGGGACCGCGTGCGGGAGGTCCCTGCGGTGTTTCGGGGCGCCCCGGGAGCCCCTTGCGAAGCAACGGAGTTCCAGGCGGTTGCTCGTCGCCCGATCCCCTTCGCAGCATGGGCCATGTGGGGGCTGCTGCTGGGGACGTTGGGCGCTGCTACGTATGGGGTCGTCCTGTGGAAGCGGCGGCGGCAGTTGGTGGCATTGGACGGCCTGAACGCGTCGGCGTGGGAGGGGCACGTGGAGGCGGCGCTCTTGAAGAAAGGGAAGGCATCGCCGATGGAGCGCATGTTGGCGCTGAGGGCGTTGCGGAATTTGGCGCATCAGGAATGGTTTCTAGACCAAATCCACTCCGCGCAAATCCAACAGTGGCCTCCGCTCGAACAGCACGTCGCCCGGCAACTCGCTGCAGGGGTGCACACGAAGGCCATCGCCCAAGAGCTCGGCATCAGCGTGTCAACCGTCTACAAAACCCGCCACGCAATCCGCACGCGACTCGACCTCAAACCCAACGATTCCCTCCGAAAGCGCCTGCAGGAAATGATCCAAATCGTCGCAGTCCTGGGCACGCTCCTCGGAGGACCCAGCGCTTGGGCTCAACCCGATGAACTCGCTCACCTCCAAAGCGAAGTCATCACCGCCATCCACCTCGAAGATTCGGCTCGTTGGAACCGGGCGATGACTTCCCTGCGCCAACTTGATTTGAGCGAACTCCCGGCGCCCTTTGATGTGGCCCTTGCGCCGATGGCCGACCGCCCCGGTTGGGCGCAAGTCCCCGACAGCACGTGGTGGCATTGGTTCCGAGCAGGATCGTCCTCGTTGGAATTGGCCTTGAGTGAGGAGGCACCTGATGGCCTGTTGGAAGCGACCAGCGCAGACGCCAGCAAGGTTTGGATCGAACAGCAATTGCTGCTCGACCCGGACTACGCCCCGTTCCTCTTGCTGGTCTTGCTGATCCTGGTGGGCGCCATCATCGGGACGCAACGGTCGATGAGCCGACCGAAACTTCAACCCACTGCATCGAATTGGCCCGCCATTGCAGCGGGATTGAAGAATCCGGAGGCCCTTGACGCCGCCCTTGCATCTTGGAAAATCATCAAGGCCAGTCAACCGAGACCGGTCGCTGCAACCGATTTCTGGGAGTTGCTCACCAGCGCCGAACAAGAGGTGGCGCAGTACCTCGCGCAAGATTGGACGGTGGCCCAAATCGCTCAGCACATGTCCTGCAGTCCGGGAAACGTGTACAACCTGCGATCCTCGATTCGGGGCAAGTGGAGCTTGGATGCGTCCGATGATTTGGTCCGGTTCATTCAGGCGCTCCAAGCAGAAAACGATTAAGGCCCTCGCGGGGTTGGACCAAAATTCGCTTCGCTGGAATTGAAATCCCCACTTTTCAGCGCGGTGGTCGGAAAGTGGGGAATCCGGCACGAGCGGTCGCATGGGTGTTGACTGGGGCCAACGAACCGGGGTTCGCACAGCCCAGTCTCCGCACAACGACCGAGCATGCGTTCTCGGCCATGACCGACCTGTCTTCGCTTACTTGGACAAAAATTCGCTTCGCTCAAATTGAAATCCCCACTTTCTAGCCCGGTGGTCACAAAGTGGGGATTCCAAAACGAGCGGTCGCCGTCCAACGCATCGAAGCGCGTTACTTTTGACCCGTCATGAAAATCTTCTCCGCCTTCGCATTGGCCCTTGCCACCGCAGTGGGTTTCGCCCAGCCCAGCCTTCCTGTAACGACCAAGCAAGCTTTGGAGGCCATTGCCGACCGAGCGCGCGTTGAACCTTCCGATGAGCGGCTGCACGAAGCGCTCGCGGGCGCGTTCCCGGTGGCTTGGACGCGCGGGATGTGCACGGTGGGCTTCCTCGGGCAAACCGCGGCCGATTGGTCGCCGGCCGCAGCGCCCGAAGGCGTGACATGGGGCGCGGAACGCGGGGGCATCGTGTCGTTCCGGGTGGACGTTCGCCACCTCGACGCGCTCACGGACCTCCCGCTCGAATTCGTCGAAATCGCCCCCCGCGCCTATCCCCACCTCGACCGGAGCATCGGCGCGACCCGCGTGGACAGCGTGCAGGCCGGTTTCGGACTCCCGCAAGGTTACCACGGCGAAAACGTCCTCATCGGAGTGGTCGATTGGGGCTTCGACTACACCCACCCGATGTTTTACGACACCACGCTGACCTTCAGCCGCGTGCGCGGGGTTTGGGACCAGTGGCGCCAAGCCGGCCCCGCGCCCGAGGGCTTCGACTACGGCACTGCGGCCACCGAACCCGGGGCCATCGCCGCGCTGCAGGCCGACACCGTGAACGTCTACTCGTACGCCACGCACGGCACGCACGTTGCGGGGATTGCCGGAGGCAGCGGCGCGGGCATCGGGTTGCGCGGCATGGCCCCGGCCGCCGAATTCCTGTTCGCCACGTTCTTGATCGATGCCGCTGCCGCGATGGACGCGTTCGATTGGATGCAGTCCGTGGCCGAGGCCGATGGGAAGCGCCTCGTCATCAACATGAGTTTTGGGCTGACGCAGATCGGATCGCGCGACGGGAATTCGCTTGTGAACCAGTTCATCGACGCGCTGTCGGAGGAGGGCGTGGTGTTCGCGGGGAGCGCGGGCAACAATGGGGATTACAATTTCCATTTGGACCAAACCTTCTCCGGCGATACCCTCCGCTCCCGCGTCCAATACTACCCGGCTTCTGCCAACCCGGCGATGTGGGGCCAGGATTTGACCCTCTGGGGCGAACCCGGCGAGCCGTTCGAGGCGGGCTTCACCCTGCTCAGCGCGATGAACGCGACCCTAGCGGAAGGCCCGTGGCTGAACACGGCGGACGGTCCGTTCGCTTGGGACACGACCTTCGTGCACGAGGGCGACACGATCGTGTACACGGCAGCCGTTGAGGCCGCCCACCCCGCAAACGACCGCCCGTTCGTCCGGATGCGCATCGCAACGCCCCCAGCGAACCGCAACATCGCCCTCAAAGTCACCGCGCCCAGCGGGCGGGTGCACGCGTGGAACACGACCCACCTCTCCAACGGCGTCGGCAACTGGGGCCAGGACTTCTACGGCAGCCTCCCCGGCTGGACGGCCGGCAACCCCGAATACGGCATCGGCGACCCCGCCTCCACCGAGTCCGTCATCACCGTGGCGGCCTACCGCGCCGAGTACTTCAGCCCAGGCGGCACCGAACTCGGCGGCGAAGTGGCCTACTTCACCACCCACGGCCCCACCCTCGACGAGCGCCACAAACCCGACCTCGCCGCCCCCGGCGTGTCCGTCCTCTCCTCCATCTCGTCGTTCACCGACGCCAACTTCACCCTCGCCGAAGAAGCCGAGTTCAACGGCACCACCTATCCCTTCGCCCGCTACTCCGGCACGAGCATGAGCTCCCCCACGGTGGCGGGCATCGCCGCCCTCCTCCTCGAAGCCGACCCCACCTTGACGCCCGCCGCGATCCGCGCCACGCTCAAGGCCACCGCCCGCCAAGACGATGAAACCGGCGTGCTCCCGGTGGAGGGCGATGCGGTTTGGGGCGTCGGCAAAGTGAATGCGTACGCCGCCGTGCTCGCCGTGCTCGGAATCAACGACGTGGCCGAGCCCGTCGCGTGGACCGAAGCCGGGATGGTTTGGCCCAACCCCGCGCGCGACGAACTCAGCGTGCGCTGCCCGGAAACCTCCGGCACGTGCCGGATCCACGACCTGCAAGGACGCACCGTGGCCGAGCGCGCATTCCGCCCGGGCGAGGTGTTGCGGTTCGATGTGGCGGGGCTGCCGGGGGGCACGTACCTCGTGATTTGGCATGGAAAAAACGGCACCAACCTGACGCGGTTCACCAAATCTTAAAGCGGCCTCCCTACCTTGCGCGCCATGTCAGAAGAAGCCATCCACTGCCCCCAGTGCAACTCGCCCTTCGCCTACCACGACGGGGCCATGATGAACTGCCCCGAGTGCGGGCATTCCTGGGACGCTGAAGAACAAGCCGCCGCGGAGGCCGCCGAAGGAGCGGTCCTTGATGCGAACGGCAACGTCCTGCAAGACGGCGACGACGTGGTGGTGATCAAGGACTTGCCCGTGAAAGGCGCCCCCAA
Organism: Bacteroidia bacterium; assembly: GCA_030427925.1. Lineage (GTDB taxonomy): Bacteria > Bacteroidota > Bacteroidia > Flavobacteriales_D > Sanyastnellaceae > JALQTD01. Next base: position 98,532 of record JAUICJ010000008.1, on the reverse strand, counting down.
GCCGGTCAAGGCCGGAACGAAGGTGAAGAAAATCCGGCTCGTGGACGGCGACCACAACATCGCGTGCAAGATCGACGGGTTTGGGGCGATGGGCCTCAAGTCGGAATTTGTCCGAAAGGCGTAATCAGCGGCCTTTCAGCCGTTCCCAAAACATCGGGAAAAACTGCTCGCGCTTCTCGGGAGGCGGGCCACCTGCTGCGCCTTCGAAAGCCAAAGCGTCCCCTGAAGTGCGCGCCCGCAGCCGGAAAATGAAATCGTCCGGGGAATCGCCCCGGCCGGAAAACGAGCCGAACCGCAGGTCGCTGAACTCCCACAGCCCGTCCACCGGCGGCGCCACGTGGAGGTAGCCGTCGCTGAACCACTGCAACACCTGCACCGTCGGGTCTTCCGCGAAGGCGCCGAGGTGCTCCCACCCTTTCTCGACGCGGGCGAACGTCACCGGCGAGGTGTCGAACAGCGAGTAGGTGCCGAGGTAGTAGGCGTCGGCGGTTTCGGCCGTCGCGTTCCACAGGACGTTGTTCAGGATGGTCGGCGTGGTCACCATGCGCGTCGCCGGGATGCCTTGCGCGGCGAGGGCTGCGCGGAAGGTTTGGTCCACATGCAGCTTGTTCACCACCGTCAAGGCCAAAACCCCGCAGCTCCATCCCCACGCCCACCGATGCCACTTCCGCCGCCGCGCCGACCCCTTTTCCGCCCGGCTCAGCGCCACCACGAACCCCAGGAACGGCAAGGTATACAGCGGATCCGCCACCGAAATCGTACTCCAAGCCACCCGCGTGTCCGCAAACGGCGCCCACACCTGCGTTCCGTACAACGTAAAGCAGTCCAACAGCACGTGCGTCGCAAACGTGGCAAAGAAAAACCCCGCCCACCCCGCGTACCCCACGTCGTTCCGCCGACTCCGCGCGAGCGGCCACGCCATCGCGCAAGCCCCCACCACCCAAAACAGCACCGAGTGCGTGATGCCCCGATGGAACGCGAGGTTCGCCAACGGATCCAGCACCAGCCCCCCGAGCACGTCCAAGTCCGGAATCGTCCCGCCGATCGCACCCCAAACCAGCGCCTTGTTCCCGATGCGGCGGCCAAGGACGGCTTCGCCGGTGGCGGCGCCGAGCACGATTTGGGACAGTGAATCCATGCCCAAATAAACGAACGAACTTCCGATAAGTTCAACCTGGGTCACACAACGAGCGCGCGGGGCGCGGGACCTTTGCCCATGCCCGCATTCATTCCCGACGCCATCGCCGCGCGCACCTCCTTCACCCGCAAGGTGACGCCGGCAGATCTCTACACCTCCCTCGTCTTCGCCTTCCCCGCTGCGGTGGCCTTTGCCCGGAACCGGCGGAAGCCGATCGTGCCCCATGCGTTCCTCGAACGCGTGCAACTCGCGGTGACGGCGGTGAGCGCGTGTGCAGTTTGTTCCTACGTCCACTCGCGCATGGCCTTGGAAATGGGACTTTCCGAGGACGAAATCACGGGCTACTTGACGGGTACCATCGATGAGCCCGACCCGGCCGAAGCGAAGGCGCTCCTGTTCGCCGAACACTTCGCGGAAACCCGCGGCGAGCCCAGTGCTGCGGCGTACGCGGCCTTCGTGGATGCCTACGGTTCGGCGCAGTCGCGCATCCTGCTCGCCGCCATGCAACTCATGCTCGCCGGCAACCTCATCGGCCTGCCGTTGAGCGCGCGGCGGGCGCGGCGCAACGGAGCGCCCTACACGGACAGTTCCGTCGGGTACGAGTGGGGCATGGTGCTGGGGTTTTGGGCGATGCTGCCCCTTGCCCTCGGTCATGCGCTCGTTCGGGGCCTGCTGCAAAGGCCGGCCGTTCGGACGAGCTGATCCCGTTCAGCAGGTGCCCATCGCGTACTCGATGCACCACGCGCCGTCCGTTCGATCGGAGGCTTTGAGCACCAAGGAAAATCCGCCGCCTTCGCCGCCCCAGCCGAAGACCAGTGGGTCCTCCCCGTCCCAGCCCCCCGAGAGGATGCGGTCGAGCCCAGCCCGGGCATCGTCTTGGGAAACAAACCGCGATCGCAACAAGCGGCGGAACAGGTTGAGCGCTTGCCCGGTCGTGCAAAAAACGTCGATGCCAAACGTTTCTCCACTCGGCCCGCCGAAGTCCTCGTAGTGCTCGTAGGCGCGGGCGATGTGGATCCCGTCGACCACCCGCAGGATGTAATCGCCGAACCATTCGTCACTGAACACGGGGCCGTCGGCGGTTTCCTCCTCGATGCTCCGGGGCGGGTCCGCGGGCCAGAGGTACGCGTCGAACAGGCGCAGGGTGTCATCGAGGGCCAGCCATTCGCCGGCCAGCCCGTTGATGGTGTCGCGCCGGCCCGTGTGGGCGAGCCGATGGGAAGCGATGGGCGTGCCGTCGGGCAGCTCGAGGTGGATTTGGCCCAAATCCACCGACCGCACATTCAAAAACGGCACCGCCGCCACGTGCATCGAATCCGGCCATTCCGCCGGTCCCCACGCGCACAAGGCGCACACCAGAAACGCATTCATGTCACGAAAATACGCGCCCGGCCGCCGTAAATTGCGCGCATGCCGACTGCTGAAGAACTCAAGGCCATCGTCCGCGACAAATACGCGGAAATCGCCCACCAGGACCCCGCCGACAACGCCGCCTCGTGCTGCGGTGCGGGGCCCGTTTCGAACAAGGTGTACCACATCATGATGGACGATTACACGGGGACGGGCGGGTATGCGCCGGAAGCGGATTTGGGCTTGGGCTGCGGCCTGCCGGTGGAGCATGCGCTTTTGAAGCGAGGCCAAACCGTGCTCGACCTGGGCTCCGGCGCCGGCAACGACTGCTTCGTCGCCCGCCACGAGGTCGGTCCGACGGGCAAGGTCATCGGGGTCGACTTCACGCCGGCCATGCTGGCGAAAGCCCGCGCGAATGCGGACGCCCTGGGGTACAACAACGTGGAATTCCGGGCGGGCGACATCGACGACCTGCCCGTGGGCGACGGATCGGTCGACGTCGTCATCAGCAACTGCGTCCTGAACCTCGTGCCGGACAAACCCCGCGTCTTCGCCGAGATGTTCCGGGTCTTGAAACCCGGCGCGCACTTCAGCGTGTCCGACGTCGTCCTCGTCGGCGAACTGCCGGACGAACTCCGCAGCGCCGCCGAACTCTACGCCGGCTGCGTGGCAGGCGCCATCCAGCGGGACGACTACTTGGCGCAGCTCGCAGCTGCAGGCTTCGAGGCGGTCTCCGTCCAGAAGTCGAAACCCATCCTGCTGCCCGACGACGTCCTGGAACGCTACCTCACCCCCGACCAAATCGCCGCCTTCGCAGCGCGCGAAACGGGCATCTTCTCCATCACCGTCTTCGGCCGAAAACCGAGCGACGCCCCGGGTGCAGCGCCCATCGAACCCTGTTGCAGCGGCACTTCCTGCTGCTGACGTCAACCTGAAGACTGACAAAAAGCAACCTTTTGTCAGTCTATGCGTTTACATTTGTGCGAGAAAAAGCAGCCTAAACACTGACAAGCGCACGATCATGGCACACCGAAATTTGCAAATCGAACAGCTCGACCGGCGCATGGCCCGGCTGGAAGAAGCGGGCCGCGATGCGGAATTTCCAATGGGGTGGGTGCGCGCTGTGCGGGGGGCGTTGGGCATGTCGCTGGAGCAACTGGCTCGAAAGATGGGCGTCACCCGCCAAAGCATGATGGCCTTGGAGAAACGGGAGCGGGAAGGGAGCATTCGCCTCAACACGTTGCGGAGCGTGGGGCAGGCGCTCGGGCTGCGGCTCGTCTACGGGTTCGTGCCGGTGGAGGACGACAACCTCAGTGGCTATGTGGATCGGAAGGCGCGGGATTTGGCGACGGAAATCGTGCAGCGCACGTTGCAGACCATGTCGCTGGAAGACCAGGCGCCTTCGGCGGAACGCATTCGACGAGCCATCGACGAACGCGCAGCCGAAATCCGGCGCGAACTGCCGAAAACGCTGTGGGACTGAGGAACATGATGCACCGAAACCACCACGGCCAAACCGCCCTCGACCCCGACGAAGCCGAAGGGCTGAAACTTCATGGGGTGGCCTCGCGGCACGAGCTCGATGAGCACGAGCAGCACAACATCGAATCGGCGAAACTGAAGGTGGCTGCGCTGCGCATTACACCCGCGATGCTGTTCAGCGAGCGGTTCCTTCGGCGGTTGCACAAGCTGATGTTCGGGGAGGTTTGGCGCTGGGCGGGCCAGTTTCGCACCACCGATAAGAACATCGGGGTGGGCAAATGGCAAATCGGCATCGAGCTGAAGAAGCTGTGCGACGATGCGTTGTTTTGGCACGAAGCGCAGACGTTTCCCGCGGATGAGCTCGCGTTGCGGTTCAAACACCGGCTCGTCAGCATCCACTGCTTTCCGAATGGGAATGGCCGGCACAGCCGATTGGTGGCCGACCTCATCGTCACGCGCCTCTATGGTGGAGCGCCGTTTTCATGGGGGCGGCATGCGGGCGATCCGCTGCTCCACGACGTCGGGGCCATCCGGGACCAGTACTTGACGGCGATGCGGGCGGCGGACCGAGGGGATTTCGGACCGCTTTTGGCCTTTGCGCGTTCCTGAAAACGCGGTCAATCGCGGCGCGTCCGGATGCCGAACGGCAAGTACAACGGGCAAAAGCGCAAGAACGAAGTCAACACGAGGACGGCGGCCAGCCCCACTGCGATGGCCCCTGCGGTTCCCGCAAGGATGCCTGTGAAGTAAAGTCCTGCGAGGACAAGCGCCGCGATGAGCCGCACCACGCGGTCTCCGGTTCCGATGTTCTGTTTCATGCCGCAAGGTTACGCCGCGTCCGCTGTTCCTCCGGCTGATTTGCATCATGTGGGCAAGGAGGAGCGCATTCCGGATTTGGACGAGAAATAATGGCATTCATCGTAAAATCGTTGTAAATTCCTGCATGGTTTTCCGAATCCTGACTTCTGCCATTCTGCTCGCTTGGGCCGCGATTTGCCAGGCTCAAGGGCCTCGAAGCCAAATCATTGCACCTCCTGACCTTTGGGTCCGCGCAGACGTCCAACGCGACTGGGGCACCCCCTTGCTCCTGAGCACCTGTGACGCCGCGCAAGACCTCCTGACCGAGGAAACCACCTTGCCCAGCGCAGGTGACGGCAGCTACACGGTGGTGCGCACGTTTTCCTCGACGTGCCCGTGCGAAAAACGGGAATTGAAGGCCCAGCAGTTCATTCACGTGTTGGCCCCTGAACCGTTGCCTCAAAGCGAGGCCGGTGGCAGCTGTGCCCCGACCTTTTCAGTGCTTCCGGAGTCGCTGGAAGTGGCGTTCGGGGCTTCAGTGGCCACGACTGCAGAAGCCACCGACGGTTCGGGCAACGCCGTCCGAATTGTCGAAACCGAACACCTGTTGTGGCGGGATGCGTGTGGGCACGGTGCGGTGTGGGTGGTCTGGGAGGCCACTGCCGCGTGCGGCGAAGTGACCCGGCACGCGTTTAAGCGCCTGACCGTTGCCCCGGAATCGGGGCAAGGCGCTTCCGTCGAGCCGACCATTTCGGTGCCCTTGGAGGATTTCGATGCCAGCGAATGGGGAGTCGGTCCGTTGGAACCTGCGCAGGTTGGTTGGTCCGGTGTTCAAGCCTCGCGGCTCTACCGCACGAAATCGGCTACGAACGGAAGCTTCGAAGTCCTCCAAATCGGCTGCAATTCAAGCACAGCCATCGGCACGCAAAGCATTGAAGTGGCCGGCAACCATGAACCCCGGATTTGGCATCGACCGGAGGAGGAAATCTCCTGTGGAACCCCGCGCGAGGAATGGCCCGAGGTGAAAGGCCGCGATCGCATTGCGGGTCATTTCGGCAGCGAATCGGCGTTCGTTGAACTGCCCGTGACGGAGGAGGTGGATACGTTGTTGGGGCCGTGCCCGGGTACGTTCACGATCGAACGGCAGTTGCGGGTTGAAGATGCCGACGGTGCGGTGGCAGAGGCCGTGCAATTGCTGCACGTGGTGGACCAAACCGCCCCAGCGTTTTATGCGAGCCCCGCAGAGGTGGTGTGGTCCGGCGAGGATTGGCCGCCACTGGCGTCCACTGCCCAGGCCGAGGATGCGTGCAGCGGTCCCGTGGAATTGGCTTGGTCAGACAGCACCGATTGCTTCACCGGGCGCATTGTGCGGCTGACGACGGCGACCGATGCGTGCGGCAATGCGGCCACGCTGCGCCAAATCATCGTGCCCGCGGCCGGCTCAGAACCCACGGTGTTGACGGTGGGCTGCTCCGATCCGCTCGCCCTGAATTTCACGGGTGAGGCCTGCTTCCAAACCCTGCACTGCCTCTACCCCGACGACTCGACCTGCCTCGGCGACCTCGATGGCAACGGCCAGATTTCCACGGGCGATTTGCTCTCCCTGCTCAGCATCTTCGGTACCTGGTGCACCACTGCGCCGTGATCGCTTTGCTTGGGTAGTGTCAGAATTCGGCCTTTGAGCGCGAATTGAAAGGAAATGGCGGCCCCGCAAGGTGAACCGCCCCGTACCTTTGCCACATCATGGAGTGGCTGAAAACCATCGGCGTGGCCGGATTTATGTTCTTCCTGCTGAAGGGACTCGCTTGGCTGCTCGTGTTTTGGCTGATTTCACGAGGAATCATCCGCCGCCGGCAATTGGCGATGTGGAAGTTGAAACTCCGAAAGGCGTTGGGCTTGCGGCGTCAGAAGGCCAACGTGAAGGAGAACCACGGCGCGGCAAACCCGTTGCCCCCGTCGAACACCCCGACCAGCCCGTAATCCCACAACCAGCCTGTGCGGCGATTCAAGGTTCGGATGCCCAGCGACATGATGTTTGCCGCCCCCGGTTCCCAATGCACGCCCTCCTGCACGGTGCTCGGCACGGATGCGCTCCACATGTCGTCACCTTGCGGGACATTCCCGTACTCCCCCACTTCCACCCGATTGACGATGAAATAGTTCTCGGTCAACAGCCAGCGCGCGTCGCCGATGGGCGTCATCCCGCTCACGTTGACGATGAAGGGCCGCGAGGTGCCGTTTGCGCGTTCCGTAGGCCGGTAATACCCATCGGCCTGTTGTTCATACCCCCGGTAAAACAACCGGTCGTCGTCGCGATTCGCCAGTCCTAAGTTGAGGGTGATGTTCTTGCGCTCCGTTCCGCGCGTCACGTTGATGAAGGCCAACCCCAACGGCTCATCCAAAAGCCCGTAATAATCCGTGAACCCAATGCCCCCGGCAGAAATGTGCGTCTTCTCCCCGACCTGCGTCCCCACCTTGAACGCTCCACCGCCCCCTAAAAACGACAAGACCGCCCCGACGGTCAACCCATCGTTGAGCCCGTAATTCACAGAGTTCAGTCCGATGTTCGATTGAAAATACCCTTCGTTTGCTTTCAACTGGATCCCCGAAGGGGCGAAGAAATAGCGGCTCGCTTGCGGGTTCTCCGAATAAGCTCGCCTTTCCGACGACGGCCCACGGTAATCCTCCAAATCCTGCATGTACTGGATCAAGTGCTTGGGAAAGCGGGTGGCCCCAAGCATCGGCATGTCGAGCACCACGACGTCCTCCGTCATGTCAAGGAAGCGCCCTTCTTTGATGCTGCCATCATTCAGGACGATGCGCACGTACCGATCCGCATCCGAAGTCGAGTCCTGTGCGAACGCCGCTCCGCCGAAAAAGAGCGCAAATCCAACAATCAAAAGGCAAGCAACTTGTTTCATGGTGAGGGAATTGAAACCGCAGATTACGAATAAACCACCACAAAGATGCCCCTCCTCCCAAACCTCCGCGTGACTTCAATCAGGTGAATGCACGCTTCACGACGTTTCGAACCGGGTTCAGGCGTACCTTGCGGCCTCAATTGCCTCCGTTTGAATTCATTTGACCGCCTTGGCCTTTCGGCCCCGATCCTGCAAGCCATCGGTGAACTCGGCTTCGACCAGCCCACAACCATTCAAGAACAAGCCATCCCCCTGCTCCTCGGAGGAGACCGGGATTTCATTGGACTCGCGCAAACCGGGACCGGGAAAACCGCTGCCTTTGCGCTGCCGATGTTGGAAATGATCGACACGAGCACGCCACATGTTCAGGCGCTGATTTTGGCCCCCACGCGCGAGTTGGGGCAGCAAATTGCGGGGCAAGTCGAGCTGTTTGCGAAGCAGCTCAAGGGGTTGCGGGCGGTTGCTGTGTACGGCGGGGCGCACATCGTGCCGCAGATGCAGGCGATTCGACGGGGTGCGCACGTGGTGATTGCGACGCCCGGCAGGTTGTTGGATTTGGCTCGCCGGCAGGCCATTCTGCTGGACCAAATCCAGTTGCTCATCCTCGACGAAGCCGACGAAATGCTCAACATGGGCTTCCAGGAAGACCTCGATGCCATCCTGGCACTGACGCCTGAAACCAAGCGCACCTGGCTGTTTTCGGCCACGATGCCGAAGGAAATCCGGCGGATGGTGAAGCAGTACATGGACCAGCCGCACGAAGTTCGCGTCGATCCGAGCCAATCCGTGAACACCGACATTGCGCACCAATATGTGATGGTCCGGCACACGGATAAAGCGGATGCGCTGATGCGCTTCATGGACGCCGACCCCGACGTGTTCGGCGTGGTGTTCTGCCGCACGAAGCGCGATGCTCAAGACCTCGCCGAGCTCCTCATGAAGCTCGGTTACCGGGCGGACGCGTTGCACGGCGACCTCTCCCAGCCCCAGCGCGACCGGGTGATGCAGCGGTTCAAGCGGCGGGAACTCCAAGTCCTCATCGCCACCGATGTAGCCGCTCGGGGCATCGACGTGAACGACGTAACGCACGTGTTCCATTACAGCCTTCCCAACGACGACGCCTACTACACCCACCGCTCGGGCCGCACGGCGCGCGCGGGAAAAAAGGGCATCTCCATCGCGTTCATCAACCGAAAGGAAAAGGCCACGGTGAACCGCATGTCGCGCGCGTTGGACATCGAATTTGAGGAAGTGCGCATCCCCAGTGCCACGGACATCGCGGCGGCACGGGTGCGAACGTGGGCTGAAGAAGTGAAAGCTGCGGAGGCTTCGCCGTTCGCCACCGAGGAATTGTTGGCCTTGGCTGCCGTGCAGTTCATGGGAATGTCAGCGGAAGAGCTCTTGGAGCAGCTGGTTCGGCGGGAAGTCGCCGGATTGAGAACTGGCAAAGACCTGAACTTCAAGGACGACCGGCCTGAACCGCGGCAAATGAAGCGCAAATCGTTCAAGCCGGGCTTCGATGAGAAGGGGCACAAGAAAAAATTTGGGAAGAAGTTCGAAGGAACCTCGAACCGACGAACGCCCAGCCCCTTTAAGCCCAAAGGCCGGAAATAACTTTCGAAGAATTCGTGAATTTCGCACATAAAGAGGTTGAACTCCCTTCCCAATGTGCGGAATCACATCCCAAATTCGGTGATATTTTATCATGAAAATATGCTTCCCGCATCATGATATAATTCATTAGACGAATCAATATCGCTGTTCAGCTAATTTTGAGTTCCCTCAACACAAGGACGCTCAAGATGCCATTTCATTATTCCGCCCTGCGCTCAGTCGCCTCCGCTTTTGCCATCATCGGTTCCAGCACGATTTGGGCTCAAGTTGACGTTCAAAACGTTGCCCTCACGTTCAATTCACCGGTTTCGCCCTCTACTTCCGTCGGAGCCACCACGAAATACAACAACGTATTCAGCGTGGGAGGAAACGAATACGACGCGTTGGTCACCTTGGTCGCAATGACCGCTGGCACGGATTTCACCGACTTCGATAACACCGAATCCACCCAAGGCAACACCCCAGCGTTTTATTCACCACGCTTTAATTGGCCCAACGGAGGAGGCGAAGCCACTTTCGAAGTCAGCTTCATCGTTGACGACACCGAAGCGAATCCCCAATACGTCACCTTCCTCAACTTCTCATTGAACTCGTACGATCTGGATGGCGGTGTGACCGGAGCGGGCGCATCGGGGCAGTCCTCGTCGTTCAGCAATTTCGATTCTTACACCCTGTCGAACGATGCGTTCTTGTCGGTTGATCCTGACGGAGACCTGACCCGGTTTCGCTGCAACACGAACATGAGCTCAAGTGCTTCGGACATCGAAAACTGGGTGAAGGTTACGTACACCGGCGTTTCCACCTTCCAATTCAAGGTGGGTGCAACTTCGAGCGGGGTCGCTTACTATTTTTTGGATTTCTCCGAAGGCACCTTTTCAAACATCACCAACGGAATCACAACCGTTGGCAACACCTTGACTCCGAGCATTCTGTCGTTCAGTCCATCGTCCACTTGCACGGGGGATACGGTGTACTTCTCTGGTAACCATTTCAGCGCAGTGGACAGCGTGTTCATCGGCGGAGTGAAAGCGTCCGAATACCTGATTTTCAGTGACGACTCCTTGTGGGCCATTACGCCCAGTTTCTCTGGCGCGGCAGGCACAACTGTAGTCGTCTACAACGAAGGCGCCGGTGAAAGCGCATCCGGCTATTCCCAAGACGCATCCTGCAGCGCCTGCTCCGACGCTTCCGCCTGCAATTTCAACCAAGCGGGGCCGTGCACTTATGCCACGACCTGGTACCTTGATGCCGACGCCGACGGCAAAGGAGATGCGGAATCGTCACAATCGGCGTGCACCGCGCCCGCTGGCTACGTGGCAGACGGATCTGACCTGTGCGACGACGTCACCGCCACGAATTACAACGACCCTTCCAACCTCGCCTGCACATACGGAGGCGGCGCGGAACTGGCCGCTGTCCGAACCGCTTGTGACGGCGATTCTGATCTCGTGCTTGATTTGGACGCCTTGCACGATTTCGGAAGCGGAGCCACCTATTCCATCAGCCAAAACATCGGCGCTTATGCCACCACCAGCATCGTGGGATCGGAGCTTACCGTAGGGTGGAGCGCGGCCGGCGTGGGCAGTGACACACTTGAGGTTCAGGTGAATACCGAGGGCGCCTCAACCTTGCGGATCCCACTCCATGAGTACCACCGGCCCTCCCGAACGACCCACTTGGCGGCCGACGCTGCGTCAAGTCCCGTTGCCAACGACGGAGCGGTCTTCATCGTCCTCGACAATACGTACGATGACATCGCGTACGTGCACCTTACGACGGGTACCATGTCCCTCACCAACGGAACGCTGATCTTGCCTTCAGGGTCATACTATGTGACGGGTTACACGAATGTGAAGGGCTGCAAGACCACGGAATCGGCTCCGATGCGCATCGTCGTTCCATGCACGCGATGCCATTGATTCGTCAGCGTTGGATTTGGGCCATGATTTGGTAAGCCAAATCCAGCGCCCGCACCCCGTCCTCGACGCCCACAGGAGGCGCCTCACCGAGCTCAATGGCGCGAATGAAGGCCGCGAGTTCCTCCTGAATGGCATTCGTCGGCGTCACCACGATCGGCTCCAACTGAACGTGCTTCTGCACGCCCTCACCGAGGTCGAGGTTGAACCCACCGGCCGCATGGCCCTCGCCAACGCGCATGGCCGTGGCTTGTTTATCCAGGAAGTCCATCGTGACGTAGGCGTCCGGCTGGAACACCCGCATTTTCCGCAACTTCTGCAGGCTGATGCGGCTGGCCGTGAGGTTCGCTACGCAGCCGTTTTCAAACGCAATGCGCGCGTTGGCAATGTCCGGGGTCTTCGACAGGACGGCCGCACCTGAGGCGCGCACTTCGGCCACCGGGGAATCGACAAGGTGGAGCACCACGTCGAGGTCGTGGATCATGAGGTCGAGGACGACCGGGACGTCGGTGCCGCGCGGCTGGAACGGGCTGAGGCGGTGGGCCTCAATGAACTGGGGCGCCGTGATGCGGTGGGCCACGGCGCGCAAGGCCGGGTTGAAGCGCTCGACGTGGCCGACTTGGACGGCCAAACCGGTGCGCGCGGCCAGGGCTTGCAGTGCCCGCCCCTCGGCCACCGTGTGCGTGATCGGCTTTTCGATGAACACGTGCTTGCCGGCGAGCAGGGCCGCTTCGGCGCACGCGAAGTGATTCACCGTGGGCGTCACGATGTCGACCACATCGGAAGCCGCAATCAAGGCGTCGACGGAATCGAAGGAGGGCACGTTGAAGCGCTCGCGAGCGGCGGCGGCGCACGCGGGATTGGGATCGTGGAATCCCACGAGTTGGAGGTGCCCTTGCAAACTTTCCAGGCAGGCCAAATGAATTTTACCCAAATGCCCCGCCCCCAACACGCCAATGTTCAGCATGCCGGCAAGTTAGTCCAGCGGCGATGAATTCTCGCCCCGCGAAGAAGCATCACGGTACCGTCAAACTTTCGCGCAAACCGCCCGCCACAATCCGCACTAACGGCTTCATTTCAAGCCCCCTGCAACCACGCGTCCAAAACGCTGACACGAGCCTGACACGCGCGACAAAGCCGTGACAAAACCCGGGGAAACCGGGGGGTAATTTCGCGGAAAATTCTACTCAACATCCGATGAAAACTCTACTTACAGCGTGCTTGATCAGCCTGAGTGTTTGGGGTTGGAGCCAAACCGAAATCACCATCACCCAAGGTGCCGGTTACGTGAACGACGTCTTCTACTCGCTCGATAATGGGGTGGTGGCGAGCGTGGCGGGCGACGATTGGGATTTGGCCTTCGATGTCACGAGTCCCTTCTCGCCCACGATTCGCCTGAACGACGGTCACGGGCGCCAATTGAGCGTGTACCCGAACGGCGATGTGAACGCCTGGAACGACGTGGACACCACCGGTTATTCGGGTTGGCCCAAGCTCACGAACGGCATCGACGCCTGGGAAAACGGCGCGATGAACGCCAACGCGTCATCGGACCCGAGCGACTTCAGCTGGGGCATCTACGCAGGGCCGCCCACCCACCAGGTCGTGGGCGACTCCATCTACCTGCTCGAACGGCCGGATGCGTCGGTGCTCAAGCTCCGCATCGACAACCTCGACAACGGCACGTGGAACTTCACGATGGCGGCCCTGGACGGCAGCGGCGAAACCGTTCAATCCATTGACATGGGCGATCATGCGGGCAAGAACTTCGTTTACTTCGACTACGCCAACGGGGTCATCGACCGCGAACCCTTTTCGAGCGACTGGGATTTCGTATTCACCCGCTACGTGGGCCTCACCGAATACGGCCTGTTCCCCACCACGGGCTTGCTCCTCAACCGGAACCGCCCAGCTGCCGAAGTGGCCGAAACCCCCATCGCTGAAGCGGAGCTCGCGAGCGCGGCGTTGAACACCGACGACATCAGCACCATCGGCAACGATTGGAAAGCGCTTGTGAATTTCCAGTGGGAAGTGGTGGAGGACTTGAGCTACTTTGTGGAATCCGCGTCCGGCCAGGTGTACCACTTGTGGTTCAGCGCCTTTGAAGGTTCGAGCACGGGCGTGTCGGTGTTGAATGCGGCGCCGGTTTCCACGGCGTCGGTGTCGGCGGTGGAGGAACAAACGTTGCGCGTTTACCCGAATCCCATGGATGCCGTGCTCCAAATCGAAGGCTCCGCCGAGTGGAGCGCCATCCGCGTGCTCGATGCCCACGGCCGCATCGTCGAAGACCAAATCGCAACCGGCGCAACGAACCGACTGACCCTGAACACGGGACATTGGGACGCCGGCGTTTACCTCGTTCAATGGACGGGACCTGCGGGCACGGCAACCCGTCGCGTGTTGAAGCGCTGACATGAACTCCCTCCGGGCCCTCCTCATCGGAACGGCGTTGTGCACGGCCGGCGGCATGCAAGGCCAAATCCAATTGCAGTCCGCCACCGATCGCTCCCCCATTCCGGGCGCCACCATCCGCTCCCTGCCGCTCGATGCGGCGGGGAGCGCTTGGGCGTCCGACGCCTTCGGACGGTTCGACGCACCGGAGCACAGCGGCCCCTTCCAGGTCAGTGCCATCGGCTTCGAGTCCATCTCCTTCCATCCTGACACCCTTCCCCACGGCGTGCTCCAACTGCAGCCCGCCACCTACGCCCTCGCTCAAGCCGTCGTCACGGGCCAATTCACCGGCCACACCGACCGCGACGCCGTCCAATCCGTCCGGGTCATCAACCGCACGGACATCGAACGCATCGGGGCCATTTCCCTCCGAGACGCCCTGCTCACCCAATCCTCGGTGAACCTCCAACACGACGCCCAACTCGGAACGAACATCACCCTATTGGGGCTGTCCGGCCGCCACGTGCAGGTGCTCGTCGATGGTTTGCCGGTGGTGGGGCGTGTGGACGGCAACATCGATTTGGACCAATTGCCGCTCGACCAAGTCCAGCGCATCGAAATCGTGGAAGGCCCGATGAGCGTGGAATACGGATCCGAGGCCATCGCCGGCACCATCAACCTCATCACGCTCGGCGGCGCCCCCACGGCTTCGAGCCTCCGAATGGTCGGCGAAACGGTCGGACGCAGCCAGGTGCTGGCCCGCTGGTCCGCTGCTGACGGACGGCTTGAAGGCCGGGCTTCGCGCACGCACTTCAGCGGGTTCAATCCGGACGGCACGGAGGGACGAGCTGCGCTTTGGAAACCAAAGACCCAAATCGGCGGCGAGCTGCGCGGTCACCACACCCGAAACAACCTCCGCGCCACCTCCTCCGCGCTCTACCAGCACGAGACGCTCTACAGCGACGGCGCGGTCCAATACCGTCAAGAAACGCGCCCCATCAACGACACCCTGCTCGGTGTGTACGCGGTGCCGTTCGCGCAAGACGCCCAGTTCATTACCCGGCGTGCAGTCCTCCGCAGCGACGTGCAGGGGGAGCGCGGCCAGGGATTCATTGCCTTCAGCCGCTACCAGCGGGAGCGCACCACGTCGTGGATCGACTTCACGGACTTGAGCACCGCACCCGTCACGGAATCCGGCATGAACGACACGGCCACCTTTGCGACGTGGCACAGCCGAGCGAGCCACCAACTGCCGAGTGGCGACCGGTGGAATGCGACCGTCGGCTACGACGCCCAGCACGAAACCGCGCGTGGAGCGCGCATCGCCGGCGGCCGCCAATCGCTGACCCACGCGGCGGTCTTCGCCTCAGGGGAATGGCAAATCGGAGAACGCCTCATCCTCCGCCCCGGCCTGCGCGTGATGTGGAATTCCGCCTACGACGCCCCGCTCATTCCATCGGTCCACGCCCGCTGGAAGTCCGGACCGCACCGCCTCCGCGCCTCCTACGCCCGGGGATTCCGCGCGCCCGACTTGAAGGAACTCCACTTCCTCTTCGTCGACGTCAACCACAACATCGCCGGGTCCACGGACCTCAGGGCCGAAGTTTCCAACGCTTGGCAAGCCAGCTATTCCGCCGACTTCCTGACGGAGAAGAGCCTGCTGCGCCCCAGCATTCAAGGGTTCCACAACCGAGTCGATGACGTGATCGAATTGGGCCTCGTGGATGCCGAGTCCCAGTTGTACACGTACTTGAACCTGAGCCAAACCACCACCACCGGCGCCACCCTTTCGTTCCGCCGGGCATCCGAACGGTGGACCGTGGAAGCGCAGGCCACCGCCGTGCACCGCCTCACGTGGATGGCCCCCAGCGACGACCAGCCCGTAGAAGCGTTTTCGCTGCAAGCCTCCCTGAGTTCCGATGTCCGCCTCGGTGCGGGACGCACTTGGACCGTCCAGGTCAACCACCAACACCGCGAAACCCTGTTCCAGCAAGTCACCGAAGGCGATTGGGCGCTGATGGAACTCAGCCCCAACACCCAACTCAGCAGCTACCTCAGCCAGGCCTTCCTCGACGGCAAGCTGAACCTGCGCGGGGGCATCGACAACGCGCTCAACGTGACCAATCGCCTGCTCACCGGCGGCGCGATGCCCTCTGGGACGCACTCGGGTGGCAATTCGAGCGGACAACCCGTGGCCATGGGCCGCAACTTCAAACTCACGCTGCAATGGAATTTTTGATGCAAGGACGGTGGCTCCTGTTGATTGCGCTGGTCGCGATGGGATGCCGGAAAGACCCCGAAATGTTGGAGGCCGTGTTGGTCGAAACCATCGACCTGAACGACGTGTACGGAACGCGCGTGGCGGGCGTCGCGCTGGGGAGCGATTATGGGCAGCAAGCGTATTTCAGTTTGGCCGAAAACCGGGTGGTGGCGCAGCACGACCGGTACGCGTGGGACGTGGCGCTGACGCATGAGGCGGAGCCCGCGCTGCTGCTGAACCACGCGATTCCCGGGCTGCGCGTGGCGGTCGCCGGGCCGGATTGGACGGAGTGGGTGGACGAAACCGCGTTGGCTTGGGAGTACGACTTGCCGACGGGCGATGCGGCGGATTGGGCGGTGGGCCGGAATTGGGCAGGCCATACCCTCGTCCTCGACCGCGGGCTCGACGCCACCGGCGCCCCGCGCGGCTACCTGAAATTCCAGGTCACCTGCACGGACTCGACCCAGCACTTCCGCATTGCCGATTTGTCCGGAGCAGCGGAACGGCAGTTCACGGCCCCCACCGACACGGTGCACCACGCCACCGAATGGTCCCTCGACGGCGGCCCCTTGCACCTCGCCCCCCCGCGCGCCGACTGGGACCTCCTCTTCACGAACTACCTCCACGTCTACGAACCCGAGACCGACCCGTTCCCCTACCAAGTCACGGGCGCCCTCCTGAACCCGTGGAACCACAAGGGCGGCCGCTTCGAAGGCACCGACTTTGCCGAATTCGCCCTCACGGCCGAGCTCGAACCCGCACTGACGCCCGCTTGGGACGCCATCGGATTCGACTGGAAGTCCTTCGATTTCGACTTGGGGTACACGGTCTACGAGGAGCTGACGTTTGCGGTGGATTGCGGGGCGACGGGCCGGTATGCGCTCGCGTTCACCGGCTTCTACGACGAGCTGGGCGAGCGGGGGGCGCCGCAATTCCAGTTCCGCCGGCTGATGGAGTGAAGGTCAGGCGGGGATTTGGGCCGTGGCCACGACCTGCAAGGCCAAATCCGGATCGTCCGAAATCAGTCCGTCCACGCCCCACCCCAACAGCTCCCCCATCCGCGCGGCCTCGTTCACGGTCCACGGAATGACGCGCACCCCGGTCTCGTGCGCCAACGCGACCTCCTCGGGCGTCAGCAGCACGTGATGCGGTGAGTAAATGTCGGGTGTGAACGACAGCCGCTCCAGCGCCTCGGCCACGGTCACCTCGTCCTCCATCAACCAGGCGGTGGCCACCCCGACGTTGGCGCGGTGCACGGCTTCCAGCACGCTGGCCGAAAACGATTGCACCGTGCTCCGCTCGACGATGCCGAGCCGCTCGATCTCGGCGAGGACGGTCCGAGCCGCCGTTTCCGCCGTTGGAAAATGGACGCCCACTTCGGCCGCGTCGTGCTTGATTTCGATGTTGTACAGAACGGGCGGCAAGGAGGTTGGGCGGGAACCTGTCGCGACCGCTTCCACGACCTGGGCCAGGGTGGGCTTGACCGTGGCTTGCGGGGCCTGATTCGGAAACCGCGGATGCCCTTGGCTGCCGCAGTCGCAGCGTTGGATTTCGGCAAGGGCCATGGGGTACAGGCTGCGGAGCGGCTGCCCGTCGAGGGATTCGAATCCGGGCCCGCGACAAATTTCGGGGCTGAGCCAAGGCTCGTGACTGACCACCACATCGCCCGCAGCAGTCACGATCACGTCGAGTTCAAGGGTCGTCACACCGATTCCATTCGCATACAGGAATCCAGGAACGCTGTTCTCGGGGAGCACGGCGCGGGCGCCGCGATGGCCTTGAACGTCGATGGTGCGCGCGGCGCATCCGAGAAGGGTCATGGTCAGGAAGGTAAAGACGCCGAATTGCATCCGACGAAGATGGCCATTTTAGCCCAAAATCCGCATGAAGCAATTGAAAACGATGCTCCGCTCGAATTGAAATCCCCAAATTCTCGGCAGGTGGACGCGTGCAAACGATAATTGGTGCCTTAACGCCGGAATTCCATCCACGAACGTCGCATGCACCCGCTCGACAGGTGCCTAATCCCCAAATTTGGGGATTAGAAATACAGTGAACGAAAAAAAATCCAACCTTAACACCACATTCACACGGAAACACCCCGCAGGTGAACCACAGGAAATAATTTCGCCACCCCATGGAAACGCACCTCCCCGAACCCGCCCATTGGTCGAAGGCGGAACTCGCCGCCCAGCTTCGCACGGACGTCCGGAATCCGTACGTCGGCATCCTCTACCGCTTGTCGGGATTGCGCCGGCTGGAATTCCAGCCGCCCGAGCTGGGGACGCCTGCGGAATGCGCAGCGGCGCTGTTGCGGCAGTTGGGGGTCGAGGCGGAATGGGTCCACGGCCACGCCGAAACCGTGCCGAAGGACGGGCCGTTGATCGTGGTGGCGAACCACCCGTTTGGCAGCGTCGACGCGTTGCTGTTGCTGAGCCAAATCCCGCGTCCCGATCTCCGCATCCTCATCGACCACGGGACCGCCACGTTTGCCGGGCTCGAACCCGCGATGTTGCGGACGGACCTCGATGCCGCCGAAGCGGCCGCCGATCACCTGGGCGCTGGAGGGGCCTTGCTGGTCTTCCCTTCGGAAGGGGTGCACCGACAGAGCCGGGATTTGAGCACGGCATGGGATGGGCGCTGGTCCACGGTCGCCGCGCGGTTGCAGCGCGAAACGGGTGCCGACGTGTTGCCGGTGTTCATCGACGGTTGGGGGCTGGACATGGTGAAGTTGTTCGAAGCGGTGCACCCGGGATTGCGTCGGCTGCCCCTGCCCCACCGCCCGTTGAGGCCGCTGCGGAAACTGCGATCGAAGCAGCGCGCCATTCGGATTCGGGCGGGAAGGCCGGTTCGGCGCGAAGACGTTGCCGCCTTCGATCACCTCGAACAGGTGACGCGGTTTCTCCGGGCGAAGGTGTACGCCCTCGGCACCTCCATCCCGGTCCGCCCCACGCTTTTCGAACGGGTGCGGAGCCGCGCTGCGAAGGAGCAGCCGCTCGCGGACGCCATCGCGCCGGAAGCCCTGGCGGCCGAACTCGCGTCCTTGCCCGATGACGCGTTGCAATTCGAGCAGAGCGGGTTTCAATGCTTCGTTGCCGATTACCAGGACATGCCGTTGATGATGCAGGAAATCGGGCGGTTGCGGGAGGCCACGTTCCGCGCTGTGGGCGAGGGCACGAACGAGGCGAGCGATTTGGACGAGTTCGATTTGCACTACCGGCACCTCATTTTGTGGGATGCGAAGGGCCAGGCGGTGGCGGGAGCGTACCGGATGGGTGTGGGGCCCCAAATCATGGAGTTGTATGGAAAGCGTGGTTTTTACACTTCGACCTTGTTCCGGTTTGCCAAGCCGTTTCGGGCGGTGCTCGGGCAGGCGATTGAACTCGGGCGGTCGTTCGTGCCTTTGGCCTACCAAAAGCACCGCATGCCGCTATTCCTCCTGTGGAAAGGCATCCTCGTTCAGCTGCTGCGGCACCCCGAATGCCGCTACCTCATCGGGCCGGTGACCATCAGCAACAGCTACAATCCGCTGAGCCGACTGCTCATGATGAACTACGTGCGGCGCGCGGGCGGGGCGGACGAATTCAAGGGCATGGTGACGCCGCGCAAGCCGTACAAGCCGAAGGTCAGCGGGCGGCAGGACCCCGAGGCGTTGCTCGCGTCGGTCGGGGACGACATCCGGCGGCTCGATCGGGTGGTGGCGGACATCGAGCCGGAAGGCATGCCGCTGCCGGTGTTGCTGAAGCGGTATTTGGCCCAAAATGCGCGCATCCTGGCCTTCAACCACGACCCCAAATTCAACGACGCACTCGACGGCTTCATGGTGCTGGACCTCGACGACCTGCCCCCGGAAACCATCGCGAACCTGCAACGCGAATTCATCCCATCGCCGCCTACGGCCTGAGTGCGGCCATCGGCGCCACCCGCTCACTCCTCCCCGTTCAGCATGCGCCGCAAGTGGTTCGGCGAATACCCCACGCGATCCGCCACTTCCTGGAACGTCACTTCACCACGACTCATCAACCTGCGGGCATAATCGACGCGGATTTCCCGGATCATGTTGCTGGGTTTGATGTCGAAATCGGCGCATTTCCGGTAAAGGGTCCGACGACTCATTCCCAACTCCTGCGCAATCGCATCAACACTCGCCCCCTGCAAATCCCGGTAAATGCTTCCCCGAATTTCGGCCACGAAGGCTTGGCGCTCCAGCTCGTTCTGCCGTTCCATCACCTCCTCTTGCTGCTGCCTCATCTTGTTCGCATTCAGCCTTCCCTTCAAGAGAACGGCCGCTAAGGCAATCGCGAACATCCAACTCAGCCACGCAATGGGCTCACCTTCTTCCGGCCAAACGGGAGGAGTCGGCGCAACCGTGTAGACCCCCCCCGTGGAACCAAAGGCGATCTTCCCGTCGGGAGTTTTGGCATGCGAAAACCGATTGAACTCCACCAGCGGCAAGTGGTGCTCCAGCACCCCATGTTCCAAACTGTATCGAATCACACCTGAGAACGTGGAAATCCAGTAGGTTCCCCACGAATCGACTTCGATGGCGCAAACGCTCGCGCTGGGAATGCCTTCATCGATGGACCGCAAGATGAAGTCACCGGTTCGTTGATCCGCGATGGCCAATCCACGGTTCGTTGCGACCAAATAGCGCTCTTCATCCACCGCCTGCACATCGTAATACTCGATGCCAAGCGGCCACTCCATCGAATCAAACCGCTCACCATCAAAACTCCACACCCCATCGTTCCTGGTCGACAAAAGCAACCGATCGTCCATGGGGATTGCATGAAAGACATCAATTTCAGTGGTCAGGACCTTCCAAATGTCTTCTTCGAATACCCCAAATCGATCAAAGGAATGCCACCAAATCCGATCTTTCCACACCACGCCATCCCGTCGCCTGTACAAGGGCCCCGCGTTCTGATTCAATGAATCCGGCCAGTGTATCAACTCGATTTGCTCGGGTTGATTTTTGGTCCAACGCACCACATACTGCCCCATGGAAATCACCCCGTCCCCGTACTCAAGCACGGCTCCATCATTGAATTCTATTCCGGGTATCCGTTCATCTCCGCGGAAAATGCCCTGGTAGGAATTGGCCACCAATTCTCCCTCCACCCATCGGAAACCCCGAATGCTCTTGCCCTCCATGAACACCCCTTCCTTGCTTCGAAACTCCATTTCATAGACGCGGTACCCATCGCAAACCAACGAACGGGTCGAATCAATCCGCGCCTCGGAATACGCTTCCTCTCGACCGAAATAGCGACGCCAAGGCTCACCCGGAAGGAACGGGTCCACCTTGAACATGTGGGTCCACATGCTGCCATCCACCAACTCGCTCCCCGTCCAGAACACAGGCGTCGTCTGAAGCTCATCCACCACCTCAAACGCGCCCGAGGCATTGCGCTTTTCCAACCCCTTCGCCCCCGTCAAGTAGATGTTGCCGTCCTCCGCGTTGAGCACAGAATTCACCGGATACCCCAGGTTCAACACCGCAATCATGACCGTATCCCGTTCACCCCCGGCAAACGCAACCGCCGTGGCGTGCAACCACAGAATCAACAGGATATGAATCGACCGAAACATCCTATCAAAACTACACCAAATATCCACCAACTCGCATATCGCAGCCCACGTACCTTTGGAACCTAATCTCGGTGCGATGGCAAATTTGAACTGGACCCCCGTCAAGGAATACGACGAAATCACCTTCAAGGTCTGCAACGGCGTGGCGCGCATTGCGTTCAACCGCCCTGAAGTGCGCAACGCGTTCACGCCGAAGACGGTGGACGAATTGTGGGAAGCCCTCATCCATTGCCACGAGAGCCAGGAAATCGGCGTGGTGCTCATCACGGGAGAAGGCCCCTCGCCGAAGGATGGCGGCTGGGCCTTTTGTTCGGGCGGCGACCAGCGCGTGCGCTCGAACACCGGGTACAAGGGGGAGAATGGCGTGAACCGCTTCAACATTTTGGACGTTCAACGCCAAATCCGGTTCATGAACAAGGTGGTCATCGCCGTCGTCCCAGGATGGGCGGTGGGCGGCGGGCACAGCCTGCACGTGGTGTGCGACCTGACGTTGGCCAGCAAGGAGCACGCGGTGTTCAAGCAGACCGATGCCGATGTGGCCAGCTTCGACGGGGGCTTCGGCTCCGCCTACCTCGCCCGCCAAGTCGGCCAAAAACGCGCCCGCGAAATCTTCTTCCTCGGCGCCTCCTACTCCGCCCAAGAAGCCTACGAAATGGGCATGGTCAACCTCGTCGTGCCGCACGACCAGCTCGAACAAACCGCCTACGACTGGGCGCAAGAAATCATGACGAAAAGCCCGACGGCCATCAAGATGCTGAAGTTTGGCTTCAACCTCATCGACGACGGGCTCGTCGGCCAACAAGTCTACGCCGGTGAAGCCACGCGCCTCGCCTACGGCACCGAAGAAGCCCAAGAAGGGCGTGACGCCTTCCTTGAAAAGCGACCGCGCGATTTTTCGCGTTTCCCGAAATTCCCGTAAGGTCAGGCTCCTGCAAACCGCGCTGCGAATTCGCCTTCGTGCGTGCGGATGACGAGCGTCATTTCCGAGCGGTTTGACGGGTCGGACAACCGGTACCGCCCGGGAACCCGCTCCTTCGAAGTTCGATCGAATACCGGTTGAACCCATGCATGCGGCAAGCCAGTGACGCCCTGCGCTCCGATCGGCACGAGCTCCACGGGATGCGATGGCAATGCATGCCGGGAATCGGGCCACGGAACGCCTTGCAGCCCCATCCACACCAAGCGGCCCTCCAACAGCAACCACCGAGCCCGGTGATGCGCCCCGTTCCAAGGCGACATCACCGTCCAACGGCGCTGCTTGAACGGATCCCAATTCAGCACCCGAACCTCGGCGTCCACCACATGGGCATCGGGCCAAGCCCCGCGAACGCGCTGCCACGCCGCAATCGGCCACCAAGCCACCAGCACGACCAGCACCAAAGTCCCCAAGAACACCCCGCCCAGAACCGCCCAAGCAGTTGAGTCCTCGCCACCGGGCAAGGCTACAATCAAGGCAAAAACACCACCGAACAGGACCGCGAGCCCTCCCACCGCCCCACGCAACGCGGGCAACCGCCACACCGCATCCCAAGGCCCTTTGAACCGCCACTCCTCCACGCCCCTCAGAATTTGAATCGACGCGCCTTGCGAGCTGCCAATGCGCTGACCGCTACCGCAACAGCCACCGCTGCGTAGACCCAAGCCGGCACCGGAACCGGATCGCCCGCGGCATACGAATGCAGACCACTGAGGTAATAGTTCACTCCGTAATAGGTCATGATGACCGAGGCGAGCCCCACGAGGTTCGCCACGTTGAAAGCGAGCGCGCCTGCGAGTTTGGGAATCAAACGCATGTGCAAAATGAAGGCGTAAACCAGGATGGAAACCAGCGCCCACGTCTCCTTCGCATCCCAGCCCCAGTACCGTCCCCACGACTCGTTCGCCCAAACGCCTCCGAGGTAGGTACCAACACTCAGCATGAAGAGCCCTCCTGTCAAAACCAGCTCGCTCAGCCACGTCATCTCCCGGACCAGCGCCTTCGCTCGCCCGTGGCGCGCTGCGTTCGTCACGGCCATCAGCACGAGGTTCACGAGCCCGATGATGGCCCCGAGCATGAGGAAACCGTAGGAGCCCGCTTCGAGCGAGACGTGAATGGTCAACCAATAGGAGTTGAGCACCGGAACGAGCGGTGTGATTTCGGGGTTCAAATAACTGAGCCACGCGATGAGCAAGATGACCCCGGATTGGATCGCAGTGGCGGCCATCGCACCCGCTGAACGCCGAACGAACAGCAAGCCCGCGAGCACCGTCGTCCAAGCGATGTAAATCATGGACTCGTACCCGTTGCTCCAAGGCGCCCGCTCCGAAACGTACCACCGCATGCCCAATCCTGCCGTGTGGAATGCAAACGCCACCACCGTCAAGGCGACCAGCACCCAACGCACCCGGGGAGAACTCCCTTGACTGCGCGCCACCCCGGTGAAAAGGAGGACCAAAAAAGCCACTCCCAATCCCGTGTATCCGAATGCGAGCCTGCGAAACACCCGCCACTCGTTCAGCCGAACCTCCATGGCGCGCTGCGAATCCGATGGCAGCACCGCCGCCCCGGCTTCGCGCTGGAAGGCATCCAGTTCGCGCACAAGCCCATCCGCCGAAGTGAAGTCGTTCGCCTCGATTCCCTCGCGCAAAGCCGTTGCATACGCCTCGAAAAACCGCGCCGCCGTGGCATCCGAAGACCGGTGCGAAGGCGCGGCCGCCCAGGTTGAATTCGCATCTCCCACCACCGGAACGAGCCGAAACAACCAGCCTGAACGCAGCATCCCGAAGATGTTCACCCGCTCGTCCACCTTCATGAGGGTCTTCTCGAACATCCCCTTGTCGGCATCGTCCCGTTCGCTTGCAGCTTGGACGGCCGCTTGGAGTTTGTACGAGCCGTCGGGGTTGAAGAAATCGCGGTAGGCGGCGAGCCGTCCGTCCACCCCGATGAGCCGCTTGACTTCATCGTGGCGACCGATTTGGATCAGGGGAACGGCGTACCATGCGGTGGGATCGGCGAAGATGCCGAGCGCGATTTGGTCGGCGGTTTGGCCGTTGAATTCCTCGGAGCCGCTGAGTTTGCGGACGACTTCGCGCGTCAGGGTATGCACCGGCTTCATCCGTCCTTGCGGGTCCTGGACGACGAGGCGCGCGAAGTGCTCGGCGTGGTGGGGGGCGATGGTGGTTTGGCCCATCACCGGCTGGCTCATCGTCGCGAAGGCCAAACCTCCCCACACCGACAACCGCCGCGCCACATCCCGGAACCGCGACTCCTTGCTGAAGAGCGTCCACACCATGCCCAGCGTCAACAAAGCGTAGCCGAGGTAGGAAATCCACGTCCCCCAGAAATCGTGGTTCACGCTCAAGTACGTGCCCCGCTCGTCGCGGTCATACGAGGACTGGAAAAACCGGTACCCCCGGTAGTCGAGGATGTGGTTCATGAAAATCCGGAAGTCCCGCTGAACACCGCGTTCCGGGTCCTGGATGGTGACCTCGCTCGCATACGAAGCGGGGCTGTTCGTGCCGGGATAGCGGTCCATTTGGAAGTCCCGCAAGGCGATGGAAAAGGGCAGCGGAATGCGCCGGGCCCCATAGGCCAAACCCAGTTCCATCCCCCCCAACCGCACCGGAACCGCCCGCCCCAGCGCCCCCGCCATTCCGCTCACCCACACCTCCGTCCGCTCCTCCCCGGCCCAAACCTCCATCCGCAACGCCACCTCCGAAGACCGCTCAACCTTGATCCGCCCACTCCGCACGGCCTCCCGCCCCGTGGTCACCGGCTCGGGAAACACAAACCGCAACGCCCCCGCCGAATACAACGACCGGTACCGAATCGGCGCTTCCTCCCCAGCTGGCAGGCTATCGAGCGCCTGCGTGGCCATCGTCATGGCGGTCATGCCCACTTCAGCCACCACCCGCGGCTCCTCCACCCCGATCACGTTCACGCACCCCGCGCGCGGCGTCGCGCCCCAATGGAACCGCCCGCCCTCCAACGTCCGCGTTTCCTCCCAGTGCAGGACGTGCTCCTTGCGGCCGGTTTGGCCCGCGATGACCACCTTCAACAGCGGCTCGCCCGCACCATCGGCCACGACCTCCCGAACCGGATTCGCCACAAATTCCAGCAACCGCATCCCCACGCGCTGGCCCGCCACCTCGTACTCCTTTTCGAACCGATTGCTGCCCAACGAGGAGAACAGCGCGGGCTCCTCGACGCGGTATGTGGAACCTTGTGCATCCTGTACCGTGAACACCACGTACGGCTCGGCCGATACGAGCTCGTTGCTCGCCGCTCCTTCGCGAATGCCCATCACGCCTTCGTAGCCGAAATACCGCGTCACGCCCGCCCCGAGCAGGATGATGAGCATGGCGAAATGGAACAACAGGACGGCGTACCGTTTTCGCTGCAACAGCTTGTAATGAAACATGTTGCGAACGAGTGCCCCACTGAACAACACCAGCAACAGCTCGAACCAATGCGCCTTGTAGACCCATTTCAGAGCCGCACTCGTGCCGAAGTCGTTTTCGATGAAGGTCGCCACCGCGATGGCCACTGCGAACAACGCGATGTAGGCCATCGCAGCGCGCTCGTTGAACAAGGTCGACAAGAGGCGCTTCATCGAATCCACTGGCCGTTCTCCAGGATGACGTCGTACCGGTATCCGGCACCGAAGTCGCGGTCCACGGACAAGGTGCCCTCCACCGTGACGGTGTGGCCGACGGGGACGATTTGGTCGCTCGTCACCACGAAATCGAAGTCGTCGCGGGAGCCGTCTTGCAAGTGGATCCAGTGCCGGTTCATGATGTCGGGGTTCACCTTCGTCACGCGCCCGGTGACGCGAACGCGCTGGCCAGCCCGTTGTTGGGCTTCGGCCACGACTTCTGCGATCGGCGTCGCCCCCTCGGCCGGCTCGACCGGCGTCGCCTGCGTCATCGCGGGGGCGGCTGGAACGCCCAACGGGGTTACCGCCGCCACGAGGTACAGCGCGTCGAACGTCCGATCGAATTCTTCGCTCCGGTAACCCGTCTTGAACAATCCGCCAGAGAATTGATACGTGCCGCCGCGCTGGAAATTGCCGGGGGCGGTGGCCACCCAGTACTTCGTGCCGTCCATTTCCTGGGCTTCGAGGAACCAGTATTTGTCGCCCTCCAACACGTCGTGCACGAGGAACTTGTGGACGCCATCGGCCGGGGGCGGCGTGGTGGTTTGAAAGATGCCCGTGGGTGGGGCGGTTTCCGGTTCGAGGGCTTGGGGACCGCAACCGAGTGCTGCAAAAAAGGCAATGAAAGTCAGTAGGTTACTGCGTGGAGTCATCGGTGGATTCGAATCGGTAAGTGAGGCTGAATTGGAGTTGCAGCAGGGTTTGGTGGTGCTGGAATGCGGCTTCCACGGAGGCGCTCGCTTGCCAAATTTCGGAAAACCGCGCCCGAACGTTGGCCCCTGCGTAATGCTGGACCGCGATGGGCAGTCCCTCCTGCTCAAAGCGCGACCGCCCCATGCGGTAGTGCGCCCCAACGGGACCGCGTTGGTAGGCCAGCCGTTGGGACGTGCTGGTCATCAGCGGCATCGCGGTGATGAAGGCGCTGTAGGAGAGCCGCCCGCCGAGGCGCGGCAATTCGGTCCAGGTGTACTGCAATTGGGCGGTGGAGCCGAGGCGGGTGGATTCGCGGCGGTCGGACCAGCCGAGGGTGACGCGGTGGGCGGTGCCGAGCCGGCCGGAGAGGCGGGCGCGCAGGACGTTTTGGGCCGGTCGGTCGCTCATGGCTTGGAGGGTGATGTCGTCGTAGGTGGCGAAACGCAGCACCGGCGCGCGGCGGTCGGCCGAAGCGAAAGCGGACCAGCCGCGGGCGAAATTCCACTGGGCCGATGCGAACAGGGCGCGCGGTCCGGTGGGCGCATAGCCGGCGGGGGCGTAAAGGTCCCATTCCGCGCTGCCGAAGAACCGCCACGCGCTGCCGAGGTGGAGGCGGTATTGGCCGAAGAGGAAGTGCCGGTCAGACGTGCCGTTGCGGGTTTGGCCGAGGAAGCCCAAACGCCAATCCGTAGAAGCCCCCTCCGTCCGCACCTGCCGCCCCACGAGCCCCCCGAACACCGGACGATCCGTGGCCACTCCCTGCGTCAACAAATTCGGCTGAAAGCCCGCCACCACGCCGACTTCCCACGGCCCCCGGCGCCACCCGGCGTGCAGACCATCGAGCGACCCCACCGTGCTGAATCCCCGCGCGAGCCGGCGGCCCACCGCCACCTCAACCCCACCCCCCAACTCGGTCGAAGCCGCGGCCTGGTAGACCGTGTTGCGCCCTCGCCATCCCGGCGTCGACGACGAGGCGTCCCGGTAAATCCGCTGCAGGTTCGCCGACACATCGAAATCCACGAGCCGTCCTGCAACCGCCACGTGCTCCACCCTCAAGGTCAACCGCGAACTCCACCGCGCCGACGTGACCGAACGCTCCCCCCCGCGGTCCACGCCCGTGGCGAACACCGACGACGTCAGCCGCCCCTTCACCCGCAGCGGCGGCGGCAACGCAACCTCCTGCTCCTCCAGCACCACTTCAGGACGCTCCAGCTCCACCACCACCTCCTCGGCCACCTCCTCCTCCACCCGCAACCGCGCCACGAACGCATCGCCCTCCACCGGCGCACAGCCCCCCAACGGCACCGAAACGCACGAAGTCGAAGAACGCTGCTGCACCACCAAGCACGGCTCCCCCGCAAGCGTTCGCAACGTGTCTCCCGGCTCGATTCCGGAGGTGGACGCGAAGCGCACGTACACGTTCTCCGCGGTGATGAAGGTGACGGTGCCGGACGCGGTTTGGCCCCACGCGCTCACCGCCCCCATCGCGCACACGAGCGCCACAAGCCCCCTCATTCGTCCCCGTTTGGATGGCATTCGTAGCATGCTTGGCTGTCGTAAACGTATCCGCCCACGTCATCGTGCTCGTCGGCGAGGTCGGCGGGGTCATCGTGTTCGTGGCAATCGATGCACGAGAACATCGAATAATCCCCCGGCGTGGTGTGGCAGTCGGTGCAGCTGTTCCATTCGCCTTCGTGCTCGCCGGAATAAATGGGGAAGTACAAATCGTCGTGCTGCAAAAACGCCGTGGCGTTCCACCCCGGAGCGGTGGTGTGGCAGGCTGCGCAGTCCTGCGGAAACCCCGAAGCCACGTGATCCGGCTCGCTGGCCGACGTGAAGTCTTCGAGGTGGCAGCTCACGCATTCGGGCGACGCCGCCTCGAACGGCTCGTTGTGGTGACAATCCGTGCAGGTCGGTCCCATGTGCCCACCTTCCAATGGGAAGAACCCGTGATCGAACGTGCTGGTCCAATCGAACGAAAAGGTGTTGTGGCATTCCGCACAATCTTGAGGGAAACCCGCCGCCACGTGGTCGGGTTCTGCCGCCGCCATGAAGTCCTCGAGGTGGCAGCTCACGCAGTCGGGAGAGGCCGCTTCGAAGGGCTCATCGTGGTGGCAGTCGGCGCACGTCGGACCCAGGTGCACCCCTTCCAAGGGAAAGAACCCGTGGAAAAACTCGCTGCCCCAATTGTACGCATAGGCATCGTGGCAGGACGCGCAATCCGTGCTGTACCCCGCCATCGCGTGGTCCGGATCCGCGGTCGCCATGTAATCCGCTTGGTGGCAATCGATGCATTCCGTGGACAACCGTTCCCACGCCAGCGGATTGCCCTCGGTGTGGCAATCGATGCAAGCCGCCGTCGCATGCCCCCCTTCGAGGACAAACCCATTCACCTCGTGCATCCCCATCACATCCATCACCAGCCACGTCTGCGTGTCGTGGCAGCGCACGCAGTCGTTGCCGACCGTCATTTGGTGCACGTCGTCGTGGCAGGAAGCGCAGTCGGTCGGCGTGTCCGTGAAGACCTGCTCCGCGTGGCAATCGACGCAGGTGGTTGCCGCGTGTTGGCCGTCCAAAACGAACCCCGTCGAGCCGTGATCGAAGGAGGCCTCCGACCAGTCCACCGTCCAGCCGGACGGGTTGTGGCACACCTTGCAGTCCAAGGCGAAATCCGCCCCGTGCGGGTGTTGGCCCCGCGCGATGGGGGCTGCTGCCAGGAGGAGCAGGAAGGGGATCAGTTGGCGTGGCAATCGGCGCATTCGAATGAAGGTAGGGAATAAACGACCACGCCGCTTGCTGCGGTGTGGCAGGAGGAACAGTCCGCTTCGGCGTGCTGGCCGTCGAGGGGGAAGGCCGTGGTGCTGTGATCGAAGCGGTCGGCTCGCCATTCGGAGGCCGGGGTGTGGCAGGCCGCGCAGTCGGCGGGCTCGCCAAATTGGTCACCGTGCACGTTGTCGTGGCAGGAGGCGCAGGTCGCGGGCAGGTCCGTGAAGGTTTGGCCCGCGTCCACCGTGCCGTGGCAGTCCCGGCATTGCACCGCGCTGTGGGCGCCTTCGAGGGGCCAAGCCGTGGTCGCGTGATCGAAGGCGATGGCGCGCCAGGATTCGGTGTCATGGCAGTCGGTGCACGCGGTCGAGGTCCAGGCCGCGAGGGTCGATTCGTGTACGTTGTCGTGGCAGGCGGTGCAGGTTTGGTCTTCCAAACGGAAATCCCACCGCGCATCCGCATCCGGCTTGTGGCAAGCAAAACACGGCGTCGCCGCATGCGCCCCCGTCAGCGGATACGGCCCCTCGTTGTGATCCGCCAGCCCAAACTCCGTCCGCGTAAACGGCGCCATCACGGTGTGGCACTCCGCACAATCCGGCTCCGCCCCCAGCTCCCCCTCGTGGTAATCGTCGTGGCAATCCGTGCACCGCTCAAACGGCATCGCCCGCGCCGGACGCGTCGTGTGGCAGGAGGCGCAAGCAAGCACCGCGTGCTGCCCCTCCAGCGGATAGTCCGTCGTGTTGTGATCGAAACCGTCCGCCGATCCGAGCCACGAGGCGGTGGAGTGGCAATCCGTGCACCGCGGTCCCAGCGCCCCGTCGTGCACGTCCTCGTGGCAATCGGTGCAGGCCGCATGCGCGAGCGACGGGAATTCGGGCTCCGACGTGTGGCACGCCGCGCAGTCCACCTCGCGGTGTGCCCCGGTCAGCGCGAAATCCGCTGCGTCGTGATCGAACCGCTCCGCCCCTTCAAACGCGTCCATGCTGTGGCAATCCAAGCACGTCGTCGGCAACGTCCCCGCGTGCACGTCTTCGTGGCACGCCAAACATTCCGTGCTCAACCCGAGGAAACTCCCCGGTCGGTCTGCGAGCCGTTCGTCGCGCACGTGCTCCGGCTGGTGGCAAGCGCGGCAGTCGACCTGCCCGTGGGCACCTTCGAGGCGCCAACCTGCTTGGGCGCTGTGGATGAACGCCACGGTATCGAACCGGATGAGTTCGAAGGTGCGCCCGTGGTGCTCGTTGTGGCAGTCCTCGCAACGCTGCGAGGTCACTTCGCTCGTGGCGTGGAACCCCTGCCGCAACTCGATGCGCTCCTGCAACACCTCATGGCAATCGAGGCAACGGGCCTCCGAAATCTTCGCCCCCACCTCGTGGCACTGGGTGCAATTGCCCATGCCCTCCAACTCCGCATGGGCAGAAGTCAATTCGCCCGGAGAAAACTGCCCCCAGGCCAGCGAGCAGCTGACAAGCAAGCCGGCGAGCGCGAGCGCGTGCCGGCGCACCACCTTGCCGAACGTTTTCTCCACCTCGATGCCCGCCTTGCGCAAGAAATCGGTGGGGAGCTCGCCGCCGGCGAAGATGTAGATGCGGTCGTAGGGAATGCGCGTGCCGGAGTCCTTCAGCGTGACGTGGTCCGGGCCGATGGCCTCGACCTCCGTGCCGAGGTGGGGCGTGAACGCGTCGCGGTCCATGGCGGCTTGGAGGGCGGTTTGGTTCCCCGGTTTGATCCGATTGAAGGACGTTTTGCGGTAGGACAAATGCACCCGGTTCGCCTCCATCAGCATGAGCACCGCTTCCACCGCCGAGTCGCCACCGCCGACCACGAGGATGTCCTCGCCTGCGATGAGCTCGGGGTCGAGCAAGCGGTAGGCGACCTTTTCGTTGTTCGTTTCGCCCGGAACGCCGAGTTTGCGGGGGGTGCCGCGGCGGCCGATGGCGAGCACGACGTGGGCGGCCCGGCAGGGCGTGCCCGTGGACAGGGCGAGTTCGAAGGCGCCGTCTTCACCGCGTGCGATGGATTCCACCTTCGTGTGTTCCTGCACCGGGATGTCGTGTTCCGAGAGGATGCCCTGCCAGAGTTCGAGGAGTTCGCCCTTCGAGGTGTCGGTGAGCTTGACCTTGCCGTGGAGCGGGAGGTCCATCGGGGAGGTCATGACGAGCTTCGAGCGGGGAAACGTGAACACCGTTCCGCCGAGGGAGTCCTGCTCGAGGAGGGCGAAGGAGAGGCCGGCGCGCCGAGCGGCCAGGGCGGCCGCGATGCCCGCGGGCCCGGCGCCGACGATGGCCACGTCCACGGCGCCTGCGGGGGTGGGTCGTCGTTGCTTGAGGAGGCTCTCGACGGCTTGAACTCCTTGTTCCGCGCTGTTTTTGATGAGCCCCATTCCGCCGAGTTCACCCGCGATGTAGAGGCCGTCAACGTTCGACTCGTAGGTCGGCTTCACGTGGGGCAAATCCACTCCGCGCTGCGCCGTGCCGATGCGCAAGGTGATGGCGTCGACGGGGCAGGCCATGAAGCACGCCCCGTGGCCCACGCAGCTCGACGTGTTGATGACGGTCGCTTTGCCATCGACGAGGCCGAGGATGTCCTTCTCCGGGCAGGCCCGGACGCAGGCGCCGCTGCCGATGCAGGCGGAGGGGTTGATGTGCGGGTAGAGGGAAACGGGTTCGAATCGGCCGGTGGCTTTGGCTTCTTCGACCTTGGCGGCGACGGTGGCGGATGCGGTTTGGCCTTTCCTCACGTAATGCCAAACCACGGCCACAATGAACGCCGCTGTCGCCCCATACACCGCCCATTCCTCCATGCCCATCAGAAAATCCAGCGATACCCCATCAAGAGCGTGACCCCCACGTGGAGGACGACGATGACGAGCATGATGAGGGCAAAGGGCCGATGCGCCACGTGCCAATACTTGAACAGCGCCTGCATCGTTTCGAGGCGGGCCATCCGGTTGCGGAGGGTGGCGGCTTCGTCGAGCGCGGTGGCGACGGCGCGGCGACTCTCCGGGGCAACGCCGCTGGCTTGAAGCGCCTTGCGCACCTCGGCGCGGTGGGCGCGGTTCGCAAGGATGCGCCGCGGACCGAAAGCGTGCGGGTTGCTGAAGCCGCGGATGAGGGCCACCGCCGAAGCGGAATTCGGATCGGCCTTGAGCACGGTCGAAACCAATTCCGCTTCCCGATCCTCCACTTCGTTCAGAGCGAGGGCACGGCCGGAGAGGGCACGCGGGATTTGGAGGTAGATGTAGCGACCGACCACCCCGCTCAACACGACGAGCACCATGCTCCAAAACCCGACCGAGACGAGCCCGCCGAACTTGAACGTCGTGTGAAACAGCACCATAATCGGGCCGAGCGTGCAGAGGAAGATGTGAAATTCAAGGAGGTGGCGGAGGCGGAAATGCTTCGCCAGCCAGCCGCGCTGTTTCGCGCCGATGTACAGCACCACGCCGATGAGGATGAGCAGGGTGCCGACGATGCCCAAACCGTGGCCCATCGCCCCCGACGCCTTGAACCAATCGTATTGCGGGTGGTAAAATCGCTCCTCAAGGGGCGTGACGTAATAGCTCCACCCCACTTGCGCGAGGTAGGCCGTCACTGCGACCGTCACCAGCGCCATGGACGCGAGGTAGATGCGATGTCCCCATTGAGCCGTCATGAAAATCCCTGCTTGAATGCCTGTGCGTTGAATCTAAACCAAATGCAGCAAAAGTAAACCCTCCGCCCAAACCGATAGATGACGGGCGTCCCCTTCTCGCGTGCCTTACTTTTACGCCCCAGCCTTCCACATCTTGGCCATGTCCCTGAAAAAACGCCTGTTCCAGGTGGTGTTGCTGACCAGCACCGCCGCCTCCCTGTTCTACGTGCCTTGGGCGATCCTGGGCGCTTGGCTCCCGCCCCTGCCCGATTCGGTCGAAGCGCAGCTCGAGGCGGCCACAAACGGCGCGCTCGAGGGCATCATCGTGTACGCCGACTTCGGGGAGGGGCCGCCCGTGGCTGCTGCGGTGGGATGGCACGATGCGGCGAAACAGCTCCCTGCCCGGCCAGACGCGCTGTTCAAGATCGCCAGCATCAGCAAGCTCTACGTCGCGGTAGCCGTGACCAAGCTTGCGGCGAGGGGGGAGCTGGATTTGGACGCTCCGCTGCGCGCCTTCCTGCCCGAGTATGCCGACCGCATCGCACACGCCGACCGCATCACCCCGCGCATGCTCGTGCAGCACCGGAGCGGGATTCCGAATTTCACGGACGTGGAGCGGTTTTGGTCCGACCCGCCGGGTTCTGCGGAAGGGTGCTTGGAGCTGGTGCTGGACGCGCCTGCGGATTTCGAACCGGGTGCGGATTGGGCTTACAGCAACACGAACTACCTCCTGCTCGGCTTCATCCTCGACCGCGTCTGCGGCGAGCCTCACTTCGCCTTCATCCAGAGCGAAATCCTTGACCGCCTCGGCCTCACCTCCACCTTTGCGGGCGTGGACGAATTCAATGAGGGCGATGTCATGAGCGGCTTTCACGTGGGCCATCCCCACGACCTCAAAGGCGAATCCACGGGGATGGTGGCGACTGCGGCTGATGTGGCCCAATTCGTTCGGTCGCTCAACGACGGGAGCGTATTCGATGCGGGTGAGGCGGAGCTGTATGCCACGCTATACGAGTTCGAACACACGGGGTTGGTTCCGGGCTACCAGAGCACCGCAACCTATCACAAGGACCTCGATGCAGTGGTGGTTCAGTTCTCAACGCCCACCGATTTCAACGGGTACCAATGGAACCTCGCGGCGATTTGCCGGGATCGGGTGGTGGGCATCTTGGAGCGCGATCGTGGGCGGCGTTGAATGCGCGCGCTGGACTGGTGACCAAACAAAAAGGGCCGCGCTGCTGCATGAACCCCTTCCCGACCTTACCCAGTCCCCACCATGCTGGGCAGTAGATGCCGAAGTTGGCCAACAGCCCCAGCCGGTCAGGACCGATGTGACGCCGAAGCCGTCGATGTTCGAGGGGCATTCACCGGGCGAGGCCACGCAGCCGCAGACCGCGTGCGACCGCTCCTTTCACGGCGAGCAGTGCGCTCGTGGCCGCAGCTGCTGGCGTCTTCCCGGCAATCGGATTGAAGTCGCCGGCGGACTAGTCCAGACTACCCGAGGTCGCAAGGCCGCCTGGCGTCCGTGCAGGTTGATTCCGATCATGGACGAGAATCAAGGTGAAGCCCCCCCCGCGAGGAGCGGAAAATTCGTCATGAAGCATTGCGACATCGGTCGCGCGCTAAGCCCAAGGACTGAAGTTGTTCTGAAACCTGCGGTGTTTGCTCTACAAGGTGTCTCACCCAGCAAGATTCCGCTCGATGATCAACTTTTTGAATGCCGTTTCGAATTCCAAGCAAAGGCATCCATCTGTCCAAATTGCCGCACCGCTCGATCGTTTCATTGGCCCTCTCTGTGCTCATCGAGCATGCCTTTCGCCGAGCCCGAATTGGGAATGAGGGGGAATTGGCCCTAACTTCCTAACTATGCCACGTCTTCTTGCGATTTTCTGCGCCCTCTCGTTCACTTGCCTCATTGCTCTGCCTGCATCAGCTCAAGTCAATCCGGAGCTACACCGTGGGTTTTCAAAGCCAACCCTGTTCGTCTCTGCGGACTACGTCCCGCTGTATGTTGCGCTCCAAGCGAACGTGGAGATTCCGGTGTGGCCCTCCGCTCGTCCGAGATCCCTCTTTCCCCACCGCGCAATCCGGATGGGTGGTGGAATTTGGGGCGCTTGGGAGGCGGGAGGTGTTCTCGGCATTGCAGGAGCCACCTTCCTTCAAGGCACCGGAAACCACCACCTCGAAACGTTCGTGGGGGCAACCCTGTTGAAGGACACGTACTACACGTACGATGCGCAACTGTTTCCAGCAGGCTTCATAGGTTATCGCTACCAAACGCCTGCCAAAGGAGGCCTCTTTCGTGCCGGAATCGGCTGGCCCAAGACGGTGAGCTTGTCGCTGGGCCTCTCGCTTTAAACGAGAGCTTGAGCACTCAGCGCGGAGTCGCAATTGGATCACCTTGCGCCCAGTCCGTGGATCAATCTTCCCCATCCAACCGGGAAGGCACACGCAAACTCCATCCACGCAAATCCCGCCATTGAAGCATGCCGTATCCTTAAAGGGATTGGAGAATCCGGCAACATGGAGCGCCATCAAAAGGAAGTACACGAGCGATGAGAGCACGTAATTGTTTTCATTGTGAATGGAATGCATTCACGTTGTTCGGCTCTCTTGTTGCGCTAGGTGGCTGGGTGGTCTGGGCCAGATTGGAGTTGAACTCCCCGCGTAACTTTGCCAGCGATGTCGTTTTTGTCCAATCGTTCTAGATTTCATAAGATGGCTTCTGCTTTCGCGGTGCGGTGCGCGGTGGCCGTTTTCGTGTTGGTGGGTTGTCGGGGGGAGCGGGAAACGGGGGCAGAGGAGGTGGGGGATTTGGCCTTTGAACTGCTCCAAACCGTACCCGAGCGGACCATGAACGATTACTTCAGCAGGTTCATCACGGTGGAGGAGGTGCATCAGCTCGCGCGCGATACGAGCCTAGTGAAGGAGCGAATGACCCGTGAGCGGATGAAGCGCCTGACTGTGGAAGAATGGACGGCCGTACTGATTCAAGACCGGGCGGCGGTCCTTGAACGGGGGGCGGTGGCTGGGGTGAGGTGGGAGCGCATGGCGTTCGACCGCTTCACGTTCGAGCTGCAGGAGGTGGATGGAGTCCTCGGCCTCGATGGACAGCTTTCATTTTCATCTGAAGGCCAAAGGGTCCACGTCCACGTCCAAGCCCTTTGGAACGGGGCGACTTTCCGCCTCAGCGCCATCGACGACCTGCGGGCTGTGGGGAACTGAAGCCCCCTTGCTTTGGGCAATTGGCTGTCCTAAAGAGGTGGCGAATTGGGCGGAGAAATCCCTTCGGCGTTTGCGTTGGCTGAATCGACTGAATCCAAACGCCATCGGAAGGGAGCAGGGCAGAAACAACGGACTTGAGCAACCCCGGTGTCCGCAATGATGCCTCCTCACCAAATGCCCACCTCTTGGACAGGTCATCGGCAACCAGTTGCCCGACGAATCAACCACCATGAACGCAACGAGCATTTTACCATGAGCCCCCACCCCATCGCCCTGCCCCTGACCTTCAGGTCGATTCAAGCGTTCAGTGCATCGAAACCGCCCCGCCGCACGGGATGGACGGATGCAATGGGCACTGTAAAAGCACGAGCGAATACCTCGTTGACGTGTACCCTGATCACGCGGCACCAAGGGGGCTCCCAACATTCCGACTGGACTTAAGGGCGCTTCCGCGAACAACAAAGTACAGGTTCCTCGTGACTACCGAGACGACCTCTGGAACGACGCCCCTCTTTAACCAAATGAGCCGTGGGGGTTCACCATATTCAATCAACCCCACCAGCACAGGGTTTCACCTGAACACCTCCTCCCTCAGCAAAGGGGTTACACGTTGGAACACCCTGTATCCCTCAAAAACCCACCCCATTTCACGAAAAAACTCGGGAATCGCTTCCCGAGTTCAATGATTTTCAACGATGTACGTTTTTAAGCGCACATCCCAAAGCGGAGAGACCGAGATTCGAACTCGGGGACCAAGATACTCGGTCACAGCTTAGCAGGCTGCTGCATTACCACTCTGCCACCTCTCCAAGGTGCCCGTCGCGTTTGACGAGGCTGCAAATTTAGGCAAAGTCATTGCTTAAACAAAGGAAAAGTCGTAACTTACAGGTTCTAAATTTTGTTCAGAATATCAACCAACCCATCCCATCATGAAGAAAGTTCTGATCCTGAGTGTTTTCGCCTTCTTCGCCCTTGCTGCTTCCGCGCAATCGACTACCGCTGACAAAGGCGGACAAGCTACTGTGGAGCAAAGCAACGGCGGCAAGAGCTCAAAAGCGGCGACTGCTTCCACCCGAAACTCCTCACTGGGCGCCTTGCAACCGGCCCCCGCGACTGAACCGTCGGAAGAAGGAAAGCAAAAAGAAGCCGCATGCCAAGGCGAAGGCAAATCTGAAAAGGGAGCTTGCTGTTCCGAAAAAGGCAAGACCGAAGGTGGAGCATGCTGCTCTGGCAAAGGGAAAGCTGCTGAAGGAGAGCGCGGAGAAAAGCCCGGCTGCGCAGGTTCTGAAAAAGAACATGCGTCTGCAGAAGGCGACCGCAAGGTAAGTTCGTGCTGCGCTGGCAAAAGCGAAGGTGCGAGCTGCTCAGGCAAAGCTCCTGCTGAAGGAGATCGCAAAGAATAATACCGGACCGTACACCGCGGTTCGGGCGCATGGAAGTGCGCTTCGCCTCATTAGTAAAAAGACGCGCTTTGGCGCGCAATCTTGCCAACTTGATGGAAGGCCTCGGGAAACCGAGGCCTTCTTATTTCCGATCAGAGGGCAAACCGTTCCACTGCCAAATCCGC
This sequence comes from Bacteroidia bacterium, assembly GCA_030427925.1. GTDB lineage: Bacteria > Bacteroidota > Bacteroidia > Flavobacteriales_D > Sanyastnellaceae > JALQTD01. The sequence goes on along the minus strand of JAUICJ010000008.1, from coordinate 60,555 downwards.
GATGTGCTCACCGATCGCCAACGCGGCAGTGGCCGCTGGTGAAGGGGCGTTGAGCACGTGGATGCTGTGATCCGTGTATTCGATGCGGAAATCGTCGCGGGTATCGCCGTCCTCTGAAAGCAACAACGCGCGCACACCTGAGCGGCCGGGCTTGAGGTCATCCATCGTCAAGGAGGGGACCAGCCGTTGCAGCGTTTTCAAAAACAACCGCTTGGAGAAGGCGCGCCGGTATTCGTTGATGCCAAAACTCATGTTGTTGAAGAACAGCTTCCAGGTCCCACCGTATCCCAGCGCGTCCAAGGTGTCGCGCAGGTCGAAATCGGTTTTGCCGTAACCTTCGCGCTTGAAGGTGAACACGGCGTTGGGGCCGCACTCGATTTCCCCATTCGTCATCCGAGTGAAATGAACGCCCAGGAACGGGAAGTCCGGATTCGGGACGGGATAGATGAGGTGCTTGACTTTGTGCTTGGCTTGGTCCGTGAGTTCGTAGTAGTCGCCCCGGAAGCCCACCACCTGCTCTTTCAGCTTCACGCCGTCCTTTCGCGCCAGCCGATCTGCCTGGAGTCCGCCGCAGACCACGAGGTGATCGCAGGTGTATGTTGCGGAATCCGCGGGCGCGTTCGCGGAGGAGACGGCATGGCGAGCGGCGGTGTGGCGGCGCGCGCTGATGCGGGTTTGGCCTCCCTCACGCTCAAATCCCTGCACCTCCATGCCCAAGTGGACTTCCGAGGCCGGCTGGAGCGCCAACGCCACTTCGAGCATGCGCTCGGTCGCAGCGCGGTAATCGATGATGCCGGTGCACCCGACGAACAACGCCCCCACCCCCCGACACTCCGGCTCGATTTCCTTCAATTGCTCCACAGAAATGCGTTCCAAGCCCTCGATGCCATTCTGCTGCCCGATGCCGTGGATTTTCTCCAACTGCGGCAATTCGGACTCGTCGGCAGCGACGACCACCTTCCCGCATACATCGTGGGGCACGTTGTATTCCTCGGCGAACTTCACGAGTGCGCGCCGGCCCTTCACGCAATTGATGGCCTTGAGCGAACCAGGCTTGTAGTAGAGGCCGGAATGGATGACTCCGGAGTTGTTCCCGGTTTGGTGATCCGCAGGTGCCGCTTCCTTTTCCACTAGCAGCAACCGCAAATTGGGATGACGCTGCTGAAGCTGATAAAACGTAGCCGCACCGACGATTCCGCCGCCGACTACCACCAAATCGAAGTGCCTGTTTGCTTCCATCGCAGCAAAATTACGACACTTCAACTGCCCGAACGGCCTATCTTGCCTCCATGAACGATTCGCAACCTGTGCGCGCTGACGTCTTGAAAGTGCGCAAAGCGTGGACCCTCTATGACTGGGCCAACAGCGTCTATTCGCTGGTCATCACCACCGCCATCTTTCCCATTTTCTACAACGCCATCACCGGGGATACGGTGCGGTTTTTCGGAGCCGACTTCTCGAACACCCAGTTGTACGCTTATGTCTTGGCCGCTTCCTTTCTCGTCGTCATCACCTTGAACCCCATGCTCAGCGGGCTGGCGGATTATGCCGGGAAGAAGAAATTCTTCATGAAGGTCTTCTGCTACACCGGAGCGGCGGCCTGCACCACGATGTACTTTTTCAATCCGGAACACCTCGAATGGAGCATGGCGAGTTTGTTCTTTGCGAACATCGGATTCTGGGGTTCTCTTGGGTTTTACAACGCCTACTTACCGGAAATCGCACCGCCTGAGGAGCACGACCGATTGGGCGCGCGGGGATACATCATGGGCTACATCGGAAGCCTGATTTTGTTGGTGGTTTCGCTCGTGATGATCAAAGGGTTTGACGTGAGTGCTCGGTGGTCGTTCGTGCTTGTTGGGGTGTGGTGGATTGCTTGGGCCCAGCCGGCGTTCAGGTGGCTGCCCGTGAACCCGTATCGGCACAGCGGGGAGGGCAACTTGTGGGTGAAGGGATTTGAGGAATTGCGAGGGGTGGCGCGGGATTTGGCTGACAACGAAGGGTTGAAGCGCTACCTGTTGAGTTTTTTCATCATCTCCATGGCGTTGCAAACGATCATGCTCATGGCCACTTCATTCGGAATCAAGGAAGTGGGCTTGAAAGATGCGGAGCTGATCGTGGCCATCATTGCGGTTCAATTGTTGGCCATTCCCGGGGCGATGATCGTGGCGTGGTTGAGCGGGAAAATCGGGAACATCAAAGCGCTCATGGTGTGCACGGTGGTTTGGGCGGCCGTATGCGTCTACGCGTATGCAGGAGTGAATTCCACGAACGGGTTCTTTTTGGCCGCCGGAATCATCGGGTTCATGATGGGAGGAACCCAAAGCCTGAACCGCTCGACCTACTCGAAAATGCTCCCTGAAACCGAAGACCATGCGAGCTACTTCAGTTTTTACGAGGTGCTCGAGAAAGGAGGGCTGATCATCGGCATGTTCAGCTGGGGCTACATCGAGGGCATCACGGGGTCCATGCGGGCCAGCGTCCTTACCCTCATCTTGTACTTCGGTGCTGCGCTGTTGGTCATGCTGACCATTCCGAAGGGAGCGGTGCGCCAAGGCTGATCATTGCATCGGCAGGAAGGCGTGCTCAAGGAGCTCGAATTCCACGCGGCGGTTTTGGCGCCGGCCATCGGGCGTGCTGTTGTCGGCAGCAGGCAGCCGGCTGCCGTGGTACGCAAGTTCCAAGCGATGGGGGTCAACGCCGCGCTCAATGAGGAAGTCGATTACGCTTTGGGCTCGGGCCTGGCTCAAGGCCAAATTGTACCCATCCGGCCCCACCACATCCGTGTGCCCATTCACTTCCATCACCAAATACCGGTTCTTCCGCATCGCCGCCGCAACCCGCTCCAACTGCGCTTCCGCGAGCCCATCGAGCGCCGACTCGTCGAATGCGAACAGCACCGACTCCAGCGCCACCCGTTCCACCAAAAACGCCTCCCAAGGCGGGTCCGTCGCCTCCTCAAGGTACGTCCGGTTCAAGCACGAACACCCATCCGGCCCGTCCACCGGTTCCACCCGCACATCGTCCACGTACGCATAAGCCCACGGACTCGAATCCGACGCCGCATCCCGCCGCTCAAGCACCCGGTTCTCCCGGGGCGGGCGAAAGTTACCGACCGTGATGAACCGCTCGCCCCCTTCGGCTTGGTACGCGTCCGACAACCGAATCCAACTGTGCCGATCGCTCACCAAGTGAAAACGCGGATTGTCCACCTGAGGCCGAACAGGCAACACCCCCTCCCCACGCGCCTTCGGGGCATCGGCCCCCAAATGCACCCCCATTCCATCTGCCACCAACTTCGCCTGATCGGCCGCGCACACCCACCACGACACGCACACCCACTCCCCCCGGACGAGGGAGCGCGACAATTCAGCCTGCAAATACTCCCGGTACGACGGCTTCGCCGCACTGTACGTCACCACCCCCGCGTACGCCTCCCCCTCCACGGCCAGCTGGTCGCCGAACGCATTGCGGGGCACCCCCGCCTCCGAACTGCACGCCTTGAAGTGATCGGGCGTCCCCTGCGTCGGCTGGCTCCAGCCCCGCGCCGTGCGCAAGGTCGAATTGTTGTAGCTCGCCGGGCACCACGCCGCATCCTCGAATCCGCCATTGGGCACCAGGTTCACCTGCCCCCCAGCATCATGCCACGAAAAAAGGAGCCCCCACAGGCCCGCGGCCCACAGAAGCTCCTTCACTGCGCAGGTTCGTCCGTTCATCATCGATGCAACTAAGAACGAACGAAGAACGAAATTATTGAATCAACTCGAAGGTGACCCGTCGGTTTTGAGCGCGGCTGATGTCGGTGTCCCGCGTGGACGCTGGGTCCTCGTTTTCCCGTGCATCCACCACGATGCGGTCAGCAGGGACGCCCGCCTCGATGAGCGCATCGACCACGATGTTGGCCCGCTTCTCCCCCAAGGAGGCGTAGCGCGCGTTCACCCGCCCTTCGTTGTATTCGTCGTCATCGGCGTGGCCGACCACGCGCAACTTCCAGCCCGGATTCGCTGCCATCAACTCCGCTACGGAAGCGATGGTTTGGGCGCCCGCACCGGTAGCGGTGCGCTTCAAGAACGCGTAATACACCGCCATGACGCTCAGCTTTTCCGCGTCCGTCATGTTTTCATTGAGCACCGTTGACGAGCCGTAGACCAGGTCTTCCTTCACTTCGTCCGCAGCGCTGCAGGTGCACTGGGATTTGGCTTCCACGGCATGCACTTGGATGTTGTCCAAATAGTAATACGCGTGTGATTCCTGAGCGCCCACAAAGCCAGCCGGACGCTTCACCTTTTCAATGGTCATGTCGCTGTCTCCTGAGAAGGCCCCGATGATCAGGTACTCCTCCTCGCCCGTTCCGATGACCGTCCCACAAACGGTTTCCCATCCGTCGTAGAACATCATCACCTTGTCGGCGTGGTGGCGCACGGACGGCTCCGTCACGAACACCCCCGTGTTGCCTTGGGCCAATTTCCGATCGCTCAAGTACGCCCCGATGCCGTTCACCGCATAGCGCGACATGTCCGCCAGCGACAAGTCAAACGAAACGCAGTACATCTGATTCTCCTCAAGGGATTCGGTGAGCTTCACTTGGTAGTACTGCCGGAACAACCGCGTATTTTTTGAATACGCCCGCAACCCCGCGTAATTCGAACCATCGGAAGCGTCTTGCTTGCCGTAGAGGTTGGATGGAATGTTCACCTTTTCGCCCTTCATGCCCTCAGCGTACAGGTCAAGGGGGGCTTCCGTCAAAGAAAACCACGGCTCGCAAAACTCCGCGAGCTGGCCATAGTTCTTCAATCGGCGCACATCGGCTTCCTCGAAACTGCCGTTGGGCACGAGGTTATCTTGGGCTTGGATGGACAGGAGGGGGCCGCAAAGGAGGGCCGCACCTGCGAGCGCTTGGGTAAGGAAACGTGCGTTCATGCAGTCGTTGCTTTTCGATTGTCGGGCCAAATCTGACCCCAGGTTTCAACATTCATCGCCCGCCCTTCAACAAACACGCTGCCAAAAAGTCGGACCTTCACAAGCGGCCGAAGTTAGCGAAAGCGACCCGCACCCCAAAACCCGTTGCGGGGTTTGGTGAAAAACTCCCCCCACTCAGTGCAGGATCTTGAAAATCGCCTCCCGAAGCAACATCCCATCCGTCACGGTCGCGTTGCCCTGCCCCTTCGATTTCCGATCCGCCTCCCGCAAGTAGCCGAAGATGCGCCCCACCTTCGCAGGCGCATACCGCTTCGAGGCTTCGGCGTACTGCTTCACAGCAAACGGCGCGCACTTCAACGCCCGCGCCGCCCCCGCCGGACTTTGATCGGTCAGGGACTGGTACGCAAACAACTTGCTGAAAAAGCTCCCCAATACCGGCATGAGCATCGCCACCGGATGATCCTTCGGATTTGCTTCGAAGTAATTCACGATGCGGTTTGCCTTCATGATGTCCTTCGCCGCGAGCGCATTCTGCAGCTCGAACACGTTGTAGTCCTTGCTGATGCCGATGTGCTCCTCGATGATTTCCGGCGTGATGGTCGCGCCCTTGGGTAAGACGATGGCGAGTTTCGTCAGCTCGTTCATCACCTTGCTGAGGTTCGTACCGAGGTGTTCCGCGAGCAAGGTGGCCGTGGGCGTGCTGATGGCCAAACCCGATTCCTTCACCGCCTCCCCGATCCACGCCGGCAATTTGTAGTCCCGCACCCGCTCGCTCAGGAACACCACCCCCCGCTGCTGGATGGCTTTCACGGCCTTGAGCCGCCCATCCGCCTTTTTGCCCTTGAACGCGAACACGAGCACCGTGGAGTCGTGCGGCTGCTTCGCATACGCCTCGAGCCGTTCCATTTCCGCCGACCGCCGCCACGCCGCCAAATCCTGGGCCTCCCGCACCAACACCAGCTGCCGATCCGCCATCATCGGAAAGCGGCGCGCCGCATCGAGGATGGCATCGATTTCCGTGTCTTTCCCGTAAAAAATGGTTTGGTTGAAATCCTTCATCGACTCCTCCACCACCGTCGCCTCCAGCGCCTTGGTCAAGACGTCGATGAAGTACGGCTCCTCCCCGTGCAACAGGTACAACGGCTTGAAGCTCCCGGCCTCGATGTCGCGGAGGATTTGGCGATGCGGCATGAACACAAAGGTAAGTCGCCGTAACTTCGACACCATGTCCGGCGAGCGTGAGTTGCCCACAAATCCCGAACGGTCCGAAGCGCCCTTCGGCCCGCCACTCACGCTGCCTCCCACCGCGCTGACCCTTCGACAAGGCGAGTCCTTTGCGGAGGTATTTTGTCGGTCGCGACGGAAGTACGTCAAGCTGGAACCAGAAGAATGGGTCCGCCAGCATTGGCTCGCTTACCTCACCGATTTCTTAGGCTATCCCGCTGGACTCGTTGCCGTCGAATGCCCATTGAAAATCAATGGAATGAAGCGCCGGGCTGACATCGTTTGCCACAACCGGGCCGGGCGCCCTTTGTTGATGGTGGAGTGCAAAGCACCGGAAGTGGCCCTCGATGAAAAGGTCTACCAACAAGCAGCGCGCTACAACATGGTGTTGCAGGTTCCGGTGCTCGTCATCTCCAACGGCGTTCAACACCACGCCCTTCAATTTTTTGCCGATCGCATGCCCCAATTCCTGATGACCATCCCGTCGTTTTCAGACCTCGAAGCCGACGCGGCGGGGCCTTCTCACTGACCGATGGCCACAATTCGCTATTTTCGCGACGAATTACGACCATGATCATTCAAGAAATCATCGCCATCGCCGGCAAGCCCGGCTTGTACCGCATCCTGACCACCGGCCGCAACAGCCTCGTTGTGCAGTCCATGACCGATGGCAAACGCATGAGCATTGCCGCCACCAGCCGCGTCAGCAGCTTGGGCGACATCACCATGTACACCACCGGTGAGGACATCCACTTGCGGGATGTGTTGCACCGCATCCACGACCACACCGGAGGCAAGGAAGGCATTTCCCACAAGGCCGCTCCCGCTGAAATCCGGGATTTCGTGGACGGCATCATTCCTGAATTGGATCACGATCGGGTCTACAATTCGGACTTGAAGAAACTGATTCAGTGGTTCAATACGTTGGCCCAGCACAACGCGTTCCCGCTCGAATCGCAACACGAAATCGAGGAAGCGAACGAACAAGCTGCGGCTGAAGAGGCCCAAGCTGCCGAGCAGAAAGCTGCTGCCGAGGAGAAGGCCGCTCCCGCGAAAAAGCCGGCTGCGAAAAAACCCGCTGCGACGAAAGCGGCTTCGAAGAAAGAGGACGGCGAAGGAAAAACGGCCACCAAAAAGCCCGCTGCTAAGAAACCTGCGGCCAAGAAGCCCGCGGCGAAGAAATCCGACGACTCCGCAACATGAAGCACGTATCCGTCATCGGCGCGGGCACCATGGGCAATGGCATTGCCCATGTGTTCGCACAAGCCGGCTCCCAAGTCACCTTGATTGACGTCAGTTCCGAAGCGCTCGACCGGGCGTTGGCCACCATCGCCAAGAACCTCGACCGCCAAATCAATAAAGGCGCCCTCACTGAGGACGAAAAAGCGGCGACGTTGGGACGGTTGGTGCCGTCGACGGATTTGGCCTCGGGCGTGGCCCAGGCAGACCTCGTGGTGGAAGCGGCCACCGAGCGCGTGGACTTGAAGCTCGACATCTTCCGCCAAATGGACGCCGCTGCCCCGGCAGGCGCAATCCTCGCCACCAACACGTCCAGCATTTCCATCACAGCCATCGCGGCGGTAACGAACCGTCCAGAGCACGTCATCGGGATGCACTTCATGAACCCGGTTCCGGTGATGAAACTCGTGGAAGTCATCCGCGGGTATGCTACGAGCGATGAGGTGACGGAACAGGTGATGGCGTGGAGCCGGGATTTGGGCAAGATTCCCGTGGAGGTGAACGACTACCCGGGATTCGTTGCGAACCGCATCCTGATGCCGATGATCAACGAGGCCATCATCACGCTGCACGAAGGCGTGGCGACGGTGGACGCGATCGACGAGGTGATGAAGCTCGGCATGGCGCACCCGATGGGACCGCTGCTGCTGGCCGATTTCATCGGGCTCGACGTGTGCTTGAGCATCCTGCGCGTGCTGCATGACGGGCTCGGCAACCCGAAGTACGCCCCGTGTCCCTTGCTCGTGAACATGGTGACGGCGGGCAAGCTCGGCCGCAAGTCCGGTGAGGGCTTCTACGTCTACACGCCGGGTTCGAAAGACGTCGAGGTCGCTCCGACCTTCCGTTGACCCTTCCCTCCTGTAGAAAATTGCGTAACATCGCTGCATGAAAGGCTGGCGATTGCGTTTGCACGAAATCATCTTCGAGGCGGAGACCCCGGCGGGCCGAACCTTCGATGTGGTGCTCTTGTGGGTCATCCTGCTCAACGTCGGAGTGGTCATGCTCGAGAGCGTCCCTTCGCTCCAAAGCCGTTATGCCGAGGCGTTCATGCACATCGAATGGGGGTTCACCGGAGTCTTCGCGGTGGAATACCTGTTGCGGTTGTGGACCGTTCGAAGGCCGCTGCTTTACGCCACGTCGTTTTTTGGCTTGGTGGACTTGCTCGCCATCCTGCCCACCTTTTTGGGATTCTTGTTCCCCGGATTGCACAGCGTGCGCATCATCCGCATTGTTCGGTTGCTGCGCGTCTTCCGCGTTTTGAAACTCGCCGGGTTCACGAAGGCGTCCAGCACCATCACAGCGGCGTTGCGGGCGAGCCGTCCGAAAATCACGGTCTTCCTCTTCGCTGTGCTCGCGCTCGTGACCATCGTGGGGACCGTGATGTACCTCGTGGAGGGGCCGCAGTCGGGCTTTACGAGCATTCCGCGCAGCGTGTATTGGGCGATTGTGACGGTGACGACGGTGGGGTATGGGGATTTGGCCCCGGAAACCGTTGTAGGCCAAATCATCGCCTCCGCCATGATGATCACCGGCTACGCCATCATCGCCGTTCCCACCGGCATCGTCGGCGCGGAACTCGCCCGGAGCGGAGGCCACGATTCCACCCGCGCCTGCGACGACTGTGGAGCGGAGGGCCACCGCGACGACGCGGTCTTCTGCTACCGATGCGGCGCCCCCTTTGCATGAGGTGGCAAATCTTGTGTATTTTGGACGCGTCCCACCGGATGACTGCGTCGTCTGCCGGTGCAAACGATTCCCATGAGCGTACCTACGAGACTGTTTGATTTCCCACGTTATCAACTGGCAAACAAGCCGTTGGACGTGATGGTGACCATGCCCAATGGCGGCAAACGTTTGTCCTTTTCGACCCGAGAATTCGTCGACACGATGGATCGCATTTCGCGCGGCCTCATCGCCCTCGGCATGCAACCCGGCGACAAGGTGGCCCTCATCGCGCACAACAACCGCTGCGAGTGGAACTTGATGGATCATGGCATCCTCCAAGCAGGCGGCATCGACGTGCCCATCTACCCCACGATGACGGAGCAGGATTACACCTACATCCTGAACCACAGCGAAAGCAAGTGGTGCTTCGTCTCCAACAAGGAACTGTACGACAAGGTCAAGAGCATCGCGGGCGAAGTTCCGGGATTGCAAGGCGTGTACACGTTCGAGGACGTGGCGGGGGCCGCGAATTGGCGGGAGGTGGAACAGGCCGGTGCTTCGGACGAACACCAAGCGGAACTCGAGCGGCGGCGTGAGGCGGTGAGGCCCGAGGATTTGGCCACCATCATCTACACGTCGGGCACCACGGGCTTGCCGAAAGGCGTGATGATTTCGCACCACAACATCACGAAAAACGTGGAAGTGAGCATTCCGCGGCTGCCGCTGTTCGACGCCTCGAAAACGCACAAGGTGCTGAGCTTCCTTCCGGTCTGCCACATCTTCGAGCGCATGCTGCACTACCTCTACTTCTACGTCGGTGTGGAGGTGCACTTTGCGGAGAGCATGGAAACCATCAAGGAGGACTTGTTTGCCACCCAGCCTTCGATGTTCACGGCGGTTCCGCGTTTGTTGGAAAAATTCTACGACGGCATCGTGGCGAAAGGGCTGTCAGCAGGCGGGGTCAAGGCGAAGATTTTTGCATGGGCGGTCGGCCTGGCCTTGAAGTGGGAACCGGACCGCCGCAACGGGGGATTTTATGAGTGGCAGCTGGGACTGGCGCGCAAATTGGTCTTCAGCAAGGTGAAGGAAGCGTTGGGGTTGACGGGCGTGGAAGCCGTGGCGTGCGGCAGCGCGGCCTTGCAACCCCGGCTGGCACGATTCTTCAACGCGGCGGGCATTCCCGTCTTCGAAGGCTATGGCCTGACCGAAACTTCGCCGGTGGTTTCGGTGAACACGCTCAACGCGCCCAACATGTTGCGCATTGGAACGGTGGGCAAGGTGGTGGAAGGTGTCGAGGTGGCGTTCGGTGACGACGGCGAAATCAAAGTGCGCGGACACAACGTCATGATGGGCTACTTCAAGGACGAGGCGAAAACAAACGAAGTGATTCAAGGCGGCTGGTTCCACACCGGTGACATCGGCGAGTTCACGGACGAGGGCTTCCTGAAGATCACCGACCGAAAGAAGGAGATGTTCAAGACCTCCGGCGGAAAGTACGTATCGCCCCAGCTCCTCGAAAACGCGCTGAAGGCGTCCTTGTTCATCGAGCAGGTGATGGTCATCGGCGATGGCCGGAAACACCCGTCTGCCTTGGTGGTGCCCGACCCCGTTGCGGTCGAAGAGTGGTGCAAGCGGCATGAGGTGGCGTTCCCGGGTTTGGCGGGAATCGCCCAAAACGAACGCATCGTCGCGCGCATCGAGCAAGATGTGGAACGCCTGATGCAGCCGTTTGCAAAGTGGGAACAGGTCAAGGTCATCCGCGTGTTGAGTGAACCCTTTACCATCGACGGTGGGGAATTGACGCCGACGCTGAAGTTGAAGCGGAAGCCCATTCTTGCGAAGTACGGGGAGTTGATCGACCGCATCTACGCGTAACATGGGCGTCTGGGGAGCGGGCAATCCGCTGGTCGATGCCGACGTGGCGGCGCTGCTTGCCCTCAACGGCCCGTGGCCGGGAGGGGATTCGGCGATGTGGTGGATTTCCCAAACCTGGACGTGGTTGCCGCTGTACGTTGCATTGCTTTGGGCGCTGAAACGGCGGCTGGGCTCGTGGGCGAGGTGGGGCTGGGCGATGGCCGTCATTGCGTTGAGCTTGGCGGGAACGGACCTGGGGTCGGCGCGGCTCGCGAAACCGCTGGTGGAACGGCCGCGGCCTTCGCACGAGGAGGTGCTGCAAGCCGAATTGCATGTGGTCACTCCGCCGGGACGGACGGTTCCCTACCGCGGAGGGGCGTACGGCTTTTTCTCGTCGCACGCAGCGAACCACATGGGCATCGCGGTGCTCGTGGGGGGGCTGTTGGGCGGCGGATGGCCGTTGGTTGCCTTGGTGGGGTGGGCGCTGGTCATCGGGTACAGCCGGATTTACTTGGGCGTGCATTATCCGGGGGATGTGCTCGTGGGGGCTTCGTGGGGAGCGATTTGGGGAAGTGCCTGCCTGGCCATTTGGAATCGGATGTTGGGGGCCAAACGCGCACGGACCGCATGAACGCCCTCGCCGTTTTCATCGGCGGCGGGCTCGGGAGCTTGGCGCGTTACGGACTGGGACTCTTCGTGGCGCGGTGGGCGGTCGGCCCCTTCCCATGGGGCACCTGGCTCGCGAACGCCCTCGCCACCGGAATGCTGGTGGCCATCACGGCGACGGCGGCCCCGCACCTCGACACGTTGAGCCGTTCCCAGCAAGCGCTGCTGCTCCTTGCGACCACGGGCTTCTGCGGCGGCTTCTCCACCTTCTCCACGTTTTCCCTCGAAACCTTGCGCTTGTTCGAAACCGGCCACGCCCTCGCGGCCGCCTTGAACATCGGGCTCAGCGTGGCCGGATGCCTCGTCATCGGCTGGGTCATGTGGCGGGCCGCAGGTCACTGAGTCGGTCGGGTTCGCGCCCTATCTTCGGGCCATGCAACGCACGCTTTTCATTGCCGCGCTTCTCGGCGCGATGGGCTCGACGCAGGCCCAAGAGGAACCGTTGAATTTGGGCGCTCGTCCGCCGTTGGTGGTGGGCATCACCGTGGACCAAATGCGCGCCGACTACCTCTACCGATTTTGGAACGACTTCGGCGAGGGCGGCTTCAAGCGGATCGTCGAAGGGGGATTCGTTTGCGCCGATCACCACTTCGGCTACGCCCCCACCTACACGGGCCCCGGGCACGCCTCCATCTTCACCGGCACCACCCCGGCCTACCATGGCATCATCGCGAACGACTGGTACGACCGCGCTTCGGGCGGAAGCGTCTACTGCGCGAGTGACACCTCCGTCCGCGCGGTGGGCGCCGCCACCCCCGACGAACCCGCCGGCTTCATGTCGCCCCACCGGCTCCAAGTGACCACGCTCGGCGACGAACTCAAGCTCGCCACGGGGGGCCAAGCGAAGGTGATCGGCATGAGCATGAAAGACCGCGGGGCCATCCTGCCTGCGGGCCACAGCGCCGACGGTGCGTTTTGGTTCCACGGCAAGGACGAAGGCGCCTTCATCAGCAGCACCTACTACTACGAAGAACTGCCCGAGTGGGCCGAGCGTTTCAACCGCAAAAGCCCGGTCGACGACTACATGAAAGCCGGTTGGAAGCGCCTCCTGAACGAAGACGCGTACGACGAATCGCAGCCGGACAACAACCCCTACGAATCGCCCTTCCGAGGAACGACGCGCGCCACGTTTCCTTATGACTTCCGGGATTTGGCCGAGGCGAACCGCGGATACGACCTGCTGAAGGGCAGCCCCGCGGGCAACGCCCTCCTCGTCGACTTTGCGCTTGCCGCCATCGCGGGAGAAGACCTGGGCGGCGATGCCATCACCGATTTGCTGGCCATCAGCTTCTCTTCGACGGATTACGTGGGGCACCAATTTGGCGTGCACGCGCAGGAAACGCAGGACGTGTACTTGCGGCTCGACCGGGAATTGGCGCGGCTGTTCAAGGCCTTGGACGAACAAATCGGCGCGGGCAATTGGATGTGTTGGCTTTCCGCGGACCATGCGGGGGCGACTGTGCCATCGCTGGGGCAGTCCGTCGGGATGCCCGTGGATTATTGGAAGCCGGGCAACATGACCGATGCAGCGGAAGCGGCGTGCGTGGCCGCTTACGGCGAGGGGCCGTGGATTTTGCAGTACTCGAACGACCAGTTTTTCCTCGATCGGGAGCGGATTGCGGCGGCGGGGTTGGACGTGGAGGAGGTGGCGGCCCGCGTGCGGCGGGTGGCCATGGAGGACCCGGATGTGTACCGGGCGGTGACGCGGTGGGATTTGGCCCAAATCGCATTCACCGAGGACCCCGTTCTTTCCCACTTGCAATGGGGCCTCCACCCCACCGCGAGCGGCGAAGTTGTCGTCGTGCCCAAACCGGGCTGGATCAATTACGGACGGACCGGCACGACCCACGGTTCCCCGTATGCGTACGATACCCACGTGCCGTGCATTTTTTATGGATGGGGAGTGAAACCTGGAGCGACGTATGAGCGTACCCACATTCGGGACATTGCTCCCACCGTTTCAGCACTCATTCACAGCCCCCTGCCCAACGCGGCGGCCGGGCGCGTAATCGACGATCTCTTCGACTGATGAATCCCATTCGCATTGCCATCCAACGCGCTTCCGATGAGCGCCCCCTGTTGTTGTTTCTGGCCGATTTCCCAGACGTTCCAACTGAAGGATTTGAACTCCAGTTGCCCGTGTGGCGGCCAGGACGTTACGAGTTGGGCAACTTCGCCCAAAACGTCTACAGCGTCGAAGGGTTTACGCCCAACGGCGATTGGGTTCGGCTTTTGAAATCCGACCTTCATCGGTGGACGGTCCCTGCCGGCATCACCCGGGTTCGGTGGTCGATTTACGCGAATGAACTCAATGCGGGCTCGACGTTTGTGGATGCGGATTTGGTCTACATCAATCCGGTGAATTGCGTGCTGTACGACCCCGCGCGACCGCACTTGCCGTTCAAGCTCGTTTTGGGCGATTTGAAGGCGGATTGGAGCGTGGGAACAGCGCTGAAGCACGAAGGTCCGGTGTTCCACGCAGCCCATGTGCAGGAGTTGATGGATTCGCCCATTTTGGCCGCGAAATCCCTTTGGCACCAGCAGTACAGCGTGAAGAGCTACGATTTCCACGTGTGGGTTTATGGGGACCAAATGCCCGATTCCGAGCGGTTCATCAACGACCACGTGCGATTCACCACCGCACAAGTGGACGCCTTCGGTACGTTCCCCGTCCAAGAGTACCACTTCCTTTACTTGTTCCCGGAGCGGGAAGTCCGTCACGGGGTCGAACACGAAGCCAGCACGGTCATCGCGCTGGGGCCCAGTGAAAAAGTCCTCACCGAAGAGGGCTACATGGAACTCATCAGCATCGCGTCGCACGAGCTCTATCACACCTGGAACGTGAAGAAAATCCGTCCCAGCGAGTGGCTGCCCTACGACTTCACGAAGGCCTGCCCCAGCCGGTTGGGTTACGTGGCGGAGGGCGTGACCACCTACATGGGCGACCTCTTCCTGCTCGAATCGGGCATCGTGGATGTGGAGGGATGGTGCCGGATCATGGAGCGGCTCATTGACCGCCATTTGAACAACCCCGGGCGGTTCAACCTGAGCGTGGCCGAATCGAGCTTCGATACGTGGTTGGACGGGTACAAGCCGGGCATCCCGGAGCGCACGTCGAACATTTATGTGGAGGGGGCGATTTTGGCCTTCATCTGCGACGTGGTCATCATGGACAAAACCGAAGAGAAAGCGTCGCTTCAAACGGCCATGACGAACCTATGGGAACGCATCGGCCAGCGCCAAATCGGGCTTTCTGAGAACATCTACTGGGCCGCTTTGGAACAATGCATCGGCGAAGTGGGCGCGTTGGCGAGTGTGCGGAGAGCGTTCTGCAACGGCACGGGCGATACGTGGCTCGTGTTGCGCGCGGCCATGCGCTCCCAAGGCCTGGAGCTCTCCCGAGAACAAGGCGATCAGGGCCGTTGGAAATCGCGCTTGGAGCGCATTCCGGTGGAGGCTTGATTCAGCGTTCCGTGAGCGCGGCTCCAGAGAAGGCGTAGGTCACCAAGTTGGCCCCCATTTGCAAGGCCCGCGTCCGCAAGGCTTCGGGATCTCGGTGAACCCGGTAATCTTCCCAACCGTCTCCGAGATCGCATTCGTAATCGTAAAAACAAACGAGCCTTCCCGCGTGGAAGAGTCCGAATCCCCGGGGCGGTAAATCGTCGTGTTCATGGACCTTCGGGAGCCCCTGTGGGAAATCGAACGCACAGTGGTACACGGGATGATCGAACGGCAATTCCAACCATTCCGCGCCGGGAAGCACCTTGCCCATTTCGCGCCGAACATACGGGTCCATCCCGTAATTGTCGGAGATGTGCAAGAAGCCGCCATTCCGAAGGTAATCCCCCAAATTTCGGGCCTCCGAAGCGGAGAACACCACGTTCCCATGGCCCGTCATGTGCACGAACGGGTAATCGAACAATTCCGGTGCGCCGACTTCGACGTAAGGCGTCTCCAAATCCAACCGCGTCCCGAGCGCCTCGTTGCAAAACTCCACCAGGTTCGGAAGGGCGGTCGGGTTCGCATACCAATCCCCGCCCCCGCGGTATTGCAGCACGGCGATTTGGCCATCCGCCTGAGCCCACGCACCGCTCATCCCCACGCTTAGCGACAAAAAAATAGTCCGTACAAAGTGCAACATGAAGCAAAAGTAACGCGTACGCAACGTGCCCACTTCAAAGGTGTGGTCATTTAAGTTATATTTGCGCCCCTGAAAAACCACATGCGTCATGCAGAATAAGAACGCTGTCCTGGTATTTACGTTGTTGCTGGCTTTTGCCACCCTGTACACCCTGAGTTTCAATCAGGTGGCTTCCTCCTTCGAAAAGAAGGCGGCTGAGCACGGCGAATACGTTGCGGACACGATGCTTCAAGCGGAGCTCATTACGGAAGAAGAGCGCGCTAGCGCGGCCAAACAAGCGGCCCGAGAATTCCTCCGCGACAGCGCGGATGCTGAAATTTACCCCATTCTTGGCCACACCTACCGGGAAGTCATCGAGCGGGAATTGAATCTCGGCTTGGACTTGCAAGGCGGAATGAGTGTGACCTTGGAGGTCAGCATTCCGGACTTGTTCGTTGCGCTCAGCGACTACTCAAACAACGAAGCTTTCCAAGCCTCCATCCGGGAAGCCCGCGAAGGGTTGGCCACCACCTCCGGCGTCGGATTCGTGGACCTCTTCGCAGCCGCTTGGACCCGGAATGCCAACGGTGCTGAGCTTTGGCGCATCTTCCACAACATGGAGAGCAAGGACCTCTTCCCGGCAGAAAGCACGGACGACGAAGTCATTGACATCCTGCGCCGAGAAGCAGCGACAGCCATCGAGAACACGGAGAACATCATCCGCAAGCGGATCGACCAACTCGGTGTTGCGCAACCGAACGTTCAGCGCGTGAGCGGCGGTCGGATTTTGGTGGAGTTGCCAGGCATTGAAGACCGGGAGCGGGCACGGAAGCAGTTGAAAGCAACGGCGAATCTCGAGTTTTGGGAAACGTACTTCAACGACGAAGTGTTCAGCCGGATCGCCGCAGCGAACAACGCGGTCGCCCGGGCGAAAAGTCCTGAGTTGTTCGGCGAAGGCGCTCCTGCGGATTCCGTGCTGACGGACGCCCAGCGTGCGGCAAAGAATCCGTTGTTCAGCTACTTTGCCCCCGAAACGAGCCGCCGTTCAGCGGTGGTGGGATACGCCAACGCAAACGACACCGCCCGCATCAACGACATGTTGAACATGCCGGCCGCGCGTCGGGCCTTGCAATCCGACCTCCAATTGCTCTGGGACGCGAAACCCACGAACGGCACCGCCATCCTCTACGCCATCAAAGACGAGAGCGGAAAAGGAAAGGCGAAATTGACGGGCAAGAGCATCGTGGACGCTCGCGTTTCGTACGACGAAATTGGTGACGTTGTGGTCAGCATGACCATGGACTCGGAAGGTGCTCAACAGTGGGGCATGATGACGCAGCAATGCGCAGCCGACAACCAGCGAGCCGTGGCAGTGGTCCTCGATGGCTTGGTGTTCTCCGCCCCCAGCGTTCAGTCGGCCATCATGAACGGCCGTTCGCAAATCAGCTTTGGAAGCCAAATGACCGCCGAAGCGAAACTCGCCGAAGCAGAGGACTTGTCTGGCTTGTTGAAAGCCGGGTCGTTGCCCGCTCCAGCGCGCATCGTTGACGAAGTCAGCGTGGGACCGCAGCTGGGCGAAGACAACATCAATTCGGGCTTGCTTTCGTTCGTGGTGGCGTTGTTCGTCATCCTGGCGTACATGATTTTCTACTACCGTGGAGCTGGCTTGGTTTCGAATGTGGCGCTGTTGGCGAACCTGTTCTTCCTCATCGGAGCGTTGGCTTCGTTGGGCGCGGCGTTGACGCTCCCGGGCATCGCGGGCATCGTCTTGACCATCGGCATGGCGGTGGACGCGAACGTCCTCATCTACGAGCGGATTCGGGAAGAGATGCGGGGAGGAAAGAGCTTGGCGGTTGCCGTTCGCGAAGGCTACTCGAAGGCGTACAGCGCCATCATCGACGCGAACATCACGACCTTGCTCACGGCCTTCGTGCTCTACAGCTTCGGCAGTGGCGCCATCCGTGGCTTTGCGACGACCTTGATCATCGGCATTTTCACTTCGTTGTTCAGTGCCATTGCCTTGACTCGTTTGATCTTCTTCACGCGCATGGAGAACAAGCGTTCAATGACCTTCTCTTCTCCGATGACGGAGAACTGGTTCACGAACACGAACATTGACTTTGTGGGCAACCGCAAAAAGTACTACATCATCAGCGCGGTCGTGGTGCTCGCGGGCATCGCCTCCATGGCCACGAAAGGGTTGCAACAGGGTGTCGAATTTGAAGGGGGAACCACCTTCGACCTGACGTTCGAGGCGCCGGTGGACATTCAAGAGGTCCGCGAAGCACTGGCTCAAGCCTTCACCGAAGATGGAAAGCCGGGCAACCCGATCGTTCAAACGAAGGATTCGGATGCGAAAATCCGGGTCATGACGAACTACCTCATCAATTCCTTGGACGAAAACCAAGACGAAATGATCGAGGCGGCTTTGGCCAATGGTTTGGCTCCCCTCGGAACGGCGTTCACTGTGGACGAATACAACAAGGTGGACTCCACGATTTCGGACGACTTCCGGAGCGGAGCGCGCAACGCGACCATCTTCTCCTTGCTCATCATCTTCTTGTACATCTTCATCCGCTTCCGCAAATGGCAGTATGGGTTGGGAGCCTTGGTGGCGATGGTGCACGACGTACTCATTGTACTCGGCTTCTTCAGCATCTTTGCTGGCGTTCTGCCGTTCACCATGGAGATTGACCAAGCCTTCATTGCAGCCATCTTGACGGTCATCGGTTATTCGATCAACGATACCGTGGTGGTGTTCGACCGGATCCGGGAATACGTGGGCATCTACGGAAACAAGCACCGCGACGAGGACACGATGAACATGGCGTTGAACAGCACCTTGAGCCGGACCATCAACACGTCGCTCTCTACGTTCGTTGTGTTGCTCACCATCTTCTTGATGGGCGGCGACAACATCAAAGGCTTCATCTTCGCCTTGATGGTCGGTGTCATCGTCGGTACGTACTCGTCGATCTTCATCGCCACGCCGAGCGTGTTGGACATGACGAAGAAATTGAAGGATTGATTCTTCCTTCCTTGTGAAAAAAGCCCCGCATTTTGTGGGGCTTTTTTTTTTGACTTCTTGCCGATTCCCCGCAGGCTGTTGCAATTTGACGGCATGATGAAATGTGGCTGGTTGCTGGTGCTTCTCCCGAGCCTCTCTTGGGGCCAAAACCCGGACATCGCGCAGGCGAACGCTTGGCAAGATTCGACTTGGGCCAACCTGTTCACGGATGGAAGCCGTGCTTTGGGGTTCATTGAACGGGTCCTGGCCATGGAGGAGTTGCCGGATACGTTGTTGGCCAATTCGTACAACCATTTGGCCATTCACCACGGGCTCAACTTCCGCAACGATTCTGCGCGCGTGAACTTTGAGCGCGCGGTGGAACTGATGGCGGGCGCGCCCCGTCGGCAATCCGTCATTGCCCGCAACCTCGGCTTGATCTTGAAGGACTTGGGCGAATTCGAGGCGGCTCAAGCGGAATTCGAGCGAGCCCGCGCCATTCACGATTCACTCGGCGACCGGCGGCAACTTGCCATGGACCATTGCGCGATGGGCAACCTCCATGCCGCACAGCACCAAATCAAAGAATCGGTGACGGCCTTCAATCGGGGGTTGGAACTGTTCAACCTCGACGATCCGCGGGAACGCATTTCGTATCGGATTGAGCAGTGCAATTTGGGGTTCATTTACGTGGATGCGGGCCAGTATGCGTTCGCGGAGCAGCTGTTCCGCTCGAGCGCTGAGGGCCTGATCGAATCCGGGAGGGTTGCGCAAGGGGTGTTGGCGTTGACGAATTTGGTCAATGCGCTGCTCTTCCAAGACGAAAGGCAGAACGCCCAAGAGGTCCTGGAGGAAATCAATCGGCTTGAGAACTCACCTTCAACGACGGTGCGCGTTCACGAAGCGCGCCTTCGGCTCGATGAAAGTCGGGTGAGCGAGGCGCTGGACATCCTGTGGGACCTCTACCCCACCTCGTTTGACGGTTTTCACAACGGCGGGTACTACCTGTGCAACCTGCTCCGTGCGCTCATTGCGAATGGCCAACCCGAAGAGGCCTTGCGCATCGCTGAACGCATTCGCCTGCTCCACCCCGAGTTGTACCACGACTATGGAAACGATTTGCAATCCGTCGGGACGTGGGCCATCCAAGCCACCGCGGCGCTTCCCAACGCCTCACCGGAAAGCCGGGAAACCGCCCACATCCTCGACACGCTCGTCAACCTGACGTTTCAACGCTTGGACGATCGGGCGGGCATTCTGCAAGGCCAATTCGAGTTGGAGTTCGTTCGGCTTGAACGCGCGGCTTTGGAGGAAAAAAACAAGCGACTCGAGGGGGAACGCGACGCGGCTCAACGGGTGAATTCGCTGCTCGGTTTGGGATTGGCCGTCCTGGCAGCCGCACTCGTTCTGCTTGGAGTCGCTTCTCGCTTGAGGAGGCGGTTGCAACTGAAATCGGCAGAAGCGGAACGAAGTGCCGCGGATTTGGCTCGATTGCAAGCCGAGCAACTGGCCGAAGAAATGCGCATCAAGCAGAGCGAGCTGGTCACCACGACCATGGAACAAGCGGCGTTTCAGAAACGCATCGAAGGAGCGATGGAATCGATGAGGCGGCGGGGGATGTCCGAAACGGATTTGGACCCCTTGATCCGCGCTCAAGAGGAAGCGAAACCATTTGAACACTTCAAACTGCGGTTTCAGGGCATCCACCCCGACTTCGACCGCACGCTGCTCGCGCGCCACCCGGATTTGACGCCCAACGACCTTGAATTTTGTCAGCTCCTGAAGCTTGGGCTCTCCCACCGCGAGATTTCAGAACTCCTCAACATTTCATCGAGCAGCGTCATGACCCGGAAATACCGGCTGCGCAAGCGCATGGGATTGGACGACGGGGCACGCCTCGAGGACCACATGCCCTGACTCACTTCAACGCCGACCGAACGAGCTCCATCGGATTCAAGTTGAGCAAGTTCAGGCTCCAAATGAACCCTTCCCACGGCCGGTAATCGCTTGTTGTCAAGCCCGGAGCGGCCAGCGGCAGGTACATGCGGAAGGCCCCCAAGTCCAGGGAAACCCCAGCCGTCGCCACGCCCTCGCCATCCACCAACGCGCCCCCTGCATAGGCGTTCAACGGGAGGCCCATCGGCAATTGCCAATCCACCACCGCCGAGAGCAACACCTCTTGCGCTGACGGCGCATCGTACGGCAGGGGCAAGCCGCCGTGATTGAGCAAGTTGTTGCGCGAAGACCAGCCCGTTTCCGCTCCGCGACCAGAAAACAGACCGTCATACAGCGGATCGGCGTGCGGGTTGATGCCCGAAACTTGCAACGGATACACCGACGCATCTCCCTGCAACCAGCCCGCAAATCCCGCCAACCGCACTTCCTTTCCGTCTCGGTTGTACGCGTACGCCGTTCTTCCGTGCAACAACGCCACCGTCGCCGTTCGAGCGCCCTCCCAAACCGGCCCGGGCACGCCCCAGTTCGGTCGGATGCGCATCGAACGCACTTCCATCGACCAAGCGGATTCGGTGCGCAACCCCGAGGACCGCACCTCGAACTCCGCGCCGAGCGACTGCGCCCAATTCTTCTCGGGCAGGATGTCGATGAACAGCTCGCTGTGGCTTCGGTCCGACAGCACGTCCACCGCCTCGATGCGCAAGGAGGACTTGATCGGGGAAGTGGGATTTCGGTTGAATCGGCCGGTCACGGCCATGTGGTTGCGGGTGTAAGTGGACTGGCTGTACTCAGCCGTCAGGGCATCGCCGAAGCGGCGAACGCCCGCCTCCCAGGTCCACTCGCCCGTGCGAAGGCCCAGGGCTGCGGTTCCGACGAATTGGTTCGTGCCGAAAGAACGCATCGGTGCGGCGTACCAGTGGAAATTCCGAACCGGCAGCGTCACGTTGTGCAGCAGCAGGCCCGCCATGAAGCCGTCGTTCCTGTTCCACCCGCCGACGGGCGACCAAAACACCTGCGTGCGGTCCTCGCGGTCGAGCCGGGTGAGGAACCGCAGGGCCAGGGGCTCCACCGACTTGAGCGGCCCGCGTGCCCGGAGCGTGTTGTTGCGGCGGTTGTATTCGAGCATTTGGCCCGCGGCGTCGAGGACCCAGCGGTCGAGGGCTTCGGGGCGATCGAAGGCGATGCGCTGCCGGGTGGGGGCGCCGGAGAACCAGCGGGTTTCGAGGATTTCGCCGGCGGAGTTGAGGGCGTCGATGCGGAAGGGGGCGTTGATTTGGCCTGCGTTCGCGACCACCAGCCCCTGCTTCGTCGCGCGCGCCAACCGGTAGTCCACCACGCCCGTCGTCGGCACGAGCTCCTCGAAGAACCACGCCAAATCCGCACCCGACGCCTCCTCCAGCGCAACCCGCAGATCATCCGGCCCCGGATGCCTGAACTTCCACCGATCGAAGTACAGCTGCATCCCCGCGTCGAACGCTTCGGTGCCGAGCGCCCCGCGCAGGTGCTCCATCGCCGCCGCCGACTTCTTGTACACGATGGTGCCGTAGTTCAAATCGCTGAATTCGTCGCTGTGGCAGGCCATCGGCTGGTCGGCCCCCACCCGCGCGGAAATGAGGTACGCGAACTGGTCGCGCATGGCGTAGGAGAACTCGGTGGCCTCCACCGCCTCGAACAAGCCGAGCGGCCCGGTTCCCCGCCCCGCAAGCGAAAGCGTGTCGCCGTATTTCTCAACGAAGTAGCGGGTCTCGTTGAACGAATTGATGCCCTCGTCCATCCACGCGTGGGTGCGCTCGTTCGTGCCGAGGATGCCGTAAAACCAGTTGTGGCCGACTTCGTGGACGATGACCGTCTCGAGGCCGAGGTCGCTGCCCGCGTTGCCGATGACGGTTACGTTCGGGTACTCCATGCCACCGCCTGCGCTGATGGTGCCGTCCACCGCCGTGACCTGTCGGTACGGGTAGTCGCCGTTCCATTTCGAATACGCCACGATGGCGTCGTGCAGGTACTCGGGCGCGCGCCGCCACCGATCCGCCTCGCCCGGCGTGAACATCGCCCACGTCGTCACGTCAGGAGACTCCACCTCCCCCCGCAGCACCATCCACCGCTTGTCCGCGAACCACGCGAAATCGTGCACGTTGGACTGGCGGTAATGCAGGGTCTTCATGACCAGAACAGAGGGCGGAAACTCCATGGAACGCGCACCTGCAACGCCGGTAGCAAAGGCCGCTTCCGTATCCGCCACGAGCGAATCAAGGCGCGCCCGCTCGGCGTCGTTGTCCGCTGAGCCCTCCACGAAATCGCCCGTCGCCCCCACCGTGTAGTTTTCCGGCAGCGTGATGCGCACGTCGAAGGCGCCGTATTCGCTGTAGAATTCGCCCTGATTGAGGTAGGGCATTTCGTGCCAGCCGTCGCGGTCGTAGACGGCCGGTTTCGGGTACCATTGCGTGATTTGGTAGGATTGACCGATGTGGCCGAGGCGCGAGATTTGGCCCGATGGGAGCTGCACCCGGAACGGCGTCGAGTAGGCCAAACGCGCACCCGGCGCCAAGGCCTGCGGCAACTCCAACCGCACGATGTCCCGGTGCTCCGGATGGAACGACCACGTCGCCCGCTGGCCGTTCACCGCGAAATCCAGCGAGTCGATGCCGCCGAGGTCCCGCGCCATCGCCCAGTACATGAACAAGTTGCCGCTGCGGAACTGCTGCTTCGCCAGCGCGCTCGTCGGCCCCTCGTACGCATTCGGCCAAACGTGCAGCCACAAAAAATCCAGCGCCTCCGGGCTGTTGTTGACGTACTCGGTCTCGATGAAGCCGTGCAGCGTGTGCGCCTCGTCGTCCAGCCGCACCTCGATGCGGTGGTTGACCTCTTGTTGGAAGTACGGGGTTTGGGCAAGGGCTTGGGCAGCGGACCAAACCGCAATCAAGGCAACGAAAACGCGCATGGCGAATGGGATTTCAATTGTGGACGCAGAAGACGGAGCGAAGTTACACCGAGCCCCGCTGGGTTGTACCTTTGCCTTCGCATGGGCGCTACAGAAATCGTCTTCATCCTCGTCATTTACCTGCTGCTCTTCGGGGCGAAAGGCATGCCGTCGCTCGCGCGGACCATGGGGTCGGCCGTGCGCCAATTCCGCGCCGCGTCGGACGAAATTCAACGGGAAATCCTGAGTTCTGCCGATCCGCTCAAGCCGCGCCCACCTCAACCGCGCCCACCGAAGGCGCCGGAAACGCCGGAAAGTCCCGACACCCCATCCGCCGAATGACCTACGACATCCCCTTGCTGATCGGCGGCCTCGCGCTGCTCGTACTCAGCGGCGAGGTCCTGGTGCGCAATGCGGCGGGCATGGCCATCAAGGCCTCCATCCCCCCCCTCATCGTCGGACTGACCGTGGTGTCCATCGGTACCTCCGCGCCGGAAATCTTCGCGAGCATCCAGGCCGCACTCGCCGGCAACCCGGGCCTCGCCATCGGCAACGTCGTCGGCTCGAACATCGCGAACCTCGCCCTCATCCTCGGCGTGACCGCGCTCATCCACCCCGTAAAAGTGGACCGCTCGCTGTTGCGCACGGATTGGCCCGTGATGATGTTCGGGACCCTCGCGTTCGGTGTGTTCGCTTGGGATTTGGTCTTCACCCACTTCGAGGGCACCTTGCTGCTGCTGGGCACCCTGCTCCTGATGAGTTTCCTCATTTACCGAAGCCAAAAAGCGCGCAAGTCCTCCGAACCGGATCCCGACTACGAAGGCGAGTTCGACCGGTTCGCGGGTCGCCCGTACGCCCTGCTCGTCCTCGGTGCGGCGGTCGCTTGCGTCGGCCTGTACTTCGGCTCCGAGTGGTTCATTTCCGGTGCCCGCGGCATCGCACAGGCCGCCGGCGTGAGCGACCACATCATCGGCGTCACCGTCGTCGCCTTTGGCACGAGCGTGCCCGAGCTCGTGGCCTCGGCCGCAGCGGCCATCAAGGAACAGAGCGACCTCGCCCTTGGCAACCTCGTCGGCTCGAACATCTTCAACATCTTCCTCGCCTTGGGCTCCACGTCCCTCGTCGCCGAAATGCCGGTCGATCCCGCCGTCATCCAAACGGACTTCTGGTGGATGGGCGGCATCGCCCTTTTGCTCCTCCCGATGATGCTCCACAAGAAGGTGTTCCATCGCTGGAAGGGCGCCGTCTTGCTCGCGCTGTACATCGCGTACATCGGGCTGATGCTCTGAGGCGCGCGTTGGATTGTGGGCTATTTTTGGCCCATGTCAGTGCACAAAGACGCCAAGCGCATCACGACCCAAGTGCTCCAAGAAATGAAGCACAACGGGGAGAAAATCGCGATGCTCACCGCCTACGATTACTCCATGGCCACGCTGGTGGACCAAGCCGGAGTCGACGTCATCCTCGTCGGTGACAGCGCCTCCAATGTGATGGCCGGCCACGAAACCACGCTCCCCATCACCCTGGACCAAATGATTTACCACGCCGCGAGCGTGGTGCGGGCTGCAAAACGCGCGCTCGTCGTGGTGGACCTCCCCTTCGGCACCTACCAAGGGAATTCGAAGGAGGCGTTGAATTCGGCCATCCGCATCATGAAAGAAAGCGGCGCGCACGCGGTCAAGCTCGAAGGCGGCCGCGAGGTGCGGGAAAGCATTGAGCGCATCCTCAGCGCAGGCATTCCGGTCATGGGCCACCTCGGCCTGACGCCGCAATCGATTTATAAGTTCGGTACGTACACCGTCCGGGCGAAGGAGGAGGAAGAGGCCATTCGCTTGCGGGAAGACGCTGCGTTGCTCGATGAAATCGGTTGCTTCGCCGTGGTGTTCGAGAAGATCCCGGCGGGGTTGGCCGGTGAGGTGAGCCGCGCCATCCATTGCCCGACCATCGGCATCGGTGCGGGCGGAGATTGCGACGGGCAAGTCCTGGTGGTGCACGACATGCTCGGCATCACGCAATCGTTTTCGCCGCGGTTCTTGCGCCGGTATTTGGACCTCGGCGATCAGATGTACAACGCCGTGCAGCAATACGTCAGCGACGTGCGCGGCCGCGATTTCCCCAACGCCGACGAGCAATACTGACCCTCCCGATGGAGCATCAGGAGCAGTCGAACCACCAGTGGGTCCGGAAACCGAAGGTCCCGGTGGTCATGAGCACGCCGGAAAACCTGCAGGTGCTGTACGAGGACAACCACCTCATCGCCATCAACAAGCGCCCTTCTGACATCGTCCAAAACGACGCGACAGAAGACACGTCCCTCGGCGTGGTGGTCGCGGAGTACCTGCGCATCAAGTACGAGAAGCCGGGCGACGCCTTTGTGGGCATCGTGCACCGGCTCGACCGTCCGGTTTCGGGGGTCATCCTCTTCGCAAAAACGTCGAAGGCGCTCTCGCGGTTGACGAACATGTTCCGGGTGCGCGAGGTGCAAAAGACGTACTGGGCGGTGGTGAAGCCTGCGCCTACGCCGTCGGAGGGCCACATCGTGAATTATTTGGCCAAAAACCAGCAACTCAATAAAAGCTTCGCCTTTGACCAACCCGGCCCCAAGCGCAAAGAAGCGGAGTTGAAATACCGCGTCATGGGCGCCACCGACCAATACACCTTCGTCGAAGTGCAGCCGAAATCCGGTCGCCACCACCAAATCCGGGTGACGCTGGCCAGCCTCGGCAGCCCCATCAAAGGCGACATCAAATACGGTTCGCGCCGCACGAACGACAACGCCTCCATCCACCTGCACGCCCGCCAAATCGACTTCATTCACCCGGTGAAACGCGAGCACATGTCCATCGTGGCGCCGCCGCCGAACGACGTGCTGTGGGACGAATGGGTGCGGCTGGACCAACGCGTTTGAATCGCATTTCTTAACGTCCGTTTCGGTTCCTTCGGTCACGCAGCGGCGGAATGGCGCGCCGTATCTTTGCGGCATGAATGCAACTCCTGAACACGTCAAGTGCCTGATCATCGGATCGGGCCCCGCCGGATATACCGCTGCCATCTACGCGGCGCGGGCGGACATGAAACCTGTGATGTACCAAGGCATGCAGCCGGGGGGACAGCTCACGGAGACGACGGAAGTGGACAACTTCCCAGGGTACCCCGAAGGCATCAACGGCCCGGGCATGATGGCCGACCTGGAAGCCCAGGCGAAGCGATTCGACACCGACGTCCGCACCGGATGGGTCTCCGAAGTCGATTTCACCGGCCCCGTTCACAAAGCGTGGATCGGCGAAGGCGACGACCGCGTTGAAATCCACGCGGACAGCGTCATCATCTCGACGGGCGCGTCGGCGAAATGGCTTGGCCTCGAAAGCGAGTTGCGCTTGCGCGACATCGGTGGGGGCGTGAGCGCCTGCGCCGTGTGCGACGGCTTCTTCTACCGCGGCCAGGAAGTCGTCATCGTGGGGGCCGGCGACAGCGCTTGCGAGGAAGCGAGCTATTTGGCCAAACTCTGCACGAAGGTGACAATGCTCGTCCGCCGCGACGAAATGCGCGCCTCCAAAGCGATGCAGCACCGGGTCAACAACCTCCCAAACATCGAGATCAAGTACAACACGGAAACCCTTGAAGTCCTGGGCGATCAAGGCGTGGAAGGCGTGCGGGTGAAGAACAACGCGACGGGCGAAGAGGAAACGATTCCCGCCACGGGCTTCTTCGTGGCCATCGGGCACAAGCCCAACACCGACGTCTTCAAGCCGTGGATCCAACTCGATGCGCAGGGCTACATCGTCTATGAAAAGCCGGGCACCTCGCTGACGAACGTCCCCGGCGTCTTCGTGGCCGGCGATGCGGCCGATAAGACCTACCGCCAGGCCATCACCGCCGCAGGAACGGGCTGCATCGCGGCCTTAGATGCGGAACGGTATTTGGCCGATCGCGGCATCCACTGACTCCACCGACGCACAAGAGAAAAGGCGGCCTTTGCGGGCCGCCTTTTTCGTGGACGTTCGTGTAGGGATGTGCCCCCGGGGCTCATTCCGCAGAACAATTCGTATCGTAAACGGACAAAAACAAAATCAGTTCATTCGTTCCAATGGCCCCATCTCCGAAGAAATCGCCGAAGCAAGGCGATCCAAGGCCACCCACGCCCCCATCGCCCGATCCGGTGCCGACGCACTTCTGAAGTGCCTCATCCCAAACCGTGCCCTCCCCGCAGTAATACGAAGGGTCGAAGCTGCATGAGCCGTCATCGTCCGTAGCGGTTGCATCATAGTTGTTGGCGAGTTCATTGGTGCACCCCTCCACCTCAAACGCATCGCATACGCCATCCAAATCAGCATCCACCAGGCAGTTGCCGGCACAATCCAACTCCGGTTCTGGATACGTGCACGAGTCGTCCGCTTCAGTTGCAAGCGCGTCGAAATTGCACGCCTCGCTATCGGTGCAGCCCAGGACTTCATCCCCGTCGCACACCCCATCCCCGTCCGCATCAGCCAGGCAATTTCCTGCGCAATCCCGGCCCTCCTCGGCATACTCGCATGCACCGGAATCCGTGGCGGTTGCGTCGTAGTCGCAGGCCAATTCATCGGTGCACCCCAACACCTCCAACGCATCGCAAATTCCATCCCCGTCCGCATCCTCCAAGCAGTCCCCGTTGCAATCGTATCCCTCCTCGGGGAACTCGCAACTTCCATCAAAGGCGGTCGCCTCGGGATCGTAGTTGCAGGCATTGGAATGGGTGCAACCCGGTATTCCCGCACCAAAAGTCAACGACGCCAGTTGTTCATTGAACGGATCGCCGCCAATGAACACCTGCAAATTGAAGGTACCTGAAACGAGGCCCGAAGTGGTGACCTGGGCGAGCAACACCCGCAGGTTCTCATCGGGAACCCCGTTGGCCGAACCCGGCAGTACGTACCAACTGCCCCCCGTCGACGTGCTCAACTCCGCACTCAATCCCGCGCTGAATTGTGTCAACAACGGGGTCAAACCGATGCCCGCAACCTCCTCTTCGCCCAAGCTCGAAGGCGACCGATCCAAACCAATGGTCAACCACGAATCGTAAGCCGATTCAGGAATGATGTCGTAGATGAATCCGTTGATGCTCGTGGCAAAATTCGCCCCCGCCCCATGCTGCCAAAACGTGGTCGTCGTCGAAATGTTCAGCGGAAATTCATCCGACCCGAAAACGGCCGTGACGTAGTCCTCAGCCGAAGTCAGCTGAGCATAAATGCGGTAAGTGGTCTTGCCTGCGAGGTTGGCGGATCCCACCATTCCCTCGTGGATGGCCACGGGTTCTGCAATCAATTCGGTAACTTGAGCGGTAGCGGCAGGAGCACCCACGAGGGCACACAATCCCACCATCCAGCTCCATTTTAAGGAGGGGCGTGTAGACATGGTGTCAGGCTAAATTGGTCCCGACAATATACAAAAAGAAATACCGATAATCCCACCCGGTCGACACTTATTCCTTGGAGCCAAATTCCGTTTCCAAGGTGATGTCGTAAAACCCCCAGGGCTCAAGTGCGGTGTAGATGTTGGATTTGGCCTCGACGATTTCCCCGACCTCCTTCACCTCATCCAGCGTCACATGTGCGGAAATCACATGCCGCTCCCCGTCCAACGACCACACGCGGCACGCATGAAGCGAAACCACCCGCGGCACGTGTAAGATGGCCTGCTGGATGTCCTCCATGTTCATGCCCTCCGGAAGTCCTTGAAGGAAGACGCGCAAGGTTTTCGCCAACCTGCGAACAACGTTGTACACCACCCAGCTCGTGATCGCCACCGACAGTGCAGGATCCAACCACGTCCACTCCGGGCGAGCCATCAGCACCAAAGAAACCACCCCGACCGCCACCCACCCGAGAACGTCTTCAATCAAGTGCCACGACAAGACTTGCTCGTTCATCGAACTCCCCCGACCTGCCCGCCATGCCGCCACCCCGTTGAGTACAATGCCCACGACCGCAAACCACAACATTCCCTCCGTGTGCACGGCCGCAGGATGCACAAAGCGGTCGATGGCGTTCCACAAAACCAACGCCCCTCCCACGAGCAAAATCAGGCCATTCATCAGCGCCCCCAAAAGCGAAAACCGTTGAAAGCCAAACGTAAAGGCCGCCGTGGGAAGTTCGTTCGATTTGCGCTGCAACCACCACGCCAGCCCGATGGCCAAGGTATCCCCCAAATCGTGCAGGGCATCGGACTGAATGGCCACGCTGTTGGTCAAGGCTCCTCCGATGAATTCCGCCACGGTGAACGAGAAATTGAGCCAAAACACCAGCTGCAAATTCCGCGTGGAAGCCCCTGCATCGGGCCTCAGGTGATCTTCGGCGTGCACTGCGTGGTGGTGGATTTTCATGGAGGGAAGGTAAGGGATGGATGCAAAAAGCCCCGCGCTTCGGTGTGAAGGCGGGGCTTTCTTTGGGTGACTAATGGGATTTGAACCCACGACCCCTGGAACCACAATCCAGTGCTCTAACCAACTGAGCTATAGTCACCATTTTCCCGTTAGGGAGCGCAAAGATAATCGGAATCTTGCAACTCAATGCCGCCCCTCCTTTTTTTTCGCACCCGTACCGCATCTTTGCACCCCATGGCTCGTCTCCGCGTATTGCACATTGCCAGCTGGTATCCCAGCGAGGCCCACGGCACCTTGGGCAATTTCGTCCAGCGCCACGTTGAAGCTTCGGCCGAGCGGGTGGATGCGGAGGTTTGGTATGTGGCGCGTGGGAAATCCCGCATTGCGGAGCGCACCCACCGGGGAGTGAAGGAGCGCATTGCGTACGCAAGCGGCCGGTTGCCATGGTTCGTTCAAGTTACCCGCACCTTGCTTCGGATGGCAAAGCATCAGGCGCGCCCGGATGCCATCCACTTGCATGTCCTCTACCCTGCTGGAATCGCTGCCCGCCTGCTCGCCCGGCGGTGGGGTGTGCCGCTCATCGCAACCGAGCACTGGACCGTGTACCACCGCGACCAACGGGCGAAGCTGCCTGCTTGGCGGCGGCTTGCGATCCGGTGGGCGGGGCGAGGACTCGACCGGCTTTGCCCCGTGACTTCCCAATTGGGGGAAAGCCTGCGCGATTTTGGCATCCACGCCCCCGTGCACGTGGTACCCAACGTCGTGGACACCACGCTGTTCAAGATTGCTCCTCGCACCGCACCGCCCGTGCTCTTGCACATCAGTTCCTTGGTGGACGAACAAAAGAACGTGACGGGCCTCATCGAGTGCTTCGGTTTGGCCATCGACCAGTTGCCCGCTGGAACGACTTTGCACATCATCGGAGACGGCGACCCCGCTCCTCATGCGGCAACGGCCGAACGCCTCGGACTTTCGGACCGCATCCTCACCGGCGGCGAAATTCCCCTTGCGGAAGTCGCTGAGCGCATGGCGGCCGCCTCCGCGGTGCTGTTGTTCAGCCGATTCGAAAACTTCCCGTGCGTCATCCCGGAAGCGTGGGCGGCGGGAACGCCGGTCGTCGTCACGGACGTGGGCGGCATCCGGGAGCATGTGCCGGTTTGGGGAACCACCGACGCCGCGCCCGAGCGCGGGGCGTGCGTGGCTTCGGAAGATGCGGCCGCCTTTGTGCAGGCCCTCCTGGACACGCTTGAAGCGGCCACGGACCGAAGCGCCATGCGCCGATATGCCGAAGCGCGATTCAGTGTGGCAGCCATCGGCGCCGCCTTCGAAGCCGTTTACACAGAAATCATCGACCGTGGCTGAAGGGCGCGTCATCGGCCACAGCTTGCTCCTTCGCGGCGGCGTCCTCGTCGGCACGGCTGCCGTGGTCCTGCTGAATTCGCGCGTGTTGGGCGCTGAAGGCCAAGGGCAGGTCGCTGTTTTTCAATTGGGGCTGCTGCTGATTTCGGCCGTCAGCGGATTCATCGCGGGGGGAACGGTGGTGTACCTGAACCAGCATTGGCCGCTGCGTTCGCTGTGGCAGGCGGGCCATCTGTGGATGGCCGTGAGCGCGCTTGCGGTCACGGCGGGGTTGGCGGCGGTGGGTGGTTTTCCGCTCTGGGGCGCGATTGGTTTGGCGGGTTGGCTGCAGGCGGGCATCGTGTTCCATGGCCAAATCCTGCTCGCCACAGGCGCCGTCCGTGCCCACAACCGATTGGCCTTCACCCAAACCGCCCTGCTCGCCACCTTCCTCGTTTCCGCCTTCACGCTCGGGTGGCGCTCGCTCGAAGGATTCGTGGCTGCACTGATGCTGGCGCTGGCGTGGACGGCGGGCGATGCCGCTTGGCGCGTGCGCAAATCGCTGGGGCCGAAGGTTCCTTTCGATGGGCGGGTTTGGTCGGAGCTCTGGCGCTTGGGCCGTTCGGCCCAAACGGGAGCCCTCCTCCAGTTGTTGACGAACCGCTTGCCGTTCACTTGGCTGGCGCGCTTGGGGGCATCGGGCGCTGCGGTCGCGGGGTTGTTTTCGATTGCCTTTTATGGCATGGAGGCGATGTGGACGGCGGCGCGTGCCCTGGCGCCGGTATTGCATGCGCGTACGGCGGGGACCTCCGACCGCGGGAAGCGGCTGGCGAGCACCCGCGCATTCGCCCTCCTGACGGCAGGGCTCGCTGCTGGGCTGTGGTCGGTGGCGATGGCACTTCCGGAGGCGGGCTATGCGCGGGCGTTTGGGGTGGCGGGGATTCGGGAAGTGCTGGCGGCTTTGGGCCCCGCGGTCCTGGCGGGGTCGGTGGCGGGCTTGCTTTCCCACCACCTGAGCGGCATCGGGCAGCACCGTTGGAATGCGTGGACGTCGGGGGCTGGGTTGGTGGCCGTGGTGGTGTGCGGAGCCCTTTGGTACGCTCCGTATGGGGCGGTTGGGGCCGCTGCAGCGGCGTCGGTCGCGGGGGGCGTTCAGGTGGTGGGTTTGGCCTGGGGCCTTCACCGCGAAGAACGCATGCGGCTAGCGGAATGGATGCCGCGGCGAAGCGACTGGCATCAGCTGAGGGCGAACAAATCCGTCACGCCGATCAAACGCGACGACTCAAACCCTTCGGCGTAAGCGAATCCCGCGGGACGCCCGATGGTGCGCATGCGGCCGCGCAGGTGCTCCAGGAACTCGGGCGACGAAATGGGGGTCGCGGGGGCGCCTGATTCCTCCGGCCGGTGAAATTGCGTAGTGTAGGCCATGACGGCGCGCATCTTCACTTCCTCGTGTCCGGTAATG
Source organism: Bacteroidia bacterium (assembly GCA_030427925.1). Taxonomy (GTDB): domain Bacteria; phylum Bacteroidota; class Bacteroidia; order Flavobacteriales_D; family Sanyastnellaceae; genus JALQTD01. Next base: position 27,823 of record JAUICJ010000008.1, on the reverse strand, counting down.
TCGACCACGAAATCCGGGGTGCGGTTGCGGTCTTGGATGTAATGGTAGACCGCGGATGGGCGCCACGGTGGCTGGGCTTCACCGGATTCACGGTCCGTGGTTTCGATGCGCAAGAGGCCAGCGAGGAAGCAAGCTCGGGCGACGAGTTCCGCACCCCGACCGTGATCCGGGTGGCGGTCGTCAAGGGCATTCGCCAACACCACGCGGGGACGCAACCGGCGCACGGACTCCACCACCTCCAGCAGGTGCGCTCGATCGACCTCGAACCACCCGTCCTCCATGCCCAGGTTCTCCCGGTGCGCAATGCCGAGGATGGCTGCGGCTGCAGCGGCCTCCGCCTCACGGGTGGCGACGGTGCCGCGGGTTCCCAATTGACCCCGCGTCAAATCCACCAACGCCACCTTCCTTCCGCGGCTCACCTCCAAAGCCACCGTCCCTCCCGCGGACAGCTCCACGTCATCGGGGTGGGCACCAAACGCCACCAGGTCAAAATCATGCGCTCCGTTCATGGCGCAAAAATACTCAATCCACGAGCTGAACGACGGCTTGAACCCACCGGTGGTCGCTCAGAACGACCGCCCCCTCTTCCACACGCAACGCCTCGAACGCGTCCGAATGCAGGATGTAATCGATCCGCATGGGCGGCAAATCGCCGATGTAGGTGCCCCCAAACCCCGTTCCCGCCTTCGCAAACGCATCCTCCAATCCCGCCGACCGCAGTGCGTTCAGCGCATAGGATACGGGCGTGTCATTGAAATCCCCGCACACGATGACGGGGTGCGGAGCGGACTCAATGGCCGCCTGCAACTGCTCGGCTTGGGTGGCGCGTTTGGCCCACGCCGTGTTCAAGCGACCGAGGAGTCGGCGACCCGATTCGGCATCGGGGCCCTCGCGAACGGCATCGTAATCCTCCCGATCGAGGCGGAGCGAGCTCAAGTGGGCGTTGATGATGCGGACGGTGTCGTCGCCGATTCGAACGTCCGTGAGGATGGCTCCGTTGCCCGGATCGCCGGGAAACACCATGCGTTCCTTGCGCACGATCGGATACCGCGTGAGCGTCATCACGCCGAACACCCCATCCCGGTTGCGCTCGCTTTCAAAATCGGAATGGATTTGGCCCAAATCCACCGCTCGCTGCACCGATTTCGCCGTCACATACGGATTCGAACGGCGATCCTCATACACCTCTTGGAGGCAAATCACGTCCGCATTCGCCTGCGCCAACTCCTGCAACAACGCATCCCGCGTCGCCGCTCCCTCCAACCACTCGAACCGATCGAACTGCCGCACGTTCCACGTCATGACGCGCAGGCCTTCCACGCCATCCGCCTGCGCCCCGCCCCCCAACAACAACCGGGCATGCGGGTACGTATAGCCCAGCGCAATCAGCGGCACGATGCAATCCAACCACCGCCCCGCAAACAAGCGCCACGCGACCCCCAACAGCAACCCCGCCAACGAAATCGGGTACACCAAGCCCGCCGGCGCCAACCAAGGAAACTCCTCCGGCGAAACGTGCACCGCCACCTCCGCTGCGGCCACACCGACCAAGCCCAATGTCACGAACAGGCCACTGCCCCACGCCCCACGCCGCGGCTTCTCCTGCTTCTTCATTGGTTCGATTGACGGAACAGGAAATCCTTCTCCTCCTTCGTCAGCCGATCGTACCCGTGCCGCGAGATCTTATCGAGGATGCGATCGAGGCGCTCGGCATTTGCTTTGCGCTCGGCATTGAATTGCTCATCCGTTTTGATGCGTGCACTGCGGGTGTCCGGTTGTTTGCGCGTTCCACGACGCTTCGGCTTCACCACGCGCATCGGCCGGTGACCGGTGGCGAGGAAATCGAGCAAGCGCTCCATCCACCGGGTCAGGTTCGTGCCTTGGGCCAAACGCCGAGCCCACACAAACCCAAACAACGCCCCGCCCAAATGCGCAATGTGCCCCCCAGAATTCTCACCCGAGCTCAACATGATGTAATCCAAAACCACGTATCCGATGGCCAAGTACTTCAACGCCGTTGGTCCGAAAAACATCAAGTTCACCCGCCGATCCGGTTCCGTCGCAGCGGCCGCCGCTAAGATGGCCATCACCGCCGAACTCGCCCCCAACGCCCAACGCCCGCTCCGCAACCCGGGAAAGCCGTTCAGCACCGCCACATACGCGAACCAACCCGCCAACGCCCCCACGAAGTAAACGCTGAGCAGGCGCCGGTTGCCGTGTTGGGCCATGAACACCCGGCCCATCCACCACAGCACGAGCAGGTTCATCGCAATGTGCCACACGTCCAAATGCACAAACGCATGGGTCAACGCGCTCCACGGCCTAGCCGCCAGCCCCTCCAACTGCCAGGTCGTGGCCAACCCAAACGCCGAGGCCTCCCATTCCGCTCCAGCTTCCCACCCCATGCGCACGGCAAGCCGCAACGTGGCCACGATCAAGAACACCGCAACGTTCACCACCACAAGCCGGAACAGCGCATTCCCGCTCTTCCATCGTTCAATCCACTGCTTCCACATGGTTCAATAAAACGTTCCGCGATCTTTTTGCCAATACTTCAACAACAAATAACCGAACAGCATTCCCCCGAGGTGTGCAAAGTGCGCCGTGTTGTCCCCCACATTGTTCTGCATGCCCATCAGCAATTCGATGACGCCATACCCAATCACAAAGTACTTCGCCTTGATGGGAATGGGCGGAAACAACAGCATCAGCCGCGTATTGGGGAACAGCATCCCGAAGGCCAACAACAACCCGAAAATCGCCCCACTGGCCCCCACCACCCGACCATAGGTGTACTCCACAAACCGAGCGGCTTGGGACGGCGTCGCGCCCGCAGGCACGATGGCCTCGAGCGGCGGAAAGAAGGTCCCAAACTGATCGTGCAGTTGCAATCCCAACACAAACTCATGCAGGAAAAACCCACCCAACCCGCTCACGAGGTAAAAGTTCAAGAACCGCTTCGCGCCCCACAGCCGCTCGAGTTGGCTCCCAAACATGAACAGCGCAAACATGTTGAACGCGATGTGCGCCAACCCGCCGTGCATGAACATGTGCGTCACCAACTGCCAGGGCTTGAAAAACGGCGATCCCGGATACGTCCCCGCAAACAATTCGGTCGAGAGTCCCGCCGGCATGACCATGCTGGCCAGGAAAAACAGCACGTTGATGATGATGAGGTTGCGGACGACCAATGGCGTGTTCTGAAGCATCAGCGGAATCGTTCTAAAATTTCGGCGTCCTCAAAGGTAACGATGACCGGCCGACCGAAGGGGTCGCGCGCAGGCGTCGAGCACGCGAACAAACGGTCTACCAAATCTTCCATTTCTTCCTTGCCCAGCACCTTGCCCGGCCGGTGGGCCAAACGCCGCGCCCACCCTGCTGCCACCCGCTCCTCCCGCGAAATGCCCTCGACCTCCTCCTCCGCTTCGGCAAGCACCGCGTCGATCAAATCCTTGGGTGTCGACTCCCCTTCCACCGGCATCCCCGTCACTTGAACCCCATCGGATCCCGCTTCGAAATGCAACCCGAGCTTGCGCAACCACGGTGCTGCCTCCATGAGCTGCAAGGTGTCTGCGGGGGGCAAGTGCACCGCTTCGGGAAACAAAAGGGTTTGGGTCGGGGCTGACGGCGCTGCAACGGACTCCAGTTGTTCCACGAGCGATTCGTACAGCACCCGTTGGTGGGCCCGCCGCGCGTCGATGAGCAACAGCGCCGATCGGATGGCCGTCACGATGAAGCGGTTTCGGAAGAAGAACAAGGTCCGCGCCACCTCCGGCTCCTCCTGGCGCCCGGAAGGCTCGGTCTTCGGCAGCGCCGGAACCTCCACCGCCGCGTAGTGCGCTTGCCACGCCCCGATGGCCGCCGACGATGGCCGCTTCTCGAGCCACTGCGCCGGAGAACGCGGCGCCGAAGGCCGCTCGGACTCGAACGGATTGTAATTCGGATTGATGGTCACCTGCGGCGGCACCACGGTTGCCCCCGGCTCCAACTCCCGGATGTTCAAGGACGACTCTTGATCAAAATCCAGCGTCGGTGCCACTTGAAACCGCCCCAATCCCCGACGCACCGCAGGCCGCAACAGGGCCTGAATCGAACGGTCTTCCTCAAACTTCACCTCCACCTTCGTCGGGTGAATGTTCACGTCCACGCGATGCGGATCAATGGTCAAAAACAGCACGTAAAGCGGATGCGCGCTGGGGGACAACAGCCCTTCAAACGCCTCCACGATGGCGCGATGCAGCGCTGAGTGCTTGATGAACCGACGGTTCACGAACAGGAACTGCTCCCCCCGAGTCCGTCGAGCAAACTCCGGTTTCCCCACAAATCCCTCCACCGCCACCACATCCGTCGACTCTTCGATGGGCACCAAACGTTCATCGTACTTCGCCCCGAACACCCCCACCACGCGTTGCCGGCGGGAGCCCGGCTTCAAGTTGAACACCTCCGTGTCGTTGTGAAACAGGACGAAATGAATCGCCTCGTGGGCCAACGCAACGCGCTGAAACTCGTCGATGATGTGCCGCATCTCCACGGCATCGGACTTCAGGAAGTTCCTGCGGGCGGGCACGTTGTAAAACAAGTTCCGCACTGCGAACTGCGTCCCCACGGGCATGGTACACGGTTCCACCGGTTGCTGCGCGCTGCCTTCGACGAGCACCCGCGTGCCCACTTCCGACTCCTCACGCCGGGTTTTCAACTCCACGTGCGCAATTGCCGCAATGGATGCCAACGCCTCGCCCCGAAATCCCTTCGTCGCGATTTCGAAGAGGTCGTCAGCCGAACGGACTTTGGAAGTCGCATGCCGCTCGAAGCACCGCTGCGCATCGCCTTCGGTCATGCCCACCCCGTTGTCGATGACCTGGATGAGGGTGCGCCCGGCGTCCTTGATGCGCACCTCAATGCGCGTCGCCCCCGCATCCACCGCGTTTTCCACGAGTTCCTTAACCGCCGCTGCCGGCCGCTGGATGACTTCACCCGCTGCGATTTGGTTCGCCACGTGTTCGGGCAAGCGCGCAATGCAATCAGCCATTCTGCAGGGAATTCATGAGGTTCGCGAACTCCGAGCCTTCAAGCCAAAGAATGCCCTGATAGGCCAACCAACACAGGAAGGCCCCGATGAGGGCTGCCCGCAAGGCCGCACGACGCGCTCCACGAATCGCTGCACGCCGACGCTCCGCGCGGTCAGACAGCACTTCGTCGCCCTTGCCTTTCCGGAAGGAAATGCCGCGCGCACCGCCATCAAGCGGCTTCCCGAGGACCTCTGCTTCCACGCGCCGCTTCCGTTCCGTCCACTCTTCCCGAACATCGGGCAGGTGGCGCGAACGGAACGCAAACCGCCGAGGCTCCGTCCGCACGTTCCGAAACATGCTGCGCAATTTGGGGGCTTCCATCGCCTGCGAAGGTAAGGAAGGCGCTCCGGCTGACCTTGGAAGTCAGGCTGGGGTTTGGCCAAATTCCGTCAACACCTCATCGACCGGCCGCGCTCCCGGAAAATCGCCCAGCACCCGCTGAATGACCCGGTCCACCGTAGCATCCGGACACGAAGCACCACTCGTCACCAACACCGTGGGCACCCCCGCTGGCCAAGGAGCCGTAGACACCCGCTCCGCTTTCGCGTGCAAATCGAAGTGCCGAATGCTCCCGTCCTCGAGCAACTCGCGCTCGTTGCGAATGAAGTACGTGGGCACGACCTGCTCGCACAGCTCCACGAGGTGCGACGTGTTCGAACTGTTGTAGCCGCCGACCACGAGGGCCACCTGCGCCAGCCCGGAGTCGAGGGCACCCGTGGTCGCTTGCTGGTTGTCGTTCGTGGCATAGCAGAGCGTGTCGCGGGTGTTCGCGAAATCCTCCGCGGGCCGTTGGGTGGTGAGAGCGGCCTCGAGGAGCGCGCTGATGCCTTGGGTTTCGGAGGCGAGCATGGTGGTTTGGTTCACCACGCCGATGCGTTGGAGGTCGCGTTCCGGATCAAATCCCGGGGTGGTTCGCCCGCTGAAATGCGCCTCGAATTCCGACCACGGGCGTTCGCCCCGCATCATGGAAGCCAGCACCTCGGCCTCGTCGTGGTCCTGAACGACGAGCACCGGTGCCGTGCGGGCCGCGTGGCTGACGGTGGCCCGGGTTTCTTCGTGCGCCGGTTTGCCGTGGACGACCACGGTGTACTGCTGGTCGCCGAGCTTCGCCGCGCGGTTCCAGACCTTCTCGACGAAGGGGCACGTCGTGTTGTACGTCGCGATGTCCACGCCCGCCGCCGTGAGGCGTTCCTCGATTTCCACCGTCGTCCCGAATGCGGGCACGATGACCACATCGTCGGGAGTCAGGCCCTCGAACGGGAGCAGGACGTTGCCACTCGTGTCCATCAGGAAGCGGATGCCTTGCTCTTCGAGGTCGGCGTTGACTTCGGGATTGTGGATCATTTGGCTGAGCAGGAAAATCCGCTTGCCGGGGTTTTCATCGAGGGCGCGATACGCTTGCTCGATGGCATGTTCCACGCCGAAGCAAAAGCCGAAGTGGCGGGCGAGGAGGATGCGCACCGTGCCGAAGTCGAGCAGCGTCGGCGTGAAGTCGCGTTTGCGCGGATCGGCGGCTTTGCGGGCGGCCTTGACGCGGCTGATGATGGGACTGCGGTAGAAAGGGGGGATGTCGAACGTGCGCATGCTGGCGGTTTGGCCTTCGAAACTAAGGCGTTTTCAGACCAAACCCCACCGCGCAACCTTTTGTTCTGCCCTCCCGTAAACGAGCGCATGATTCAGCAAACCCTACGCATCGCTTCGCTCATGGCCTTGGTCCTGACCAGCGCCCTGACGAACCTGATCCAGGCGCAGCTCAGCGTGTCTGGAGCGGTCGCTAGCCACACCGATGCCCCGCGCAACGTGGATGTGGTGGTGTACCAAGGCAACACGGAAATGGAAACCGTGACCCCCAATCGCCGGGGCAAATACAGCACCTCGCTGGAGCTCGGCCACGTCTACACCCTGGAGTTTCGGGAAGCCGGCGCGGTCACGAAGCGCGTCACATTCGATACCCGTACAGAAGAAGTTGCGACGGAGTGGGCTTCGGCGCTCGCGGCCAAATCCGCAGAGGGCGAACTGCACTACGTGTTGAACATGACGATGCACGGGCTCACTCCGGAACTTGCGGCAAGTGACGACTTCGAATTCCCCGTTGCGGTGTTGAAGTGGCACGAGGACGGGCAATTTGGACCGGAGCGCAACTACGTTCGGGTGGCGGGCATGACGTACGAAAAGGCCCAGTTGGTGGGCGTCGTGCGGTAAACGCCATCGGATTTCTCCTACGAGGCGGCTTCGGTCGCCTTTTTTTGTGCTCGGCGCGTGGCGCGGAGGGCTTCGCGGAAATCGCGGCGGTCTTCGGGGTAGAGCGGGTGCGTCAAACGAACTTGGCGCCGGAGGCGTTGGGTAGCGCGCAATGGGCGTTCGGGATGGGACTCGAGGGCATCGAGGGCCAGGATTTGGACCAACGGTTTCACCCATTCGGTGCGCCCCGTCAACACGGGCCAATCCGCTTGGTCGACCCGCACAACGACGTCGGCCGATTGGGCAATCCACGCGAGGGTCAGCGCATCCACCGCCTCCGCAACGTCCGGGCAATTGCGGACGTTCGCCCGCACCCGCCAAGCAAGCGCCTCTTCCACCCAGGCAGCGTCGACTTGGCCTTCAGCCGGCCAATCGGGATGCCCTCCGCAACCGCACACCAAGCCCGCGAGCAGCCACCACGCCCCCATCACACCGCGCGATCGGTTTCCTCAAATCGCACGCCCCAGGCTTCCAATCGCGGCAGCAGCACGTCGTAATAAGCCCGGTCCATCGGCGCCTCCACCCCCGTTCGTCCGAAGCCGCCCTCTTCGAGCAGGACCTCCGCGGCGAGGAGCATCGGCATGCCCACCGTGTCGGACATTGCCGTGAAGGTGCTGTCCCGCCCATCCAAGCGCAGGGCACTGATGCGCTCCCGGTTTTCGCCACGCAACGTGTAGCCGAACCGGTGCCACATGACGATCATGTCCCGGTCTTCCGGTTCGAGGACCCAAGCGGACTCCAGCAACTCCTGCAACACATCGGCCGGGGTGCCTTCCGTCGTCTTCGGGCCCTGGGAATCGTCGAACAAACCGAGCCAAGCCCATTTGTCCAGTGCGGATTCCGAGGCGCCCGTGCACGCCGCCACCGCATCGCGAATGCCGAGTCCCGCGTATTCGGCGGGAAGAAACGTCCTGAGCCAAACCGGCCAGCTCACCCCCTGCTGCCACGTGAGCCGGGCATCATCGCGGACGCACCCGAGGGTGACGAACGCTTGCCACGCCTCGCAAAACCCAGCGCCGCGAAGGGTGCCGCGCACGAGGGTTTGGGCATTCGTCAACCCGTAGCGCTCCCGGTAGGCCAACGAATCGCGGTTCGGATAGCCTTCGAACGCCATGCCGCCGACTTCCACTGAACGGGCCTGCTGGAACAGCCGATGCGGCGGGACCATGCGCACGCGGCCACCATCGAGGAAGGTGGCTGCGCCGGCTTGGCCCGCAATGACCACGTTGCGGGGGTTCCAACTGAACTTGTAGTGCCAAGGATTCGTGTCGGACTCGGGAGCAATGAGTCCGCCACAGAAGGATTCAAAGGACGTGATTTCGCCTCCCTGCTCGCGAATTTCGTCGAGGACCTTCATGGCGCTGAGGTGATCGATGCCCGGGTCGAGGCCGACTTCGTTCAGGACGAGGACGCCGTGCTCGCGGGCCAAACCGTCCAGTGCGGCCATGTCCGGAGCAATGTAACTCGGGGTGATGCAGGGTTTGCCCGCGCGAATGGCCACCTCGGCAATGGGGGCGTGCAAAAAAGCGGGAACCATGGAAATGACCAAATCCGACTCCCGAATGCGCCGATCGCGCTCCTCCGTGTCGTGCGGGTCCAACGCGAAGGCCGTCCCTCGGGGATGGCCCTCGATTTTGGCTTGAGCCAAATCCCCGTTCACATCCCCCACGAGCACGTTCCATCCCATCGCTTCTGCGCGAACGAGCGCTTCTTTGATCAGCGTAGAACTCGAGCGACCGGCTCCCAAAATCAACAAATTCTTCACGGCGTGCAGGATCAACAGTTGGTTTCGAACGCCAAGGTAAGCCGCGAACTACGGATTGTCGGCGCGGATTTGGCACAGGATTTGAACACAGGTGCGGTGACTTGTCTAAATTGCACCATCAAATGAACCGAACCATGCAACGAATTGGAATCATTGGAATGCTCGCAGTGGCGGGCATTTTGGCACCTCAACAGCTCAGTGCTCAAGGCGAACTTGAAGTGTTCTCGGAGCTCGGTGAAACCTTCACCCTGTACGTGAACCAAATGAAACAAAACGCCGCCCCTTCACCACGGGTAGAGGTGAAGGACATGCAAGCAGGTTTCTACCAAGTGCGCATCGATTTTGAAGACCCCACGCTCGCGGACTTTGCCCAAAACAACGTCGGCATCGAAAACGGCGTGCACTCCACCTTCCTCGTCAAACTCAACCGCAAGGGCGATTACGTGTTGCGCATGAACGGATACGCTCCGATGGCCGACGCACCTTCATCGATGCCTCCTCCTGCCGGATATGACGCCGGTGCTGCAGATGTTGGCACCGTCATCGCTCCCAGCAACGGCCAAGCCACGATGAGTGTCCAGGCCAACGGCGGCACGTCCACGGAGTCGGTTTCCATGAACGTCAACCTCGGCAACATGATGCAAGCCGCAGCAGGTGCCCTCGGCAGCGTGAACGTGAACGTTACGACCACCACCACCAGCACGAGCACCGGCAACTGGGGCGGCGGATGGGAGGACGAGCCCGTTGCCGAACCCGCTGCGCCGGCCGGCCCCGTGGCGATGTCTTCCATGGATTTCAACGACTATTTGAACGCCATCCGCAGCAAGACCTTTGAAGACAGCAAACTCTCCACTGCGAAGGCCCCCCTCTCCGGCAACTACCTCACGGCCAAGCAAATCAAGCAAGTCATGCAAGTGTTTACGTTCGAAGACAGCCGGCTCGAATTCGCCATCTTCGCTCACAGCCGTTGCGTGGATCCCAGCAACTACTACCAAGTCTACGACGCGTTCGAATTTGAACTCTCCATCGACGACTTGCAAGAAGCCATTGGAGAATGAAGTTTGCAGCTTGGGTGGTGGCCTTCGCGGCCTTGTTGTTCGTCGGCTGCAATGGACCGAAGGCCCTCGTTAAGAAGGGTTCAGAATTGGAGAATGCAGGCCAAATCGAACAAGCCGCAAACCTCTATTACGCCGCCGTGATGAAAGATCGGTCGCACGTCGACGCCCTTGCTTCCCTGCAACGCGCGGGCCAAGGCGTGCTGAACATGCGGTTGGACGACTTCCAAAGCGCCGTTGCCCTCAACGACCGCGCTGAAGCGGTGCGGACGTACGAAGCCGCTATGGCTTACTTCGATAAAATCGGTGGCGTTAACGTTCGGCTCGACTTCCCAGAACGTCACAAGATGGCGTTCAACCAAGTGAAGTCAGCTCACATGGACGATCTGTACGAAGAAGGCATGGAAGACCTCGCAACAGAACGCTTCAACGACGCGCTCTCGAAGTTCGAGGAAATCGTTCGGCTCGACCCGAGCTTTCGCGACGCCGATTTGCAAGCGGACATCGCCTACTGCGAGCCGCGCTACCGCAGCGGCAAAACGGCCTTGAGTGTGGGGGAATACCGGTCAGCATACCGCGCGTTTGACGAGGTCATCGGCCGAAAGCTGGACTTCAAAGACGCCGCTGCCTTGAAAGACGAGGCGCTCGCTCAGGGCCTTTACACCATCGCTGTCATCGGCTTCCAAAACGGTTCTGACCGGCCGAACCTCGAAAACAAGTTCCGCACCTATGTGATGCAGGAAGTGGCGAACTCGGCGGACCCCTTCCTTAAAGTGGTGGATCGCGAGAACCAGCAAATGATTTTGCAAGAGCAGCAGCTCGCGTTGAGCGGCATGCTCGACGAGAATACCGCGATCGAAGTCGGGGGACTCTTGGGCGCGAAAGCGTTGATGAAAGGCACCGTCGTGTCCTACGAAGCCAGCCAAACCGAACTGCGGCGCTACACCCGTCAGGGCTTCGAATCGTACCGCGTCGAGAAGGTGAATGCGGAGGGGAAGAAGTATTACGACACGCAGTACCGGGCCGTTACGTACATGGAATTTGAGCAGAGTCGAGAGGTTTCGGTGACGTTCAATTTGGCTTTGATTTCGCTCGCCACCGGGGAAACGCTAGCGTCAGAAATGATCACGCGCTCGAAGAGCGACGCCATCCGCTTCGCCAAGTACACGGGCAACCGCAACAACCTGTTTCCTGCGAACATGAGCGGAACGGTGAACCGCAGCGGCCAGCGGGAATTGCAAGGGCTGCTTGCTTCGCGTCAAGAATTGATCGCTGAATCGACCTTGCTGAATGATGCGGTCCAGGAATCGGCAAAGGGCATTCGCGAAGCCTTGGAACGGAATTTGCTTGAAATCGTCCCATGATGCATTTGCTGCGTTGGAGAAACGGTGTGCTGGGCGCTTTGTTTGCGGCCTTGTTGTTCGCTTCGTGCGGCAGCCAGCGGCAGCTTGCTGACTCAACGCCGGCTTGGGTCACGGAGCGTCCTGCAATGCCCGGCTATTACCTGGGCATTGCCTCGACCTCCAAAGCGCAGCACCCGTTCAACGCGGCAGAAGTGGCAAAAAGCCGCGCGCTGAGCGCCCTCGCGGGCGAAATTTCCGTCAAAGTGGAAGCCACATCCGTGCTGAATACCCTGCAACGGGATGCGCGGGTTTCGCAGCGCTTCGAAGAGGACATCCGCAGTTCGAGCCAAGAAGACCTCGAAGGGTACGAACTCGTCGGGGTGCATGAAACGGACACGGAAGTTTGGGCCTATTACCGGCTGAACAAGGCCACGTACGATCGCATCAAAGCCGAGCGGAAATCCGCGGCCGTCGCGGTGGCCGCCGGTTTCTACGAAGCGGGATTGGCCGCGGAGCAAAGCCGGGATGTCGGGAGCGCATTGGACCGATTCGTGCGCGGGCTTTCGGCCTTGGAGCGGTATTGGGGCGAGGTGAACTGGTGGCAGAATGCCGCGGGCGAGCGGGTGGCCGTGGACCAGGCCTGCTTGATCGGCATCAACCGCGTCTTGAACGGGCTGCGATTGGAGGCGTCGGTTTCGGAAGTGGAATTGGGATTTGGCACGCATTATCGTGGGGAAGTGGTGGTCCAAACCTTGCTCGAAGGAGGAGCCGTACCGAACCTTCCCCTCATCGCGCGGTACAGCCGTGGCACCTTGCCCCACCGCAAGGTCGTTCGGACGAACGGCGACGGCATGGCAGCCGTGGTCATCGATGGATTCGATCCGGGCGTGCGGCGGGCGGAATTGCGCGTGAACATCGACGTGGACGCCCTGATGCCCGAACTGCCCGGACTTGCGGTCCAGGCCTTGATTGACGGGCTCGAAGCACCGGAACTCCTGGTGCCCATCCGACTCGTTGAGCCCACGGTCTTCATCAGCGGTCGGGAATCGGCATTTGGCGGACCCACGCGCGACCGCGCCTTGCAGCAAGCCCTCAGCAGCGCCCTCTCCGAGCGCGGCGTGCGCATCACCGATTCCGAAGCCCAAGCGGACCTCATCATCGAATTGACTTCAGACACCCAACAAGGAGGTCAAGGACAAGGATTCCACACCGCTCTGCTCAACGCATCCATCCAGCTGATGGACCGCAACGGAGACCTGGTCCTTCACAAAACCATGGACCGAGTAAAAGGCGTTCAACTCAGCTGGGATGCCGCATCGCAGGCCGCCTACACGAAAGCCAGCATGGAAATCCGGGGCAGTTTCCTGCAAGAAATGTTGGAATCGCTGTACCAGTGATTCGGTTGAAACCTGTTTTGGCACGAATTTCGCTCACACAACAACAAAAGAAACCCAATTCTACGACCATGAACGTACGCACCTTCGCCGCTTTGGCCCTCACCTTGCCCCTCGCCTTTGTGGGCTGCAAAAAAGAAGCCGCCACCACCTCGACGCCGGACACCCGCGGAGAGGTTCGCATTGTTGAATACTGCTCTGGACCGGAATTCTTGACCAACAAGGACTACTTCCGGGCCTCGGCCACCGGCAGCAGCCCCCAGCGTGAAATCGCGAAGAAGATTGCCCGCCAAAACGCAGAAGCCACCCTGGCGCGGGCCATCGAGGCCACGGTCGAATTGGTCGCTGAAAACCAAGCCACGCAATTGGGCTTCAACACGACCGAAGAAGCAACGAGCAAATTCAACGAGTTGTCGCGCACGATTGTGAACCAGCGGTTGAATGGCGCCATTACGATTTGTCAAGAATTGACCATGACCACGGACAAGAAGTACATCGCCTACCTCGCCATCGAATTGAGCGGCGCGGACATCGCCGACGCTTACGTGGAAAGCCTGCAACAGGAAGAGCGCATCCGGGCGGAATACAACTACGATCAGTTCAAGAACACCTTCGAGGAGGTGATGCAGAACTACCGCGACTGAGGGCTTGAGAGGCCAGAGAAACCGGGGATTCCGAAAGGGGTTCCCGGTTTTTTCGTTCAGGACTCGGGGGTCCAGACGGGAACGGTGGCGGGGCGCACGGGATGGAGGGCGCGGTGGGCTTCAACTTCGCCGAGCCAATTCGCCAGCATGGTGGGGCCTTCGGGCGTGAGGACGGATTCGGGATGGAACTGAACGCCCACGTGGGGAAGGGTGGCGTGCCGCATGGCCATGGGCAGGCCGTTGACGTTGCGGGCCGTGATGGACAGCGCAGCGGGGAGATCGCGTTCGTCCACCATCCAACTGTGGTAGTGGCCGATGGGCGTGGGCAGGGCGATGCCAGCGAAGAGGGGATCGCTGGCGGCGCGAAGTTCGGTGGCCACGCCGTGCAGGACGGCGTCCAGGGGCGCGAGTTCGCCGCCGTACGCGATGGCCATGGCTTGCATGCCGAGGCAGACACCGAGAACGGGCATGCGTTGGGCGGCCGCGATGGCGAGGACGTTGAGGGTTTGGCCCGCTTCGGATGGCAAACCGGGGCCAGGTGACAGGACGACGCCGTGGTAACCGGTGATGCCAGCGGGCACGACCCGATCGTTGCGGTGGACGTCGACTTGGGCTCCTTCGCGTTCGAGCGCGTGGTGCAGGTTCCAAGTGAACGAGTCGTAGTTGTCGATGAGCAGGATGCGCACGGCCAAATTTTGTCCCGCTAAGGTCGCAAAACCGGGCGCAACTCCCGCATGAACTTTCGTAGCTTCGGCACATGGCACAAACCGTTTCCTCCTCCGATGCCGCGGCGCCCGTTGCCGCGTACAGCCAAGCCGTTCGGGCAGGCGATTTCCTCTTCGTCAGTGGCCAAATCCCGATCGACCCCGCGACCGGCCACCTCCTGAGCGAATCCATCCATGCCGCTACGAACCAAAGTTTGGCGAACGTGGCCCGGATCCTCGAATCGGCAGGCGCGTCGTTGAACCAAGTGGTCAAGGCAACGGTTTTCCTAATCGACTCGGACGACTACGCCGAAATGGACGCTGCTTACCGCGAGGCAATGCCCCAACCCTTTCCCGCTCGGGAAGCGGTGTTCGTGGCGGGATTGCCGAAGGGCGCCCGGGTGGAGATTTCCGTCATCGCTCATTTGTCCCCAACCGACTGAACCATGTTCTTCCAACGCATCGCCCACTACCTCAATCCGCGCAACTTGTTCCGGCGGAATCCCGACGACGACGTGAACCTGCGCATGATGCACGGGGTCAATAAGATCAGCATTTGGATGTTCCTGTTCTGCCTGGTGGTGCTCGCGGTTCGCTGGCTCGGGCGGAGCTGAAGATCAGAAGATGAGCTGGCCGTTCGCGCCGCGGGCCTCGAGCTTGAGGTCGCGCAGCATGGACGCCTTGATGTTCAGCCGAATGTAGAAACTTTGGCGGACGCCGAACGGCACCCAATTCGCGGCGAGTTCCCAGCAGTGGAGGTCCCACGTGATGTTGAGGGTGGTGGGCGTGAATTCGCGCTGGACCAAATCGTACCCCGATTGCACATCGACCCGCCATTTATCGAACAACGTGGCGCCGCCCCGCACGTTCACGCTTTGGCGCAGGATCGTGGAATCGCGTTGCGCGGCCGGGTTGAACACACGGTTCGCATTGACCGTGTAATCGAGCCGCGCGTTCCACGGCCAACCCGACTCGTTGCCCCCTTGGAACGATGAACCGAGTGCGGCCGTCGCCCGCGTCAACCGAGCGAGCCCCTCTCCTCGCTGCGCAAGGAACGCATTCACCACAGCGCCCGTTGAATCACGGGCGTACGCATTGTGGGTCGCCGACAGGTTCACCGTGACGCGGTTGAACAGGTTCGTGAACGCCCGCGTCGTCACTTCGCTCAGCCGGATGCTGTCCGCCATGAAATTGTAGTTCGCGCTGGTCACGATGTTGTCGATGAGCTTCACCTTCTTCAGGTCGCCTTCCGCGGTGCGGACCTTCGCTTCGAGGTTTTGGGAAAGTGAGAAATTGGCGGCACCGGAGGAGCGGATGTCCCCGGGCAGGAATCGGCTGAGGCCAAACGGATTCCACTCCACCACATCGTCCCCGAGCGTCAATTCCCGCGTCCGCGTGTTCTCTGGAGTGTAGCTCAATCCCAGGCTCGGACTCAGCACGTGCCGAATGGCCGGCACCTTGCTGTTCGCCCCCAACCGAAACATCCCGTAAAACCGGGTGCTCGCATTGGCACTCACCCGCCAATCCCGCGTCGACGCAAACCCACCCAACGTATCGGCCACCACCCCGAACACTCCCGGCTCCTGCTCCACCAACCGCTGGTCCACTCGCTGGAACGCCCAAAACTCGTTATACGAAGCACTCGGCGTGATGCTCACAAAACCCAGCCGCATCGAACTGGTGGCCGTCACCGAATGCTTCATCCCATTGCGCGACTGCACCTCGCTCCACGCCCCTGCAGCGATCACGGTGTCCGGTGCGGAAAACGTTTGCTCAAATCGGCTCGAAGCCGTGAGCTGAACGTCGTCCATCAAGCGGGAGCGGCCGGCGGGCAGCCCCACCAATTTCGCAAGGGAGGAACGGTTCATGTTCAGCGTCAACGACGGCACCGTCACGTCCACGTTTCCCGTGGTCGAGTTTTGCGTGTGCCGGGCGCTCGCCGCTAAGGAGAACGGGGTGCGCGGCAGGCTGTGGGACCACTGAACGCTCGACTGGAAGGTATTTGAAAGAAACTCCGTTTGCGAACTGCTCAAGTTCGTTTGGAAGTTGTTGCTCGAACCGAAATTGACGTTCGCGCTGAAGCGGCTGTTGGGGCGTGAACGCGGGTCGCGGGTGTGGTTCCACCGGACGAAAAAGGTGTTGTCAATGCTCAATCCGCTCGACCCCGTGAAGCCCACGCGCCGCCGCTGAAAACTCAGGTTCAATGAGCCACTCCCCCGATAGCGCACCGCGTAATTCGCCGTCGATCGGACCGCCCACGTCCCCCCGGTGTAGAAGTCGCCCACAAGCCGAAGCCCCGCGACATCCCCGATGGGCAAGTAATACCCCAAGTCCTTCAAAAAGAATCCCAAATCACCGCCGTCCCCATACCCCGGCATCAGCAGGCCGTGGCTCCGCTTCTCGGGCGCGGTCGGAAACCAGCCGAACGGCAACCCGAGCGGCATCGGGACCTTCCGCACCTTGAGGAAAAACGGCCCACTCACGACCTTTTCCCCCGGGATCATGATCGCCTTGTTCAGCTGAAAGTGGTAGTGGGGATTGGGCGCATCGCAGGTGGTGAACATGGCATCCGCGACGTGAATGCGCTCATCGGCTTGGCGTTTCGACACCCCCGCATGGAAGTAGGCCTCGCCTTGTTGGGTGACCGCATGCACGCTATAACCCCGGCGCGTTTCCAGGTCAAAACACAGCGAATCCTGTTCGAACCGTTGGTCCCCTTGGACCAAGACGGGCCGGCCCAGCCAAGCGCCCGACGAATCCCGCACCCCAAATGCGCACGCCCGATCATCCTCCGCCGTGTACACGATGCGCTCGGCCTCCAAGCGCAAGTCATCCATTTCCACCCATGCCTGACCGAACAACCGAACCTCCCCCGATTCGGCATCCACCAACGTCGAATCCGCCGCATGCCACCGCACTTCCGAAGTCGCAGAACTGTCCGCAACTGCAGCCCGCGCTTCCTCCAAGCAAGACGCCATTATCCACAGCGCGAACGGGATAATCCGGAGGGTGGAGACGAATTGGGGGTGCAACGTCGTATTAGATTTGGACAAGGCCATGAACAAGCTCCCAAAACTAACGAAACGCGCGGTGCTGAGCGCGCTGTTGGCATCTGTTGTCATTGTGGCAGCGTTCACGCCCGCTGCTCCTCGGATGGTGCTGGTCATCGATGCGGGGCACGGGGGGAAGGACCCGGGGAATTTGGGCACCGGAAGATTCAGCCAAACGGAAAAGGACATCACCCTCGATGTGGCCACCAAGCTGCATCGCTACGTCGAGGAAAAACTGCCCGGCGTCCAAGTCATCATGACCCGCACCGGCGACTCCTACCCCACCCTTCAAGACCGGGTCCGCATCTCCAACGACGCCCAGGCCGACCTCTTCATCAGCATCCACTGCGACGCCTTTGACAAGCCCTCCGCAAGCGGCTCGTCCACCTTCGTGATGGGCATGCACAAGAGCGAGGAAAGCCTCCGCGTGGCCATGCAGGAAAACGCCGCCATCTTCCAAGAGGAGGATTACGAAAAACGCTACGAAGGCTTCGACCCGCGGGATCCGGACACCTACATCGCGCTCGCCTTGCGCCAAAACGTGTTCCTCGGCAAAAGCCTCGAACTGGGCAAATCCATCCAAGACCAGTTCCGCGATCGGGTCGGCCGCAAAGATCGCGGCGTCAAGCAGGCGGGGTATTACGTCATCTCCTTCACGAACATGCCGAGCGTTCTGGTGGAACTCGGGTTCTTGACGAATCCTGCCGAGGAGGATTTCCTGCGCTCCGAACAAGGCAAGGACTACATGGCTTCGGCCATTTTTCGAGCGGTTCGGGACTATGCGAACACGCACCACCCGGTCGAAAGCGTGCCGGAAATCGAAACGGGTGGCGTGCCCGATGACATTGCAGTTCCCGAGGCCGTTGCGGCAACCGAACCCCTTGAGGTGCCCGACGCCATGGTCTACCGGGTGCAAGTTTGCGCATCTTCTTCCCCGATTCCACAAGATGACCCCCGCTTCGGCGGTCAGCCGGTGGTCGTTGAGTATATTCGCAACGGACTCTACAAATACGCGGTTGGCGCCGCGCAGACCCGAGCCGATGCGGAGGCGCTCATGCGCACCCTCCGGTCCGGTGAATTTCCCGATGCGTTCGTTGTCCCGTTCAAGGGCAGCGAGCCGTGGGAAGAGTGAGCGCCGATTTGCGGAAAACATCACACGTGGCGAAACTCTCGCAGGAATTCAAGGTTGGAACACTCGTTGTCGTCGGCATCGCGTTGCTGGTCTTGGGGGTCAATTTCCTCAAGGGATTCAACCCGTTCCGAACTTCGCAACTCTATTATGCGGAGTACGCGAAGATTGACGGCTTGGCGGTTTCGAACCCGGTTTTGGTCAATGGCTTCAAGGTGGGGCAAGTGACGCAGGTGCAATTCGCCGCCAACGGCAGCGGGGAGCTCATCGTGGCCTTTGAGGTCGAACAAGAAAATTTGCGCGTCCCGAAGGATACCAAGGCTCGGATTTTCTCCAGCGATTTGTTCGGAACGAAAGCCATCGAGCTTGTTGCTGGAGAGAGCGAAGAACTCGCAGCTCCCGGCGATACGCTGGTATCCGACATCGAAATGGGCATCGCGGACGCCGTTCGCGTGGAACTCATGCCGCTGAAAAACAAGACCGACCAGCTCATTGATGGGGTGGACGACATCTTGGAAAACCTCAAAGCCGTGTTCGAAGCGGACGCCACATTGGGCCTGCCGACCGCCTTTGAAAGCATCCAGCGGACGGTGGAAAGTTTGGAACAAACTTCGCTCAAGCTCGACGGGATGGTCGCCGAAAACCGCGCCGTCCTGAACAGCATCTTCAACAACGTTGAATCGGTGACCACCACCTTGCGCAACCACAACGACGATTTGGCCAACGTGATGGAAAACTTCTCGGAAATCAGCGATTCCCTCGCCGCCGTGAATTTCGCCCAAACCCTTGCCAACGTTGACAAAGTGCTCGCGGACTTCGCTTCCATCTCGGGCAAGATTGAACGGGGCGAAGGCTCCTTGGGCATGCTCATTCAATCCGACTCGTTGCACAACGGGCTGATGCAAACGAATCAGGAATTGCAGTACCTGCTCAACGATTTGTATTTGAACCCCTGGCGCTACGTGAAGGTTTCTGTTTTCTCTAAGAAGAACGAAAAAAAGCTGTCGGAAAAGGAAATCAAGCGGTTGCGCGACCTGATCGATGAGCAAATCGAGGCGCGCGACGCCGACGAATGAGCGGTTGCCGCTCCATGTAGAACCCTGAAACGCTCCACCGATGTTGAGTATCGTGTTGTTCGCCCTGTTGCTCGTTGTTGCGATCACGTTGTTCGCAAAGCGGATTCGTTTCGTTCGAAAGGCCATTGGCCTCGGACGGGATGCTGATTTTTCGGACCAAACCCCGCTTCGCTGGAAAACCATGGCCCGCGTCGCCCTGGGCCAAGGCAAAATGACGGCCCGACCCGTCGCGGGCATCCTCCACATCCTGATTTACATCGGATTCGTGGTCATCAACCTTGAAATGCTGGAAATCGTTGTGGACGGACTGACCGGAAGCCACCGCGTGTTCCGCGGCATTCCCGGGTACGACGGACTCATTGCGGCGTTTGAGATCCTGGCCTTCTTGGTCCTGTTCGCTTGCGTGGTGTTCCTCATCCGACGCAACGTCCTCGCCATCGCGCGGTTTCGATCCAGCGAACTCAAAGGATGGCCCTCCTTGGACGCCAACCTCATCCTCGTTGCAGAAATCGCCTTGATGTTCGCCTTCTTGAGCATGAACGCGGCCGATGCTCTGCTGCAAGTGCGCGGGGATGCCCACTACCCACAGGCGGGTGCCTTTCCGATCAGCCAGTGGCTGCAGCCCTTGTACGCCGGGCTGTCGGATGGCGGCTTGGTCGCGGTGGAGCGCGGCATGTGGTGGTTCCACATCACCGGGGTGCTCGCGTTCTTGGTCTACGTTACGTATTCGAAGCACTTCCACATCCTGCTCGCCTTTCCCAACACGTACTTTGCCAACCTCGCTGGACCGGGCACGATGCCCAACATGGACGCGGTGACCAAGGAGGTGCAGTTGATGATGGACCCGACGGCCGACCCGTATGCCGCACCGCCGGCGGACGCGGCACCGCCCGAGACATTTGGAGTGAAGGACGTGACGGATTTGAGCTGGAAGCAAATCCTCGAAGCTTATTCCTGCACGGAGTGCGGCCGCTGCACCAGTGCATGCCCCGCGAACCAAACCGGCAAGTTGCTCTCCCCACGGAAGGTGATGATGGACGTGCGCGACCGGGCCGAAGAACTCGCGGGCATCAAGCAGAAAGAGGGGGCAGAAGCCGAAGGGGGCACGCCGCTGACTGCGCGGATTACCGAGGAAGAGATTTGGGCTTGCACCAGCTGCCAGGCCTGCATCCAAGCCTGTCCCATCCTCATCAGCCCGATGGGCATCCTGCTCGACATGCGCCGCAACCTCATCATGGAGGAAAGCAAGTCGCCGGAATCGCTCACGGCCATGTTCAACAACGTCGAAAACAACGGTGCGCCGTGGGCCTTCCCGGCCGCGAACCGCGCCAATTGGATCACTGAATGATGTCGGAATTCCACGTACCAACGATGGCCGAAATGACGGCCGAAGGCAAGGCACCCGAAGTGCTGTTTTGGGTCGGTTGCGCCGGCAGTTTCGATGACCGGGCGAAGCGCATCACGAAAGCGATTGCGAAGATCTTGCACGCGTCCGGAACGTCGTTCGCCGTGCTCGGGCAGGAAGAGTCGTGCACGGGGGATCCGGCGCGGCGTGCGGGGAACGAGTTTTTGTTCCAAATGCAAGCCGCGATGAACATCCAAGTCCTCAACGGATACGGCATCCAGCGCATCATCACCGGCTGTCCCCACTGCTTCAACACGTTGCGGAACGAATACCCGGAACTGGGCGGTCAATATGAAGTCATGCACCACACGCAGTTCATCCGCGAACTGATTGAACAAGGCAAACTGCGCATGGCGGACGGCCAGCCGTTCAAAGGCAAGCGCATCACCTTCCACGACCCGTGCTACCTCGGTCGGGCAAACGGCGAGTACCTCGCCCCTCGGGAAGTCATCGCGAAGCTCGATGCCGAACTCATCGAAATGCGCCGCTGCAAGCAGAACGCCATGTGCTGCGGGGCGGGCGGAGCGCAGATGTTCAAGGACGCCGAAAAAGGCAACCGCGAAGTGAACGTCGCCCGCACCGACGACGTGCTCGAAACCGGAGCCAACGTCGTCGCCACCGGCTGCCCATTCTGCAACACCATGATGACCGACGGCGTGAAGCTCGCGGAGCGGGAGGACATCGTCGTGAAGGACATTGCGGAGCTCATTGCGGAGGCGGCGGATTTGGTCTAAATCAACAAGTAAACAACTCGCATTCATGCTTTTAGAAGGAAAAGTCGCCATCATTACCGGCGCGTCACGCGGCATCGGCAAAGCGATCGCCACCCACTTCGTCCAACACGGCGCGAAAGTCGCCTTCACCTACCACAGCTCGGCGGAGAAGGCCGCAGCCTTGGAACAGGAATTGACTGCGGGTGGCGGCGTTGCGAAGGGCTTCAAATCCGATGCCTCGAAGGTCGCTGAGGCCGAACAACTCGTGGCGGAAGTGGTGAAGGAATTCGGCACCATTGACATCGTGGTGAACAACGCGGGCATCACGGACGACACCCTGCTGATGCGCATGACCGAAGAGCAATGGGACCGCGTCATCGACGTGAACTTAAAGTCCTGCTTCGCGTTGACGAAGGCGGTGTTGCGGACGTTCTTGAAAGCGCGCAGCGGGAGCATCATCAACGTCAGCTCCGTCGTTGGCGTCCAGGGCAACGCGGGCCAAGCGAATTACGCCGCTTCGAAGGCGGGCATCCTCGGATTCACGAAATCCGTGGCGCTCGAACTCGGCTCGCGCAACATCCGCTGCAACGCCATCGCTCCCGGATTCATCGAAACCGAAATGACCGCTCAGCTCGACGAAGCGACGGTTCAGGGTTGGCGGGACGCCATTCCGTTGAAGCGCGGCGGCACGCCCGACGACGTGGCGAACCTGTGCGTCTTCCTCGGCAGCGACATGAGCGCGTACATCACCGGCCAAACCCTGAACGTGGACGGCGGAATGATCACGGCGTAAGCGGCAGGTGATGTTGAACGCGGACTGGGTCTTGGAGGCCGGAGGCTGGGCAGTGGCCGGAGTGGCTGCGGGTGCGGCGTTGGCGGCGTGGGCCTTGTACCGGGTGTACCACAGCGAAGGCGGCTTGCGGCGGAGCGGTCGGTGGGCCTTGGGAGCGGTGCGCTTTGCGACGCTTACGGTCATCGGCGTGCTGCTTTTAGCTCCTTTGCTTCGACAAATCACCGAAGAAATTGAGCGGCCCGTTGCGGTCGTGCTCGTGGACGACAGCCGGTCCATGACGTTGGACGGGGATTCGGCACAGGTTGCTGCTGCGCTTCAGTCGTGGACGGATGGCATGCAAGCCGCGTTCGAAGCACGCGACGTAGAGGCCGCGGTACTGCGCTTCTCCGGCGAGGCCGTGCCCGTGGCGGGTGACTTGAATTGGTCGGGAGAAGAGACCGACCTCGGCGCGGCCTTGGAGGCGGTAAAGGACCGGTTTGCGCACCGCAACGTGAAGGGGATGGTGCTACTCTCGGATGGGCGGGTGAATCGCGGCGTTGATCCGGAATACGGGGCCGAAGGACTGGCTGGAGTGCCGATGTGGACGGTGGGCGTGGGCGACACGACGAATCGCGCGGACCGCTGGGTGGGCGAAGTGGCGTGCAACCGCGTGGCGTATTTGGGCAACCGGTTTCCGCTTGAAGCCGTGGTGGGATTCCGCGGGGAGTCGCCGGTTCCCGTGGAAATCACGGTCGAGCATGCAGGCCAAATCATCGCACGGGAAACCTGGACTCCCAGCGCCTCTGAATCCGTGACGCGCCTCTCTTGGCTCCTCGACGCCTCCCGCGTGGGCACGCAACGCTACGAAATCGCGTGCGCCATCGGCTCGGACGAACGCGTCATCGCCAACAACCGCGCCGTGATTTACGTAGACGTTTTGGAGCGCCAAAAATCCGTCGCCATCGCAGCCCGAGCGCCACATCCCGACCTCGGCTGGCTCATCTCCGCCCTTGCGGCCCAGGAGGCCTACGACGTCCACGTGCACTACGAACGCCTCCCTCACCCCGACTGGAAAGCGCACCTCGACGAAGCCGACCTCATCATCGCCCACGACTTGAACACCGAATCGGCATGGGTCGAGGACCTCGTTGGCGCTTCGGCACCGGTTTGGTGGCTGGGCACGGACGCGGCCTCGCTTCAGGCATTCTCCAACTTGAGCCTCGGCGCGTCCTTCACCTCGCGGGGGATGACCCACCGCCCCTTCGGTGCGCCCACGGAAGGGTTCACCCTGTTCCAATGGCCCGAAGCCGCTCAATGGGCCTTCCGCTTGGATCCGCCCCTCGTCGCGCCGCTTGGCGAGTGGGAGCTGTCCCAGGCCTGGAGTCCTGCACTGCAAGTTCGGCTTGGCGATTTGGTCTCGGACACGCCGTTGATGGCCTTCCGCAACGTGGCGGGTGAACGCCGCTGGGCGTTTTCCGTCGGTTCGGGCTACTGGCGCTGGCGCATGAGCGAAGGACTTCTGGATGAACATGCCCCTGCCCTGACCGCTTGGGTGACTTCGACGATCCAATTGTTGACTTCCCGTTCTGACGTGCGCCGATTCCGGCTCAACGCGCCCATGCGACTCGCATCCGATGCGCCCTTCATCGCTTCGGCAGAAGTGTACGATGCCGCGTTGAATCCCTTGGATGGAGCGCGCGTGGAAATGACCTTGACCACGCCCGAAGGCAATGAGCTGACGGGCACCTTCATCGAGGATGGCGGACGTTACCGGTTGGATTGGGGGCGGCTGCCCGCGGGCTTGTACACCTGGGAAGCCACAACCTCGTTGGAAGGCGAATTGCTGACCACACAGGGAGAGGTCGCGGTGGAAGCGTCGGCCTTGGAATACACCGCCGATCGGGCAAATCACGGCTTGCTCCTGCGGTTGGCTGAGCGCACGGGCGGGTCGTTCCTCGGATCCGTTGAAGACGTTGCGCCCGAGGCCCTTGTGGATGCGCTCATTGAGCAGCGCGGCGCACAACCGCTCCGCTACGAGGAGGTGCAGCTGCGCGATGCGGTGGAACTCCCTTGGCTGCTGTGGCTGCTCGTTGGGCTCCTGGCCGTGGAGTGGGTGTTCCGCCGGCGCACCGTCGGTTACTGAAGGCGATTCGCCGCAACGGGGGTTGGGCCAAACCGCCGTAGCTTCGAGTCATGAATGTACAACCTCAACTGAACGGACGGTTCCGTGGCCTGTTGGTCGCCCTCGTCGTACTGCTGCCCGTCTTGATTTTTTGGAACACCTTGACCGTCACCATTCCGAGTGGATACGCGGGGCTCGTGTTCCACACCTTCGGTGGCGGCGTCGATACCACCGAAGCCCCGATGATGTCCGGTTTTCACTTCAAAGCGCCTTGGAACAAGGTCTATGAATATGAAATTCGCCAAAAGGAGCGGATGGAAAACCTCAGCGTACTGAGCTCGAACTTGCTGAAGATCGAGATGGACATGACGATTTTCTACCAGCCGAATTTGGCCTCACTTGCGAAACTTGAAATCGAACGCGGCCGCAATTACGAGGAAAAGGTCATCACGCCAGCGATTCGTTCCGTGGCGCGCGAAGTCATCGCCAAGTACCTGCCCGAGGAATTCAACACGACGAAGCGCGAAGAAATTCAATTGGAAATCGAGCGGGAACTGAGCGACAAATTGGGGAACAACTACATCCAGCTCAATGACGTCCTCATCCGCAACATCCGCTTGCCGCGAACCCTCGAGGAAGCCATCGAGCGCAAACTCCAACAGGAGCAGGAATCGCTGGAATACGAATTCCGCATCGAGAAAGCATCCAAGGAAGCGGCGCGGAAACGCATCGAGGCGGAAGGCATCCGGGACTTTCAAGAAATCGTGTCTTCCGGAATCAGCGAGGAGTTGCTGAAGTGGAAGGGCATCGAAGCCACGGCCGAACTGGCTAGCAGCACCAACGCGAAGGTCATCGTCATCGGATCGGGCGACGATGGATTGCCCTTGATCCTCGGGGGTAACTGAGGGACTTGAGGAGACAAAAAAAGGCCACCCGGTTTCGTCGGGTGGCCTTTTTTATAGCGCGAAAAACGCGCAGGGAAATCACTTCTCGATGAAGATGCCTTTATCCTTGGCTTGAGCCATGGCGGCCTTCACGCCGAGTCGGTTGATCGTGCGGATGGCAGAGGCAGAGACCCGCAGGGTCACCCACGATCCATCTTCTTCCACGAAGAAGCGCTTCTTTTGCAGGTTCGGGTAGAAACGACGCTTGGTCTTGCGATTCGAGTGGGAAACGTTGTTTCCGACCATCACTTTCTTCCCGGTGAGTTGACAAACGCGGCTCATAGCTTCTCTTTTTAGGGAGCGCAAAGAAACGACAGAATTCGGTTTCAAACAACCTTTTTTTGACAATCCTCGTTTGCTTCCCGCAATTGGGACCAAATCAAGTGCAGCGCCTCCGTGACGCCGCGCTGGATGTTGACATCACGGGAACGGCCCCAGTGGAATTCCTTGGTGGTGGTGGAGCCCGACGGGCCCGCGACGGAGATGAAGGCGGTTCCGATTTCGGGGGTGGTTCCCGGGCCGGCGTAACCGGTGGTGGCCACGGACCAGTCCGCCCCGAGGCGCTCCCGGACGCCAAGCGCCATGGCCTCGGCGACCGGTGCACTGACTGCCGTGTGTTCCTTCAACACGGCGGCAGGAACCCCCAACTGCGATTCTTTGACGGCTTCTGAATACGCCACGACCCCGCCCCGGAACCAAGTCGACGCCCCGGGGACGCTCGTCAGGGCCGCTGCGATGGCGCCCCCCGTGAACGACTCGGCCACGGCCAGCTGAAGTCCGGACTCGCTCAGTGCCGCACCCAGCCCCTCGGAAGCCTGTTCCCACCGCGTAGACGCCACATACGGGGCAAGCAGCACGGCCGCCTCCTCCACGCAACCGTCCACCAAAGCGCGCACCGCCGCCTCATCCGACCCCACGGCGCTCAACCGAACCCGCACTTGCCCGAACGAAGGCAAGTACGCCAAGCCCACCCCGCGTTCTTGAAGCCCCGCCTCCCAATCGCCCAATTGCTGGCTCAAATACGACTCCCCGCGACCGAAGCACAGCACGGTTCGGTGATACCGAAACGGCCGCTCAAATCGCTCCATCAAACGCGGAATCACCTCGTTGGTCATCAACCCCTTCATTTCATGGGGCACACCCGGCATGCTCACCACCACCGAATCATCCCGCTCAAACCACATGCCTTGTGCGGTTCCCAAGGGATTCGGCAAAATCGCCGTGCCCGGCCCATCCGGAAGTTCGGCCTGCAGTCGGTTCGTCTCGAGGAACGGCAGCCCGCGCCGATCGAAGTAAGCGCGCACAGCCTTTAAGGTCGGCTCGTGCAATTTCAGCGGAACGCCGAAGTAATCCGCAAGCGTCGGTTTCGTTCGGTCGTCCAACGTCGGCCCCAAGCCCCCCGTCACCAGCACGACTCGGCAGCGACCCAAGGCTGCGTCCAGCGCATCGCACAAGTGCATCGGCTCATCCGAAATGACCGCCTTGTGGCTGACGGAAAAGC
Source organism: Bacteroidia bacterium (assembly GCA_030427925.1). GTDB lineage: Bacteria > Bacteroidota > Bacteroidia > Flavobacteriales_D > Sanyastnellaceae > JALQTD01. The sequence continues at coordinate 896 of JAUICJ010000008.1, read as the reverse complement.
CGCTTCGAGCCAGCTCCAGCCCCATCCAAGCGGAGTTGGTGTCGGTGGTTTGGCCCAAAAGCAGCTCGTCCCCGACGGTAATGATTTCCACGTTCACGCTGCAAATTTACGCCTCCAATGAAACACAAACGGCCCGCCGCTCGCACGACAGGCCGTTTGATTCCAAATCAGTTTCCTCAGCGAATCGCCAAGCGCACCGTGCGGCTCGCATTTCCTTGCGAAACCTCCACGAAGTACAGGCCCGACGCCAAATCCGACACGTCGAACCGCACCACCATGTCGGCGGTTTGGAACGAGCGGATGACCTGGCCCGTCGCGTTCATCAGTTGCACGGTGTGGGCTCCACTACGATGCACGATCAACTCCACCACATCCGAAGCCGGGTTCGGGTACATCCAAACGTCCTCTTCGGCAATGAGTTCGTCCACGTTCACACCTTCATAGGTGATGTCCACGCAATCGCCGAGGTCCGCAATCGGCACCCGCATATGCACGATGTCGTTGATGTCAATGGGGTCTTCGTCACCACGAACGTGCAGTCCGGGTTCATAATCGCGCTGGTAAACCAAATCCAAGTGCCCATTCACCGCACGCGGCGCCAACGAGCCAAATACCGACTCGAAGCCGTCAAAGTCCAGGTCCGGCGTCAGATTGCAAGGCGTTTCCGTGTTCCAGGTTACCCCTCCATCCGTCGAATGAACGAGGTGCAAGTGGCGGTAGTTCTGCACACCGGTGCTGTAGGTCTCCATGACGGCTGAATAGGTCACGTACAGGTTGCCGTCCGCATCGAGCGACATCGAGGGCATGCCTGCGAGGTTCACGTAGTAGGCCGCAATGTCATCGTCCAACTCCAACGCACCGCTGGCGTCTTGGTCCATGGTGTAGGCGATCATCAT
>JAUICJ010000007.1 GCA_030427925.1 Bacteroidia bacterium | reverse complement strand
TGATCGAACGCGAGTTCAATCAGACCACCCTCCGGGGGGAGAGTGGATTTTTGTGGACCACTTCTTTAGAAAGTGGCCCGGGCTGCTGCATCAAGTCAAAGAACGTTTTCCAACTCCACTGGCACTAGACCAGCTTCGTCACGTTTGTTTCTATTCAATCAGTCTCGCTTCGTGCAGCTTCCTGCTAAAGCGGAGGGCAAAGGTAGGAAGGTTTTTTGTCTTCCATGCAACGTTGTTCAAAACTTATTTCGAACCCCGTTGCTAACCCCGTTCCTCAATGACCTCACCCTCGTAAGGGGCCGCAAAGGTAGTGTAGTTTTTTACTTCCACAACACCCCGCTGGAACTTTTTTTTTCGAAGCCCGGTCGCTTGCGCTAAACCTCGCTCCCAATCCAAGTCCCCAGCCCCTCAACGAACGCGCCTTCCTTCGAAAGCGGCTGCAAATGTAGTGTGAAGGCGAGTCTATTTCCGCACCTTCGCGCCGATATTTTTTTCTTAAAGCGCAAGCACGCTGATTGCGTGCCGATTAGGGACTGAGGTTTAGGGGGCTGTCGCGCGAAGCAGGACGGAGATGTCGTCGATGAGCTGGTCGATTTCCGTGGAGGAGGTGCCGTCGTACATGCCGCGGATGCGGCCCGCAGGGTCGACGAGGGCCACGTTTTCCGTGTGGACGAAATCTTGAAGTCCCCCGTCGCCTTCTTCCAGGCACGAGAAATAGCTCCGGCGCGAGAGGTCGTAGATGTGGGCTTTGTCGCCGGTGAGGAACCACCACCGGGAGGGATCGGCCGCGTATCGGTCCGCGTAGGCGGCGAGGACCGGCACGCTATCGGCCGCCGGGGTGACGCTGTGGCTGAGGATGCGCAGGGAGGGCTCGTCCGCGTAAGCGGCCTGGACGCGGGTGAGCTGTTGGGTCATGACGGGACAAATCGTAGGACAGCGGGTGAAAAAGAAGTCCGCCACCAGGATTTGGCCTTCCACATCCGCCTGCGTCACCGTGTCCCCCAATTGATTCACCAACGTGAACGGCAAAATCCGGTGGCGCTCCGCATGCCGCAGCGACGCATCCACCAAGGCGGGATTCAGGTCGCTCGGTTGCAACACCGGCAACGTGCGCTCGGGCATCAACTCCAATGCGCCCCACGTGACCGCCACTGCGAACACCACGCCGACAGCGGCCAACGGTTTCCAGTTCGTCTTCATTGCGCGAGCTTTCCCGTTCGGTACAGCCACTCCCCCGCCACCACCGTTCCGAGGACCACGGACTCCCGAGCTTGTTCGGGCGAAACCTGCAACACGTCCCGGTCGAGGATGGTGAAGTCCGCCCACTTGCCCGGTTCGATTGAACCGAGCGATTCCTCCTGGAAGTTCACAATCGCAGCCCAAAGCGTCATGCCCTTCAGCGCCTCCTCCGCCGTCAACCCCTGCTCCGGCTGAAAGCCGCCCACCGGCATGCCCTCGGCATCCTTGCGCGCCGTTGCAGCATAGAAGGTTGCCCGCGGATCGATGGCCTCGACGGGGAAATCGGTTCCCAACGCGATCAGTCCGTTGGTTTCCAGCAAGTCCTTATACGCATAAGCGCGCCGAATGCGGTTCCGCCCCAACCGCTGCCCCGCCCAGTACATGTCGCTCGTGGCGTGCGTCGGCTGAACGCTCGGCAGCACATTGCAGGCCCGCATGAGCGGCAGGTTGTCGCGCCCGAGCACTTGAGCGTGTTCGATGCGCCAGCGGCGGTCATTGGTGCCGCCCAGGATTTGGCCATACAGGTTCAAGGCCAAATCCATCGCGCGGTCACCGATGCAATGCGTCGCCGCCTGCAACCCCAACTCCGCGCACCGCTCCAGCCGCTCCCCAAACGCCGCCGAATCCTCCAACAACAGCCCCTTCCAATCCGGCCGATCGGCGTACGGCGCATTCAACGCCGCGCCCCGCGACCCCAACGCCCCATCGAGGTAGAACTTCACCGAGCGCGCCACGAGCCGGTCCGTCACCAGCGGCTCATGCGCCGCAAACCAATCCCATGTCTGCGGCTCGTCCGCCGCCATCGCCACCACCCGCAACTTCAAGTCCCCGGCCCGCTGCATCGCATCGAGGAGCACGATGTCCTCAATCGGCAACCCCGCGTCCACCACGGTCGTCAACCCCGCCGCAACCAACCGCTCCTCCGCCCGCTTGATCAGCCCCACCTTCGCCAACGAGTCCGGCTCCGGCACCACCGCAAGGAGCGCCTCTGCCGCCGCATCCACCAGCACCCCCGTCGCCTCCCCAGCCGCGTCCCGAACGACCTCGCCCCCATCAAACACCGAACCGCCATCGATGCCCGCGGCCCTCAAGGCCGCCCCATTCGCCACCAGCGCATGCCCATCCACCCGCTGCAACACCACCGCCCGATCGGGAAAGGCCGCGTCGAGCAATGCCCGGGTAGGATAGTCCGTTTGCTCCCAATCGTTTTGGTCCCAGCCCCTCCCCACAACCCAACCCTCCGGCCGCTCATTCGCCCCCTCCTCCACGCGCGCAACCACCTCCGCCCAACTCCCCGTCCCCACCAAATCCACTTCCCCCAACCCCTTCGCATACCCCACCAAATGCGCGTGCGCATCCATCCACCCCGGATAAACCGTCGCCTGCGCCGCATCCACCACTTCACCGGCCCGATACTTATTTAATATAGCCCGCTCCGCTCCCACCTCCACCACCCGACCCTCCCGGACCGCGACCGCCTGCCCCACGGTGCCCATCGGGTCCAGCGTCACCACACGCGCGTTGTGCACAATCAAATCCACCGACTCCCCACGAAACCCGCAGCCCGCTGCGAACAACGCCACCACCACCAGCCCCCTCACGACTCCGCCCGATTGAGGTGGTACGCGCTCGCTTGCGCCGCCGGCATGATCCACACATCGTGGATGCACACGTGCCCCGGCCGCGTCGCCATGAACCAAATCGCATCCGCCACGTCCTCCGCCCGCAACGGCTCGAACCCCTCATACACGGCCGACGCCGCCCCCTCATCGCCCTTGAAGCGCACGAGGCTGAATTCCGTCTCCACCGCCCCCGGCGAAACCTGCCCCACCTGGATCCCCCGCGGCAACAAGTCCATGCGCATCGCCTGCGTCAACCCATCGACCGCGAATTTCGTCGCGTTGTACACGCTGCCCCCAGGATAGGCCTGCTTCCCGGCCACGCTGCCCACGTTGATGACCCGTGCCCCCGCCGCCATCCGCGGCAACCACTCGCGCGACACGTTCAGCAGGCCTTTCACGTTCGTGTCCACCATCCGATCCCAGTCGTCGTACACCCCCTGATCGACGGGCTCCCGCCCCACTGCGAGCCCCGCGTTGTTCACCAGCACCTCCGGCGCCCACGCATCCGGCACCGACCCGATCGCCGCCGCCACCGCTTCCCGGTCCCGCACATCGAACACGAGTCCCTGCACGTCGCCCCCGGCAGCTCGCCCCGCCTCAACCACCTCAGCCACCCGATCCGCACGCCGCCCGGTAACCACCACCGACCAACCCGCCTCCCACGCCATGACGGCGGTTGCCCGCCCAATGCCCGAGGTCGCCCCCGTAATGAAAACCGTGCGCCCGTGCGGCGAACGGTCGAATCCTGCTGAAAGTGTGTCCATGGTTTGGGAAGGGAAGGGAATTTCTCGGAATTTGCACCCGCAATTTACCACCACACCTCTGAAGGCATGAAAGCATTCTCCATGAAACTTGGGGCGTTCCTCGCGGGCGCTGCATTGACCGCAGGCGCTGCGAACGCGCAAGTGACGCATTCGATCTTTGAAATCCAGGGCGAGCTGTTCGCTTCCCCGTTGACAGGCCAAACCGTAACCACCTCCGGCATCATCACCGCCAACAACGTCACCTCGACCACGAGCGGCGTCATCGGCTACTTCCTTCAGGACCCCGCGGGCGGCCCTTGGAGCGGCGTTTACGTCTACGACAACACGCAACTGCCCAACATCGGTGACGAAGTGATCATGGAAGCCGAAGTCGCGGAGTACTTCGACAACACGGAACTCATCAACGTCACGAGCTTCACGGTCGTTTCCACGGGCAACGCCCTTCCTGCACCTGCGGCGCTCACGACCGGAGAAGTTGCAACGGGCGAAGCGTACGAAGGCTGCCTTGTGACCATCACGGAGGCGCAATGCACCACGCCCGATGCGGATTTTGGTGAGGCCATCTTCGACGACGGCTCAGGGCCCTGCAAGACGAACGACTACATCTACATTCCGGAAACGGGCTGGGTGCAAGACGAGTACTACACGCTCACGGGTCCGCTCAATTACCACTACGAGGAGTACAAAATCGAGGTGCGTTCGGCGGACGATGTCCAAATCGGATTGGGGGTCGATTCACCCGAAGCCCTCGGCCTGCAGGTCTACCCGGTCCCCGCACGCGACTTCGTAACCATCACGTTGCCAGAGCCTTTGACCCAAATCCAGGTCTACTCGACCCTCGGCACCCCCGTTGCGGCGTTCAACCAGCTTCGCGGAACGACGACCCTTCCCTGCGGGAATTGGGCGGCCGGGATGTACGTTGTAGTCGGCCAATCGTCCGATGGCCAGCGCCACTACCGCCAGGTCGTGTCGATTCGTTGAGCCCTGAGGGGTTGGCAAAAAAAAGACCGGTTGCAGGGAGCAACCGGTCTTTTTTTGTCCAAAGTCAGCCGCCGTGGCCCTTCTTCCCTTCGAACAAATCGAAGCCCAGCCACCGGCATTCCAACGAGCCATTGAACGCGACCTTCTTCGCGAACGGACGCAGGCCGATTTCCTTCATCCCATCGAAATCGCTTGTGATGATCCAGGCTTTGAAACCCGGCCAGTGGTGCTTGAGCCGGTCCCCGATGGCCGCGTAAAAGCCATCGGGCAACTCCATCCGCTCGCCATACGGCGGGTTCATCACGACCATGCCCGTTTCTGTGCGCGGTTCGAGCTTGAAAAAGTCCGCTCGCCCCAATTCCACGAGGTCGTCGATTTCCATGTTCGTGAGGGAATTGCGGGTTTGGGAAATCGCCTTGAAGTCCTTGTCAGACGCGTAAATCTCGGTGGGCACGCGGACCCGGGCGGCGAGGAATTCGTCGCGAACCGTGTAAAACACCTCTTCGTCGTAGCCCCGCCACTGCATGAACGCGAACCGGCGGCGGTGCCAGTTGACCGGCAGGCCGTCCGCCCACATCGCTGCTTCCGTCACGAAGGTGCCTGACCCGCACATCGGATCGTAGAGGGGAATGCCCGGCTTCCAGCCCGCCTTCGCGAGCAAGCCCGCCGCGAGCACCTCGTTCAGGGGCGCGATGGCTCCGGGGGGACGGTATCCGCGTCGCGAAAGGGGGTCACCTGCTGCGTCGAGCGAAACGGTGACGTGCTCCGCGCTGATGTGCAAGTGGATGCGCACATCGGGGCGCTCGCGGTTGATGGAAGGCCGCAGGCCCCCGTCCTTCCGAAAGTGGTCCACGATCGCGTCCTTGAGGCGGAGCATCGCAAATTGCGAGTGGGTGAACACTTCCGAGTGGACCGTGAAGTCGATGGCGAAGGTGTTGGTTTTGTCCATCACGCTGCTCCAATCCCAATGCAGGGCGTGCTCGTACAAATCGTCCGGCGTCCGGGCATCGAATTCGAACACCGGCCGCAACACGCGCAAGGCGAACCGGCTCGCCATGCACACCTTGAACAGCGTGGGCATGTCCGCGCCGAAGCGCACGCCCCGACGCTCGCGCTCGATGGATTGGGCCCCGAGGTCTTCCAACTCGGGCACCAGCAATTCTTCAAAGCCCGCGAACGTCTTCGCAAAATAGGTCGGCCATTGCGGCGCTTGTTCTTCCGTTTCTTTCGTCATGTTTTCTCGATCAGACCCGATCAACCGCCCTTGCGCTTGACCCGGTACCCGGATTTCTCCAAATGCTCCACAACCGCATTCCGGTGGTCACCCTGCACCAACACGCATCCGTCCTTCACCGATCCCCCCACGCCGCAGCGCTGCTTCAGTTCCTTCCCGAGCACCAGCAATTCCATGCCCGAGCCTTCGAATCCCTCCACGAGGGTCACCGGCTTGCCTCCGCGCTGCTTGCGATCGAGGCTGACGTAGAGCAGCTGTTCGGAAGGAGGTACGGACACTTCCTCTTCCGCCTCCGGTGCGAGGTCCAATTCGCGGTTGGTGCTGAACACGAGCCCGTCCGATTCCGAGCGGCGCTTGTTCGATTTTTGTTTCGCCATGGAGCGCGCAAGTTACGCCAAAGCCCCGCGCTTCGTACCTTGTCGCAACTTCGCGGCAAGGCTTGCCGTATAAGCACACTTAACCCATTCGAACGACGATGCACCGCACCCTTTACCCTGCATTCTTGGCGTGCTTGGCCCTCCTGCTCATGGGGGCCACGCATGCATCTGCCCAAAGCTTGGGGAACTGCACCCCCGTGGATTTGGACTACATCTGCCAAAACACGGAGCTCGTTAGCGCCGTCAGCGCCGCCTGTGGCGACCAGTGCATCGCCGAAGGGCAAGCCTGCATGGAAGCGTGCATGGCAAGCCAACTCGAACTCACTTCCGAATGCATCACGTGCTTCGGCGAACAGGTGACGTGCGTGGTGACGAATTGCCTGTTTCAATGCGCCGTGCTCGGGGACGAAGCGTGTGCCCAATGCGCGCTGACCTATTGCGAAGCCGGGTTCAACGAATGCGCAGGCATCGTGGACAACGACCAAGACGAGTGGACCAACTTGTGCGATTGCGACGACAACAACCCCACCATTCATCCGGGGGCCGCAGGCACGGGAGTGGGCGTGGACAACGACTGCAATGGACTCTACACCGTGAACGAATTGGCCGACTGCGTCGCGGACCTCAACGGTGACAACCTCGTGGGGGCCGATGACTTGCTCGTGTTTTTGGCCGATTATGAGTGCAACGGCGGCGGCTGTGCGGGGGATTTCGACGCCGATGGCCAAGTGGGGACTTCGGACTTGTTGACCTTCTTGTCGGAATTTGGCCTGTTCTGCTTGTAAGGTTCATGGCGCTCGACCGATTCGATGACCCCCTGTCCGACTACGCGGAACGGCATTCCGATGCAGAGCCCGAGCTGCTGAAGCGGCTGCGGCGGCGCACGTGGCAAACCCAGACCCACGCGCACATGCTCAGCGATCCGCTTCAAGGGCGGTTGCTCGCCCTGTTTTCACAGCTCATGCGCCCGCGTCGCGTCCTTGAATTGGGGACCTTCACGGGCTATTCAACGCTGTGCCTCGCGGAAGGGCTGGCGCCCGATGGGGTGCTTCACACGGTGGATCCGGACGAGGAATTGCACACGTTGCAGGATGCGTTTTGGGGCGAAGCTGGGGTGAGCGACCGCATTGTGCGGCACACCGCGGAGGCGCATGCGGTGTTGCCGCTGCTTGAGGAGGAGGGCTTCGATTTGGTCTGGATCGACGCGGATAAGAAGCGCACGCCCGAATACGTGGAATGGGCCATCGCGCATACGCGCTCAGGCGGGCTCATCCTCATCGACAACGTGCTGTGGTGGGGCAAAGTCCTCGAAGGCGACAACGCAAGCGACCCGGATGCCCGCACCTTGCATCGCATGAACGCGAAACTGGCGCAAGACCTCCGGGTCGAGAACGTGCTGTTGCCGTTGCGCGATGGCATTCACTGCCTGCGCAGGCGCTGAAATCAGGCGAGGACTTCGGCCACCGCGTCAGCCGCCTCCTTGAGGAGCACCGCGGAAATCACCTTCAATCCTGAGTTGTCGATCAACGCCTTCGCTTCCTGGGCGTTCGTTCCTTGCAACCGGACGATGATGGGCACGTTGATGTCGCCCATGTTGCGGTAGGCATCGACCACACCTTGGGCCACCCGGTCGCACCGAACGATGCCCCCGAAGATGTTCACGAGGATGGCCTTCACGGCCGGGTCCTTCAAGATGATGCGGAACGCCTTTTCCACCCGCGCCGCGTCGGCCGTACCGCCCACGTCGAGGAAGTTCGCAGGCTCGCCGCCGCTGAGCTTGATGATGTCCATCGTCGCCATCGCGAGGCCGGCACCGTTCACCATGCAGCCCACGTTGCCGTCGAGCTTCACGTAGTTGAGGCCCGCTTCATCGGCTTCCACTTCCGTCGGATCTTCTTCCGTCGTGTCGCGCATCGCCGCGTAGTCCGCGTGGCGGTAGAGCGCGTTGCCGTCGAGGGACACCTTCGAGTCGACCGCGATGACGCGGTCGTCGGACGTCTTCAAGACCGGATTGATTTCGAACATCGTCGCGTCGCAACCGACGTAGGCGTTGTAGAGCGCCGTGACGAATTTCGTCATCTCCTTGAACGCCTTGCCGCTCAGGCCGAGGTTGAACGCGATGCGGCGCGCTTGGAAGCCCTGCAAACCGACCGTCGGGTCGATTTCTTCCTTGAAAATCAGCTCGGGCGTTTCTTCCGCCACCGCCTCGATGTCCATGCCACCTTGCGGGGAGTACATGATGATGTTGCAGCCTTTCGCGCGGTCGAGCAGGACGCTCATGTAGATTTCCTTGGGCTCGCTGTCGCCGGGGCCGTACACGTCTTCCGCGATGAGGACCTTGTTGACTTGCTTGCCTTTCGCGTTGGTTTGGGCCGTGACCAAATGGCCGCCCAAAATGCCCGCCGCCTTGTCCTTCACCTCATCGAGTCCCTTGGCGAGGACGACGCCGTGCGAGCCGGTCTCGGTGACCGTGCCCTTGCCCCGTCCGCCCGCGTGGATCTGGGCTTTCACCACGAACCAACCCGTGCCGGTTTCCTTCGCCAATTCGACTGCAGCTTCGTGTGCGGCTTCCGGGGTGTCGGCCACGCGGCCTTCCTGGATGGCCACGCCGAAGCTCTTCAGAATGCTTTTCCCTTGGTACTCGTGAATGTTCATGGTGTGCGCGTTGAAAGGTTGGATTTCGCGGCGCGAAGTTACGGAAGGACCGGGGCGATTCGCGCGGATTTGGCGTAGATTTCGAGCATGAACCGAGGCGAGCCCATCATCGTGGCGGAGAACATCCGGAAGTCGTTCGGTGACGTGGAGGTGTTGCGCGGCATCGATTTGGTCATTCCCTCAGGCCAAATCACGTCCATCGTAGGCGCCTCCGGCGCAGGAAAAACCACCCTGCTCCAAATCCTCGGCACCCTCCTCGCCCCCGATTCCGGCGAGCTGCGCATCCAAGGCGTGCGCGTGGCCACCCTCAAAGGCAAGGCCCTCGCCGCCTTCCGGAACGCCCACATCGGGTTCATCTTCCAATTCCATCGCCTCCTCCCCGAGTTCAACGCCCTCGAAAACGTCCTGCTCCCCGCCTGGGTGGCCGGCCGCGACGACCGCACCACGCGCGACCGGGCGGAACGCCTCCTGCGCGACCTCGGCCTCGGCGACCGCCTCACCCACGCGCCCGCAGCCCTGTCCGGCGGCGAACAACAGCGCGTCGCCGCCGCCCGCGCCCTCATGAACGAACCCGGCGTCATCCTCGCCGACGAGCCCACCGGGAACCTCGATTCCGGCAACGCCACCGCCCTGTTCGACCTGTTCAAGGAACTCCGCGACCGCGAAGGCGCCACGTTTGCCGTCGTGACGCACAATGCGGATTTGGCCCACTCCGGAGACCAAATCGTGCACATCCAAGACGGCCGCATCCTCCAGCCCGCCTGATCAGCGCTCCCGCTCGAACTGCAGCCGCTGCCCAGCGCGCGCGCCCGTCAACTCGCCCTCCCTAACCACCCACTGGCCGTTTACCAGAACATGTTCCACGCGGCTCCGGAACGTCGTCCCCTCGAACGGCGACCAGCCGCACCGGTACTTCAGTTGATCCGACGCGACCGTCCAAGGCCGCTCCAAATCGATCAGCACCAAGTCCGCCAAGGCGCCCTCGCGGGCCACGCCCCGATCGACCATGCGGTACGCGGCGGCAGGGTGTTCCGAAATCGCAGCCGCCACTTCCGGGAGGGTCAGCTTGCCTTCGTGGTAAAGCTCCAAAATCGCGGGAACGGCCTGCTGAACGAGCGGCCCACCCGAGGCGGCCCGGTGGTAGGGGCCCTGCTTTTCCTCCCACGTGTGCGGTGCGTGATCGGTGGCGAAGAAATCGATTTGGCCGGAGACAAAACCGGCTGCCAGCGCCTCCTGATCGGCGGGCGTCTTGATGGACGGATTCCACTTGATGGCGCTTCCGAGGCGCTCGTAATCGCGGTGATTGAAGCGCAAATGATGCACGCAGGCCTCGGCCGTGATGCGCTTTTCCCGCACGGGGACCCCCGCCTCGAACAAGGCCAGCTCCCGAGCGGTGGACACGTGGTAGATGTGCAACCGGTTGCCGTGCTTTTGGGCCAATTCCACAACGCGCTTCGTGGCTTCGTAGCAGGCGGCCTCGCTGCGGATGTGCTCGTGGGCCTCGATGGGGATGGCCTCGCCATACCGCTCGACGAAGCGGCGCGTGTTGGCCGCAATGAGGGCGTCGTCCTCGCAATGCAGGGCCACCAACGTTTCGGCGCGCGCGAACAGCTGTTCGAGGAACGCGGGTTGGTTCGCTAAGATGCCCTTTTCATCATCGAAGTAAAGCCCATCGTCGGTGATGCCGCACACCCACTCGTTGTTCACCCGCAACGCCTCCTCCAAATTCGAGGACGCGATGCCCATGAAGAAGGAGTAATTCGCCACCGAAGTTTCACCGGCCCGCTGGAATTTCTGTTCGAGGAGCTCGCGGGACAGGGTGTGCGGGCGGGTGTTGGGCATGTCCATGAACGACGTGATGCCGCCGAGCACCGCCGCTTGCGATTCCGAAGCGATCGTGGCCTTGTGCGGGAAGCCCGGCTCGCGGAAATGGACCTGGTCGTCGATCATGCCCGAGAACACGTGGAGGCCCGATGCATCGAAGACTTCGGCCGTTTCGTGGCTGATGTGCGGGGCGATTTTTGCGATGCGCCCCCGATCGATGAGGAGGTCGCAGGGTTGGACTTGGCCTTGGCTGACCAAATGAGCTTGGGCGATGAGGAGGGGTTTCATGGGTTGCATTGGGGGCAATTTCCCGGGTCAGCAGCGCGCATTCCTTGCGGGAAATCGAGTTGAACTTCGTTGTGGCAATGGGGGCACTCGTGCACCGCTTTTCGCGGCCATTCCGTCGGGGATCCGCAGACGCTGCAGGGCAAACCGAGGACCCACCGCACCCAGCCGACTCCGGGTTTGGCGCACCTCGAACAGCGGGCCTTCAATCGCTCTACCAAATCCTGCGTGGCCCGCTCAATCGCATCCATCCGGGTCGGATTGCACATCGCCCGCATGTCCGTTTCCACCCAAACCACTCCCGACGCCGACTTCATGACCTCCCAAGCGGCGCGCAACTCGGACTCCGTGGAAATGCCCTTCCTCCACGCCCCTTCCGCATTGCGCAACATCACGTGGTGCGAAGGAAACCGGGCACGGACCGCAAATTCCAGCAGCTCGTCGAATCCGGTCACGTTGCCTGCCGCATAGTTCGTGCGTGCGGTGGCGTACCGACCGATGACTTGCAGTCCCAACGACGCATCGGACAGCATGACCCGCTCTTCGTTCAGCGCGGCGAACGGCAGGACGGGATGCGGACCGAACGACCCTTCGCTCGCCACCGCCAAATCCGTCCCACCGGCGAGCAAGCCCATGCGGCACTTTTTCAGGAGCGTCTCGTCCACCCCGAGTTTCCGCTCGATTTCCCCCGAAAACGTGCCCAAGGCATCCGTGTTCAACTCGGAAACGAGGGGCACCAGTTCCACGCCCAAGCCCGCCACAAGCAACGGACCGATGACCCGTTCCTTGCCGTGCCTGGTCGCCACGATGCACCTGCGCCCCGCGAATTCACTGACCTTGCCCAAGCGAATACCCCTTCACTCCATCGAATTCATACAGGTTCTCCGTCTTCACGCAATCCAGTCCTGCGGCGAGCTGCCCCGCGAGCAGTTCCGGAATGATCGCTGGCCCCGCGCCTCGCGTTGCTTGGGGCTGGAAGCGGCAACGCCAATGGTCCGTGAGGAACGTTTCCTCGAAGCCTTGAGGCCACACCTTCACGCCCCGGTTCGTCACCATCACCAACTCCATTCCGTCGGGCGCTGCCGCTTGCAATTGGTGGGCCAACTCATCCGGCCGGTCGCCCGGCCAATCCACGAACACGTCCACGCCCACCCACGTCTTGCGCTTCCGCTCCTTTCGGACATACGGGGCGATTTCGACGGCTGAATTCCCCGCATAGGTCGCCGGCGTGAACCGCTCCGGACGCTGGCCAAGCCGCGCGATGACCGCCTCGGCAAAGGCCCGGGTGCCGACGCAGGCGGTGCTCGTCGCGGGGTCGAACACGTCGCCGGTGTGGACGCCGTCCTCGATGGTGCGCAGCCACGCGTTTTGGATTTGGGTGGCCGATTCCGACTCGCCGAGGTGATTCAGCATCATGACCGCCGCTTGGATCAGGCCGGATGGATTTGCCGCATCCTTTCCCGCCAAATCCGGGGCCGAACCGTGAATGGCCTCGAACATGGCGCACGCCCGGCCGATGTTCGCGGAGCCCGCGAGGCCGACGGAACCGGCGATTTGGGCGGTGACGTCGCTGAGGATGTCGCCATACAGGTTCGGGATGACGATCACGTCGAACGCCTCAGGGCGATCTGCGACGAGGGCGGTGCCGATGTCCACGATCCAATGGTTCGACTCGATGTCCGGATGCTCCGCAGCGATTTCGTTGAAGACCGCGTGGAACAGGCCGTCCGTTTGCTTCATGATGTTGTCCTTGGTCATGCACGTGACCCGCTTTCGGCCGTTCTTTTTGGCGTACTCGAATGCGTAGCGCACAATTTGCTCGCAACCGGGGCGGGTGATCAACTTCAAGCACTGCACCACTTCGTCGGTTTGTTGGTGCTCGATGCCGGCGTACAGGTCTTCCTCGTTTTCGCGGATGACCACGATGTCCAATTCCGGATGCTTCGTGGTGACGAAGGGGGCGTAGCTCCTGCACGGGCGGACGTTGGCGAACAGCCCCAGCGATTTCCGCATCGTCACGTTCAAGCTCTTGTAGCCCCCGCCTTGGGGCGTGGTGATGGGCGATTTCAGGAGGACGCGGTTGCGGCGGATGCTGTCCCAAGCTTCGGGGGCGATGCCGCTGGTGTTGCCCTGCAGGTAGACCTGTTCTCCGATTTGGATTTCTTCATAGGCCAAACCCGGGTGAGCGGCCTTCAAAATGGCGAGCGTGGCATCCATGATTTCGGGTCCGATGCCGTCTCCCTTCGCTACGGTGATGGTGTTCATTTCGACCAAATATTCGAGCGAAATTACCCGCGGCGCAGGTCTCGAAATCATCGAAATCCCTTATAGCTGCTACACGCGCAGAAACGGCCTGCGGGTGTAACTTTCCCCCGATGATGCCCCTACCTCCCGTTCGAAGATGACCATGACCGCCGTCGCACTCCTTCAACTGCTCGTGCATTATGGCCTGCATTTGGCGGCGCCGCTGGGCATCGCGCGGTGGTTCTACCCGGAGCGGTGGAAGCGGGTCTACCTGATCTTACTGGGTACGATGCTGGTGGATTTGGACCACTTGCTCGCGGATCCGGTGTTCGACCCCGGACGGTGCAGCATCGGGTTCCATCCGCTTCATTCGCACGAAGCCATTGCCGTGTATTGCGTGCTGCTTCTGTTTCGACGGACGCGCGTGGTGGCCATCGGGCTGGTGTTTCACATGCTGACCGATTTCCAGGACTGTTTTTGGCCTTGACTGCGGATGCTCAGCGGATGACCACAAACGTTCCGCTCAACGGCTGCGCAGGTTGCCCAATTCGCTCGTCCTCGCCCCAATTGTACGTGATCACGTAGGCAAAAACATCCGACTGCACCCAATGCGCATCCACTCCACCGATCCACACCTCATCCGGATTCGACGATTCGAACACCACCTCCCCCCAGCGATCGAAAATCCGCAAGCGGTAGTTCGTGATGGGACACGAGGCTTCGACCTGGAAAGCATCGTTGTGCCCGTCGTTGTTGGGCGTGAACGCGGTGGGCACGTAGACCATGCACGGGCAGTCCTCCCCGACCGCTCCGAAGTCGACGCCCAGCGTGATCTCGGACGCGAAGGCGCAGCCCGCTGCGTCGAGCACCTCGACGGCGTGCACGCCCGGCGCGAGGCCGGTGAACGCGCCCGTGGAGGCCGCGACGCCGTTGAGGGCGTAGCTCACCGGCTCGGTGGCGTTGTGGACCGAAACGGTGATTTGGCCATTGTCCACCCAATCGCAGCTCACGTCCTTCCGCGCCACGTTCACCTGCAAATCGCTCTCGTTCGCCACCACCGCAGCCACCTCGCCGATGCACCCGGCCGGATGCTGAACGGTCACGGTGTAGGCCCCGCCGTGCAGGCCCTCGAATGCACCGGTGGGTGACCACGCCCCCCCGTTGAGGCTGAACTGGAACGGCAACGGCTCCGCCACCGCGACTTCAATGCGCCCCGACCCATCGCTGCACTCCTCCGGCTGCACATCGACAAGCACCACTTCAGGCTCCACTTGCAACACCTCAACCTCCTCGCTCCAAGCACATCCCGCCGCATCCTCCACCGCCACCGTGAACGTGCCCGCGGACAAGTCGGCCGCCTCGGCCCCACTCAACTCCAATCCATTCAAAGTGAACGCGTACGGAGCGGCTCCCCCCGAAGGCACCAGCGCCACCGCGCCATCCTGACCCGCGCACGACTCCGGCGTCACCGCGACCGCCACATCGAATCCGATGCAGGCCGCTTCTTGGCAGACCGTGGCGGCGGTGTTGAGCACGCCGGCGAGGTTCTGCTCGATGTAGGTTTCCATGCGCGCGACTTGGTCCGCGGAGAACATGAAAAGGCACGCGTCGTCGCAGTACTCCATATAAGTAGGCCAAAGAATCGGTTCGGTGCACGTGATCACCTCCCCCCCAGGACACCCAAAGGTCGGCGCGTCCGTGACCGGCGTGTCGTTCACGAAATCGTTGCTCCCGCAACCGCCGTTGGCCCACGGGTGGTCCAGCAAGAAGTAGTGCCCGATTTCATGCGTCATCGTGCGCCCCATGTTGTACGGCCCGTTCACCGTGTTCCCACCGCAACTCACCGATCCGAAAACGGAAGGATCGCAGGTCGCCCCATCCCCATTACCCTGCCCGCCCAGCGGAGAATACCCCAACACGCCGCCTCCAAGGTCGCGCACGAAAAAGTTCAGGTAACCCGCCCACGCCGCATCGAAATCGCCGGTGGTAGCGTCCAGGGTCACCGCGTAATCCCCCTCCTGCAGCCCGAATCCCGCGGGGTGATCCAGCGTCGCCAGGCAAAACTGCACGCACGATTCCTGGTTCGCAATGCCCGGCCACATCGCCGGCTGCAGGTCGTTCCACGTGTCGATGTCCGCGTTGTACGCTCCGAAGTCCGCGTTGAGCGATTCCACTTGCGACACGGCCATGTCAATGGCGCAATCCAGTGGAATGCCCGTGTTCTGAAAGTGGACGGCTACGGGGATGATGAGCGGCGCATCGCACTCCGAACGGTTCACCGCCGCGTCGTTGACGGCTTGGACTTTGTCCCGGAACGCCTCCTCGTAGCCGGCGAGGCCCATGAGGTGGGTGTGGACGGAATCCATTCCGCAGGTGCGTTGTCCGTGGGCGGCGGGCAAGGCCCACCCAGCCACCAGCATCCAAATGAGGGCAATTCGGTTCATCGCGTTGGTTTCAATCTCGCATCAACAGGACTGCAAAGATGCACGTCAGGTTGCGTCGGAAAAGCCCTCAAGTCACCGACCGTTAAAATTCGCAATTTTATTATGCATGCATAGAAAACACGTCGTACCTTCTGCCGCATGAAGCCGCAAGACACGTTGGACTTTCATTTGCGATGGGGCTGGTCGAAGCTGTCCCGGTTGTACGCAGTGGAGGCCGAACGGCGCGGCATTCCCGTGAGTTACGTGTTCGCGCTGATGCAAGTCGACCGGAAGGGCACGCCGAGCACGCAGCTCGGACCGCGGATGGGCATGGAAGCCACGAGCCTTTCACGCACCTTAAAAGGCATGGAGGACATGGGGCTCGTCGAGCGGCGGCCCGATGCTGCGGACGGGCGGAAGGCCTTGGTTTTTTTGACCCCGGATGGGGTGGCGGCGCGGCGGCAGGCGCGGGATTTGGTGAAGGCGGTGAACGCCCGCATCCGGGAACTCCTCGGCGACGAAGAAGTCGATGCCCTCATCGCGAACTTGCGCAAACTGAATGAACTTTTTGACCGACCGGAGCAGCTGCTCGGCGGTGACATCCCTCAATCCCCTCTTGCTTCATGAAGGCAACTGAAGAAATCCCCTTGCACCGCATTCGCCGGGTGGCCGTGTTGGGCTCCGGCGTGATGGGTTCGCGCATTGCGTGCCATTTGGCCCAAACCGGATCCGAAGTGCTCCTCCTGGACCTCCCCGCTCAAGAAGGCCCGCGCGATGGCGTGGCGGCGGGACACTTGCGCGATGCGCTGAAGAGCAACCCGTCGCCGATTTACTCGAAGCGGTTTGCGGGGCGCATCACCACCGGCAACTTCGACGACGACCTCGCGAAGGTGGCCGACTGCGATTGGATCATCGAGGTCATCGTGGAGCGGCTCGACATCAAGCAGCAGCTCTTCGAGCGGGTGGAGCAGCACCGCAAGCCCGGAACGCTCATCACGTCCAACACGTCGGGCATTCCGATCGCCCTGCTCGCGAAAGGCAGGAGCGACGATTTCCGGAAGCACTTCTGCGGAACGCACTTCTTCAACCCGCCGCGCTACTTGCAGCTGCTCGAAATCATCCCCGGACCGGAAACGGACGCGGCGGTGCTCGACTTCTTCACCCGTTACGGGGAGCGCATCCTCGGCAAGCAGGTGGTGCTATGCAAGGACACCCCCGCCTTCATTGCGAACCGGGTCGGGGTGTTCGCCATCCAAGCGCTGTTCCACACCGTTGCGGAGATGGGACTGAACGTGGAAACGGTGGACCGGCTGACCGGCCCGGCGATGGGCCGGCCCAAGAGCGCCACGTTCCGGACGTGCGACGTGGTGGGCATCGACACGCTCGTCCACGTGGCGAATGGGGTCGCCGAGCATTGCCCGAACGACGAGCGCCGGGAGGTGTTTGCCACGCCGGCGTACGTGCAGCATTTGGTCAGCAACAACCAGCTGGGGGCCAAATCCGGCGCCGGTTTCTACAAAAAAGTCAAGGACGCGAACGGCAAGAGCGACATCCTGTCCCTCGACCTCAACACGCTCGAATACGGGCCGCAGAAAAAGGCCTCCTTTGCGACGCTCGAAGCCGCGAAACAAGTGGACGCGCTGCCCGATCGCACGAAGCTGCTCTTCAACGGGCAGGACCAAGCCGGCGAGTTCTACCGCCGCATCTTCACCGACGTCTTCGCCTACGTTTCGCATCGGGTGCCGGAGATTTCGGACCTGCCGCACGCCATCGACGATGCGCTTCGGGCGGGCTTCGGCTGGGAGCTCGGCGCGTTTGAGAGCTGGGACGCCATCGGAGTGGCGGAAGCACTCGAAGTCCTGCGCGGACGAGGCCTGACGGTGGCGGGTTGGGTCGACGACATGCTCGCGACCGGTGCCACCACGTTCTACCGCAACGTGAACGGGGTGCGCGAGTGCTGGAATCCTGCGACGAAGGCGTACGAACCGCTCGCGGGCCAAGAGGGCCGGTTGTCGCTGGCGTGGTTGCCGGAGTCGGCCACGGTTTGGTCGAACAGCGGCGTTACCCTGCAAGACCTCGGCGACGGCATCCTCAACGTGGCCTTCCACACGAAGATGAACAGCATCGGCAGCGAAGTCATTCAAGGCCTGAACAAGGCCGTTGACCTCGCCGAAGCAGGCGATTGGCGCGGCATCGTCGTGTCCAATGAGGGTGCGCAATTCAGCGCCGGGGCGAACGTCGGCATGATCTTCATGATGGCGGTGGAGCAGGAGTACGACGAGCTCGACTTCGCCGTCCGCGCCTTCCAAAACACGATGATGCGCATGCGCTACTCCGGGGTGCCGGTGGTGGCGGCGCCGCATGGACTGGCCTTGGGCGGCGGATGTGAACTCTGCCTGCACGCGGACAAAGTGGTCGCCCATGCGGAAACGTACATGGGCCTAGTGGAATTTGGCATCGGCGTCATCCCCGCAGGCGGGGGCACGAAGGAATTCGTGTTGCGCCTGAACGACGAACTGCACGACGGCGACATGCGCATCAACCGATTGCGCGATCGGTTCTTGACCATCGGCCAAGTGAAGGTCTCAACGTCAGCACACGAGGCCTTCGAGTTGGGCTACCTGCGCGAAGGCACCGACGAGGTGGTGGTGAACCGCCGCGACCAACTCGCCCGAGCAAAGCGCGCGGCCCTCGAACTCGCCGAGCAAGGCTACGTCCGCCCCATCGAACGCAAGGACATCGTGGTGGCGGGGCAAGAGGGCCTCGGCATCGTCTACGTCGGCGCCCACAGCATGATGAGCGGCCACTACATCTCCGAGCACGACCGCCTCATCAGCGAGAAACTCGGAACGGTCATGTGCGGCGGCGATTTGAGCGAGCGCACGGCTGTGAGCGAGCAGTATTTGCTGGACCTCGAGCGCAAGGCCTTCGTGGAATTGTGCATGCAGCGCAAGACGCTGGAACGGATGCAGAGTTTGATCCAAAAAGGAAAAATCCTGCGCAACTAACCCCCCGAAGCAACACACCATGAACGCATACATCATCGGCGGTTACCGCAGCGCAGTCGGCAAGTCCGGCAAGGGCGCCTTTCGGTTCACCCGCCCCGACGACCTCGGCGAACAAGTCATCCGAAAATTGCTTGCCGACTTTCCCCAACTCGACCCCGAACGCATCGACGACGTCATCGTCGGCAACGCCACCCCCGAAGCCGAACAAGGCTTGAACATCGGACGGATGGTGAGCCTGATGGGCCTCGACACCGAAAAGGTGCCGGGCATGACGGTCAACCGCTACTGCGCATCGGGCCTCGAAACCATCGCCATTGCCTCGGCGAAGATCCACGCCGGCCTTGCGGACTGCATCCTCGCAGGAGGCATCGAGACCATGTCGCCCATTCCCTTCGGCGGGTGGCGCATCGTGCCCAACGCCCGCGTGGCGAAAGCGAACCCGGATTGGTACTGGGGCATGGGACTGACCGCAGAAGCCGTGGCGAACGACTTTAAAGTCAGCCGCGACGAACAGGACGCGTTTGCGGCGGAGAGCCATCGGCGCGCGGCCGCGGCCATTGACGGCGGGCGGTTTGCTCCCGGCATCGCGCCCATCACCGTGAAGGAGGTGTACCTCGATGCGAACGAGAAGCGCGCGGAACGGACCCACGTGGTCGACACGGACGAGGGCGTGCGGCGCGACACCAGCGTCGAAGGGCTCGCCCGACTCAAGCCCGTCTTCGCCGCCAACGGCACGGTCACGGCGGGGAACGCCTCGCAAACTTCGGACGGCGCTGCCTTTGTGCTCGTGTGCAGCGAGCGCATGGTGAAGGAACTCGGCGTGGAGCCGTGGGCGCGCTTGGCGAGTTACCACGTCAGCGGCCTCGAACCGCGGATCATGGGCGTCGGGCCGGTGCACGCCGTACCGGAGGCGCTTAAGAAGGCCGGGCTGAAGGCCAGCGACCTCGGAAGCATCGAACTCAATGAGGCGTTTGCCTCGCAGAGCGTGGCCGTCGTGCGCGAACTCGGACTCGATCCGGCGCGCGTGAATCCCAACGGAGGCGCCATCGCGCTCGGTCACCCGCTCGGCTGCACCGGCAGCAAACTCACCGTCCAGCTCTTGCACGAACTCGCACGCACCGACGAGCGCTACGGCATGGTCACCATGTGCGTGGGAACGGGCCAAGGTGCGGCCGGGGTGTTTGAGCGGTTGCGGTGAAACTTTTTTGGCCTAAATCCTCGTAATCAAGAAGAAACAGCACAACGATGTCCACTCCCAACGATGCCATCCGCGGCGGAGAATTCCTCATCCGCCCCACGAAAGCCTCCGACATCTTCATCCCCGAAGAATGGTCCGAGGAACAATTGATGATGAAGCAAATGACGCTCGATTTCGTCGAAAAGCGCGTGGTGCCTAACCTCGACGCCATCGACCACCAAGAAGAAGGGCTGGTGCCCCGACTCATGGAAGAATCGGGCGAACTCGGCCTGCTCGGCAGCTCCGTGCCCGAGGAATACGGCGGCATGGGACTCGATTTCAAAACGACGATGCTCATCACCGAGGCCATCGGGGGCGCGCATTCGTTCAGCGTCAGCTTCAGCGCGCACACCGGCATCGGCACCCTGCCCATCCTGTACTACGGCAACGAGGAGCAGAAGAAGAAGTGGGTGCCGGGCCTCGCGAGCGGTGAGCTCAAAGGCTGCTATTGCCTGACGGAGCCGGGCGCGGGGTCGGATGCGAACAGCGGGAAGACGAAGGCGACGTTGTCAGAAGATGGCCAGCACTACGTCTTGAATGGCCAAAAGATGTGGATCACCAACGGCGGATTCGCCGACGTGATGATCGTCTTTGCAAAAATCGACGACGACGAAAACCTCACCGCCTTCATCGTGGACGGCCACAGCGAAGGCATCTCGAAGAATCCGGAGGAAAAGAAGATGGGCATCAAGGGCTCGTCGACGCGGCAAATCTTCTTCAACGACGTGAAGGTGCCGGTGGAGAACCTGCTGTACGAGCGGCAGAAAGGCTTCAAGATCGCGGTGAACATTTTGAACATCGGGCGGATCAAGTTGGGCGGGGCCGTGTTGGGCGCGTCGAAGGGGGCGCTGAGCCAGGCGATCCAGTATGCGAACGAGCGGGAACAATTTGGCCGGGCGATCTCGAAGTACGGGGCCATTCGGCACAAGCTGGCGGAGTCGGCCATCCGCATTTACACGTGTGAGGCGGCGACGTACCGGGCGACGCAGAACATCGAGGACGCCATCCAAGCGCTCAAGGCCGGCGGCATGGAGCACGGCGAGGCGACCTTGCAAGGCATCGCCGACTTCGCGCCGGAGTGCGCGATGATGAAGGTGCTGGGCTCGGAAGTCCTGGACTACGTGGTCGACGAGGCGGTGCAAATCCACGGCGGCATGGGCTACAGCGCCGAAACCCGCGCCGAACGCGCCTACCGCGACGCCCGCATCAACCGCATTTTCGAAGGCACGAACGAAATCAACCGCATGCTCACCGTCGACATGATCTTGAAAAAGGCCATGAAAGGCGAGATGGACCTGATGACCCCGGCGATGGCGGTGGCGAACGAACTCATGGGCATTCCGGACTTCGGGCCGGGCCCGGAGGACGTGTTCGAGCAGCACCTCGCGGTCGTGGAGAACCTGAAAAAGGCCGTCCTGCTCGTGGCCGGTGCCGCGGTGCAGAAGTTGATGATGACCTTGTCGAAGGAACAGGAGGTCTTGATGGGCATCAGCGACATGGCGATTTGGACGTACACCGCGGAAAGCACCGTGTTGCGCGTTCAGAAGCTCGCCGGATTGCGCGGCGGGACCGAGGGCATCCAGCGGGAACTCGACATCATGAAGGTGTACACGTATGAAGCGGCGGAGTGGATCCACAGCGCCGGCAAGGAAGCGCTGCTCGCGTTCGCGGACGGCGACGAACTGAAGATGATGTTGATGGGACTGAAGCGGTTCTGCAAGGTGGAGCCGTTCAACACGAAGGAGGCTCGCCAGCGGATTGCCGTTGAGCTCATCGAAGCGAACAAGTACGAGGACTGAGCGGCTCGCGTGCTGAGGAAGCGCTGGTCTCCGATGGGGGCTGGCGCTTTTTTTTCCATCGGGATTTGGCCTGAACCTTTCCGCGCCAAATCCCGTTAACCTTCCCAACACCGGGCACCTGCCCCCACCGTTTTACTGCTAACTTCGCCCCATGGCAAACAAAAAAATCATCACCCGCGCGAGCGAAAAGTTCCTCGAAGCGTACCTCAACAACCCCAGCCCGACCGGCTTCGAAAGCGAAGGCCAAAAGCTCTGGCTCGACTACATCAAGCCGTACATCGACACGCACATCGTGGACGCCTACGGTTCGGTCGTCGGGGTCATCAACCCGGATGCACCTTACAAAGTCGTCATCGAGGCGCACGCGGATGAAATCAGCTGGTTCGTTCACTACATCACGTCCGACGGCTTCATCTACCTCCGCCGCAACGGGGGAAGCGACCACCAAATCGCCCCGTCCAAGCGGGTGAACATCCACACCGAGAAGGGCGTCGTCAAAGCCGTTTTCGGCTGGCCGGCCATCCACACCCGCACGCCGGGCAAGGAAGCCGCTCCGACCATGAAGAACATCTTCCTCGATGTCGGCGCGAAAGACAAGGCCGAAGTGGAGAAAATGGGCATCCACGTCGGGTGCGTCGTCACGTATGAAGACACCTTCACCATCCTGAACAAGAACTGGTACGTGGGGCGCGCTTTGGACAACCGCGCCGGCGGCTTCATGATCGCGGAAGTGGCGCGGTTGCTGAAGGAAGAAGGAACGAAGTTGCCGTTTGGTTTGTACATCACGAACAGCGTCCAAGAAGAAGTGGGATTGCGCGGCGCGGAGATGATTGCGGAGCGCATCCAACCCGATGTGGCGATCGTGACGGACGTGACGCATTGCACGCACACGCCCATGATGGACAAGATCGATCAAGGCGACGTGGCAGCAGGAAACGGTCCTGGCGTCACTTATGGGCCCGCCGTGCACAACAACCTCCTGAAGCGGATCATCGACACCGCCGATGCCGAAAAGATTCCGTTGCAGCGCATGGCCGCTAGCCGCTTCACGGGCACAGACACGGACGCTTTTGCTTACTCGAACATGGGGGTGCCCAGTGCCCTGATCAGTTTGCCCTTGCGCTACATGCACACCACCGTCGAAATGGTGCACAAGCAAGACGTGGAAAACTGCATCCGGCTCATCCTTGCGACGTTGAAGCAAATCGAACCGGGAGAAGATTTCCGGTACTTCAAGTAAGCCAACGCCCTGAAGTGAAAACGCCTGCTCCTCACTTGAGGGGCAGGCGTTTTCATTTTGCGACGTGCTTCAACTGGCGCTTGATGGCGTGCACGTCCAAGGGCAATCCCAGCACGGATTCCGGTTCCAGCCCCGCGACCCAATCCGGCACCGAAAGGTCGTGTGCCCACAAAGCGAACCAACGCAATCCGGGGTGTTCTGCTCGCGCCGAAGAAATGATCGCATTCATCTCAGCTTCGGTCAGGTCGTCCAGGCACGTGAACATGTAAACCACCCGATCCGAAGGAACCCCATCAAAGATTCCCGACTCCCAGCGGTCGAAGCAGCGAACCGAAAGCCATGGGAACGATTGTACCAACAGCTTGCGGTGGACGCGCATGCGAACGGCATCTGAGTCTATGTAAATGAGCATCTTCCTCGTTTCTGAATGCGAGAAAGATAAGTGCACCCGGTAATCTACCGTCTATTTAAGAAAGCAATTCGTCTATTTTTTTCGCCTTTTCGTGGATTTCAGGAGTGACCGCGCCGCCCGAAGCCGTCACCTCCACGATCCACGCGGCCAATTCCTTTGCCTGACGCATTTGCTGGATCATCCGATCGCCCTCCTGCTGAACGGTTCGTTTCCGACGGAATTGCCCCGCTGCCTCTTCAACCAGCGCCTGCAGCTCGGCCTCGTTCCATGGTTTGCTGATGTACTTGTAAATCTGTCCTTTGTTGATCGCATCGATGACCGCGTCGATGTCTGCATGGCCCGTGAGGAGCATGCGGATGGGATCCGGGAAGTCGGACATGATGAGTTCGAAGAACTCGACGCCGCTGAGGGAGGGCATTTTTTGGTCCGAGATCACGACCTCGATCGGATGCTCGCGCAACAGCTGCACGGCCTCCGTCGGCTCGGTGGTCACGTGGACCTTGAACACCCGCCGAAACGCCGCGCGGAAGGCGGTCAGGTTGTGGGACTCATCATCAAGGTAGAGTACGTGGATCATGCCGTAAAGGTTAAAGTGAATGCAGTGCCTCGCTGGGGTGCGGACTGCACAT
Source organism: Bacteroidia bacterium (assembly GCA_030427925.1). Classification (GTDB taxonomy): domain Bacteria; phylum Bacteroidota; class Bacteroidia; order Flavobacteriales_D; family Sanyastnellaceae; genus JALQTD01. Next base: position 95,130 of record JAUICJ010000007.1, on the reverse strand, counting down.
CGACCTCCGCATGGTGGTCAGAAAGGATGCCCATGACGATGCTCAGCCCCAGTCCGGTGCCTTCGCCAACGGCCTTGGTGGTGAAGAATGGGTCGAAAATCTGCATTCGAACGTCCTCAGCCATGCCGATTCCATTGTCTTCTATTCGAATGATTACCCATTTCTTACCACCTTCTTCCACCTTTTTCGACTGAATGTAGATCAGCCGGTCTTCGGGGGCCAAATCCTTGCGCTCCATGGTGGCGTGCGCTGCATTCGTGATCATGTTCATGAAGACCTGATTCAGCCGACCTGCCTGGCACCGCACCAATGGCAGGTCCGCTTCGAGTTCCAAGTCGATGGCCACCTGGTCGCGCAGACTGCTGCGCAGGATGACTAGGGTGGACTCGAGCAATTCGTTCAGTTGCGCGGGCGCAAACGCGTCCCCATCGACGCGACCGAAAATCCGCAGCCCCTTGACGATTTCAGCGGTTCGGCCCGCCCCGTCCTCGATGCCCTTGAGCAACTGCACAATCTCCTCCTGCGTGAATTCCAAATCCAATTCCTCCATGCGCTCCCGAAGCGCGCGCACCTCTTCGTGCAGCCCTTCGGAATCCGGCTGAAGCGCCATCACCCGCTTCAGCACTTCCTCGACGTCCTCGAAATCGCGCTTCAAGCTGGCGCTCGACGACGAAACGAAGTTGATCGGGTTGTTCAGCTCGTGGGCGATGCCCGCCGTGAGTTGACCGATGGAGGCCAGCTTCTCCTGCTGAAGGAGCTGTTGCTGAGCCGTTTTCAGTTCGCTGAGCGTGTTTTCCAGTTCGCCATTCGCCTGCTGAAGTTCCAAGGTCCGTTCGCGCACACGGTCTTCGAGCAACCGGTTTTGGTTCGACACCATCCGCTCATTTTGCTGGGCCAAACGCAGCTGCTGCTCCTTCGCCTTCGTCGCCTCCTGCTTCATCTCATTGATGCGGCTCGCCAAGGCCAAACTCAACAACACCACCTCAATGGCATTGCCCACGGGCAGCGCAAAGAACGTCCACTGGTTAAACGGAATCACCGACGAATCCTTGAGCACAAAGACCAACACGGCCACGATGAAAAACATCCACGCAATGAGGAAATACCGCGCGGGACGGAACCCTTGGCGCATCGACACGATGGCTCCAGGAATGAGCAAAAAGATGGCCAGCGCGCAAAAGTTAATGAGGTTGTAACTCCACGTCATCCAACCGAAAAGCGCCAGCAAAAACGCCAACCCGTAGATGCCCAAGTACACATACATCACCGTATTCAACCACGGCACGCGCTTCGGCAAGTCCAAAAAATCACGCGCAAACACAATCGTCGCCACCCCACTGAACACCCCCATGAAGTGAACCAACCGCCGCTCCAACCACGGCCACTCGTCCACGCTCAACAGCCCCGCGTACCCGTTCAGCACCAACTGAGCGCCCCCCACCGTCACGATGTACATCGCATACCACAGGTAATTCCGGTCGCCGACGCTGAAGTACAAGAACAGGTTGTACAGCAACATGACGAAGATGATGCCGAAGTAGGCTGCAAAGAACACATCGCGTTGGTGGGCATCCCGAATGACCTCCTTGTGGCCCGCAATGCGCACGGGCAGCAGCAAGGGCTTCCCGCTTTGAACGCGGATGAGCACTTCCAAATCCGTGCACTCGGTGGCCAAAGGGACCGCGAACGACGGGTAGGTTCCGAGTTGGCTGTCTTGACCGCTGCGGTGGGATTCACCGTCGCCGTAGGCCGTGATGACTTCGCCATCGCAAACGATGAAACAACTCAGCTCGTCGATGGTCGCGTTTTGGATTTCGAGCAACGAACCCGCCTCCGTGGCGGCGTCGAGCTTCAAGCGCAACCAATAGACTTCCGAACTGTTGCCCAAATTTGGCACGGCCACGTCAAGGGGCTGCCATCCAAGCAGGTCCACGATTTGTTCCGTGACGGACATCCTGGGCACCAAGGAATCGGGCAGCAATTCCATGCGCTCCCCGATGTACTTCTGCGCACCTGCGGGGAAGGCGAATCCGATGACCGCCAACGCAACGAGTCCGATGCACCGGAATCCAAGCAGGCGGACCGCATTCATCCCAGGTTCATTTCAAAGGCGAGCTGCAATTCCCCCTTGGGGCCATTGACCGAATGCACGTATCCCGTAGGATCTTGCCAAAGCTGTTCCAACAGCTCCCGAACAGCCGGCGCTGCCGATTCCACGTGATCGGGAAACGTGAAGCGCGCCAAGTTCGCACGCAGCTTGGGCGTGGGGTAGGTGAACACCCCGCTGTCCCCCACCCCTTCTTCGATTTGGAACCCGATGGTGCCCTGCATTCGCCGCGTCACCGGCGAAGTCAGTGCGAACAAATGCCGCGCATCCAACATGGGCAACGCCGCGATTGCCGCTTGAACTAAAAACAGCGCCTCCACCCCCATCCCCGCCAATTCCAAGCTGTTCCAAAGCCCGCCGATTTCAAAAACGCCCTCGTGAATGAACGGCTCCAAGAAGGCCCCGAGCCCCGGGTCTTGGTCGCTCACGGCTTGGTAAAGCGGCAAATCGCTGGGCTGGTGGGCCCGGTACATCCGCGCTCCACCGAGCACCTTTCCCGTCTTCACCGAAAGCGCGGCCACGACTTGGACTTCGGGATTGCCGATCCAATCGCGCTTGAACGTCTTCAGTTCCTTGATGCCGTATGCGGCAAGTACCGCTCGGTGGCCGTCGACCAACTCGTGGGAGCGCGCCTCGAATTGGTCTGCAGGATACACCACCACCCGAGCAGCGCTGATGCGCTCCGCCTGGCGAATGCGTTCAAGAGAAGGATTCGGCGAACTGCTCATCCAAATTGATGTAGAGCCGGACATCCGGCATGAATTGATCCAATAAAATTCGCCGGGCAGCCTGCGCAGCAAATGCACCGCCCGAAGCCACCTCCGTGTACACCTGTGGCCAAGCCAACAACTCCTGGCCCAACAACGGAATGCTTGCGCGGCCCCGTTCCGAAACGTTGTCCAAGTCCACGAACGCGTGGAGGGCCTCCGTCGTCCAAGCCTTGCACTGCAAGAACATGTCCATGGACGCTTCATCGATGCGGCCGTGGAGGTAACCCGATGCGATTTTCTCCGGCTGATCGTACCGCTCCACATCGAGCATGCCGCGGTCGCTGGTGTCCATGATGACCGGAAGTCGGCGGGCGCGCGCGTTCAAGCGCAAGGCCGCTTTCGTGGCCAAATCATCGCACGCATCGCAGATCAAATCCAACCCGTCCAAGAACGCGTCGATGTTGTCCTCGTTGACGCCCTCCGGGAACACCTCCACGCGCAAGAACGGATCGATTTCCGCAATTTCGCGGGCAGTGATGAGCCACTTCGGCTGCCCGAGTTGGTGCACTCCCGTCCGGATTCGGTTCACATTCGAGAGTTCGAGGGTGTCGAAATCGGCGATCTTGATGCGGCCTGCGCCCCGTTCCATCGCGATGCTCATGGCAAAGCTCTGCCCGACGGACAGGCCCACCACCCCGACCGATTTCGTGCTCAACAAATCCCGTTCGATGGGCATGATGCGGTTGTTGTTCCGATTCGTGCGCACTTCAATGAAGGCCGATTCCGGGAGCAAGCGGACCAAGTGACCGCGCCACGGGTAGTGCACCCAAACGCCATACGCCGCGCGACCGCCCTCTGGAAGCAGTTCTTGGATGGCCCCGGCTATGGCCTCGGGCTGTCCTTTGATTTTGGGATTTCGGGTAACCACCAATTCAGCCAACTGGTGATCGAGGGTGTCCCATTCCTCTCGGATTGAGCCGGAAGAGCGCAAAGCAAGCAACCGTGCTTCGCCCGCAGGAGTAGCAGGCTCGAGGATCTCGGGCTGCCAGGACAGAGTTGTGAACTCGTTCATGCACGAAATTTGGCCGTTTCTTTCCTTCACAAAACGCACCCGCGAGGATGTTTTGAACAGGGCTTCGATGAGAACGGCCGATGAAACCTCCGAGGCGCGGTGTCCGTAAAGGGCTCCATGACAACGCACACCACTCCTACGATTTGGATTGCAGGCAAGGAACAACGGCTTGTGGATTCCTACCTTCAGCGCATCGCGCCCTTCGCCGAATCGCACGAGCTTTCTGAAGTCGAATTGGAGGGCTCCCCGAGCCGCATCCTGCACAACGTGGCCAGCCGTTCCACCGCGTGGTTCCTCGTCACGGCACCCGAACGGTGGACCGACGAGTTGACTTCACTCGCCAGGAAATGCCGCGAATTCAATGCGGGCTTCCGGTGTTTGGTGGTGGCCGATTGGGAATCGCTTTCCGATGTCGAGCGTTCGATGTGGCCCGAGGGCACCCTCTTCGTGCCAACGCACGCCCTTTCCACCACCGTCATCGACCGGTTGCGGGCCGAGACCCACGCGAACCGCATTGCCACCCACCGCCGACGCCAAATCGAGCGCCTGCAGCGACGTTCCGCTTAATTTGACGCGTACACCCGGCGATGACCTGCCCCCAAGGCATTCGCCAGGTTCCGCACCGCCACCATCGCGGCCTCCGTTTCTGCGGACACCTCGCGCTTGCTCATCCGGAGCACCAACCAGCCGTACAAGGTCACACAGACCAACTCAATCGGGTGCATCGCCCGAACGCCCGCTTGCGCATTTTTCCCTTCCAACTCCTTCAAATACGGCAACGCAGCCTCATGCGCCGCGGCGTAGTCCGGGTCCTTCAGGGTCGACAACAGCAAATCGTGCAGCATCGCAAGTTCCGTGAGGGCTTGGTTCGCTTCGCCGGTGTGACCCTTTTCCCGAACGCCCTCGCGCTGCATGGTGTGGGCATAGTGCAACAACCAGCGCACCTCGTCCTCCCCCTGCTCCTCCACGAGGGACCGCATGGCTCCCTCATCGAACCCCGCAGCGCGCACCAAATCTTCGACCTGCCATAAAAACAGGACATATTCCACGATGTGCGTGGCCTTGATCCGCTCGGCGTTCGTCGCGGCCATCAGTTCGCGTTCGTCGTGTCCCGCGCGGCTTCCAGCTCCGCGCGCCGCTCTGCTTTTTTCGCTTCGTGGCGCTCGTTGAGGTAGGCCAGCAGCGGCGCCGTCACGTCGAAGCCTTCGCCGCCGTACAACACGCCCTCGCCGGAGAGTCCCCAATTCAACACCACGTCGATGCCCGCCTCGGCAGCGTAGAGCGCGATTTCGTCCCGCAGGGTCTGCGCAATCATGTTCTGCATTTGTTGCTCGCGGTTCGAAGCGGCGCGTTCGGCTTGGGCTTGGTAGCGGCTCAACAATTCCTCGATCTCGGCCATGCGCTCGCGGGCCACGTTGAGCTCGCTGTTCGACGGGTTTTCGTTTTGGGCGTAATCGATGAGCTCCTGCGCTTCGTCCTGAAGGGGCTTTGCCTGCGCACGCAGTTGCGTCTCAATGGCTTCCACTTGCTGCACGAGCAATTGGTTCAAATCCGCAATCAGCCCATACCCCTGCTGAAGCGAATCCCCATGCACGAAGGCCACCGAAGCCCGCTCTCCACGCGCCAAAGCCGGGGTCGATGCGGTCCCACCGCCCCAGGTCAACACCGCGCACCAAACCAGCGCCGCAGCGCCCAACACCCATCCCAATTGTTTCATGATTCCGATTCGATTGCTGTCCATTCTTTGCGCATCTCAACGAACCGCAGCAGGACCTGTTCCTGCAGCGCGCGAGCGCGTTTTTCGAGCTCGTCCACTCCGCCCGTCACCGATTCTTCCGGCACTTTGAAGACCTGCTCGTAGCGGTCCGCTTCAAAGCGCAGCGCGTACTTGCCGTTCCACAAGGTGACGGTGATCCGCATGATCGGGTGGGGAAACTGGGCGAGCGTTCTCATTTTTCAGGCGCGAAGATAGAACTTGCGGGCATGGATTCGTTGCGATGCGTTGGTCCGGAACCGTGGAATCGGTTGAAGCACCCGGGGGTGAGGCAGTTGGCGTGGGCGATTGGGTCGTGTCCGCTCGTGGAGCGCGGGGGCGGGCTGGAGTGGGTGGCGGCGGCGGAGTGCCGGGAGTGGCTGGAGCGGTTTTGGGGGGAGTTGCTGGTGTTGGAGGCGGATCCGCGGCCGGTGGAGCGGGTGTTGGCGGGGGCCGGGCCGTTGTTGGGGAAGCGGTTCGAGGCCTTGATCGGGTGGTACTTTGAGCGGTCGGCGGACTGGCGGGTGCTGGTAGCGAACGGGGTGGTGGAGCGGGATGGCCGGACGGTGGGCGAGGTGGATTTCATCGTGGAGGCCGGTTCGGGGGAGGTGATGCACGTGGAGGTGGCGTGCAAGTTTTACCTGGGGGTGCCGGGGAGCCGGGGGGCTTGGGGGGATTGGCGCGGCTTGCGGGTGGAGGATTCGTTGGAGCGCAAGGGGGCCAAATTCGCGGAGCAGTTGGCGTTGAGGCGGGCGGACTGGCCGCAGGTGGATCGGCGGGTGGCGATGATGAAGGGGTGGCTGTTTTACCCGTGGCGGGAGGTGGCGCGGCCGAGGCCGCCGAGGGGGGCTGCAGCGGGAGCGCCTTCGGGGTGGTGGGCGCATGCGGCGGAGGCGGACGTGGTGCCGGGGCTGTGGGCGGTGCCGCGGGCGGACTGGCTGACGCAGGTGCACGAGACCGCGGAGGAGGGGCCGTTGCCGTTGCTGCGCGGTGGGGTGGTGGCCCAAACCGTGTTCGACGCCGGGGTCCGGACGGAGCTGAGTCGCGGCATGATTGCACCGGATGGGTGGCCGGGTCGGGATTTGGCCTGAATGGTGCGAACTTAGCGGTTCCAAATCATCTGCATGCATCCCATTCGCCTCGTCGTTCTCGCGTCCCTCCTGTTCGGTGCTTCGGTGTTCCTTCGTGCACAAGGCACCGGGGTGGTGGTCGGGCGCGTCACCGATGCACTGACGGGCCAATCCGTGCCGTTCGCGTCAGCCGCCCTCTACGCAGCGCGGGACAGCTCCATCGCAGGCGGGGCCCTCGCGAACGCCGACGGCACCTTCGAAATCACCGGCGTGGGTCGCGGCCGGTACTGGTGCACCATCAGCTTCATCGGGTACGGCACGTGGACATCGGAGCCCTTTGGGTTCGGCCCGCAAGGCCCGCAGCGAAAGGACTTGGGCAACATCGTTCTCGAACCTTCCGTGGAAGCGCTGGACGAGGCCGAGGTCGTGGCGGAACAGAGCACCATGGAGATGCTCATCGACCGGCGGGTGTTTCATGTCGGGAGCGATTTGACATCGGCCGGAGCGAACGCTTCGGAGTTGCTCACGCGGGTGCCGAGCGTGGACGTGGACTTGGATGGGAACGTCTCCCTCCGCGGAAGTTCCAACGTGCAGATCCTGATCGACGGGCGGCCTTCGGGGTTGAGCGGTGCGGCGGGCCAAGCGTTTTTGGCCCAAATCCCTTCACAGACCATCGACCGGGTCGAAATCATCACCAACCCTTCCGCCCGCTACGATCCCGACGGCATGGCGGGCATCCTCAACATCGTCCTCAAGAAGAACAAGCTCGCGGGCTTCAACGGCACGATCCAGGTGACCCCTGCCACGGCCGGCAACCTCTCGAGCAGCGCGTCGCTGAATTACCGCGATGCCAATTGGAGCGTCTTCTCCAGCCTTTCCGCCAACCGCCAAAACCGGTACGCCGCAGGTTCGATCCTGCGCGAACAGGTGCTCTACGACAGCCTTCAAACCCTCGAGCAGGTGCGGGGCGGCAACGACATCAACTTGTCCATCGGCGGGCGCGTGGGCGTGGAATGGACGCCCAGCGAAGGGACGACGTGGTCGTTGAGCAGCAACTTCAACCGGGCATCGGAGGACGAGTTCGAGTCCCGGACGAACGCATTGGTTTGGGGCGAAACCGAGGCGAACACGGTACGGCTCAACTACGAAACCGGCGTGCAACGCGGATGGGACCTCGACGGCGGTTTCCGCAAGGTCTTCGACGGCAACCCGCAGCACACCTTCGAAACGACGCTCCGGTGGTCGGAAAGCCTCGGCGATTCGAACCAGGACATCCACGAAGAAAACACCGAGACCCCCACGTTGGAATTCGACGACTTCAATGACCAAATCACGCACAACGTGCGGCAAGTCCTCGCCATCGATTACGTCCGCCCGCTGCCTGAATCCGGGAAACTCGAACTCGGCTGGAAGTCGAACCTCAGCGACCAGTCGTCCCAATTCACGTACATCGAATCGGACAGCACCACGTATGTGGGCGGGCTGTACTTCCCGTGGGGCCGAGACACGGTGGACTACACGTTCAATTACCGGGAAGACGTGCACGCGGTTTACGGCACGTGGGGCCAGGATTGGGGCGCTTGGGGAGCCCAAATCGGCAGCCGGCTCGAACAAGCGTTCACCCGAGCCCAACTTTCGGGCCCGAACGCCGTCCCCTTTCGAAACGACTACTTCTCGTGGTACCCTTCGGCGAGCCTTTCCTACGAGGCGGACGACCGCACCACGTGGTCCCTCAGCTACAGCCGCCGGGTGAACCGACCTCGTGGACGGCAGGTGAATCCTTACGTGGACGACTCGGACGCGTTCAATGTTCGGACCGGCAACCCCGAATTGCGGCCGGAATACACGCATTCGTTTGAAGTCAACCGGTTGTGGACGCGCGACCGGTGGTCCATCTCCACCGCGTTGTTCCACAAACGCACCACCGACGTCATCCGGCACTACAGCACCATCGACGAGAACGGGGTGCGCCAGTCGAGCTTCATCAACCTGTCCAGCCGGCACGACGAAGGCCTCGAAGTCATCCTGTCCGCGCCGCTGTGGAAGGCGAGTTCCGTGCGCTTGACCGGGGACGTTTACCATTTGGCGAATGACGCGGGCGACCTGGAGGCGGCGACGAACGCGCAGGGGTGGACGTACAACCTGAGCGTGTATGCGAATTTGGCCTTGGGCAAGGAGTGGAAAGGCCAAATCAACGGGCGGCACCGCGGCGCGAGCGTCACCCCGCAAGGTCGCTTCAACGGGATGCAATCGGTCGATGTCGCGGTCCAGCGTACCCTGTTCGACCGCCGCCTGAGCTTGGCGCTTCGCGTGAGCGACGTGTTCGACACGCGGGAATGGTCCTACGCCATCGACCTGACCGACTTCCATCAAGAATCCATCCACAAACGGCAGTCGCGGTTCGCTTACGTCGACCTGCGGTGGAGTTTCGGGAAGCTGGAAGAGGGGCGGCGCAGCCGCGGAGGCGGCGGAGGCGGTGGCGGCGATTTTGACGGCGGGGAATTCTGAGGGTCACATCCACTCCCCCTTCCCGGGAGCCCGGTGCGTCACCGGGAAGGCGTCCAATTTCCACGGGCGCTTCAACGAGGCGTAACGCGGCCACGATCGGCGGGCAACCAGCCGGACCCCGCGATGTACGGCCGGATTCTTGAACCAAACCGAGCAGTACCACGCCTCAGGCAAGGCCCCGATGGACGACTTGATGTCAAGGGCCGTTCGGCCCATCACCACGTGCTGCACGCCCGCCTCAATGCCCCATCGGATGAACTCAATGAGCATGCGTTGGTACAAACTCAAGTCGCGGTTTAACCCGCGGTGAAAACCGACGAAAAAGGCTTCCACTGTTGTGGCGGTCTGGTAGCCGCAGTAGAACGCCACGGTGCGGTCGTTGTGGCGGATGACTTCGACGCGGAACCGATCTCCCCACGAACGCTTGGCCTCAATGAGGTCTTTCGGCATGAGCGTTCCAAGCCGAAAACTCGCTTCGCCATAGACCTGACCGTAGAGGGAGTAGATCTCGTCGATTTGGGCTTCCAACTCGCTCAGGGACAAGGACTGGATCGAACACCCCTCGGAGCACGCGAGGATGCGCTTGACCTTCGTGCGGGACTTCGTACGCAGTTCGCCAAGGTAATCGTCGAGCGCCTTCCATTCCGGATTGAGCGGAAGCTGCATGATGGGATCGAACTCCAAATCCACCCAATTCGGAAGCCAATTGGAGGCGCCGCCGATGCGCTCCTCGGGATGTTCCTTAGGGAAGTCCTTCACGAGAGCTACCCGCGGTTTCAACGGACCTGGAGCGGACCGGAGGGAGCGCTGCAGCGTTTCGCCCACGATGATGCGGCGCTCCTCCGCGGGGACGCTTGCTCCAAATCGGTACGCATGCCCCCCTGACCCGAGCACACTTCCCATCACCCGCACTGGAAACCGAAGGACGCCCTTGCGCCCGTGCATCAATCGAGAAAGCCCCGAAAACCAGCCCGCTCCACTGGCGAGGTGCTTCTCCAAGCGGTGGCTCTCGGCCCACGTGTCTTCCACAACGGCCACCCCCAGCCACTGTTCGGGAGCACGACCTGCGTGCTCATGCCACACCACAGCGCGCACCACCCGGTCAGGGTCCGCGAACAGGGCTTGCACCGATCGGGCGTCCAGAAAAAACGAAGTCTCCGCATCCGACTGGGCGAGACGGTCCCAAGCGGTCCATTCGCCCACCCCCCAATTGGAAACGTCCTCAACCCACCAGTCCTCGTATGGCCTCATGCAGCAGTTGTTTGGTCCTCACGGAAAGACCAAACCAATGCGAACAGCAAAAAGATCAACGACACCACCCCGCCCGCCGACGCAAGCACTTGCCTTGAATTCGAACTGTCCTCGAACTGCAACTCCACGCGGTGAGCCCCCGGAGGTATCGAAACAGCGCGGAACAAGAAATTCGCCCGTACGATGTCCGCTGGTTCCCCGTCGATGTAGGCCTTCCATCCAATGGGGTAGTACACCTCGGAACAAACCAACAAGCCCCCTTGCTCGGAAGACACCTGGTATTCGATGTATTGCGAGTCGTGCTTTAGGCACTGCACATCGTGCGCGCCCGTAGGGCCAAGGTGCGGAATCAAATCTCGGTGCGCTTCCGGCACCACCGCTTCGTCAAATGAGTCGACCTGTCGAGTCTTCAACACTTCATCGTTGCTGTTCGCAGCCCAAGTCACCTCTTGGACGAACCAAGCTGGACCTGGACCTGGAGGAAGCTCCAGAACGTCTTCATCCGAGAGGATGAGGTAACGCGTGTTCAGCATGCGGTGCCCCCACATGTTCTCAAGCCCTTCTTGCACGCGCTGCGCCTTCGCCGAAGCTTGCAGGACGCTGCGGTCGCGTGACAAAATGACCTCCATGTAGTCCTGGTAGCGCTGAAGCTTGGCTCCATGGTACCCCCCTATGGATTGGAAGAAATACGACGTCTCGGCATCGATGTACGGGTTGTCGAACTTCACCACGCGGAAGGGATCCCCCTCAGCGCGCAAGGCTTCGAACGACGCGATTTGGTTCAGCAGCTCCGTGTCTTCCGGCCGCAATCGACGCGGGAAGACGCTCTTGTAATATTCGAACAGGGTGGACCGAACCGACTCGAACGCTTCGCCCGATGGACGCTCTGCGGCCATGATTTTCCGATGGACAGGCTTGGGGCGGAACGGGAACATGTAATCCGCATCCGCAACCCAGCTGCTGCGCTGTCCAGGACTGACTTCGTTGCTGTGGTAACGCGAGTCCACATTCCAGAGATCCAAGGTGGTGAACGCTAAGAAGGCTACGGCGACGTATTTGGTATTCAGCTTTCCATGAAGCAGAACAGCCGCCATGATGAACGCCAAAAGTAAAAAGCCCAGCGTCCGCAACACGTCCGCGCGGAACACCTCCAAACGAAGCGCATGCACGTATTTCGAATCCAATTGGCTCAGCATGTCCTCACGCAGCTCCGGAGCGAATCCAAGGAAGGCATCGGGCAACGCATAAAAAGCCAAAAAGAGAACCATCATTCCTCCGAAGACGAGCCCCACGCGATTCCGAACGGACTTCCACTCAGCCCCCGCCAACGTGCCCTCAGCCCGCGCCTTCCCCCAATCCGCGAGTTGCTTGAGCATCAAGAGCGCCCCTGCACCGGCGATGGTTTGGACAACCACCAGCATCATTTTCGTGTCTCGGAACTTGTTGAACAAGGGAATGTACTCCAAAAAGACTTCCGTGAAAAAGGTGACCTGACGCCAACTCAACAGAATGGCCAACAGCGTCATCGCGGCAAACGGCCAGCGCAACCAGTGCCCCCCCAAGAACAAGAAAGCGAAGAAAAAAGCCATGATGAGGACCCCGAAATAGAAAGCCCCGGCCGAATACTTCTGCTCGCCCCAATACACCGGAATGTTCAAACGCTGCCCTTGGTAAGTCGCATTCACCACTTCTGAACCTCCCTTGAAATTGGGGCACATCACCGCCAGCCACTCCATCGGCGACATGCTGTATTCCAGGATGTAATCGCGGCCGAGTCCTTCCCCGCTGTTTTGGCCTGCTTGCCCCCCCATGAGTTCCTCCGCTTCCAATGCTTCTCCATTCGTCCCAATGAGCGAACCGTCCTCCTCGTATTCGACGATGGCTTCACCCCGGGTGGTGTACTTCGAATACTGCTGGGTATTCAAGATGCCCAATACGCTGGGAAGGGCCGCACTGCCGCCAGCAAGCACCAACAGCAAACTCACCTGCACAAAACGCTTCATTTCACCCGCTCGGAACGAATGGATGCCCCAGGTGATGGCAATGGCCGCTAGCAGCATCAACAAGTAATAGGTCATTTGATAGTGGTCTGCCACCAAGTGCAGGGACGTGAAGAGCACGGTAAAGAACAGCCCCAACCACAGCTTCCCGCGATAGGCCATGACGACCCCTGCAACCACACCGGGCATGAGGTAGATGGCGTGGACCTTGGAATTGTGGCCCGCTCCGAAGTACAAGATGCCGATCGTACTCAATCCGAACGCCACCCCTGCAGTCGCCGCCCACCAGGGAGCGAGCCCCAAGGCCAAAGCGAGCAGGTACGCCCCAATCATGCCCAACATCATGGTTGAAATTTGAGGCGCTCCGAAGAACTCACTGAGGGCCGTTTTAATGGCATTGGCCCAATTGAACCCATCCGAACTGCCGCCTACCTGATATGTGGGCATGCCTCCAAACATGGAATTCGTCCAGCCCAATTCCTCCTCTGTGAGGATTGCATGAGCAGCACGCTCGTGCGCCATGCCTATGAATTGCACGATGTCCGGTTGCTGCAATTGATAGCCATCGTGGTACAGTCCGTACAACCCGTTGGTCACCGCTAAGTAAAAAAGAATGACCCCTGCGTGCCACGCCACCCTTTTCCAATCCAGTTTCAATTTCTTCCAAGCCATGTCCCAAATTTCCGTCGAAAATAATGGGAATTCGAGCAAGGTTGACCTCAATCGTCGATTTCCTCGTAGTCCACGTATTCCCCCAACCGCTCATCGTCCGGTCGCTGTTTCCTCCGACGCGGCGCCTCCTGCTGCGTCCGACGGCCACCACCGAGGAACCGGTCGAGCGCCCGCCAAACGAACCACACCACAATGGCCCCAACGATGTAGCGCAGCAACCCCATCACTTGCTCAGGTAGAGGTTCCGCTCGCTGTACACCTTGCGGAAGAACGGGTCGCGCAGGTTCGGGATGAAGCGGATGGCCTCACCCGTTGATTTCATTTCCGGCCCCAGTTCTTTGTTCACTTCCGGGAACTTCTCGTACGAGAACACGGGAATCTTCACTGCGTACCCTTCGAGCTGCGGATTGTGCGGCAGGTCGCTGAGTTTCGCCGCGCCCAGCATCACCTTCGTGGCGTGGTTCACGTAGGGTTCGCCGTAAGCCTTGGCGATGAAGGGCACCGTGCGGCTCGCGCGCGGATTGGCTTCGATGATGTAGACCTGGTCGTCCTTGACGGCGAACTGGATGTTGATGAGGCCGACGGTTTCGAGGGCCAAGGCGATGCGTTGCGTGTAGTCCTCGATTTGGGTGATGACCAAATCGCCCAAATTGTAAGGCGGCAGCACCGCGTAACTGTCCCCGGAGTGGATGCCGGCGGGCTCGATGTGCTGCATGATGCCGATGATGCGAACGGTTTCGCCGTCGCAAATGGCGTCGGCCTCGCACTCAATGGCGCCGTCGAGGTAGTGATCGAGCAGGACCTTGTTGTCCGGCATGTCGCGGAAGATGTCGACCACGTGGCGCTCGAGTTCCTCTTCGTTGATGACGATCTTCATCCGCTGGCCGCCGAGGACGTAGGACGGGCGAACAAGGAGCGGGAAGCCGAGCTGCCGGCTGACCTCCACCGCCTCTTCGGAAGTTTCCACCGTGCCAAACTCGGGGAAGGGCACGTTGAGTTCCCGAAGCAAATTCGAGAAGCTGCCACGGTCTTCGGCGAGGTCGAGCGCGCGGTAGGATGTCCCGATGATCCGAATGCCGTAGCGGTCGAGCTTTTCGGCCAGCTTGAGTGCGGTTTGGCCTCCCAGCTGCACGATGACGCCCTCCGGCTGCTCGTGCAAAATGATGTCGTAAATGTGCTCCCAGAAAACGGGCTCGAAGTACAGCTTATCGGCGGTGTCGAAATCCGTGGAAACCGTTTCCGGATTGCAGTTGATCATGATGGTCTCGTAGCCCGACTCGCGCGCCGCGAGCACCCCGTGGACGCAGCTGTAATCGAACTCGATGCCTTGGCCGATGCGGTTGGGACCGCTGCCGAGCACCACCACCTTTTTCTTGTCGGTGCGCACGCTTTCGTTCTCTTCCTCGAAGGTCGAGTAGTAATACGGCGTGAGCGCAGGGAATTCAGCTGCGCAGGTGTCCACGAGTTTGAACACCCGCTTGATGCCCAATTCCGTGCGCCGGGTGTGCACCTCGCTTTCTTTCGCCCGCACCAAGTGGGCGATTTGGCGGTCTGCGTAGCCCTTTTGTTTCGCGGTGCGCAGCAGGTCGACAGGCAGCGACTCCAACGAGTGCTGGGCGATGCGGCCTTCGAGGGTGACGAGCTCCTCGATTTGCTTCAAAAACCACTTGTCGATGCGCGTGAGTTCCTGCACCTTCCGCATGGAAATGCCCAACTTGAACGCGTCGTAGATGTGGAACAGGCGGTTCCAGCTGGGGTGGGCCAAACTCTCAAAAATCGCATCCTGACTCCGCAACTCCTTGCCATCTGCGCCGAGGCCATTCCGCCCGACCTCCAAGCTTTGGCAAGCCTTCTGCAGCGCCTCTTGGAAGGACCGCCCGATGGCCATCACCTCTCCCACGGCCTTCATCTGCAAGCCCAACTCGCGGTTCGCTCCTGCGAACTTGTCGAAGTTCCAACGCGGCACCTTCACCACCACGTAATCCAGCGTCGGCTCGAACATCGCGGAAGTCGACCCGGTGATTTGGTTTTTCAGCTCATCCAAGTGGTAGCCGATAGCCAACTTCGCCGCGATCTTCGCGATGGGATAGCCCGTGGCCTTCGAAGCGAGGGCCGACGACCGGCTCACCCGGGGGTTGATTTCGATGGCGATGATGTCTTCCGCTTCGTCCGGGGAGACCGCGAACTGCACGTTGCAGCCTCCCGCAAAGTCGCCGATGGAGCGCATCATCTTGATGGCCATGTCCCGCATGCGCTGGAACGTGGTGTCGCTCAGGGTCATCGCCGGCGCCACCGTGATGCTGTCCCCCGTATGAATGCCCATCGGATCGAAGTTCTCGATGGAACAAATGATGGTCACGTTGTCGTTCGAATCGCGCAACAGCTCCAGCTCGTATTCCTTCCAGCCGAGCACCGCTTTGTCGATCATCACCTCGTGGATGGGGGACAAATGCAACCCGCGCGTCAACGCCTCCTCGAAATCCTCCTTCGTGTGCACCACGGCCGCCCCGGCCCCTCCGAGCGTGTACGACGCCCGAATGCAAAGCGGGTAACCGAATTGCTGCGCCACCTCCTTGCCCTCGAGGAAGCTCTTCGCGGTGGTTTGCGGGGCCATCGGCACGCCGATTTCGCCCATCAGCCTCCGGAACGACTCCCGGTTCTCCGTGATTTCGATGGCCGCAATGTCGACCCCGATCATGCGAACACCGTACTCTTCCCAAAGTCCCATCTCGTCGCATTGGATGCAGAGGTTGAGGGCGGTTTGGCCTCCCATCGTCGGCAACACGGCATCGATCTGGGGGTGCTCCTGCAGGATGCGCTCGATGGACGCGGGTTCCAGCGGCTCGAGGTATACGTGGTCCGCGACGACCGGGTCGGTCATGATGGTCGCGGGATTCGAGTTGATCAGGACGACTTCAATGCCCTCTTCCCGGAGCGAACGCGCCGCTTGGGATCCCGAGTAATCGAATTCACAGGCTTGTCCGATGACGATCGGGCCGCTCCCGATGAGCAGGACGGAATGGATTCGGTTGTCTTTGGGCATTTTTTTTTTACCCGACCGCGCAAACCGTTCGACGGCCTGCGGTCAGGAAATGCGGAACCTGTTTGTGCGCGGCAAAATTAGGTCGCACCTCCGGTCCGACCAAAGGCGAATTGCGAATCGGTTTCCACGGCTTTTCCACACCGCGAAATCGTCCCACCTTTGCCGCATGGAATTTGCCGAACAGCCCAGCCCAGCGCGCACGGCGTTGGATCATGCGGGGTGGCGACTCGAATACGCTGCCGTGAACGCCGGACCGGACGATGGGCCGAGGGACCGGGCGGTCATTGCGTTTCACGGATTCGCGCGGCCGTTGGAGGACCTGTTGATTTGGCAAGGCCACTGGCCCGCGCCCGTGCGGCTCATCGCCGTCCACTTGCCCCATCACGGTGCGAGCGGCCCGGTGGACCCCGACCTGCCTTCGGACGCGCCCCTGCCGCCCGCCACCCTGCTCGACCTCGTTCAGCGCATTGCCGTGCGGGAAGGATGCGACCCCTCCGACATGGACCTCATCGGCTATTCCATCGGCGGGCGCATCGCCTTGACGCTGCTGGTCGAAGCGCCCGAAGTGTGGGACCGGGTGGTGCTGCTGGCCCCGGACGGGCTTCGAAAGGCCCCGCTGTATGACCTGACCGTGCACACGCTGCTCGGCCGGTGGATGTGGCGCGGCCTGGACCGGTATGCGCCAGCGGTGAATGCATCGTTGGGTCGGCTGCACCGGTGGGGCGTGGTGCCGAAGCACCTCTTGCAGTTTGCGCTGTTTCACACGGAGACGGCGGAGATGCGGGACATGGTTTGGCACGGCTGGCGGGCGCATCGCTTGTGTTGGCCGCCGAAGTCGGCGGTGGTCGCTGCGCTGGAGGGAGGCCAAATCGGGCGCGTCGATTTTTGCTTCGGCGCGAAAGACCGGGTCATCCCAGCGAGCAACGCGGACGGGCTCAGGAAACGGCTGAGCGCACCCGCCGTGCGCTTTCACCGCGTGCATTCCGGCCACAGCATGTTGCGGGAGGACGTCCTCCGGGAAGTGATGCGCGTTATCTTCGAAGCATGACGTGGTTTGACCAAATCCAAACCGGCCCCAAGCGGCTGGCCTGCCTCATCGACCCCGACGACCTGCCCACGGGACATGCGTGGGGGGCGTTCCTTGACCGGCTCGAAGCTTCGCCGGTAACGGACGTGTTCATCGGAGGTTCGCTGCTCACCCGGCGCAACGTCGGTGGAATTTTGGGGGCGATTCGGGAACGGTTCAGCGGCCCCATCGTCCTGTTTCCCGGGAGCCCAGACCAAATCGTAGCCGGGGCCGACGCCGTGCTGTTCCTCTCCCTGATTTCGGGCCGCAATGCGGATTACCTCATCGGTCGGCACGTGGAGTCGGGCATGCGCATCCGGCGTTTGGGGATGGAAGTCGTGCCGACGGGCTACCTGCTCATCGGAGACGGTCCGTTGACCACGGCGAGCTACATCAGCCATTCGTTGCCGATCCCGGCGGGCAAGCCCAGCATCGTGGCGGCCACTGCGGTAGCCGGTGAAATGCTGGGCCTGCGTGCCATGTACCTCGACGCCGGATCGGGTGCGGGGCATCCGGTGCCGCTTTCTGCCATCGAGCAGGTGCGGGAACACACCTCGGCTCCGATCATCGTCGGAGGCGGATTGAACGATGCGGCGAGCATCCGGGCCGCTTGGGCTGCGGGGGCCGATGTGGCGGTGGTGGGAACGGCCATTGAACGGAAGCCCGAGGATTTGGCCTGGCTCCCGGATCCGATCAGCGCCAGCTCCAATCCAATCCGACGGTGAGGAATCGCCCGGCTTGCGGGTAAACGTAGACTTCTGAAACGCGGGAAGCGGGGCCGCCAACTTGATAGCTGTAGGCCCAACCGTTCGCGCTGTATTCGGCGCCCAGTACGTTGTTAACGAATACGTTGAGGGACAACACGTCGCGTTCGCGGGTCCAAGAGTACCGGAAGCGCAAGTCGTTCACGGTGTAGGCGGGCAAAGCGCGATCTGAGTTGCCCGTGTTGTCGAGGAACTGCTGACTGACGTGCCGCAGCGCCCACTCGGCGATGAGCGAGGTTTCGTCCCCCGACCACGCTTCCCAAGCCAGGATGCTCGTGGCCACCACCTCGGGAGAAAATGCAATAGGAACATCTTCGTATTCAATGATTTGACGAAATTCCTGCGCCTCATCGTAATCGAAAATGACCTCATCGAACTGCTGGATGCGGTTCCGTGACCAGGCCAAATTCGGTCGCCAAATCACCCCCTTCACCGGCGACCACCGCCCATCGAGCTCCAGGCCCATTCGGTAACTCTTCGCCACGTTCGTGCGCAGCGGCGACCCGACGTCGTTGAGGTCACCCGTGAGCACGAGCTGATCCCGGTAGTCCATGAAGTAGCCGTTCGCCGTAAGGGCGGCCTGCTCCCCCGTCCATTGGGCGCCGAGTTCCCAATCTTGGAGGCGTTCGGGGCGCACCACCGAGCCTTCCGGACTGTCCACGTAATCGGTGCGGGAAGGCTCGCGGTGGCCCACAGACCACGAAGCGTAGTAGCGCAGATCGGGACGGTTTTGGTAATCCACCCCCACCTTCGGATTGACGAACTGCAGCGCATCGTCCACCGCCAGCACGCGCAAATCGTTGTCCGTCCCCTCCACGAAGTAATCCACCGCGCGCCATTGCAGCTCACCGTGCCACTTCAGGTCGCCATCCAACGCGTTGAACACGCCGCGCGCAAAGGCATTGACATCCTGTTTCGTCCCGGTTCCGTCGTAATACCGGTGACCGGGATCCAATCCCGGCGCATGTTCCGCCCAAACCAACCGCCCAAAGTGGTCGCCCACGTACCGGTAACCGCCGCCCCCAAACTGCACCATGCCCCGCGAAAAACCGCGCTGAATGGAGCCGGAAACCCCGTGCAGCGTGTTGTCGAGCCAGCGCCGGCGCACCACATCGCCGGTCGAAAAAGCGGTATCCAGCACACCGTACTGGCTGAGCGCGTCGTCCACTCGGAATTGCTCGTAATATCCTGCGCCGAGGGTGTTGCTCAAGGCCAAACCCACGTCCCAACTGCCCACGCGCTGATCAAAGTGCAGCTGGTGGTGGATTTGGGTGTAGTCGTCCACCTGATTTTCATAGCGGTAATAATTGTGCTGCCGGCCGCGCTCGATGAGGTCCTGGATGCGGGTCGTATCGGATCCGTACCCGTATTCGGCGCTGTTCGCCGCCCAGGCCTGGATGGCCGCAGCGTCACCGGTCAAGCCCACAAGCGGCACGCCGTACCACGCTTGGTACGTGCGTTCGTGTCCCCAAAGCCCCGTGTAAATGAGTCGCCCCGTTTCCCACTGCTTGCCCGAACTGACGTGCACGCTGGACAAATCGCTGGTCGCCCGGTCCATGTAGCCATCCGAATGGATGCGCGAAGCGCGGCCTTCCGCGAAAAACCCGCGCTCCCCGATTCCGGACGCCCATTGCAAGGTTGCCCGGCGCGTCCCGAAGGCCCCCGCACTGAACGCCATGCGCCCCATCGGCTCCTCCTCCGGCTGCAAGGTGTTGACCGACACGGTGGCTCCGAACGCGCCCGGGCCGTTGGTGCTGGTGCCGACGCCGCGTTGGATGAGGATGCCGTCTGCGCTGCTGCCGAGGTCGGGCAGATCGACCCAGTAAACCTGGTGCGACTCCGCGTCATTCAAGGGGACGCCATTGATGGTCACGTTGATGCGCGTGGCGTCCGAGCCGCGGATGCGCATGCCCGTGTAGCCGACGCCTGCGCCCGCATCGGAGGTGACGACCAAGGCCGGAGTGTACCGAAGCAGGAAGGGCAAATCCTGCGCGGCGTCGCGTTTTTTGAGCTCCTCGGCCGTGACCGACGTGCGGGTGAAGGGAACGCGCTCACCGGCCACTTCGGTGGACACCGAGGCGGGGCCGAGGTTGACGGACCGCCAGTGGGCGACGGGCAGCTCGGGAGGGCCGATTGTGGGCTCGGAAGCCAAGATGAAGTTCAGGGACTTGGGGGGAGTGCTGGCCGAGATTTGGACCGTGAGCTGCTGCGGCTGATAGCCCACTGCCCGCACTTCCACCACCTGCTCCCCCTCCGGAACGCCACCGAGCGCGAACCGCCCATCCACATCCGTCACCGTCCCCAAACGCGTTCCCTGAATGAAGACCTGCGCACCCACCATCGGCTCACCCGAATCGGCCTTGACCTCCCCGTTCAGAACGGTCGCTTGAGCCCCTGCTTGAATCGCCAGCGCCAACAGCGCCATTGTCAGTACGTATTTCATTGCGTCACATTGAAAATTCATGACGCGGGGGTGCCTCGCACCGCCATGTTCCAGGCCGAAGCCTCGAAAGTCCGCTCCCCTACCGGGATTACCCGGTCAGGTTCGAAGGGTATCATCTCAGCACACTGGACGATCCAGTGGCACCCCTGCGTCGTGGCAAAGCTAAGGAAGAGGCACTAACTTGCGCAAATGCAATCTTCCCCTGACTTGAGTTGGACGGCCTTGCGCGATTTGGCGGTGGATGCCGCGCGCGCAGCGTCACACGCTTTGTTGAAATGGGTCGACGTGCACGACGACGAGTTGGGCGTCGAGCACAAAGGGGATGGCTCGCCGGTTTCGCAGGCCGATTACGCCTCGCATGCCACGATTCTTCGTGTGCTGGCTCCGTCGAACTTGCCGGTGTTGAGTGAGGAAGGGGAGCAGGTGCCTTGGGATGTGCGCCGCAGTTGGACGTGGTTTTGGGTGGTGGACCCGCTGGATGGTACGGAGGCCTTCCTGCGCTACCGGGAGGGTTTTGCCGTGAACATCGCGTTGTGCGGGCCGGAAGGGCCGATCATCGGGGTGGTGGCCGATCCGTGTGGAGGCCAAATCTTCAGCGGGCTCGCCAACCACGGCGCCCACTGCGAACCCCTCAACGGGGGCGATCGCACCGCCCTGACTCCCCAGCCACCCGTCCCCCCCTATCGCTTGGTCACCAGCCGCAATGAACGTGCACCGTTGAGTGAACTGCTTCCACCGGGGGTATCGCTCGACGAGGTGGTCTCCGAACCGGTCAGCGGCGCGTTGAAGTTTTGCTTGGTGGCGTCGGGAGTGGCTGACATCCACAGCCGCACGGGGTCCTACATGGAATGGGACTGCGCCGCCGGAGATGGGGTGCTGCGCGCCTTGGGACTGAGCGTCCGCGATGCAGCGACCGGGGCGCCCCTCACCTACAACAAGCCGAGCCTTTGGGTCCACGGCCTGTGGGTCTCGCGCGTTCAGCGGTAACTGTTCTGCTCGTCCCAGCCCTCGTACAATTCGAGGTAATTGAAGTAGCGTTCCACCGAAATTTCGCCGGATTCTGCCGCTTCGCGCACTGCGCAACCCGGTTCCGTCCGGTGGAGGCAGTTGTGAAATCGACAGTCCGGCAGCCGTGCGAAGAGCTCGGGAAAGTGGTGATGCAGCGTCTCCCGATCCAAGTGGACCAACCCAAATCCTTTGATGCCCGGGGTGTCCATGATGAAGCCCGCTCGATCAGGAAGCGGAAACATCTCCGCGAACGTGGTGGTGTGCTTGCCCTTGCCGTGGGTTTCAGACACCTCGGAGGTGCGCAGTTCAAGTCCGGGAACAAGTCGGTTGATGAGGCTGCTCTTTCCGACGCCGGAATGGCCGGAAAAGAGGTTGTTGCCCGCGGTCAGGATTTGGGCCAAATCGCCGACGCCCTCCCCCGTCATCGCCGACGTGCGCACACTTGCGTACCCCGCCATCGCGTAGTTCGCCTCCAGTTCCTCCAGCCGATCGGCCTCCCGCGTGTCCGGCAGCACCGCGTCCACCTTGTTGAACACCAGCGTGGTCGGCACCCCAAACGCCTCCGCCGACACCAAGAACCGGTCGATGAACCCGCTGCTCGTCGCCGGCTCGCCGACCGTCACCACCAAGAACGCCCGGTCCACGTTCGCGGCCACCACGTGCGATTCCCGCGCCAAATTCACCGCGCGGCGCACAATGCGGTTGCGCCGTTCATGGATCCGTGAAACCACGCCCGTTCCATCCTCCTCCACGGCGAAGTCCACCCGGTCGCCGATGGCCACGGGATTCGTCGATCGGTCCCCTTTGAGCCGAAGTTTCCCCTTCGCCCGGCACGCGAACGCCCCGCCTTCATCGGTTCGGACGTCGTACCACGAACCGGTCGAACGGAAGACGGTGCCTTCCATCAAGCTCCGGTCAGAGTTTTAAAGGCGAGTTCCAATCCGCCGGGTTGCGAGGCGAACTCGGAGGTGGGGCCGTCTCCGACGATTTGGCCTTGCTTGATGAGGACCACGCGGTCGCACATCGCCTCCACTTCCTGCATCACGTGCGTCGACAAAATCACCGTGCGCTGCGCACCCACGCGGCGGATCAAGGCCCGCACCTCCACGAGCTGGTTCGGGTCGAGGCCGGAGGTGGGTTCGTCGAGGATGAGGACTTCCGGCTCGTGAATCAGCGCCTGCGCAAGGCCCACGCGCTGGCGATATCCCTTGGACAACTGGCCGATTTCCTTGTGCCGCTCGGGAGTCAACCCCACTTCCGCGATGACCTGCTCGACGCGCTCATCCGCGCGTTCGATGTGGTGAATGCCCGCAACGAAGCGGAGGTATTCCGTGACGTACATCTCGGTGTGGAGGGGATTGTGTTCGGGCAAATAGCCCACCCGGCGCCGGGTCTCTTCGGGAACGTCCTGAACGTCAAACCCCGCGACCCGCACCGTTCCTTTCGTCGGAGGCAGGTAACCGGTGATGAGCCGCATCAGCGTGGACTTGCCCGCACCGTTGGGCCCGAGCAAGCCGAGCACTTGGCCGTCGGGGACTTCAAGGCTCAGGTCGTTCAGCGCTTTTTGGGCGCCGAATTGCTTCGTAACGTGGTGAATTTGGATGCCCATTGCAAGGCCAAAAGTACAGCGCCCAAGCCGGTCGTGCACACAAAAAAACCGCGCCCGGAGTCCGGACGCGGTTTCGCTGCATGTTGTTTCTGAATCGGCTTACATCATGCCGCCCATGCCGCCCATTCCAGCGGCTCCACCGCCCATCGAAGGAGCTTCTTCCTCGACATCGGCAATGACGCACTCGGTGGTCAAGACCATGCCCGAGATGGAAACGGCATTTTCCAGCGCCACGCGCGCCACCTTCGTGGGATCGATGACCCCTGCTTCGAAGAGGTTCTCGTACACTTCCGTGCGGGCATTGTAGCCGAAATCGCCTTCGCCATTGGCCACTGCGTTGACCACAACCGCTCCTTCGCCGCCGGCATTGGCTACGATTTGGCGCAACGGCTCTTCGACCGCGCGCAACACGATGCGGATGCCCGTGGTTTCGTCATCGTTCACTCCTTCGAGCGATTCGATGCTGTGCGCAGCGCGGATGAACGCCGTGCCGCCACCTGGGATGATGCCCTCTTCCACGGCCGCTCGGGTCGCGTGCAGGGCGTCGTCGACGCGGTCCTTCTTCTCCTTCATTTCGACCTCCGTTGCTGCGCCGACGTACAACACCGCAACGCCACCGGCCAACTTCGCGAGGCGCTCCTGAAGCTTCTCGCGGTCGTAATCTGAAGTCGTCGTCTCGATTTGCGCCTTGATTTCCTTCACGCGGGCTTCGATGTTTTCGGTTGCACCGCTGCCATTCACCACGGTCGTGTTGTCCTTATCGATGGTGATTTTCTCTGCAGAACCGAGGTCAGCGAGCGTCGCGTTCTCGAGCTTGAGGCCGGTTTCTTCCGAGATGACCTGCCCACCCGTGAGGATCGCGATGTCTTGCAACATGGCCTTCCGGCGGTCGCCAAATCCCGGTGCCTTCACCGCCGCCACCTTCAGCGCGCCGCGGATTTTGTTGACCACCAACGTTGCCAAGGCCTCGCCATCGACGTCCTCCGCGATGATGAGGAGCGGACGGCCGGTTTGGGCGGTTTGCTCCAACGTCGGGAGCAAGTCCTTCATCGTCGAGATCTTCTTGTCGTAGATGAGGATGTACGGGTTGTCCAATTCCGCTTCCATCTTTTCGCTGTTCGTCACGAAGTACGGCGAGAGGTACCCGCGGTCGAACTGCATGCCCTCCACGGTGCGCACTTCGGTTTCCGTGCCCTTCGCTTCTTCGACGGTGATGACGCCCTCGGTGCCGACGACGCGCATGGCTTCAGCGATGAGCTTGCCCACGGTCGAGTCGTTGTTCGCCGAAATGGTCGCGACTTGCTCGATTTTCGAGTTGTCCGAACCGACTTCACGGCTGATGAGGCGCAATTGTTCGACGATGGCCTGAGTGGCCTTGTCCATGCCGCGCTTCAAATCCATCGGGTTCGCACCCGCTGCTACGTTGCGCAAGCCTTCCGAAACCAGGGCCTGAGCGAGAACCGTCGCCGTGGTGGTGCCGTCGCCGGCCACATCGGCCGTCTTCGAAGCGACTTCTTTGACCATTTGGGCCCCCATGTTCTGAATGGGGTCCTTCAGCTCGATTTCCTTCGCCACGGAGACGCCGTCCTTGGTGACCGTTGGAGCACCGAACTTTTTGTCGATGACCACGTTGCGGCCTTTCGGGCCGAGGGTCACTTTCACCGCATTTGCCAAAGCATCGACGCCGGCCTTCAGGCCGTTCCGAGCGTCTGTGTTGAATTGAATGTCTTTAGACATGGTCGTTGTTTTTTTGTTTTTGTTCGTTCAACCGCAATCAGAGCACCGCGAGGATGTCGCTCTCTCGCATGATCATGTAGTCCTTCCCTTCGTGCGCCAACTCCGTGCCCGAGTACTTGCCGTACAGCACGCTGTCGCCGACTTTCACCGTCGTCGGTTCATCCGGCTTGCCGGGTCCGACGGCCACCACAATGCCCCGCTGGGGCTTCTCCTTCGCCGTGTCCGGAATGATGATTCCGCTGGCGGTCTTCTCTTCAGCTGCGGCGGGTTCTACGAGAACTCGGTCCGCAAGGGGTTTGATTGATACAGACATGGTGTAATGGATGTGATTTGAGTTGATTTCTTGTCTCTCCGCGATCGGGAAGACGCACCCTGCTAGTCGAATTCTATGCCAAACCGCCGTTCGACCAGGGATGCTGACAATCCTGCCTGTGGGACAAAAAAAATGTGCCAGCTTCTGACAAGCTGGCACATTTTTTCCGCCTCAAGCGGCAAGTCGGACGGATCGGGTCATTCGCCGGCCGCGCTCCCTCCGTCAACCGTTCCGCCCGCAGGCATGGTCGTTTGGGGCAGAATGGTCTCGTCGATGCCCACGTCCTGGGTGGCGTTTCCGAAGAACATGCCCGCAACGATGCACAGCACGAAGAGCGCGCCCGTGAGGTACCAGGTCGCCTTTTCCAAAAAGTCAACGGTCTTTTGCACGCCACCAACTTGGCCAGCGCCTTGGAAACCGGTCGCCAATCCACCTCCCTTCGGGTTTTGGACCAGAATCACTGCACCCAGGAGCACACACACCACCAGGATGACCACCATCAAGAAATAACCCATTGTCGTTCGTTTGAGTCGTTATGCATCACTGCTGGACGAGGAATTGCCCAGCTGTTTCAATTGGGCTGCAAAATAAGTACTTTTTGCTGGATATTTCAAGGCCAAGAGCTTGTAAGCTTTGCGCGCCTTGCCGATTTGCCCTTGTTTCGCGTAAACGCGGGCCATGGTTTCCGTGACCAGGGTGGCGTCTTCGAGCACGCTTTGGCGGGCCAAATCCTCCACCGACCCATCCACTTCGCGCAACCTTCCGATCCGCGGGTTGGCGGCAATGAACGCGTCAATGAGTTGGTCCTGCCCCTTCGGCGCAGGCGCGGCATCGGCTGGGGCAGCACCGAATCCCGTGCCACGCGCCCGTGCCGCAAGCCACTGGGCATAGCCCGACCGGCCTCCAACAGCAGGGACCACCGGGTGCTCCCATTCCCGAACATCTTGCTCGATGCTGCTTTGGATGGCGGCCAAGAGCACTTCGCGCTGCACCCCGTCCGGTGTCGGCGCGCTTTCTTCAACCGCTTCCTCCTCGACTGCTTCAGCAGCCGCCTCCGTGACGTTTTCGTTGACGTCATCGGTTTGGTCCACCTCATCCGCGAACGCAATGGCCTCTTCAACGAGCCGTGGCCGAACGAACAGGTGGAACAGCCCATCGCGCGAGGATGCGTTGGCTGCGGCACGAAGCAGCTCGGCGTGTTGATCGACCGAGCCCGCTGCTGCGGCCGCCTTGGCCACCAAGATGTCAAGCCCTGTGGTGTAGGGAAAGCGGTCGCGCCAAACGCGCAGCCCGTCCAAATCCGAGCCCGTCACGTCATGGGGCGCAGCGAGCAACGCACTGATGCGGTCGGCGGACAGGGAGGCGAATGGGGCGTTCATTTGGCCTAAATTAAGGGGTTACCAGTTGCCCAACGTGGCGTTGAAAATGTCCTGAGAAAGCTGCTCCCCAATGTCTTCGACGAGCGCATCCTCGACGACCGACAAGTCTTGGTCGCTCGTGTAATCAGCAAAGCGGGAGAACGATTTGTCCACACTCAAATCCGGCTCGAGCGTGTTCTCGTAGTGGAGCTCCACGCGAATCGTCAGGCGGTTCGCGGCGGCCGTTTCGTCACCTTGAATGTTGATCGGGGAAACATTCCAATCCACCACCTCCGCGCGGTAAGTCAGCTCCCCACCGTCGTCCACCAACCGCAAGGTTGATTGCCGCTGGATCCGGTCGCGCAACGATTCCGTGAGCACAAGCGCCGCAGAAGCGGAAACATAAGGGCTGACGGGATCAAAAGGGGCCACGCTGCACGTCTTTGCCCCTGACGTGGAGGCGCCGTACGGCGAGTAAATGCCGCAGCCCAACAGAACCAAACACGCGGTCAGGAAGCCCCTCATTTCAATCCGTACTCTTTGATTTTCCGATACAGCGTGCGCTCCGAGATGCCCAACTCCTTCGCTGCGTTCTTCCTGCGGTTGCGGTGCTTTTCCAAGGCCTTGCGAATCAAATCCCGCTCGGAATCCTGCAACGAGAACACTTCCTCTACTTCATCCGCCGGTTGTTCTTCGTCGTAATCGGTGCGCGCCTCGGGCAAGGCCAAACGCGTCGGCACCGGATGCTCCCCACGCACCAGCCGCTCCACCAACGCCTCGTCCTCATCCGTCAAGTGGGACTTTGCTGCGAGCCCGACCACCAGCTGTTTCAAATCCGCCAATTCCGATCGCATGTCGAACAGCACCTTGTAGAGGATTTCGCGTTCGTCCATTCCGCGACCGCTGTCTCGGGATGTGGTCGCCAAGGAGACACTGGACCGGGGAGTTTCAGGGAGGTAGCCGAGCAGGGTGTCGCTGTCGATGGTGCGGTCGACTTCGAGGATGGACATTTGCTCGGTCGTGTTCTTCAATTGCCGGATGTTTCCTGGCCAAGGGTAGTGCTCAAGCACCTCCACTGCGTCCGGTGTCAACCGCAAGGGAGGCATCCGGTATTGCTCGCAAAAGTCCGTGGTGAACTTGCGGAACAGCATGTGAATGTCGCCCGACCGTTCGCGCAGAGGCGGCACGTGCACAGGCACTTGGCTCAAGCGGTAAAACAAATCTTCCCGGAACCGCCCCGCTTCGATGGCACTTGCAAAGTTGACGTTGGTGGCGGCCACCACGCGCACGTCGGTTTTTTGGACCTTGGAAGACCCCACGCGGATGAACTCCCCGGTCTCCAAAACCCGCAACAACCGAACCTGCGTAGTCACCGGCAATTCCGCCACTTCATCCAAGAAAATGGTGCCGCCATTCGCCTCTTCGAAATACCCCTTTCTCGCATCCGTGGCGCCCGTGAACGCGCCCTTTTCGTGACCGAACAATTCAGAATCGATGGTGCCCTCCGGGATTGCTCCGCAATTGACCGCGATGTACGGGCCGTGTTTGCGGGCGCTGAATTGGTGAACGATGCGTGGCAACACCTCTTTTCCCACTCCACTTTCACCCAAAACCAACACCGAAATCTCGGTGGCCGCAACCTGCGCTGCGATCCCTATGGCGCGATCCAGCGCCGCATCGGTTCCGATGATGCCAAATCGGCGTTTGATGGAAGCGGTGTCCATGGCTCAGGGTGCTGGTACCACGGTTCCTCGCAACGTGACCGAAGACCGGTCGGTGGCGTGCACATGGACATATTCACCAGCGCGGTGCTCCCCCCTCGGAAAGACCGCAATGGTGTTGTGGGTCGTCCGCCCGAACAGCTCTTCCTCGCTCTTTTTCGAAACCCCTTCGATGAGGACTTTGTGCACCTGGCCGACGAGCCGCTCCGCTCCGGCCAAGCTGTGCTCACCTTGCAATTCAATGATTTCCCTCAACCGCCGGCCCTTCACTTCTTCCGGCACGTCGTCCTCGAATTTGCGTTCGGCGAGGGTCCGGGGGCGTTCGGAGTACTTGAACATGTAGGCCATGTCGTACTTCACTTCCCGCATAAGGGAAAGCGTATCCTGGTGCTCCGCTTCGGTCTCGCCGCAGAACCCTGCAATGACATCGGTGGAAATGGAACACCCGGGAAGGATGCGGCGAATGGCAGCAATGCGATCCAAGTACCACTCGCGCGTATAGCCCCGGTTCATGCGCTTCAGCACGTCGCTGTTGCCGGACTGCACCGGCAAGTGGATGTACTTGCAGATGTTTTCGTGGCGCGCCATGGCGTGCAACACGTCATCGGTCATGTCCTTTGGGTGGGACGTGGAGAATCGGACGCGCAGATCCGGATGAACGGAGGCGACGAGCTCGAGCAGTTCCGCAAAGCGGACGACGGGTTCGTCGGCGTTCTTGATTTGGCCTTTGTTGTCGATGTTCCACTTGTAGCTGTCCACGTTTTGGCCCAAAAGCGTGACCTCGCGGTAGCCTTGTTCGAACAACTCCTTCGCTTCCCGCACGATGCTCTGCGGGTCCCGGCTGCGCTCCCGCCCGCGGGTAAAGGGCACGACGCAAAAACTGCACATGTTGTCGCAACCGCGCATGATGCTGATGAAGGCGGTGATGCCATTGGCATCGAGTCGAACGGGGCTGATCTCCGCGTAAGTCTCTTCTCGGCTCAGCAACACGTTGACGGCCTTTTGGCCTCCGTGGACTTGCTCCACGAGGTTGGGCAAATCCCGATAGGCATCCGGACCCACCACCAAATCCACGAGCTTCTGCTGTTCCAGCAGGTTCTCCCGCAGCCGCTCGGCCATGCACCCCAACACCCCGACGACCAATTTCGGCCGATTGCGCTTTGCTTGCTTGAACTGGGTGAGCCGCTTGAGCACGCGCTGTTCGGCGTTGTCGCGAATGGCGCAAGTGTTGAGCAAAATCAAATCCGCCTCCTCCTCATTTCGGGTGGTGGCATATCCCGCACCGTCGAGGATGCTCGCCACAATTTCCGAGTCACTGAAGTTCATTTGACAGCCATAACTCTCGAGGTAGAGCTTTTTCGTGTGGGTCGGCTGGGCCGGCACAACGGTGGGGGCACCTTGCAGTTCTTCGGAAAGCAGGGCGTCAGCGTGTTGCGGTCGGTGGGACGAATCGTTCATGTTCGGGCGGTAGCTTGAACTGCAAAGTTAACTCAATCCACATCGGCTGACAATTTGTCACCCTCACCTGCTGCTGCAGCACGCAAATCAAACACCTGCACGTTCCTGTGGACGCCTACGGGGTAAGCCAACCAATGCCCCCAATTGCCTTCTTCTAAAAGGTCCGGCTGGTTCACGATCAAGTAAGACGCCCCGCGCTCAAACGCCCAGGCCGCCCGCTCACCCGCGCGGAGGTCGGTTTCATATAAACTCGTGAAGCCCATCCTTCCGATGCGCGTCAGCGAAACGTTGGGAGAGCCATCGGGCACGCTCAACACCCGCGCCGAATCGGGAACACCCCACGCTTCGAGGTACTGAGGAAGCTCGGACAGTGCGGACCACCGATTGCGCTGGTCCCAATGAAACCACTTCCACTCCGCCCGCTCTTCCTCGGACACCAACCGCTCCACCAACACCCCATCGGTTCGCCCCCACTTCATTTGGTTGCGGGCAACACTGTGCGCCGCTTGAAGAACAAATGCCAAAACGAACACCCCCACGCCCCACCACTTCAGGCGCTCTCCATCCCAAACGTCCGCCACCCACGTCACGAACAACGGCACCACCATCAAGCCCTCCAAAAGGTAATAGTCGTGAACGTCCAAGTTGCTGAACCACAACACGCCGTAGGCCCCAAAGGCCAGTACGGTGAGCACCAAGCCATTTGCGAATCGTCCCGCCTCATGCCGCGCACGGAACAGCGTAATGGCCGCGATGCCCGCCGCCCCCCAGCGCACCTTCACATCGAACAGGTCTTGCAACCGAACCGTCACCAATTCCTCCCAAACAGCCAAGGCATCGGCCGTGGACCAAAGCGGCCGCACGGTGGTGAGGAAGTACGTGGAATCGTGGGCGGCGTTATAGGATTTGGCCCAAAGCACCCAGGCCACCACCAAGGCAACCGCCCCTCCGCCGCACGATCCTGCCCACGCCCAGGAAGTCGGGCGAACGCGCAACCAGCGAACCAATACCGGCGCGCCCCCGATGAGCATGGTCGGTCGCAGCAGCCCCGCTAACGCCAGCAGCAGGGACGCACCGAGCAACTCCAATCGGGCATTGCGCCCCGGCTGTTCGCTCCGCGCGGCGAACCACCAAGCTATGAAAACGGCCATCAACGCGCTGGAATTGACCAAATAATTGACCCCATAAAATTGAATCAACGGCGAGGCGAAAACCGCCAGCGCAGCAGCAGAACCCACCGCAGGCTTGCCCGACCAATGCGCCACCGCCCGGGCCAAGGCCCACAACCCCAAAATCAAAAACACGGCTTGCGTCCACCGCAACGTCCAGGGAACCGGCTCCCCCACCCCTTTCCAAAGGAGGGCATTCAGGTAGTAAAGGCCCGTAAATTCCCCCGCACCGCGACCGCCCTCCGCGTGTTCAAAGTGGATGGCAGGCTCGAAAAAACCCCGGCCCGGCTCCAGGTAACGAAGCGTTTGGGACAAGGCGTCGCGCTGCCGCCATTCGTGGACCGAATAAGGCGCGTCGGTCGCATGAGGCAGCATTCCCGAGGACCAAGCCAGCGCGAAGGCGCTGACCACAACCAGGATTCCTCGGAGCTTTTTCATGGGTGCAATTTGGCACAAAACGAAGGCAAGACCCAGACCAATTCACCAACGCCGGTCAGAAATTCACGAGCGCAAGACTCCCTGTTCGCACCCGCGTAACGTGCACCATCGGCCCATGAACTCCAAGGGTTTTGGTCAGAACTTTTTTTTTGCCCAACCCGCCTGTGCTGAAGGCCAATCGCAACCTTTTCTTGCCCACCCTCGTTTGCAAATCCCTCAATGAACAGCGTTACTTTGCACCGACCAAAGCTCAATTCATGTCAGCAAACCTCGTGATCGTGGAGTCCCCTGCGAAGGCAAAAACCATCGAAGGATACCTCGGAAAAGACTTTAAAGTGATGTCCAGTTACGGGCACATTTGCGACCTTCCGAAAGGACAGGGAGCTGTGGATGTGGAGGCGGGCTTCGAGCCAAAATACACGATCTCAAAAGAAAAGGAGCAACTCGTCCGCGACCTCAAGAAAGCCGCAAAGGCCGCAAAGTTGGTTTGGCTCGCGACGGATGAGGACCGCGAGGGAGAGGCCATTTCCTGGCACTTGAAGGAGACGCTGGGCCTGGCGGACGAAAAAACCCGGCGCATCGTTTTCCACGAAATCACGAAACCCGCCATTTTGCGGGCCATTGAAAACCCCCGCACGGTGGACGAGGACCTGGTGAATGCCCAGCAGGCGCGGCGCATCCTTGACCGCTTGGTCGGCTTCGAATTGAGCCCTGTTTTGTGGCGCAAGGTCAAACCACAACTGAGCGCAGGCCGCGTTCAGTCCGTGGCGGTGCGCATCCTCGTCGAGCGCGAGCGGGAAATCCGCCAGCACACCTCCGTGGCTTCCTTTCGCGTGGTCGGTGAGTTTTTGACGCACGGCATTCCGTTCAAAGCCACCTTGAACGAGCGGTTCGACGCCTTCGAGGACGCCCGCAACTTCCTCGAATCGGCCCTGCATTCCACCCATTCGGTCAAGTCCATTGACACGAAGCCCACGACGCGGAAACCCGCTGCACCCTTCACCACGTCCACCCTTCAACAAGAAGCGGCCCGGAAATTGGGCTTTTCGGTTTCCCGAACCATGAAGGTGGCCCAAGACCTCTATGAAGCGGGGCACATCACGTACATGCGGACCGACTCAACGAACCTGAGCGAGACGGCTTTGGAAGGTGCTGAAGCGGCAATCAAGTCGGCTTACGGGGCGGATTACCACCTGCGCCAAACCTACTCAAAGGCTGCGAAAGGAGCTCAGGAGGCGCACGAGGCCATTCGCCCGACGGACTTCACCGCGACCACGATGACGGGCGATCGGGATTTGGTCCGCCTTTACGAACTCATCTGGAAACGGGCCATCGCCTCGCAAATGGCGCATGCCCGGCTCGAGAACACCACGGCCCACATCGACGTCTCTGGCCGACCGGAACACTTCGTGGCGAAAGGCCAAGTCATCACGTTTGACGGATTCCTGAAGGTGTACCTCGAAAGCACGGACGACGAGAATACGGAAGAGCATGACAAGGACCGCTTGCCCGCCATGGAAGTTGGTCAAACACTTGACCGCGAAGGCATTGTAGCGACAGAACGCTTCTCGAAGCACCTGCCACGGTACACGGAAGCGAGCCTAGTGAAGCGGCTCGAAGAACTGGGCATTGGGCGCCCTTCGACCTACGCCCCCACCATCAGCACCGTTCAAAAACGGGGCTACGTGGAAAAGCGGGACTTGGAAGGCACGCCGCGCGAATACCGAATTTTGGAAATCCGAGGGAGTGAAATCTCGGAGCGCACGGAAACGGAAATGACGGGCGCTGATCGCAACAAGTTGATTCCAACAGACATCGGCTCCGTGGTCAACGACTTCTTGCACGAGCACTTCGAAAACATCCTCGACTTCAACTTCACGGCCAACGTAGAGAACGAATTTGACCACATCGCGCAGGGTGAATTGAACTGGCGCGACATGCTTCAAGACTTCTACAAGCCCTTCAAATCAAAGGTCGATGAGGTCATCGAAGTCGGAGAACGCCCGAAAGACCGCGTCCTCGGGGAGGATCCGAAAACAGGAAAACCCATCATCGTTCGCATCGGTCGGTTTGGGCCCATTGCCCAAATCGGCGACGCCAACGACGAAGAGAAGCAGTTTGCTTCCTTGCTGAAAGACCAATCCATCGAGACCATTACCCTCGAACAGGCGTTGGAACTCTTCAAATTGCCCCGGCGACTGGGGGAACACGAAGGCAAGGTGGTCACAGCGGCCATCGGGCGGTTTGGACCGTATGTGCGGTACGATGGCAAGTTCGTTTCGCTCAAAGCTGCCGACGGGGACGACCCCCACACCATCACGTTGACGCGTGCGTTGGAGTTGATCCAAGCAAAAATGGAGGCGGATGCGAAAGCGCTCATCAAGGTCTTCGACGAGGATCCGGATACCCGCATCCTGAATGGACGCTACGGCCCATACATCAAGCACGGCAAGAAAAACGTGACCATCCCAAAGACCGAAGACCCGATGGGAATTGACTGGGCCCGCGCTTTGGAACTCATTGAAGAACACGCAAAAAAGCCCAAGCGCGGACGGCGGAAATCCTAAACGCCGAGCATTGGCGGAATTTGCGGAAATTAGCCGCCCATGAGCGACGCGATCTACGACCTCCTTTCTTCGGTGGACACGCCGTACTTCAGCAATGCTGAAGGCACCCCGCGTTTAGCGGAGCGCATCGAAGTGCACCGGTTCGACTTCCGCCCCCAAATCGAAGGCGCGCGCGTCGCCATCCTCGGCATCCAGGACGGCCGACGTTCCGGAGACAACGAAGGATGCGCCACGGCTCCGAATGCGATCCGGGAAGCGCTCTACCGCTTGACCCCTCCACGGAATTGGCAGCACACCATTGATTTGGGGGACTTGCGTCCAGGGATCACCGAACAGGACACGGCTGCAGCCGTGCGTTCGTTGGTGGGCGAACTCATTGAAATGGGGGTCATCCCGTTGGTCCTCGGTGGCGGACAGGATTTGACTTACCCGCTCTATCAGGCCCTTGAACCGCTGGGCCAAGCGGTGAACTTGGTCACCATCGACTCGCGACTCGACTTTGGCGCCGATCCGGAGGACATGACGTCGAAGAATTTCCTCAACAACGTCATCCTTCACGAGCCGAATTACCTGTTTCATTACAGCAACATCGGCCACCAAGGCTATCAGACGGATCCGGACACCCTCGACTTGCTGGAACAAATGCAGTTCGATGCGCACCGATTGGGCAAAGCGCACGAGGACATCCGGCAATTGGAGCCGGTGCTCCGCGATGCGGACTTGGTCTCGTTCGACATGGGGGCCATTCGAGCGGCGGATCATCCTGCGCACGATCAGGCGGGCCCCAATGGATTGGACGCCCTGCAATCCTGCGCCCTTGCGCGGTATGCAGGACAGAGCGATCGGGTGAAGTGCTTTGGGCTGTTCGAACACAATCCCGATTTGGACCTGCGCAACTTGGGCGCTCAATTGGCAGGCCAAATCGTGTGGCACTTCCTCGACGGCGTCTACAACCAAGTCGCGGATTTCCCCAAGTGCGACAAATCCGAGTACACCCGCTACGTGGTCGACTTGCCCAACATCGACCACGAGGTGGTGTTCTTGAAAAGCGGCCGCTCCGACCGGTGGTGGATGGACATTCCCTATCCCCCGACGAATAAACAACACGCCGAACGAACCCTCACGGTGCCTTGCACCTACGCTACGTACGAGGAGGCAGCACAGGGGGATTTGCCCGATGCGTGGTGGCGCATGTTCCAAAAATTGGCCTAATCAGACCGAAATCGCTCGCGCACGAACGCGCAAAAAAGCAAAGGTTGCCTCGTCCCTCGCCAAGAAACTTTATCCGCTTTTCACACAAGGTTTGTGAATTTCTCTATATTAGCAGACCTTCCCGGAGTCTATCCGGAAGGTTAAGAGTTGAAAAACAGAACGTTAGCATGATTCGCACCTCCATTTCACTCCTTTGCGCCCTCGGATTTGCCGCTGTAAGCGTGGCACAACAAGATCCGCAGTACACTCAGTGGTTCATGGATCCGGTTGGATTCAACCCGGGTGCTGCTGGTCACAGTGAGTTGACGTGCATTTCGGGAACGTATCGGAATCAGTGGCAAGATTTGGGCGCAGACCCCAACACCTCGTTGTTGAATGCGAACACGTTCATCGATGCCATCAAAGGCGGGGTCATGCTCTCGGTATACAACGACGCCCTCGGCCAAGAAACCAACAACATGCTCAAAGCGGGGTATGCATTCCATTTGCCGACCCTGAGCAATGGTGCGACCGTGAGTGCAGGTTTGGCCGTAACGATGTTCAACAAGACCATCGGCAACAACTGGGTCTCCATCGACCCGTGGCAAGATGATCCCGCGATCCCCAACCAGCAATCCTCGGCCAGTGCCTACGATGTGGATTTGGGCATCTACATCCGGAAGCCGGGATCATTCTATGCCGGAGTTTCGGCTACGCACGTAGCGCAGACGGAATTGGGAGCGCTGAGCATTCAGCCGAAGCGCCACCTCTACTTCATGGGGGGGTACGATTACGCCATCGACAGCGACTACCTCGTCCTTCGCACCAATGTGTTGGCGAAGACGGACTTGAATGCCTCCATTGCGGACGTGAATGTCAACGTGTTGTGGAACCAAATGGCTTGGGCAGGTGTTTCTTGGCGACCTGGAGATGCCGTCGCCCCTGTTGCCGGTTTCCAATACAAAATCGAGAACAAGGACCGGACCAGCGAATCCACTCAGGTTTTCCGGTTGGGTTATTCTTATGACATCACTACATCAGACCTCCAGAACTACTCCAACGGTTCGCACGAGGTCTTCATCAGCTACTGCTTTAAGTTCCTCCAGATTCCGATGACCCAACGCCACTCCAACCCTCGCTTCCTCTGATTGCAGACGAAAAGTGAACATTTTGGAGTTAACCATCGTAAGAATCTGCTGAAACCCGCAAGTCATGAAACACATCCTTCTCATCCTGACAGCTGCTGCACTATTTGCCGGCTGCTACATGGGCCCTCAGGGGGAATTGGTCGGCGTGTACCCTCGCAAAGAGTGGGTTCAAGTGAATCCCTATGGAATGAACTACATCCACTTGGGTTCGTTCACCATGGGACCGAGTGACCAAGACGTTCCGTTCGCGCTGAACTCGCGTTCGAAAACCGTGACGATTCCTTCGTTCTACATGGACGCCACGGAAATCACGAACAACGAGTACCGCCAGTTCGTCTACTGGGTGCGCGATTCTTTGTTCTTGAACACCCTTGCTGAGGACGACAACGAGAACTACTTCTTTGCGGAAG
The DNA here is from genome assembly GCA_030427925.1 of Bacteroidia bacterium. Lineage (GTDB taxonomy): Bacteria > Bacteroidota > Bacteroidia > Flavobacteriales_D > Sanyastnellaceae > JALQTD01. The sequence goes on along the minus strand of JAUICJ010000007.1, from coordinate 58,544 downwards.
ACGCGCAAGGACGTGAGTTGGACCGCTTCATTGACAAGGGTTACGTGTTGAATTGGGAAGCCCCCATCGAATGGGAAAATGAGGACGTTTTTGACTTGTTGTACGACGAGTACTACTTGCAAGGATCTGACCAATTCTACAACCGCAAGGAGCTCGATACCCGCAAGCTGAACTTCCGCTACTGGTGGATCAATTTCGACGCTGCTGCTAGCCGCGAGGGAATGGATGAACAATTCAGTGAAGTGAATAGCCTGAACCAATTGCACAGCATTCGTGGACACAGCGATCGCTCTCAATTCGTCATCGAAGAAACCATCAACGTCTACCCCGACACCTTGGTTTGGGTGCGTGACTTCACTTACGGATTCAACGAACCGTATGCTGACGCCTATTTTTGGCACAATGCGTTCGACGACTATCCAGTGGTCGGCGTTACGTGGAGCCAGGCTAAAGCATTCAATGCGTGGCGGACGCAGTTGATGAACGACTACCGAGCCAGCAACGGCGATGTGTATGTCCAACGTTTCCGTCTTCCTTCGGAAGCAGAGTGGGAATTCGCCGCCCGAGGTGGGCTCGAATTGAGCCCCTATCCGTGGGGTGGGCCTTACATGCGCAACAACTTGGGATGCCCCTTGGCAAACTACAAGCCTATGCGTGGGGACTACGTAGAAGACGGTGCTGCTTACACGGTTCCCGTGACGACGTTTGCTCCCAACGATTATGGACTGTACCAAATGTCGGGGAACGTTGCCGAATGGACCAACACCGCATTCGACGAGACGGTCTATGAATTCTCGCACGACTTGAGCCCTGAATACACGTACCACGCGACGGTGGATGATCCGCCTTCTTTGCACCGGAAAGTGATTCGCGGTGGTTCATGGAAGGACATCGGATACTACTGTGAGACGGGTACGCGTTCTTTCGAGTACCGCGACACTGCGAAGTCGTACATCGGATTCCGGTCGGTCATGTCCTACCTCGGACGGGGTAAGGCAGGAGACCCGGAAGACTGGAACTGACCATTCCCCTGGAAACAGGACCCCTAGATTGAAATTGAAACCAACCAAAGTAATTTAAAATGCAGAGCAAAGCCTGGAAGAACTTCATGGCGAAGTTGTACGGATTTGGTGCGGCAATTGTGATTGTCGGAGCCTTGTTTAAGATTCAACACTGGGAAGGAGCTTCCGAAATGTTGATCTTGGGATTGGGAACGGAAGCCGTGATTTTCGCTTTCTCCGCTTTTGAAAAGCCGCACGAGGAGCCGGATTGGACGTTGGTTTACCCTGAATTGGCAAGTGGTGGAGGTCAAGGACCCGACCCGAAGAAGCCGGACTCCGTTACCGGCCAATTGGATGAATTGCTGAAGGAAGCCAACATCGACAGCGCACTCTTGGAGCGGTTGGGAGATGGCATGCGCAACCTTGGAGAACAAGCGTCCAAGATGGGTGAAGTCGCCGAGGCTTCTGCCGCGACCAAAGAATACAGCTCTGCGTTGCAAAAGGCATCCAATCAAGTAACGGGCTTGTCTGAAACCTACGCCCAGGTGTCAGAAAGCCTCACGGGCTTGGTCGGTGCCTCGGAAGCGGGAAATACGGTCGGCCAGCACATGGAAAAAATGACCACCAACCTCAGTGCGCTCAACGACATGTACCAATCGCAACTCGCGCAGCTGGAGCAAAACAAAGCGCTCTATGCAGGCATGGGTGAATTGGTCCAGAACTTGAGCGAATCGGTGGAAGATACCAAGCTGTACAAGGACAACATTGCCGAGCTTGCCCGTAACCTGTCTTCTTTGAACACGGTCTACAGCAACATGCTCAATGCCATGGGCAATCGCGGTTAATCCCCGATTGAACTTCATTTAAAGCTTAAACAGCATACCCATGGCTGGAGGAAAAGAAACACCCAGGCAGAAGATGATCGGGATGATGTACCTCGTCCTGACCGCTTTGTTGGCCTTGAACATCTCGAAAGAAGTCCTGAATGGATTCGTTAAAGTCGAGAACAGCCTGCGCAAAACGCAGGTGACCCTTGCGACGAAAAATGCCAACGCCATTGGCGCGATGGAAAATTCGTCGAACCCTGAAAAAACCGCCCCGTTCCTTGCTGAAGCGAAAAAAATTCAGCGGAACGCTGAGGATTTGGTCAGCTACATCCAAGAGCTGAAGGCGCGTTCCATGAGCTTCTCCGGAGGCGATTATGAGGTGCAAGAGCCGCTCGGCTTCACGAAATACCTCGGCAAGGACGCGTCCGGAAAGGATACGACCTTGAATTTGGTGTACATCGATAAGAAGGATGAGTACCAAGCATTGACGACCTTCCTGGTGGGATCAGAACCGGCATCTCCGAAAGAAGATGAATGGTCCGCACACCAACTGCGCGTCCGCCTCGAAGCGTTTCGTGAATCCTTGAAGAGCATTTCGTTCAAGGACGTTGAAGGGCAAACGCGCACCTTGCCGCAATCGTTGAAGAACCAAATTGACAAGACGTTCGTCTTTGAGAATGAGGTTGAAAACGGCGTCGAAGTGCTCTGGGAGGCCGCCAACTTTTATGACGTGCCCCTCGCAGCCGTCATGCCCTTGATGACGAAAATGGTTCTGGACGTCCAGAACACGGAAGCCGACATCATTTCTTGGCTGGCCGGCGATGTGGATTCGAAATCGTTCAAGTTTACCTCGTTGGTCCCCCTCGTTGTTCCACAATCGAGCTACTTGCTGCGTGGGGACAGCTTCCGGGCTGAAGTGCTCCTCGCTGCATTTGACAACACGAACCGTCCCACCATTTATGTGGACAACTCGAAGTGGGATGGCCGGGACAGCAGTGCCATCAACATTGCGGGTTTGGATCCGTTGAGTGTGAGTGCCAACGGGTTTGGCCAATTGCGCATCGCAACGAACAACTTGCCGTTGGGAGAAGCTGCATACAAAGGGGTCATTCAACTGACTGGACCCGACGGTTCGGTGGAAGACTACCCATTCTTCACGCCCCCCTTCCAAGTTGCCGAGCCCGCCTTGGTGGTTTCGCCGACCCAAATGAACGTCTTCTACCGCGGGGTGCCGAATCCCGTGGAGGTGTCTGTTCCGGGCGTGTCGTCGGATAAAATCAGCGTCTCCATCAGTGGCGGACACAAAATCACCGAGCAGCCCGATGGCACCTACATCGTTGAACCCGGAGCTGCCCAAGATGCGGACATTTCCGTAACCGCGGAATTGCCCGATGGATCAAAGAAGTCCATGCCGGCGAAAAAATTCCGGGTTAAGCGCATCCCCGATCCGGTTCCGACGTTTGGTGGTAAATCACCGAGCGACCGCTCAATCGACCGGACCACCTTGCGCGGTGTTCCCGGGGTCAGCGCCCGGATGGAGAACTTCGATTTCAATGTCACCGTTGTGGTCAAGAGCTTCCAGCTCGTCGTCTCCAAGGACGGCACCCTCATCCGCAAGGCGTCGAACTCGAACCGCTTGTCCGATGACATGAAGTCGCTCTTGGAGTCCTGCGCCCGGGGGACCGTCATCTACCTCGAAGACATCGTCGTCAAGATGCCGGATAATACGGAACGCCAACTGGCCCCGCTCAAGCTCACCGTAAACTAATTCTTCATGAAGCTCTACGCCCGTACACTCGCATTGGCCTTGGTGTTGCTGCCCGCATTCGCTGGGTTGAAAGCACAAGTGCCCACCGTTCTCGATGGTGCGTATGTGAAAGAGACCAACCGCACGAAGCGCGTCATCCCCTACCCTTCGCTCCGCGAAGCAGACGTGATGTACACGAAACGTGTTTGGCGCATCATGGACTTGAGCCAAAAAATGAACCATTCATTTTACTTCCCGATCACGGACATCGCCGATCGGAAGTCGTTCTTCAATGTCATGCGCAATGCCCTTGAAGTGGAGGGCTCATTGGTCGCGTACGGGGGGGGACCCGATGGTCAAGACGACGAATTCCGCTACCCGATGACCCAAGCTCAGGTGGACTCCATCCTCAACCCAGTTGAGTTGGTTCCTCAGTTCGACTTGGTAACGGGGGAGAAAATCGGTGACAAGCCTGAGCCGGCGCCGATTCGAACGGAAGACATCAAGCGTTACATCATCAAAGAAGATTGGATTTTCGACCGCCAACGGAGCGAACGATACGTCCGCATCATCGGCATCGCTCCGCAAAAGGAAAGCTTCGATGGCGATGGGGTTTCGCAAGGTTTTGAGACGTTGTTTTGGCTGTACTATCCCGAATGCCGTTATGTTTTTGCGAACGCAGAAGTGTACAACACGCAGAACGATTCGCAGCGCCGAACGTTCGAGGATTTGTTCCAAAAGCGGTACTTCGCCAGCTACATCATCAAAGAGTCCAATGTGTACGATCGAAACATCCAGAGCTACGCACGTGGCTTGGACGCATTGGCGGAAGGGCAACGCATTCAAAACGAATTGTTCGAGATTGAACACGATTTGTGGCATTACTGAATCAAGGAAATGCCGAAGGAAAGGGAGGTCATGTGCCTCCCTTTTTTCGTGCCGTTCCGTGAGCGACCTTTGCACCCCATGTTGAACCTCTCCTCCGTCGGTGTCCACTTCGGACAGCGTACCCTTTTCGAACAAGTCGACCTGTTCATCGGCAAGCGCGAACGCATCGGCTTAGTCGGCCGGAACGGTGCAGGCAAGTCCACGCTCTTGAAGATCATCGCCGGCCTTCAAACGCCCAGTGAAGGCCAAGTCAGCTACCCGAACGACTACCGCATCGGCTACCTCCCGCAGGAGATGGACCACAACGAAGACCGCACCGTACTCGAAGAGGCCAGCAGCGCCTTCGAGGAATTGCAGCGCCTTGAAGGCGTGGTGGAACGCATTTCCAAAGAACTCGGCGAACGGACGGACTACGAAACGCTCGAGTACCACCGGCTCATCGAGCAGCTCACCGAGGCGAACGAGCGGTTGGACGTGTTGGGCGGAAGCACCATGGAAGAACAGGTGCAGCGCATTTTGCAAGGTTTGGGCTTCACCGCGGAGGACATGCACCGCATGATGGGCGAGTTTTCGGGGGGCTGGCAAATGCGCGTGGAATTGGCCAAACTGTTGCTCCAGAACCCCGATTTGCTCCTCCTCGATGAGCCCACGAACCACCTGGACATCGAGAGCATCCAGTGGTTGGAGACGTTCCTCCAAAACTCGTCGAGCGCGATTTTGCTGATTTCGCACGACCGGGCGTTTTTGGACAACCTCACCACGCGGACGGTCGAGATCACGCCCATCAAGCTCTATGACTTCAAGGCGAGTTATTCGAAGTACCAGATTTGGCGCGAAGAAGAACGCGAACGACAAGAACAAGCTTATAAAAACCAGCAGAAGTACATCGAAGATACCGAGCAACTGATCAACAAATTCCGCGCGAAAAAGAACAAGGCCGCCTTCGCGCAATCGCTCATCAAGAAACTCGACAAACTCGATCGCATCGAAGTGGATGCCGCCGACAACGCCAGCATCCGCTTCCGCTTCCCCCCGGCCGCGCGGGCAGGCAAGGTGGTCATCGAAGCAGAAGGCGTGTCCAAATCCTTTGACGGAAAGGAAGTGTTTCACGGCGTGGACCTCATCCTAGCTCGGCAGGAAAAAGTCGCGCTGGTCGGCAAGAACGGAGCGGGCAAAACCACGTTCACGCGCATCATCCTCGGACTGGAACAGGCACAAGGGGACCTGAAATTGGGCCACAACGTGGACATCGGTTACTACGCCCAAAACCAAGCCGAAGAACTCGACGGCAACCTCACTGTGCTGGAGACGCTCGAGGAAGTGGCGGTCGGCGACGTGCGCAAGAACCTGCGGGGCCTGCTCGGGTCCTTTCTGTTTTCAGGGGAAGACGTGGACAAGAAAGTGAAGGTGCTGTCGGGTGGGGAGAAGGCGCGTTTGGCCATGTGCAAACTGCTGTTGCATCCGTACAACTTCCTCATCCTCGACGAGCCGACGAACCACCTTGACATCAAGTCCAAGGAGGTGCTCAAGCAAGCGCTCAAGGCCTACGACGGCACCTTGATGGTCGTGAGCCATGACCGGGATTTCTTGGCGGACATGACCGACCTCGTTTACGAAGTGACGCCCACGGGTCTGCAGCAATACATCGGAGACATTCGGCATTTTTTGCACGAAAAACACGCCGCGAGCATCCGGGCCTATGAGGCAGGCAATGCAAAGAAAGTGCACCTCACGAAGGACAAACCCAAGCCCGTCGAAACCGCGAAACCCGAGCTCAGCTACAAAGAGCGCAAGGCACTTGAAAAAGAGGAGCGCACCCTGCGCAACCGGGTAAGCAAGGCGGAATCCCTCATCGCGGAACGGGAAGCTGCCGTGGAAAAACTGAACGAGCAAATCGCGCAGACGGCGCCGGAAGAGCGGGGCACGATCACGGATTTGGCCTACCAGTACGAACAGGCACAGCACGCCGTGCAACAAGCAATGGAACAGTGGGAAGCGGCAACGCTCGCACTTGAAGCATTCGAGCGGCATTCCTGACGGGGAATTTCCACAAAAAACACGGACCATTGTCGAAAACCCACTCCCTTTTCTGTGGTGTATTTCAACGCATTTCATGCTAATCTGCGTAGCTTTATGCCACTCACAACTGGTCCTTTCAAGAAGAGGTCGTCGGCACAAGGGCGGCCTTTTCGCTGCCTAAAACTTTGGTTTTCAGCTGAGATAAGCTTGCCACTTCGCAATCACTTCCTCCATGTCCGAAGGCAATGCGCGTTCAAACGTCAGCCACTCGCCGGAGGTGGGGTGAGTGAACGCCAGGGATTTTGCATGGAGGGCCTGGCGGGGCAAGGTGGCGAAGCAATTGTTGAGGAAGGCCGTGTATTTCCCGCCTGCCACACCCCGGACCGCTTTGTTTCCGCCGTATTGGACATCGCCGAATAGGGGGTGACCGATGTGCTTCATGTGGACGCGGATTTGGTGGGTGCGGCCGGTTTCGAGTTTGCATTCCACCAAGGTCACGGGCCCGAGGCGTTCCAAAACGCGGTAATGTGTCACCGCATGCTTTCCCTCCTCCCCATACTCGAACACCTGGAACAGCTTCCGGTCGCGCCGATGCCGCCCGATGTGCCCCGTCACGGTTCCGTCCTCCTTCACGTCGCCCCAAACCAGCGCGTGGTACCTCCGATCGACCGTCCGCTCAAAAAACTGCTCACTGAGCGAGGTCATGGCCAATTCCGTCTTTCCCAACACCATGATGCCCGTCGTGTCCTTGTCCAATCGGTGAACCAAACCCGGCCGCGGCACTTCCCCCGTCCGGTCGGTCGTCGGCAGCGGCGCGCTCATCAAATGATGCACAACGCCATGAATGAGGGTTCCCGTATAATTCCCGTTCCCCGGATGGACCACCAGGTTCGCGGGCTTGTTCAAGACCAGCACGGCATCGTCCTCGAACAAAATGTCCAACTCCATCGGCTCCGGCACCAACTCGAACTTCCGCACCGGTTGCGGCAACTCGATGGTCACGACGTCCCCAGGCTTCACTTTGGCGTTGGGTTTGACCGGTGTGCCGTTGATGCGCACGTAACCTGCACGCGCGGACAGTTGCAACCGCGAGCGGGACATGTGGGCAATGAGGTTCGTCAGGAACTTATCGACTCGCAGTGGCTGCTGCCCCGGATCCACCTCCACCCGGTGGTGTTCAAACAGCTCCTCCGATTCGAACTCCTCGGACTGCGAATCTTCCATCAGTGCCGCACCCAGCATTTCGCCACTTCACCGGTCGCAAAGCGCACCACCACCAGACCCGAAGGCCAGTCGGAAACGGACAATTCAACAGCTCCCGCGCCGTCCGTCACGCCATCGGCAAGCATCCGACCCTCCAAGCTGAACGCCTGCCACGCCGTCTGCCGGGGCCCTTCGATGCGCAGCCGGTCAGACGCGGGATTGGGGTACACCTTCAACGCTTGGGCATCCGGCGCTTCTGCCACGCCCACCCAAGCCTGCTCCATCCCAGCGCGCAACACCGGGCGGATCATCACCGAACCTTCAATTTCTGAAGCCTGCCAGGGACTGCCCAGTCCGAGGGTGTAGTGCACGTTGCCCACATTCGCGTTCGTGTTCTTGTCCAAACCGAAGTTCAGCATCGCGTCGGTGGACTGCACCAGCCCCACGTGGATGACCCCCTCCACCGGCAGCGGATCGTCGAGCGGAAAGTAGCCGAACACGTCCGGCCCTTGGGTGTAATAACTCGGTGAATGAAATTGGTAATTGATGCCCAACTCCTCCCCCGGCATGCCCGCATCATCTGACCAAACCCGCAATAGGAACGTCTCCTCCGAGGCATCCGTGTAATACGGCGTAAAGTGAATGGCCAAGCCCAACAGGGTGTCCGCCTGGGCCAAGGGATAGCGCACCGCCAACTTGCCCGCCGCTGCCGTAAGCGCATAAGCACGTTCGGCCGAGCCGTCGTCGTAAGCGTAATCGTTGGCAAACACCTGAGTGTATCCGATGCTGTCGTTGTCCAACACCCCCACCTTCTGTTGGTGCTGCAACCCCACTGAACTCTCGTAAAAGGTCACTTCGAACGAGGCTGCCGTGTCGCTCACCGTCGGATCAAACGCGAAGCTCGCAGGAGGAAGGCCGACGTAATAGCCCGTGGTGAATTCCGCTCCTGCTGCAACGAAGGTGGTGGAGAAGGCGTTGGGGTAATTTTCGATGGCGCCCTCGTGCTCCACCGTGAAGCCACCAGCAATGTTGTCAGCTTGGCCGTCGCTGTAATTGCGATGGAAGGTGGTGACGCTGTCCCGCATGAACACCGAAGGGTTCTCCACATAATGGGTCCACGGCATGCGGGTGAAATCACGCAGCAAGCTGTTCATGGGTTCGGTGAACGCGACCTCCGAAATCACCTCGTAAGTCGCCGGGTCAATGCCGTCGTCAAGGAAGACGTAATCCACATGCCACAAATCCACGTTGCCGGAAAGGGAACCGTAATTGCGGAACCGGAATTGGAACCCTGCCTGCAGCCAGATTTGTTCATCCACGGGAATGAAGGCACGCGTGAATTCGGTGATGCCGCACGAATCCGAGCCCCACACCTGCGTCCACACGGCGTCGCCGTTGCTGTCGGTGGTCTTGAACTCCACCACCAGGCTGTCCTCGCCCACATCCGCCGAATTGCCTCGGCCTCCCCGTTCGTAGGAAAAGACCAAATGCACATTGGAGTTCGTGGAATAACCGTTCAGATTGATCGGCAACGAAGTCAACGTATCGGCCCATCCCACCACGTCGGTATTCGTCCAGCTGTACGGGTATCCCGACCGGTCGCAACCGTTGAATGTGGCGGTGCCGATGGTGGGAGCGCCTAGGGCATAGGTTTCGGTGATGGCCGCTGAACTGGCCTCCCAACGAATGAGTTCATCGGGAACCCAAGCCGGAGCGTCTGCAAACGATGGAGTCGAAAAGTCATCAAAGAACGGCAAGGCAATGAGCCCCCCGCCTCGCTCCGCTACGGACGCGGGCCGAGCCTGCGGCACCACCTTCAAGTCGTGTTCCCACTCTCCTTGAGCGCGAGCCGTTGCCCCTAACATGAGCACCCAGGCCGCTGCGCCCACCATCCGTAACACGTGTTGAATACGATTCTCCTTCATTCCATGGGTTCATTCACGGCGTGTCCGCCGAAGGGGCCCGGCGCGAAGCATCGGAAGCCAGCCCCAAGTAAACGTCGATTTCAGTGCCCGCGGGGACCACGGCGTCTTCCGTGGGCGGCAGGTGTTGGTCGATGACGAGCGCCTCGAGGCTGTCGTCTGCATCTTCGCACGATTCGCTGTATTCCACTAGCCCCAGGCTCAATCGGCCTCGGATGAGTTCCACCCGAACGGAATCCAGCGGGAGCCCGACGAGGTTGGGCATGGGGACGCGCTCGTTCGTGGTTCGACCGATGACCAGCCGCACCGTCGTTCCGCGGGGCAGTCGGGCATCGGGTTGAAGCACCTTCCGGCGCGCCGTTTCCACGCGCACCACGCGCCCCACCAACGCGATGTTCGCCTCTTCCACCTCCACAATTTCGAAGCCCTTGTTTTCCAAACGAATGCGCGCAACCCGAGCGTCCATCCCTTCCTCGACACCGAGCAATTCATTCGGGGGCAACGACCGGTAAGTGGTTAGGTACACGTTCCGATCGGGCTTGATGGGACTCGAAGGCGGAGGGAGTTGCTCGATGACTTCGAAGGGCCGGCCTTCGCGGCTGTACACGCTGTCCAAATGCACCGCGCGAAGCCCCGATTCCGCCAGCAAGGCCTGCGCCTCTTGCAGCGTTACGCCCCGCAAATCGGGCAGTTCCACCACCTCTCCCCGCCGGCTGTATGCATTCAAAAAAATCCAAGCGCTCCCCAGCACGACCCCCCAAACCACCGCGATGGCGAGGAGGTGCCGGCGAAACGAACGGCTCACCAAGAATTGCAACCAGGTCTTCATAGTTCAGGCGGTGTAACGCGAAAGTACCTCATTTGTTGCGGAACGGGGGATGGGATTTGGCCTGTGGTCTGGGCCTACGCCTCCATTTCCTCCGCCAACACGTTGTCGAAGGTGTTGCGGAACTCCTCCACGTAACCGAAAAGGTGACCGTCAACCTGCATCTTGCCCTTCGTGACGTGGCCCAACAAAACCACCGGAACCCCGTGGGCCTCAACGAGGTCGAGGAAGGCATCCTGCTGGTCCTCGGTGCAGCTGACCGCCACGCGACCTTGGCCCTCCCCGAACAGGAAGCCGTCCAACCGAATGTCCGAATCCGTCACGATGTCAAAGCCCAACCCGCGCGGCATGCCCATTTCGAGCAGCGTCACGAACAGGCCCCCATCGGCCACATCGTGCACGGCGCGCACCGTCTCCGCATCGATGACCGCGCGCACCGCTGCTTGCAATTTCGCCTCGGCCTCGAGGTCAAAGTGCGGCGCCGGCGACCGCTTCACCCCGCGCAAACTCGCCAAGTATTCCGACGAGTTGATGCAGTCCGTGATCTCCCCGACCAAGAAAATCAGCTCGCCCTTCTCCTTGAAATCCAGGGACATGTGCTTCGACCGGTCTTCCATCACGCCGACCATGCCGATGGTGGGCGTAGGGAACACGGATTTCGTGGAGCCGTCTTCGAGGGTGCTTTGGTTGTAGAAGCTGACGTTTCCACCGGTGACTGGGGTTTGGAACCGTTCGCAGGCCGCGCTCATGCCCTTGATGGCGTGGACAAATTGCCAGTAAACCTCCTTGTTGTAGGGGTTGCCAAAATTCAAACAGTTCGTGATCGCGCTCGGGACCGCGCCGGTGCAGCTGATGTTCCGAGCCGCCTCCGCAACCGCGATGGCCGTTCCCGTGAACGGATCGGCGTCCACGTACCGCGCGTTGCAATCGACCGTCAACGCGAGCGCCTTGTTCGTGCCGCGCACGTTCACCACGCCCGCATCGGACGGGCGGTTCGCACCGCGGTGCGCGGTGCCCACCGTGGAATCGTATTGGTCCGTGACCCACTGCTTCGATGCGATGTTCGGAAGTTCGATCAGGGACTCGGCGTAGGCCGCTGCCTCTTCAAGCGTCGGAACCGAAACGGTCGCCGCGTCGAACTGCTGCACTTCTTTGAACCAAGCCGGCTCCTCGTACTCCCGCTCGTAGACGGGTGCACCGCCGCCGAGCACCAAGTTGTGCGCCTCGACTTCGGCCACCAAATCGCCGTTCACGAAATACCGGAGGTTCGGGCCTTCCGTCACTTCGCCGATGGCCACCGCGTGCAGGTCCCACTTGTCGAAGATGGCCTCCACTTCCGATTCGTGCCCTTTCTTGACCACGACAAGCATCCGCTCTTGCGACTCGCTGAGCAAGATTTCGAACGGCTCCATGTCGTCCTGGCGCAACGGAACGCGATCGAGGTGGATGTCCATGCCGACTTCGCCTGCTGCCGACATTTCAGAGGTTGAGCAGGTGATGCCCGCCGCGCCCATGTCCTGCATGCCCACCACCGCTTCGGTGCCCGCAAGCTCGAGCGTGGCTTCGAGGAGGAGCTTTTCTTGGAACGGATCGCCGACCTGCACCGCTGGCAAATCCTCCGCGCTCTCCGCCGTCATGTCCTTCGAGGCGAACGAGGCGCCTTGGATGCCGTCCTTGCCCGTGGCCGAACCGACGATGTACACCGGATTGCCCACGCCCGCCGCCGTCGCGGAGATGATGCGGTCGGTCTTCAGAATACCGACCGACATGGCGTTGACGAGCGGGTTTTGGTGGTAGCTCTCGTCGAAGAAGACTTCGCCGCCGACGACCGGGATGCCGAAGCTGTTGCCGTAATCGCCGATGCCCTTCACCACGCCTTCGAGCAACCACTTCGTGCGCGCCTCCTCCAGCGCCCCGAAGCGCAGGCTGTTCAATTGCGCGATGGGCCGAGCACCCATGGTGAAAATGTCGCGGTTGATGCCGCCCACCCCCGTGGCCGCGCCTTGGTAGGGCTCAAGGGCCGACGGGTGGTTGTGGCTCTCGATCTTGAACGCGCAGCCGAGGCCGTCGCCGATGTCCACGATGCCTGCGTTTTCTTCCCCGGCCTTGACGAGCATGTGGGGCCCGTCTTTCGGCAGCGTTTTCAGCCACTTGATGCTGTTCTTGTACGAGCAATGTTCGCTCCACATCACGCTGTAGATGCACATTTCCGTGAAGTTGGGCGTGCGTCCGAGGTGGCCGATGATGGCTTCGAATTCTTCCGGGCGAAGGCCCATTTCGATGGCTTGGTCGAGGGTAGCGGGTTGGGTGGCTGCTGACATGCGGATCGTTTTCAAAGGCCAAAAATAACCCAGCCCACCGCGCGCCCCTCCCCCCTTCGCCTTGAAGTTTGTCCCCACTTTTCCACGCACACCCCCCGTTCGTCGAAGGTGCCCTATTTTCGCCGCAAATTCTTAAACCCACTCGCTATGAAACGCATTGCATTTGCACTCGTCGCAGCCGCCACCTTGATGTTCGCAGGCTGCGCAAAGGAAGGACCTGCTGGACCCGCTGGATCGGATGGAGCTGACGGAATCAACGGACAAGACGGCGCGGACGCCGGCTTCGAATTGTACGAAACGACCGTCGTCGTCGCCGACTGGCAAGGCGGGGTCTACACGGAATTCCCTGCACCGAACGTCACCGAGAGCATCTACAACCAAGGCATGGTGATGGTGTACATTCAGGACGAATTCGGTTACTGGAACCAAATCCCGAGCGCTTGGACCGACTTCGTCGGCTTCGCGTTCTTCTGGACGGCGGACACGGGCGGCATCGTGGGCTTGGACTACGACCCGACGTTGACCGTCGACACGGACTTCAACGTCCGCGTCGTGACGATGGAATTGCGCGACTACGAATTGCTCGACGAGGAGGACCTCGTGACGTTCGAGGCGTTGACCGAGGCGCTCGCGAAATAAGCTTCGGTTTCGAACCAACTTGAGGGGCCGCTTCTTCGGAGGCGGCCCTTTTTCGTGCCTAACTTGGCCGGCATGCGAGCTGTGATCCAACGGGCGGCCCGAGCGGCGGTCCACATCGACGGCGCCGTGCACGGCGCGATTGACAAGGGGCTGGTCGTGTTGCTGGGCGTCGAGCCGCGCGATACCGAGGCCGATGCCGAATGGCTGGCCGCCAAGGTGGTGGGGATGCGGTTGTTTTCGGACGATGGGGGGAAGATGAATTTGGATTTGGCCCAAGCAGGCGGCAAGCTGCTCGTCATCAGCCAGTTCACCCTGCACGCCTCGTACAAAAAAGGCAACCGCCCGGGCTTCACCGGCGCCGCTCGCCCCGACCACGCCATCCCGCTTTACGAGCATTTCCTCAGCGCGTGCGAACGCCTGACCGGCGAGCCGCCTCAACGCGGTCGCTTCGGCGCGGACATGCAGGTGGACCTCATCAACGACGGCCCCGTCACCCTTTGCCTCGACACATGGAACAAGGAATGAACACGCGCCCCTTTGAGCGCGGCAACACGCCGGAAACAAGCCTCCGCGCGGCCCAAGCCCAAGTGGACGACTGGATCACCACGGTCGGCGTCCGGTACTTTTCGGAACTGACGAACCTCGCGGTGCTGACCGAAGAAGTCGGCGAGCTGGCTCGGCTGTTCGCCCGCCGCTTCGGCGACCAGAGCAGCAAGCCGTCCGACACCGGGCGCGAAATCGCGGACGAATTGGCGGACATCCTGTGGGTGGTCTGTGCGTTGGCGAACCAAACCGGCGTCGACCTGACCGACGCGCTCGCCGCCAATGTGGCGAAGAAAACGGCGCGCGACGCGGACCGGCATCGGAACAACCCGAAACTGCAGCAACCATGAGGCGCGCCCTGTTCCTCCTCGGATGCGCCGTGCTCGGATGGGCGCAGGGCCAAACCGGCATGCCGTTCGAACTGGAGCGCAGGCCGGCCTCGCCGATGGCGGCCGTGACGTCGCGGGATGCGCTCGACGCAGCGAGTTGGACGGCGGGGATGCCCATTCGGGACCTCGGGCCGCGGGTGATGAGCGGGCGCGTGGTGGACCTCGCGGTGAAGCCGGGCGGGGCGGAGTTTTATGTGGCGTACGCGACTGGCGGCGTGTTCCACACGGTGAACCACGGGACGAGCTTCGAGCCGGTCTTTGACCACGCGGCCACGACGGCCGTGGGGTGCGTGGCGGCCGATTGGGAGCGGGGGCGGCTGTTTGTGGGAACCGGGGAGGTGAATTCGTCCCGGAGTTCGTACGCGGGGAGCGGGTTGTATCGGAGCGACGACGCCGGCGCCACGTGGACGCGGTTGGGGCTGGGCGACACGCACCACATCGGGCGGATCGTGTTGCATCCGGACGACCCGGACGTGATGTGGGTGGCGGCGGCCGGGCCGTTGTACAGCGAGAACACGACCGGGGGCATTTACCGGACGGAGGATGGCGGAGCGACGTGGGAGCGCGTATTGGGGGGCGCTGCGGGCATTGATTTGGTGGTCGATCCGGCGGATCCGGACCGGCTGTTTGCCGCGCTGTGGGATCGGACGCGACGGGCATGGGATTTCACGGAAGCGGGGCCGGCGAGCGGCGTGTTCGCGAGCCGCGACGGGGGGCGCACGTGGACGGATTTGACCGAGCGCGGTGGGCTTCCGGAGCGGCGGATGTTGGGGCGGATGGGTTTGGCCTGGGATGGCGAACGCCTATTCATGCTGCTGGATGACCAAACCCCGCTGCCGCCCGAAGACCGCAACGGCCTGGCGCCCGACGACCTCATCGGCATGAGCACCCGGCGGTTCGCGCGGCTCGACACCACGGAACTGCGCGGCTACTTTGACGAATTCGGCATCGACCTCCCGCTCGATTCCGTGCGCGACCTCATCGTCGGCGGGGCCCTGCCGCCCGAAGTCCTGCGCGACTACGTGACCGACGGCAACCGAGCGCTCTTCGACGCGGGCGTGGTCGGCGCCTCCGTCTACACCTACGACGGCGTCTGGGAGCGCACCCACGAGGAACCCTTGGAGGCGGTCTGCTACACCTACGGCTACTACTTCGGCCTGATGGCATGCGGCGCGGACGGCGACCTCTACATCGCCGGGGTGCCCCTCCTCAAATCCAGGGATGGCGGGGCCACCTGGGAGGGCATCAACGCCCCCAACGTGCACGTCGATCACCACGCCCTGTGGGTGGACCCCGACAACCCGGACCACCTCATCAACGGCAACGACGGGGGCGTGAACATCAGCTGGGACGGCGGCGCGCACTGGACGAAGTGCAACCACACCTCCGTCGCCCAGTGCTACGCCATCGAAGTGGACGACGCGGAGCCCTACAACGTGTACGTGGGGTTGCAGGACAACGGGGTTTGGGTCGGCCCCTCGGATTACGAGGCGTCGATGCGCTGGCACTCGACGGGGCGCTACCCGTGGGAGGAACTCGGGGGCGGCGACGGGATGCAGATCGAGGTCGATCCGCGCAACCCCGACCGGGTCTTCTTCGGCTCGCAGTTCGGGTGGTATGAGCGGCTCGATCGCGCGACCGGCGAACGCGTGGACATCCATCCGAAGCACGAACTCGGCGAGACGCCGCTGCGCTGGAATTGGCAAACGCCCATCCTCATCAGCCGGCACGCGCCTGACACGGTGTACATCGGGGCGAACCGGGTGTTCCGATCCGTGGATTCGGGGGAGCATTGGGAGGCCATCAGCGGGGACTTGACGCGCGGCGGGCGTCCGGGTGACGTGCCGTACGGCACGCTGACGTCCCTGCATGAAAGCCCGCGGGTGCGGGGGCGGTTGGCGGTCGGGTCGGACGACGGGCGGCTGCACGTTTCGCTCGATGATGGGGCGACCTGGGTGGAGCGGGCGCTGCCGGTGGATTCGTTGTGGGTGAGCGAGGTGCTGTGGAGCGAGCAGGCGGACGACCGGATGTACGTGGCCTTGAATGCCTACCGGTGGGACGATTTCACGGCGCACCTTTATCGCAGCGAGGACGCCGGGCTCACTTGGGAACGGCTTGTGGGACTGCCCCTTGAGCCAGTGAACGCCGTGTGCGAAGCGGGCGAACACCTGTTCGTCGGGACGGACGGCGGGGTGTACGCGAGTTGGGACGGTGGGCGGACGTGGTCAGCGGCGCAGCCGGAGTTGCCGCGGGCGCCGGTGCACGATTTGGCCTTTCAGGAGCGGGAGCGCGAACTGGTCATCGGGACGCACGGGCGGTCGGTTTGGGTGCTGGAACTCGGGCTGTTCGCGGACCAGCCGGTGGTGGCCGAGGGGGTGCAGTTGCTCGCGCCGGACACGGTGGCTCATCGGGAGGATTGGTCGCCGAGCGGCTGGCGGTGGGGCGATCGGGAACCGCGGACGGTGGAGACGTGGGCGTTTTTGCCGGAAGCGGGGGCCGCGGCTTTGACGGTGCGGGATGCCGAGGGTGACGTGGTCGTCACGGAGGCGTGGGCCGATCGGCCGCGGGGGTGGCAGCGGGTGGCGCTGCCGTTGGCAGGGACGGAATGGGCCGTCGGGGACTACACGTGGACGCTGACGGGACCCGATGGAACGGATTCCGAGGCGGTGCCTTGGGTCATGCGAAGCGAATAGCGTCGGGGACTACGCACACGGGGATGGGGTCCATTTTGTGGCGGTTTGCCCGGTGGAGGCGGGAGTAGATGGCGTGCACTTCGGCGGCGCGGCCCGTGAGGGTGGCGGGGTCGCCGGTGAAGGCCATGGCGGCTTCGAGTTCGGGGTAGGTGGCGCCGATTTGGTCCTCGTCGGTGCGGTCGTCGCCCCACAGGCCGTCCGTCGGAGCGGCTTGTTGGATGGACTGCGGTACGCCGAGGTGGGCGCCGAGGGCAAAGACTTCCGTTTTGACGAGGTCGGCGATGGGGCTGAGGTCCACGCCGCCGTCGCCGTACTTCGTGTAGAAGCCGACACCGAAGTCCTCGACTTTGTTGCCGGTGCCGGCCACGAGGGCGCGGCGCTCTTGGGCCAACGTGTAGAGGGCGGTCATGCGAAGCCGGGCGCGGGCGTTGGCGAGGGCGAGGAAGCGGGTGGCTTCGTCGGCGTGGGCGGGGATGGCGGCGGTGAGCGCGTCGAAGGTCGACGTGAGGTCGATGCGCGTGCGGGTGAAATTCGAGTGGGTGGCCGCGAGGTGAGCGAGGTGCTCTTGGGCGCGGGTCACTTGGGAAGGCGCTTGGTGGATGGGGAGTTCGACGCCGGTCACGGCGAGGCCGGTGCGGGCGCAGAGCGTGGAGGTCACGGCGGAGTCGATGCCCCCGGAAACGCCCACGACGAAGCCGGTGACGCCGGCGCGGGCGGCGTAATCGGCGAGCCAAGCGGTGATGTGGTCCGCGACCGCAGCGGGGTGGAAGGAGCGGGTGGCCATCAGAACATCACGCCTACGGAGAGTTCGAGGAACCCGGTTTTGCCCTTCATTTCCTGCTCGAACGGGGCGCCGGTGGCCGTGCCGGTACCGAAGCTTGCGCCGGATTCGTCGACGGGCAGGCCGGTGGAGTGGGTGCGGACGGTGGTTTGGTCTGCAAACTGGTTCGCCAAGCCCATGTTGTAGGCCAAACCCGCACAAATCGCGGTCTTGCCCAACAGCGAGCGCTCAGCGCCCAGCCCCACGATGAGCGACGGCCGGAACAGCCGTGTGGATTCGTCAAAATTCATGCGCTGCGGCTCCACGTCTTCACTCACCAAGAGGTCCCACGGCTCGCCCTGCGCTGCGCGGCCCCAGGAGGCGGAGGCGGATTCGTCCACTTCAGCGCGCACGTTGAGGCCGAGGCCGACCCCGAACTGCCCGTAGTAGGTCGTGTACCCGATTTCCTTCGTGCGCATCTTGAACGTGATCGGCACCTCGACGTACTGATTGCGCACCTTCCATTCCACGGTGTTCACGGTCGCGGTGTCCACCGCGGCGAAGTGCTGGATGGTCGCGCCTGCGTGGAACACATTGACGCCGGTTCCAATGGCGTAGGTGTCCGTGAATTTGTAGTCGAAAATGAACTTGTAGCCGAAGCGAAGCGCCGGGCTGACGGGCTCGTGCGCGTAGTCGCGGGAGATGCCGTGGCTGAGGTTGGGCGCGAGGGCGAGGCCCAAATGCACGTCCTTCTGTTGGCCCAGCGCCCCGGTGGTTTGGCCCAAAAGCAACACCGCCCACAGCGCGCTCAATCGTCGAATCTGTTTCATCTTTGCAGCCATCTGTTGGCCCAAAACTAACGCACACCCCGAAGCGATGCACACCGATTCCCATCCGTTACGAACAGGCGGCCTCTCCATAACCAAGCGCATCGGGATGGTCCTCACCTTCCTCATCACGTTCTCCCTCGTTTATTGGTTTTCCAAGGACGGGAATCCGTGGGCGGTGGACCCTGCGGACGTGGCGCTGCCCGAGCCGTTCGAGGTGGTGGATGCGGTGGCGCCCGTGGCGGCGTTGCGCGACGTGCAGATCGCGCCGGACGAGGAGCGATGGAACGCGTTGCGCGAAGCGTGGGGAGCGTTCGCGCCGCTCTACATCGAGGACGTGTTGCAGCTCGGGCCGGTCGATGTGGACACGACGTTCGCCGCGCTGGTCCGGTTTGCGCAACACCCGGACATCGCCGCGACGTTCGACGCGATCGACACGACGAGCGGCCGCGCCACCGCCGCCGCTGCCGAGCAGCTGGAACGGTCGTTCAAGCGGTTTCACCGCCATTTCCCGGAGGAACCGGTGCCAACGGTGGTGTGGATGAACAGCGCGTTCAACTACGCCGTGTTCCCGACGCCGGACCACTTGGCCGTCGGGCTCGACTGGTTCCTCGGCCGCGACCACCCCATCGTCGGCCGGCTCGCGCCGGAGGTGTTTCCCGGCTACTTGCGCGACCGGATGGACCCGGAATTCCTCGCGGCCGATGCGCTGCGCGGGTGGTTGCTCGTGCATTTCGCGGAGCGCTACCACCGGACGCAGACGTGTGCGGACGAGCTGCTGTTCTGGGGGAAGGTCCTGTTCGTGATGGACCAGTTGGCGCCGGAGTTGGACGACCGCTTGTGGATGGACTGGAGTGCAGACCAAATGGCCTGGGCGGTGGAAAACGAGCGCGCGGTTTGGCTTGAACTCCAGCCGCAATCCATCCTCTTCGAGCGGGACTTCGGGCGGTACAACCGCTGGTTCGTGGAAGGCCCCTTCACCCGCGCAGCCGACATCCCGCAAAACAGCCCGGACCGGCTCGGCGCCTGGATGGGCTACCGCATCGTGGCCGACTACATGGCCGACCACCCCGAACTCAGCCTGCGCGACCTCCTCGAAACAAAGGACGTCACGCCCGTCCTCAAGGCCTACCGCCCCGACCGTTGACCTACCTTTGCGCCATGGAAACTTCGAACATCCAGATCGTCGTCGAGAAGGACGAGAACAGCATCCCGGAACGCATCACGTGGAGCGCTGACGACCAAGGCATCGTCGACCGCGAAGCCCGGGCGCTGGCCCTCGGCCTGTGGGACGACGTGGACGGCATCCCCATGGGCCTGCAGCTCTGGACGAAGAAAATGACCGTCGAGGAAATGCACGCCTTCACCGCGGGCACCCTGATGCAGCTCGCGGACACCTTCGAGCGCGCCACCTCCGACAAAGACCACGCCGACGCCATCCGCATGTTCACCAAGGAACTCGCGAAACGGCTGCGCGTCCCCGGCGCTTAAAGTTCAAACGTGGCGTTCGTCGTCGCGATGAACTGCAGCAATTCCTCCCGCCCGTCGCCCTCCACGCCGCTGGTCGCAAACACGGGCGGCATCCGGTGCCACTGCTTCAGCATCTCCGCTTCGTAACGCGGCATGAAGCTCGCCTTCTCCGTCAGGTTCAGCTTGTCGAGCTTCGTGAACACGAGGACAAAAGGCATGCTGTTCTCCCCCATCCACGCCATGAATTCCAGGTCGATCTTCTGCGGTTCGTGCCGCGCATCGACCAGCATCATCACGCACACCAGGTTCTTGCGCCCGAGCAGGTATTGCTCCGTCGTGCGCGCCCATTTCGTCCGGTCCTTCTTGCTCACCTTCGCGTAGCCAAACCCCGGCAAATCCACCAAATACCAGCTCTCCGCTGGCGTTTGCGGGTTGATGACGAAGTGGTTGATCAGCTGCGTCTTCCCCGGCGTGCCCGAGGTCTTCGCCAAATCCCGGCGGTTCACCAACTTGTTGATCAGCGACGACTTCCCCACGTTCGACCGCCCGATGAACGCGTACTCCGGACGGTCCATCGGCGGGCACTCCCGCGGGTGCGCGCTGCTCTTGACGAATTCGGCTTGGATGTTCTCCATTACGCTTCCCCGATTCCACGCGCCGCATACCACTCGGACAAGATGCGGTTGAATTCCTGCGGGTGCTCCATCATCGGCGCGTGCCCGCATTCATCGATCCAGAACAAATCGCTGTCCGGGAACCCGGCGTGGAATTCCTCGGCCACTTCCGGCGGCGTGATTTGGTCGTTCTTCCCCCAAATCAAGCACACGGGCAAGTCCATGTGCGGCAGGTCCTTCGCCATGTTGTGGCGGATGGCCGACTTCGCGATGGCAAGTATGCGCAGCACCTTTTCCCGGCTGTTCACCGCTTCGAAGCACTCGTCGACGAGCTCGTCGGTGGCGTGCACCGGATCGTAGAAGGTCACGGCGACTTTCTCGCGGATGAAGGTTTTGTCCTCGCGGCGGGGGAAGCTGTTGCCAAACGCGTTCTCGTACAACCCGCTGCTCGCCGTCAACGTCAACGACGCCACCTTCTCCGGATGCTTCCGCGTGTAAATGAGTCCGACGTGCCCCCCGAGGCTGTTGCCGAGGAGGTGCACCCGGTCGAGGCCCATGGCTTCCACGAAACCGGCGATGTGGGCGGCAATGGATTTGGCACTGGTGCTCAACAGCGGCAGCTCATAAATCGGCAGCATCGGGATGATGACGCGGAAGCGCTCAGAAAAATGCGTGCGCACCGCCTCGAAATTGCTCAGCGCTCCGAAGAGCCCGTGCAGCAGCACCAACGGCTCGCCGCTGCCGCTTTCCACGAACCGGTATTCCCCGAGTTCCTTGATTTCCGGTGTGTTCGTTGGTTCCATGTCATCGCGTTTTCAGGCCAAATCGCACCGCGTGCAACCGACCCCGTGAACTGCAAAGGAAACGCAAAGGTCGCCTTCTTCCACCCCACCGGCTCACTCCGCTGCGTTGATTTGTTGATAACGTGTTGAAAGCCAAAACACCCCACTTTCCCCCACTTTCTCAAACCCGCGCCATTCAACGGTTTTGAACACACAACCCTTGATGACTTTTCCACAATGGGGGAGAAAGTGTCATATCGTGGGAGAAAGTGGGAAATCGTGAGTAATTTTGGTTTGAAGAAGTCCCCCCATGCTCAATCTGCTCGGAGAATACACCTGTAAAGTCGATGCGAAAGGCCGCGTGTCTTTCCCATCGCGGCTGCGCAAGCAGCTCGACGGGGTGTTGCATCACGGGCTCGTGCTGAACCGGGACATCTTCGAAAAGTGCCTGGTGCTGTACCCGAAACCCGAATGGGACAAGGTGAACGATGAAATGTCGAAGCTGAGCCGGTACAACCGGAAGCACCAGCAATTCCAGCGGATGTTCATGAAGGGCGCGACCGCCATGGAACTCGATGGCGCAGGGCGCATCAGCCTCCCCGCACTGTTGATGCAATACGCAGGCATCGACGTGAAAGCGGACAACGAGATCATCATCTCGGGGCTGGGCGAGAAACTGGAGATTTGGAACAAAGCGGCGTACGAAGCCCAAGTGCTCGGCGAAGACATCGACTTCGGCGACCTCGCAGAAGACGTGCGGCGCGACATCGAACCGGAAGCGTGATGGAAGGAACGACCTACCACGTGCCCGTGATGCTCCAACCCTGCCTCGACGGGCTGGGCTTGGATGCGGCGGCGTCGGCGACGCGCCATTGGGTGGACGTCACGTTCGGGGGAGGTGGCCACAGCCGGGCCATCCTCGAACAAATGGGCGCCAACGACCGGCTCTGGGCGTTCGACCAAGATCCCGACGCCCAAGCCAATGTCCCGGACGATGACCGGTTCACGCTCATCCCCCAAAACTTTCGGTACGCCCGCAATTTCTTGCGCATGCACGGTGTGACTGAAGTGCATGGCCTGTTGGCGGATTTGGGCGTTTCATCGCACCAGTTTGACGCGGGTGAGCGCGGGTTTTCGACCCGAACCGACGCGCCGTTGGACTTGCGCATGAACCCCAACGCGGGCATTTCCGGGGCGGAGTGGGTGGCCACTGCGACGGTCGAAGAATTGACGCGGGTCTTCCGTTTGTACGGAGAACTGAAGCGCCCCGACAAGGCGGCGTGGGCGCTGGTACAAGCCCGGGACACCGAACCCATCGCGACGACGGGCCGGCTCAAGCACGTGCTCGAACCCCTCGCGCCACGCGGCAAGGAGAACAAATTCATGGCGCAGGTCTTTCAGGCCTTGCGCATCGAACTCAACGACGAACTCGGCGCCCTCCGAGAACTGCTCAAGCAGTGCACTGCGCTGTTGCCCGAAGGCGGACGACTCGTCGTCATGTCGTACCACAGCCTCGAAGACCGGCTCGTGAAGCACTTCGTGCGTTCCGGCAACTTCGACGACGAACTTGAGCGCGACTTGCGCGGTGCGCCCTTGGCCCCCTTCCGCCCCATCACGCGCAAGGCCGTGGTGGCGGACGACGCCGAACAGGTCGCCAACCCCCGCTCCCGGAGTGCCCGGCTGCGGATTGCTGAACGAACCGACTACACCCCGTCAGCATGAAGCGCCTGTTCCGCCGCAGTCAACCTGCACCCCCCGTTCCCGAAGCGCGCTCCACGAGCCACGCCACCTTCAGGACGCCCGACGAGGCGCCCGAAGTGGAAGTGCCCGAGACGGAAGCGCCCGCGCGGAAGCGCCCTTCGAGCGCTTGGGCAAACCAGGTGCGGGATTTGTTGAGCGGCGAGTTCCTCATCCGCGAAGGCGCCCTCGCTCAAGCCCCGTACCTGATTTTCGTCAGCTTCCTGCTCGTGCTCTACGTTTCGCTCGGTTACTATTACGAGCATTTGGAGCGCGAACGCCAATCCACCGAACGCAGGCTGGAAGAATTGCGCGCTGAATTCAAGACCCTTCAAGCGGAATTTGAATCGCAGCTTCAACAAAGCCAAGTCGAACGAAGCATGGCGACCCTCGGACTCATCCAATCCGTCGACGCCCCCTACCTCATCGAAGTGCCCACCCTTGAATTCCGCGAGCCATGAGCGACCTCGATCGGAAATACGCGGTCCGCGCGTGGATTTTGTTCAGCGTGCTGCTGCTCATCGGCATCGGCATCTTCGGCAAAGTCATTTACATCCAAACGTACGAGTTCGAACGCTGGCAACAACAGGGCCAGTCGTTCACCGAACAGGTGCGCTCCATTCAGCCGAGCCGCGGCCAGATCTTCTCCACCAACGGCAGCGTCCTCGCCACCTCGGTTCCCGTTTACGAATTGCGCTGGGACAGCCAAGTGGATGGGCTCGACGCGCAGGCGTTGGATGCGGCGTTGGAGGATTTGGCCCAAGGCTTCGCGCGCATCATCGGCAAGCGCGATGCGGTCACCTACAAAAATCGCCTGCGGCGCGCTCGGCAAAGCGGCAACCGCTACCACCTCGTGGGCAACAAGCTGAGCTACCTGCAAATGAAGGAACTCAAGGAGCTGCCCTTCATCGAACGCGGGCGGCTGCGCAGCGGGTTCATGTTCATCCGGGAGGACAAACGCTTGAAGCCGTTTGGCGAATTGGCTGCGCGGACGGTGGGCATCGACCGGGACAGCAACCGCGTGGGCCTGGAAGCGAGCTGGAATGCTGAGCTGCAGGGGGTCGAAGGCCAGCAGTTGCAGACGCGGGCCAGCGGGGGCGTTTGGATTCCCGCAACGGACGATTACGTGGTGGAACCCCAAAACGGGTACGACCTGGTCTCCACCATCGACATGCACCTGCAAGACGTGGCCTCGCGCGCCCTTGAAAAGCAACTCGTCAAGCACAACGCGGCATGGGGCACGGTGGTGCTCATGGAGGTGGCCACCGGCCGCATCCGCGCCATCGCCAACCTGACCCGCCAAGGCGACGGGCTCGACCTCGGCGGCGAAGCCCCCCAGTACGCCGAATCGTACAACCACGCCATCGGCACCGCCGTCGAGCCCGGCTCGACCTTCAAACTCGCCACGCTCATGGCCGCCCTCGAAGCCGGCATCGCCCCCGAAACCGTCCTCTCCACGGGCAATGGCCGCATGGTGTTCCACGGCAAGGCCATGCACGACTCGAACCACGACCGCGGTGGGCACGGGGATTTGACCTTGGAAGAGGCCTTCGAAGTGAGTTCGAACATCGGCACGGCACTGGCCATCAAGCAGGCCTTCGACGCGGAGCCGCAAGCGTTCCTGGACGGTTTGAATCAGCTCGGCGTGGCGGATCGAACCGGCATCCGGCTTGCGGGTGAGGCGGAACCGAAGGTCTACAGCGAAGTGGGCGAGGGCCGGTGGTCGGCGTTGAGTTTGACCCAGATGGCCATCGGCTACGAGGTGACCCAAACCCCGCTCCAAACCCTCGCCCTCGTCAACGCCGTCGCAAACAACGGCCGCGTCATGGAACCCCAGCTCGTGGAGTCCCTGCTGAGCAACGGCCAAGTCGCTGAGCGTTTCGAACCCCGCGTCCTGCGCGACGGCATTTGCAGCGAAGCCACGCTCGCCACGTGCCGCCGCATGATGGAAGGGGTGGCCGACCCCAACGGCAACGGCACGGCGAACGACGTCTTCAAGAAAAGTCCGTACCGTGTGGCGGGCAAAACGGGCACGGCATGGATCGCTGGCCCCAACGGATACGACGGCCGCTACCGCGCCTCCTTCGCCGGCTATTTCCCCGCGGAAGCGCCGAAATACTCCTGCATCGTCGTCATCGCCGACACCCGCTCCGGCGTGTACTACGGCAGCACCATCGCCGGCCCCGTCTTCCAGGAACTCGCGGACAAGGTCTACGCCACCGACCCCACGTTGCACCCCGCCACCGAAGGCAACTTCGCCGAAACTCCGCACTTGCCGGGAGCCAAGGACGGCGCGAAGGCGGACCTGCTCACGCTGTACAATGCGTGGGGCGTGACGTACATCGAAACCGAGCGCCTCGGCGATTGGGCCCGAGCGACCACCCAGCGCGACTCCGTCCTCGTCAGCCCACTGCCCGTCCCTGCCTCGGCGGTTCCGGACGTGCGCGGCCTCGGCTTGCGCGACGCGCTGTACCTCTTGGAAAACGCCGGTTTGACCGTCACCACCGACGGCATCGGCACCGTCCGCCGCCAAAGCATCATCCCGGGAACCGCCCTGCGCCATGCCCGGACCATCCACCTCGAACTCTCATGAAACTCCTGAAAGACATCCTGTACGGTTGCCGCATAGCCGAAGTGAACGGCCCCACGCACGTGGCCGTCGAAGACGTCGCGTTCGACAGCCGCGCGGTGAAACCGTTTGGGGTGTTCGTTGCGGTGCCGGGCACGAAGGTGGACGGGCACGATTACATTCCGCAGGCCATCGAGCGGGGCGCCATCGCGGTGGTGGCCGAGCGCTTGCCGGAGGATCGCGCGGAGGGCGTGACGTACGTGCAGGTGCACGATGCGTCGAAGGCCTTGGGCCAAATCGCAGCCGGCTTCTACGACCACCCGAGCCGCGAAATGCGCGTCGTCGCGGTGACCGGAACGAACGGGAAGACCACCACCGTTACGCTGTTGCACCAGCTGTTTCGGGCTTTGGACCGAAAAACCGGCCTCCTCAGCACGGTCGAAAACCGCATCAACGACCAGGTCGTGCCCTCGACGCACACCACGCCCGACGCCGTGCAAATGCAGCGGCTCTTCCGCCAAATGGTCGACGCAGGCTGCAAATTCTGCTTCATGGAGGCGAGCTCGCACAGCATCCACCAACACCGGCTCGCGGGCACGCACCTCGCCGGCGCGGTGTTCAGCAACATCACCCACGACCACCTCGACTACCACGGCACCTTCAACCACTACCTCGCCGCGAAGCGGGGCCTCTTTGACGGGCTGAGCAGCTCGGCGTTTGCGCTGATCAACCGCGACGACCGCCACGCGGACGACCTCGTGATCGGCTGCAAAGGGCGGGTGCGCGATTACGCGGTGTCGGCCATGGCGGATTACCGGGCGCGCGTCGTCGAAAACACGCTGCAGGGGTTGCACCTGTTCATCGACGGGCACGATTTGTATTCGCGGCTCATCGGCGGCTTCAACGCCTCGAACTTGCTCAGCGTGTATGCGGTGGCACGGGAACTCGGGTTCGAAACGCTCGAAATCATGACCGCCCTGTCCTTGCTCAAGCCGCCTCCGGGCCGGTTCGAACAGGTCGAGGTCGGCAACGGCGTCACGGCCGTGGTCGATTACGCCCACACGCCCGACGCCCTCGAAAACGTATTGAAGACCATCGCCAACTTCCGCGCCGGCGACACGCAGGTCATCACCGTCGTGGGCTGCGGCGGCGACCGGGACAAAACGAAGCGCCCGGTCATGGCGCGGGCGGCCGCCGACCTCAGCGACCGCGTGTTCCTGACCTCGGACAACCCGCGCAGCGAGGACCCCGAAGCCATCCTCGCCGACATGCGCGCCGGACTGGACCCCATCCAAGCACGGAAATCCATCAGCATCGCGGACCGACGCGAGGCCATTCGCATGGCTGCCGCCGTGGCGCGCCCAGGGGACATCGTCCTCGTTGCAGGCAAGGGCCACGAAACGTACCAAGAAATCCAAGGCGTTCGCCACGACTTCGATGACCGGTTGGTCGTCGCGGAAGCGTTTGGCCTCAACAACGCCAACACCTGAGATGCTGTACCACCTCTTCACGTGGCTCGACCAAGCCCACGACCTCCCCGGAGCCGGCCTCTTTCAGTTCGTCTCCTTCCGCGCGGCCATGGCGCTGGTCACCTCGCTGCTCATCGGCATCGGCGTCGGGAAGCACATCATTCGGTGGCTGCAACTGAAACAGGTCGGCGAAATCGTCCGCAACCTCGGCCTCGAAGGCCAGATGCAAAAGCAAGGCACCCCGACCATGGGCGGCCTCATCATCCTGGCGGCCATCCTCGTCCCCACCCTGCTGTTCGCTGACCTGACCAGCATCTACACCCAGCTCATGCTGTTGGTGACGGTTTGGCTCGGCGCCATCGGCTTCCTCGACGACTACATCAAGGTGTTCAAGCGGAACAAGGAGGGGCTCGCAGGCAAGTTCAAGGTGGTGGGCCAAATCGGAGTCGGCCTCATCCTCGGCGCCGTCATGTGGTGGCACCCGGACATCACCATCAAGGACCACGTGGACCGCACCACAACGGGCGAAACCGTCGCGATGACGTCGGTGGACGGCACGACCTTCGAAGTGTTCAACCCCGACGGCGGAAACGTGGTTTGGGAAGCGAAAAAGTCGAGCACCACGACCATTCCGTTCGTGAAGCACAACGCCTTCGATTACGCGGCGCTCGTGGGGTGGATGGGCGATTGGGCGCTCGATTATGTTTGGGTCGTCTTCATTTTGATCGTCATCCTCGTGGTGACGGCGGTGTCCAACGGAGCGAACCTCACGGACGGCATCGACGGGCTCGCCACCGGAACGAGCGCCATCATCGGCATCGCCCTGGCGGTCCTCGCGTACGTCGGCTCGAACGCCATCATGAGCGGCTACCTGAACATCATGTTCATTCCCGGGTCGCAGGAACTGGTGGTGTTCATCGCGGCCTTCGTGGGCGCGTGCGTGGCGTTCCTGTGGTACAACGCGTTCCCGGCCCAAGTCTTCATGGGCGACACGGGCAGCCTCGCGCTCGGCGGCATCATCGCCGCGTTCGCCATCCTGATTCGGAAAGAACTGCTCATCCCGGTGCTGTGCGGCATCTTCCTCGTGGAGAACCTGAGCGTTGTGATGCAGGTCGCGTACTTCCGCCACACGCGCAAGAAATACGGGGAAGGCCGCCGGATTTTCCGGATGGCGCCGTTGCACCACCACTACCAAAAAATGGACCTGCCGGAGTCGAAAATCACGGCGCGTTTTTGGATCGTGGGCATCCTGCTGGCGGTCATCACCATCGTAACCCTGAAAGTCCGATGAAAGCGGTGACCATCCTTGGGGGCGGCGAAAGCGGCGTGGGTTCGGCCTTGCTGGCACGGGCGGTGGGCCGCGATGCGTGGGTGAGCGATGCGGGGGCGCTGAAGCCGGCGCTGCGAAGCGAGCTCGAAGCGGCGGGGATTCCCTTTGAAGAAGGGGGGCACGACGAGGCGCGGGTGCTGGCGAGCGAACTCGTGGTGAAGAGCCCGGGGATTCCGGAGAGCGCGCCCTTGGTGGTGGCGCTGAAGGAACGCGGTGCGGAGGTCATCAGCGAAATCGAGTGGGCGAGCCGGTTTGCGGAGGGCCACGTCATCGGCATCACCGGGTCGAACGGCAAGACGACGACAACGGCGCTGACGGCGCACGTGCTGAGTGGGGAGGGGTTGGACGTGGCGTGCGTGGGGAACATCGGGCGCAGCTGGGCGCGCGACCTCGCCGAACGGCGGGCTGCTGGCCAGCCGGATGCGACGCACCACGTCGTCGAGGTCAGCAGCTTCCAACTCGATGGGTGCACCACCTTCCGCCCGGATACGGGCATCCTGTTGAACATCACGCCGGATCACCTCGACCGGTACGGCTACGATTTGGGCCGCTACGCCGACGCGAAGTGGCGCCTGACGCAGGCCCAAACCGCGAACGACGTATTCGTGCTGAACGCCGAGGACGAGCTGTCGCTCGAGCGGTGGGCGGCGCCCGGCACGCAGGCGCGGGTCGTGGCCGTCAGCACCGAGCAGTCGGTGGACGCGCTGCGGGAGCGGTGGGGGGACCGCGTTTGGGGAGTTGCCGGTTTGGCCTCCTCCTCCCCCAATGAATTCGAAATCAATCTTCCACATACCAATCCATTTACCATGACCATCCACGAATTGGCCTTGCAGGGAAAGCACAACCTGCACAACAGCATGGCCGCCAGCGTCGCCGGCCGCGTCCTTGAATTGCGGAAAGACGGCATCCGCGACAGCCTCAGCCGCTTCGACGGCATCGAACACCGCATGGAAAGCGTGTCAACCGTCAACGGCATCCACTTCATCAACGACTCGAAGGCGACCAACGTGAACAGCACGTGGTTTGCGCTCGACAGCTTGACCGGACCGATTGTCTGGATCGCAGGCGGGGTGGACAAGGGCAACGATTACACGTCGTTGCTGCACCTGGTGGAAGGCAAGGTGGACCACCTCATTTGCCTCGGGAAGGACAACGCCAAATTGCACGCCGCCTTCGCCGACCGCGTGACGAGCGTATCGGATGTGGCCACGGCTGCTGCCGCGGTGGAGCGGGCCTACGACCTCGCCATGCCCGGCATGACCGTGTTGCTCTCCCCCGCGTGTGCGAGCTTCGACTTGTTCGGCAGCTACGAGGAGCGCGGACGGGCGTTCAAGGCAGCGGTGCGCGCACTGTAATCGAGCGGTTCGTGGCGACGGAAAGCACCCCCTTGCCGCAAGGCAACTGGGTCCAACAACTCATGCGACGCGCCGAAGGCGATCGGGGGATCTGGATGGTCACCCTGATCCTGTTCGGCATCTCCCTCATCACGGTGTACAGCGCGGGGGCGTACCTCGTGCACAAGAATTCCGGGGGGTCGCTGCCGCTGTTGGGCAAGCACGCGTTCATGCTGGCCATCGGACTCGGAGCCGTGTTTTTCGTGCACCGCATGCCGATCCGCGTGTTCGCGCGGGCCTCGTCGGTGCTCGTCTGGGTCGCCATCGCACTGCTGTTGCTCACGCTCCTCATCGGCGTGGAAATCAACGATGCCAAACGCTGGATGCGCATCCCCGGAATCGGCATCACCGTCCAAACCTCGGACTTCGCCAAGGTCATGCTCATCACCTACGTGGCGCGCATGCTCCACCGCAACCAGCACAAACTCCACGACTTCAAGCGTGGCGTGCAGCCCATCATCGTGCCCATCGCGCTGGTGTGCTTGCTCATCCTGCCGGCGGATTTGTCGACGGCGGCGCTCATCGGCATGGTGTCGGTAACGATGCTCTTCGTGGGGGGCGTGCCGTTCAAGCACCTGATCCGGCTTGCAGCGGCAGGGGCGGCCTTGCTGGGAGCGGGGCTTGCCGCCGCCACCGCACTGCCGAACCTCTTCCCGCGGTTGAGCACGTGGAAGAACCGCATCGCGTCGTTCGCGGACGGCGACGGTGAGCTGTTGGACCAAATCCGTTACGCGCAAATCGCCATCTCCCGCGGCGGGCTGATGCCGTCCGGTCCTGGCACGGGCGCGGCGCGGAACTTCGTTCCTGAATCGTACTCCGACATGATCTTTGCCTCCATCGTGGAAGATTGGGGGGCCTTGCTTGGAGGGGGCGGGTTGGTCATTTTGTTTTTGATGTTCTTCTACCGCACGCTTCGGGCGGCACGGAAGTGTCCGATTCGATTTGGTTCGCTGCTGGCGTTTGGTTTGGGAATGAGCATCACCTTCCAAGCCCTGACGAACATGGCCGTGGCGGTGCGCATCTTTCCGACCACGGGCCAGCCCATTCCCATCGTGTCCTACGGCGGCACGAGCATCTTGTTCAATTCACTGGCCATCGGCATGATCCTGGCCGTTTCCCGCACCCGCGAGGCCTCCGAGCCCAACGCGGACGAATGACTTCCGCATGGTGAAACTCGAACGCATCATCATTTCCGGCGGAGGCACGGGGGGGCACATCCACCCTGCCCTCGCCATCGCCGACGAAATCCGCCGCAGGCACCCGGATTGCGCCATCCAGTTCGTGGGGGCGCTCGGGCGCATGGAGATGGAAAAGGTGCCCGCGGCGGGGTACCCCATTGAGGGGTTGTGGATTTCGGGGGTGGACCGGAGCTGGAAGAGCAGGCGGAATTTGGCCTTTCCCTTCAAATTGGTGAGCAGCTTGTGGAAGGCGGGCGGGTTGTTGCGAAAATACCGGCCGCAGGTGGCAATCGGCGTGGGGGGATTCGCTTCCGGGCCGCTGCTCCATCGCGCCGCGCGGAAGGGCATCCCCACGCTCATTCAAGAACAGAACTCCTTTCCCGGCATCACGAACCGCATCCTCGCGGGCCACGTGCAGCGCATTTGTGCGGGATTCCCGGGACTGGACCGGTGGTTTCCGGCCGAGCGCATCGTGTTGACGGGCAATCCGTTGAGGCAACACGTAGTGGACAGCGTGAGCCGCGGAGACGATCCGTCCGCGGCGCGCACCGCGTTGGGGCTGCAGCCCGATCGGCCCGTGGTGTTCGTGATGGGCGGGAGCCTCGGCGCCGCTTCCATGAACGCCGCCGTGCGAGCGATGGTCGAAGCTTCAGAAAGCTTGCCCTTCCAAATCCTGTGGCAGTGCGGCGCCCGGTACGCGGCCGAATCGGAAGCCTGGGCGAAGGGACGGGAGGGCGTGGTGTGCAAGGGATTCATCGACCGCATGGACCTGGCCTACGCGGCGGCGGACGTCATCGCCAGCCGCGCGGGGGCAATGTCGTTGGCGGAATTGGCCTTGGTGGGTAAGCCGGCCATCCTTGTGCCCTCGCCCGTGGTGGCCGAAGATCACCAAACCCGCAACGCGCGGTCCTTGAGCGATCGAGGCGGCGCGGTGCTCCTCGAAGACCGCTTCGTCGTGGAGCAACTCGGTGCGGTGGTGCGCGACTTGTTGGCCTCGCCCGAACGCGGAGCGGCCATGCGGGAGGAATTGCGGGCGGCGGCGCGGCCGGATGCGGCAGCGCGGGTGGTGGACGAAATCGAAGCCCTCATCGCCCATTCATGAGCTCCCGCATCGACCTCAGCGCTCCCGGCCGCGCGTTTTTCCTCGGCATCGGCGGCATCGGCATGAGTGCCCTCGCGCGTTACCTGAAGTCCGAGGGCTGGCACGTTGCCGGGTACGACCGCACGGCAACGCCGTTGACGAACGCGCTGGTGAACGAGGGCATTGCGGTTTCGCACGACCCGACTCCGGGAGCGTTCCCGAGCGGATGGAACGCGGCGGAGGTGCTGTGCGTATACACGCCCGCGGTGCCGATGGATTTGGCCTTGCGCATGCACCTCGAAGCAAGCGGAACCCTGCACAAACGCAGCGCCCTCCTCGGAGCCATCACGCGCAACCACCCGACCCTCGCGGTGGCCGGGACCCACGGAAAAACGACGACCACGACCCTCCTCGCCCACCTCCTCGCCGACCGATGCAACGCCTTCCTCGGGGGACTGGCCGCGGCAACGGGCAGCAACCTGCACCTCACCCCGGAAGCCGCGTGGACCGTGGTGGAGGCCGATGAATTCGACCGGAGCTTCTTGCACCTGCACCCCACACACGCCGCGGTGACGAGCCTGGACCTGGACCACTTGGACATCTACGGCGACGCTGAGCAGTTCATCGCTGGATTTCAGTCGTTTACAGGCCAAACCCAACGCACCCTGCTCCTCCACCACGCCCTGACCGGACGCCTCCATCCCCCCGTCCCGGTGACCACCTACGGCATCGACGCGGGAGCGCTGCGGGCAACCCGCGTGGAACGGCACGGGGCGCAAACGCGGTTCACCTTGGTGCGTCCCGACGGTCCGGAAGTGCCGAACCTCGTGCTGCCCATGCCCGGGCTGCACAACCTGGAAAACGCGGTGGCAGCGTGCGGCCTGGCCCTGCAAGCGGGGCTTGAACCGACCGAGCTGCGCGCACGGCTCGCGTCATTCCAAGGCGTGCACCGACGGTTCCAGTACCACCTTCGCGGACCTGAAACCGTGTACATCGACGACTACGCGCACCACCCGGAAGAACTGCGTTGCGCGCTCGAGGCGGCGCGTTCGGCCCATCCTGGCAAACC
This sequence comes from Bacteroidia bacterium, assembly GCA_030427925.1. Lineage (GTDB taxonomy): Bacteria > Bacteroidota > Bacteroidia > Flavobacteriales_D > Sanyastnellaceae > JALQTD01. The sequence continues at coordinate 25,246 of JAUICJ010000007.1, read as the reverse complement.
GCTGACGGGCATCTTCCAACCCCACCTGTTTTCGCGCACCCGCGATCACCTCGACGGGTTTGCGCAGGTGCTTTCCACGCTCGACGCCTTGGTCCTGATGCCCATTTACCCGGCCCGAGAGGCACCGATTCCGGGTGTGGATTCACAATCGCTATTTGATAAGATATCCGGGCCCGTCAAAGAACTCGCGCCTGCAGAACGGATATTCGATTGTTTGAAGGGGATGCCGCGCGATGTGGTTTTGACCTTGGGCGCGGGCGACATTGACCGATTGGTTAATCCGTTGACTCAATGGTTGTTGAACGCATCGGGCAAGCCCTCAACTGACACAAACGCATGAAACTCCGTCGCATCCTTCACGTCAGCCTTTCCGTGCTGCTGCTCAGCGGCTCCGCTGCGCTTGTGGGCTTTGCGCGCGTGGAGCGGGGGGGCTTGCGCTACGTGGATTTGGAGGTGGCCGTGGAAGAAGTGGACGGCATGTACCTCGTCGATGGCGAGAGCGTAAGGAATGCCATTGCGGTCCACGACTCCATCCGCGGGACGTTTTATGCCGACGTTTCCCTCGCGCAAGTGGAGTCGTGGGTGCGGGAAGCGTTGCCCGCCGTGCGCGACGTGGAGGTGTATCCTGGACTCGACCGGACGCTGCACGTGCACGTGACCCAACGGCGGCCGGTTGCGCGGTGGCACCGCGGCGGCAGCGCAGCCGATGTGTATTTCGACGAAGCGGGTGAAACGATGCCCTTGAGTTCCGTGTTCACAGCGCGGGTTCCCGTGATCCATGCGGAGACGGAAGAGGATGCGGATTTGGGCTTTGCCTTCGTCGAGCGGTTGGTGCAATCGGCGCAATGGCGCGCCTTCACCGACGGGCTGGTCGTCCGAGGAACGACTGTGGAGCTCCTTCCCCGCCTCGGTGGGGCGCGGATTGAGCTGGGGGATTTGGCCCACCTGAGCCAAAACCTGATGCACCTCGATGCCTTCTACCGCGAGCAAATCGCCCGCGGCAACCTGAACGACTACAAAAAAATCTCGCTGAAATACGAAGGTCAAATCGTTGCTCAGCGTCACTACTGAACCCCATCAACATGCCCACAAACCCCAACGTCGGCCCCAACGACATCATCGTCGGATTGGACATCGGTACCACGAAAATCGCCTGCTTCGTCGGCCAGCTCAACGAACACGGCAAAGTGGTCATCCTCGGCTCGGGCCGGAGTGAATCGCTCGGCGTCAAGCGCGGTGTGGTTTCCAACATCCAGCAAACGGTCGACAGCATCCGCCGCGCAGTAGACGAAGCGGAGCGGAACTCAGGGGTCACCATCAAGCGCGTGAACGTGGGCATCGCGGGGCAACACATCCGCAGCCACCAACGCAACGGGATGATCACCCGCAGCAACGGACTGCAGGAAATCAGCCAAGCGGACATCGATTTGCTCATCAAGCAACAAAAGGACTACGTGAATGCTCCCGGGGAGGAAATCATTCACGTGATGCCCCAGGAGTACACCGTCGACGGGGAGCCCGGCATCAAAGAGCCCATCGGCATGAACGGCATCCGCTTGGAAGCCATGTTCCATGTCATCACGGGGCAGGTCAACGCCATTTCGAACATCTTCCGGTGCATCGACATTGCGGAACTGGAGGTGGACCAACTCATCCTTGAGCCGCTGGCTTCTTCGGCCGCCGTCCTGCACGAAGACGAACTCGAAGCGGGGGTGGCCTTGGTGGACATCGGCGGCGGAACGACCGACATCGCCATTTTCCAGGACCACGTCATCCGCCACACCGCGGTCATCGCCATGGGGGGCAACATCGTGACCGAGGACATTCGGAAGGGCTGCTCGATCATGGTTCGGCAGGCGGAGAAGCTGAAACAAACGTTTGGCTCGGCCATTGCCACGAAGATGAAGGACAACGAAATCGTCTGCATCCCCGGATTGCGCGGCCGTCCACCCCGCGAAATCAGCCGCCGCAACCTCGCGGCCATCATCGAAGCCCGCATGATGGAAATCATCGAGCTCATCCACTACGAAATCAAGAACTCCGGGCACGAAGCGGACCTCGTCGGAGGCATCGTGCTCACCGGTGGCGGGGCCTTGTTGAAGCACGTCGCCCAGTTGTTCGAATACCACACGGGCATTTCCTGCCGCACGGGCTATCCGAACGAACACCTCGCCGAACTGCCTGACGAAACCCTGACGTCGCCCTCCTTTTCTACCGGCGTGGGATTGGTCCTAAAAGGGTACGAAGAACGCGTGAAGGTCACGGAACCCTCGGTCATCAAAGACGAAACGCAACCTGAAGAGCGCGGCCGCGATCTCGGCTTCAAGAGCCGCTTCATGTCCAAAATCAAGGACTTCTTTGAGGCGGACGACGACATCATTGAATGAATCCAACGAACATGAGCATTTCACAAAACCCCATCAAGGTCATCGGAGTCGGTGGCGGAGGATCCAACGCCGTGAACACGATGCACGAACGCGGCATCCAAGGCGTGGACTTCATCGTGTGCAACACGGACGCGCAAGCCCTCGACGCGAGCCCGGTCGAACAGAAAATTCAGCTCGGTAAAACCCTGACCGAAGGTCAAGGGGCAGGATCGCAGCCCGAAGTCGGCCGAAACGCGGCCATCGAGAGCATCGACGAAATCAAGGACCTGCTCAACCAAGGCACCCGCATGGTGTTCGTTACGGCAGGCATGGGCGGCGGAACGGGGACCGGAGCGGCTCCCATCATCGCGAAAGCCGCGAAAGAATTGGGCATCTTGACGGTGGGCATCGTCACCATTCCGTTCAAGTTTGAAGGGCGCCGGCGTTCGGACCAAGCGAAGATGGGCCTCGAAGAAATGCGGAACGCGGTCGATACCCTGCTCATCATCCGCAACGACAAGTTGCGCGAGTTGTACAGCGGTTTGACCATCCGGGAGGCGTTCACGAATGCGGACGAGGTGCTGTGCACGGCGGCGAAAGGAATTGCCGAAGTCATCACGTTGACGGGCGAAATCAACGTCGACATGAACGACGTCAACACGGTCATGCGCGAATCCGGCCGGGCCATCATGGGTTCCGGAAAAGCTTCTGGCGAAGGCCGGGCCGAAAAGGCGGTCCGCGAGGCACTCGAATCGCCGTTGCTGAACGACCACGACATCACGGGAGCGCGCTATGTGCTGCTCAACATCACGTTCAGCAAGGACGAAATCCTGCTGGACGAGGCCATGGAAATCACCGATTACATCCAGGATGCTGCTGGCCAAAGCGCGGAAGTCATTTGGGGCTATGGCATCGACGCCAACCTCGGAGAGGACATCTCGGTGACGGTCATTGCCACCGGATTCCAAGGCCTCGATGACGGCGACCTGCCGAAGGAGGAGACGAAGCATTGGCTCGGAAGCGGCATGCCGCCCCAAGCGCAGGCAGAACCGGCCGCACCCGCACCGGCGCCCCAACCGCAACAGCAGGAGCGCCTGCACGAATGGAATGCTCCATTGAATCGCGCGGCCATGGGGGAAACGCCGCAACCCCCGGTCACGCGCCCGGATGAGGACAACGCATTGAATTGGGAATTGAAGGAAATCCCAAGTGCACCCGCTCCGAAGGAAACCCCGACCCTGTTCTCAGCACCTGAAGTGGAAAGCCCGTCGGATACCACCGTTCGCCTGACCCTCAACATGGAGGAGCCCGAGGAAGATGAGTTCCACCCGGCACCGCCTTCGGAACCTGTGAATGAGCTTCCGAGCGACACCACCCAGTTCATCATCCACCACGTGAACAACGATGCATCCGATGCGCGGGCGCACCAGCCAGCAACGGACACGCAGGAACGTCAAATGGACCGCACACGGCGTTTGGCTGCACTCAACAAGCGACTGAAGACGCCTGGTGAATTGAAGGCCCTCGAAGACGAGCCCGCCTACCGCCGCCGTCAAATTCAACTTGACGATGTGCCCCCATCCCATGCGCGGACCCTCTCCAACTTGACCCTACGCGCCGAAGAAGACGAGGAAGGCAATACGTTCACGACCTTCACCCCCAACGGATTCCTCTCCGATCAAGTCGACTGACATGTCCATTTACGCCACCATTTCAGAAGGCATCAAGGATGCCATGCGGGCAAAAGACCGCGACCGTTTGGCTGCGCTGCGCGACATCAAGAGCAAGCTCATGCTCGAGGCCGCCAAAGACGGCAGCAGCGGGGAAGACATCCCGGACGCCACCGCAATGGGCATCCTGAGCAAACTGTACAAGCAGCGCATGGAGACGGCTGAACTCTACGATGGGCAGGGCCGAGCCGACCTCGCGGAGGAAGAACGGGCACAAGCCACTGTCATCGAGGCCTTCCTGCCCACGGCGCTCACCGAGGCGGAAATCGAAGCCAAGGTGGAAGCCATCATCGCCGAAACCGGAGCCAGCAGCATGGCCGACATGGGCAAGGTGATGGGCTTGGCATCGGCTGCGATGGCCGGTCAGGCCGATGGTAAGGTCATTTCCGGCATCGTGCGAGCGAAGCTGAAGTGAGTTGCTGATGTAGAAAAGGGGCCGCTTTGGTCCCTTTTTCATTTATCCGGCATTTAGTTGTTGATACAACAAAGACATTCGCTAGTTTTGCGCCATGCATTTGGAAACTGCACTCCAGACGGACAAGTTCCGCAATGCACAGCATAAACTGCTGTTGTACATCATGCACACCCGGAGCGTGATTCATTTGGAACAGAAGCGGCGGCTCGTCCCTTGGGGCATCACGCCGGAGCAGTACAATGTCCTGCGCATTTTGCGTGGTCAGGGCAACCAACCCATGGCACTCAATGACCTAACTTGCCGCATGATTGACCCCGCTAGCAATGCGTCTCGTTTGGTGGAAAAATTGCGGGCGAAGGGGCTCGTCACGCGCAAAGCTGCTCGGCAAGATCGGCGGCGCGTGGATGTCGCGCTGACGCCAGCGGGACTGCATTGTGTTGAATCGGCGACTCCGGAATTGCTCGAGGTTGAACTGTGGTTTGAAGAAGCGGTGCCCGCTGATTTGGCCCAACAACTCAACCTGGCCTTCGACGCCTTTCACACCAAACGACTCGAAACTGAAATCCTTTAAACAACCGTTCACATGAACAAATTCATGATCCTCGCTGCCTCTGCAGCGCTCGTGCTCGCCGCATGCGGCGACGCTCCCGCCCCCAGCGAAACCGAAGCACCGGCAGCTGCTGCCACCGAAACCGTCACCCCTGCGGTGAAAGCCTTGGTCGATGGCAACTACACGATTGCGGCTGATGCGAGTGAAGTCGTTTGGATTGGCCGCAAGGTCACGGGCGAGCACCGCGGAAACATTTCCATTGCAAGCGGCTCATTCCGCGTGACGGAGGGCGCCATCAGCGGTGGCACCATCACCATGGACATGGCATCGATGACCAACACCGACCTCGACGCCGAAACCGGTGCGAAGTTGCTCGGACACCTGCACAGCGATGACTTCTTCAGCACGGCGAACTTCCCGACCGCCACGTTTGAAATCAACAGCTTCACGCCCTCGGAAATCGGCGGCACGGTGAAGGGCATGTTGACCATCAAGGGCATCACGCAGCCCCAGAGCTTCGAAGTGACGGCGAACAACACCGAAGGCAGCATGGACATCCGCGGCATGATGAAAGTGGACCGCACCGCGTTCGACATCAAGTACGGTTCGGGCTCGTTCTTCGAAAACTTGGGTGATAAGGCCATCGACGACACGTTCGAATTGGGCTTCTTCATCAAGGCGAACAGCTGATTTTCCTCCCCCATTTTGAACGCCCTGCCGCTTCCCGCGGTGGGGCGTTTTTGTGGGCAAGGGATTAGCTTTGCACCATGCGCTGGACGAATCACTTTGAGCATCCGGGGGATAACCGGTACACCGTGTTCACCTTTCCCGACGAAGGGGAAGCGGAGGCGTTTCGTTCTCGGTTGGAGGCGTTGGGGATTGCTTACGAGGATCACGTGGATCCGGAGGAGCGGGAACCGTACTTGTTTGCTGTGAGCAAGCGGAATTTTCGGGAGGCCCTTCATGAGAACCACCTCATCAAGGCGAAGACGCGGACGAAATTCATTCCCGTGGCGGGGTTGCGCTGGGCGTTGCTCATCGGGACGTCGGTGGTGGTGGCCTTGGCGGTGTTGGGGGCGTTTCGGTCGGTGCGGGCGCAGGGGTGGGAATTGGCGGTGGAGGCCGGGGTGTTGCCGGCCGTGGAGGCGCTGGGAATGGCGCCGATTGCTGCGGTTGCGGACAGCTTGGGCGAGCCGTATTTGGGGGCGAATTGGGTGCCGACCGGGGGGGCGCGCTTTGCGGTGCGCATCGTGCGGCCGTTGAACGCGTCGTGGCGAGTGGCGACGGGGCTGACGGTGCAGCGGGTGGGAGCGAATTGGGATTTGGCCTTCGAAGACGTCGATGGGCTGGGCAATCGGACGGGCCAAATCGTCGACGCCTCCCTCCGACTGCGCGGCGTCCGTTACCGCCTACCGGTGCTCGCCACCACCTCCGTGCGCCTGACGAATGCACAGCGACTCCTCGCCGGCGCCGGCCTCGGCCTCGATTTCACCCCCTCCGACGTCTTCACGACGGGAAGCCTCCTCATCGACACAGCTTACCACGACTTCCGGGTGGCCGAGAACCGAACCCGGCTTTGGAACGTGCCGCTCATCGCCGAATTGGGCTGGGCCATCCGCCCGGACGGGAACAGCGGGTGGAACCCGGATCAACCGAGCACCCGCGCCATCCGCGGGCTCTATGTGGGACTTCATTGGTCCCGCGAACTCTTCAGAACCCGGTGGGGCGAAGCGATTTGGGAACACCAACTGAGCGAGCAGACGACTCGGCTTTGGATGGGTCCGACGGCGGTGGCCTTCGTGGTGCGGTTGACGTTGTCCTGAATCATTCTGGACAAGCGGTCGCAAAGGACTCGAGCAAATCGAGGAGGTCGGCGATGCCCACGAAGTTGTCCCCGTTCACGTCGGCGGGGCAGGCATCGTTGGGGATGCACGTGGACGTCTCTGCATCCCAAATGGTCCCTTCACCACACGAAATCGGGGTGGCCCCGAAGACACACGATCCGTCATCCGCGAGCGCCAATGGGCTGAAATTCAATGCCGCCTCATACGTGCACCCCGAAGTGGAGGCCGCATCGCACGGGCCCTCGAAGCAAATCCATTCCGAACTTCCCTCCTGGATGATCAGCGAACTGTTCGCCGGCAGGTTATAAAAGACATCGGATTGACCGGTCGGCCACGTGACCACAAGGGAATCCGCCACCTCTGCCGCTCCCAAGCCGAAATGCTGCCACCGGCTACCTTGCGTCAAATACGACTCCCCGCTTTTCGACAGGCGGTACAGCACATCCCCGTCCAAATACAGCCGGAACTTCACCCCGATGGCGTCCCGGTTGGAGACCACCCCTTCTCCCTTGATCCGGAGGTAGTGGTTGTCGTTGGGCGTGGCAAAATAAACCGACGCCTCCCCCCCGATGGGGCACGACACCAAGTCCTGAAACCCGTCCCCGTTCAGGTCCGTCGCCGCAACGCTGAACGCGTGTTCGGCAGAGAGTCCGGAATTCTCAATGGCACTCCACTCCCCGTCAACGAACGCAAACATCGAATCCGGAATCTGCTCGATGTCGGTGAGGATGTCCGGGTAGTCCGTATACATCGAGGTCCCCGTAGCGATGTGAAGCTCCTGCCAGCCGTCGTTGTCCCAGTCGACCCACGTTCCCGACCAGCAGGTGTGCCAAATGTCAAAGACCTCCGAGCCCAAGTCCTCGAAGTTGCCCGTGCCGTCATTCGTCAACAACGTGTTTTCATTCTGAAGACCCGTTACGAAAACGTCCAGCGCCCCGTCCCGGTTGTAATCGCCGATGCCCGAGCACATCGCGTTGATTCCGAGGTCCAAACCCCGGTCTTCTGCCACATCGATGAACGTGCCGTCGCCCTGGTTTTCGTAATACATGTTGAGGTACACGTGTCGGTCGCGGATCAGATACAAATCGAGGAGGCCGTCTTCATTGAAATCCGTCCACTCTCCGATGAACGACTGCTTGATGTCTTGTCCCATTCCCGCCGTGAACGTGGTTTCCGTGAACGTACCGTCCCCGTTGTTGGCGTACAGCTCATTGAAAAACTCCATCATCGTGGCGTTGTAATTCGCCACGAACAAGTCCAAATCCCCATCGTTGTCGTAATCCGCAAACGACGCCGAATAACTCTTCCGGTTCTCCGTGTTCAGCCCCGAATCCTCCGTAATGTCCGTGAAACCCGCCTCGCCGTCGTTTCGCCAAAGCCGATTGGACGCCAACCGGTTCGTGATGAAGAGGTCTTGGTCCCCGTCGTTGTCCAGGTCCACCCACGAAACGGATTTCGCGTCCGCACCCGAGTTGTCAATGCCCAGGTTCGCCAGCTGAAAGCCTCCCTGACCGTTGCCTGCAAAAAAGTGCATGATGCCATCGTGGTGGCAAAAGGACAAATCGTCGATTCCGTCTCCAGTGAAGTCCACCACGCTCACCCCGAGGCCCAAGTAGCCATCGGTGTGGTCCGTGTACAACCCCAACTCCTCCGAAACATTGACGTATTGTGCCCACCCCATTGCTGGAAAGGAACCCATCAAAAAAAACAGGAAAATGCGCATTGATGCCATGACTCTTCATCTCGTTGAGTCACCGTGTCGGCATTCCGTGCAGAAGAACGAATATATTAAATCATCGTCATCAAACCATGTAGGAACCGTTGTTTATATCTATTCCTTGACCGGTCATGGAACGCTGCGCACCGCTCATCAGCCAAACCACGAGCTCTGCCACCTCCTCCGGCTGGCTGATGCGGCCCGTGGGCAAAAGCTGCGACTGAACTCCCAGTTCCTCCTCGTAGCTCCGTCCATACTGATCGGCCATGGCCTGAATGCTGTTGCGCGCCATTTCCGTCTCCACCCACCCTGGACAAATCGCGTTGACGAGCACCCCCGAATCCGACCACTCGGTTGCCCACGACCGAACCAACCCCAGCAGCCCGGTCTTGCTCGCCACATAAGCCGCCTGCCCCGGCACCCCAAAGCGCGCCAACACCGAAGAAGTCACCACCACGTGCCGCGGTCCAATCGACGCAGCAGCATCCAAGTAAGGCTTGCACGACTCCACCGTCACGTACGTCCCGGTGAGGTTCGTGCGGATGATCTCCTCCCAGCGATCCCCCTCGCCGTCCGCAAATCGGTTGGGTCCTCCCACACCCGCATTGGCAAACACCCCCACGAGCGGAAACGCCGCCAACCCCAGCTCCTCACTCCCCAAAAACGCCTTCCACGCCTCGCGATCCGCCACGTCCTGATCATGAACGATCGCCTCCCCCTCGCACTTCGCAGCGGTCTCCTCCAACGGCTCCCTCCTGCGACCGATGAGCACGACGCGGATGGACGGAAGGCGGCTCAACGCTACGGCGGCTGCAGAACCGATTCCAGATCCCGCGCCCGTGATGATGATGGTATGCATGCCACGAAGGTAAGGGTGACCACAGGCACGACAAGTGCGCCCGGACGCCCCGTAACTTTGTCACAAAAAACATGCGACACAACCTCAGCGACGCCACTGCCCTCATCCGCGACCGCCGCAGCATCCAACCCGAACGCTTCTCAAGCCGTAAAGTCCATCGGGAACAAATCGAACTCATGCTCACTAACGCCACGTGGGCTCCCACCCATGGGATGACCCAGCCCTGGCGCTTCACCGTGTACGTGGGAGACGGCATGCAACGCATCGGACCGAAGCTCTCCGAGTGGTACCAGCAATTCGCTGGCGAATCCTTCTCGCAATCCAAATTCGACAAGCTCAAACTACGGGGAGAACGCGTGTCGGCCATGATCGCAGTCGGAATGGAACCTGACCCCAATGGCCGCATCAAAGAAGTCGAAGAGATCGAAGCGGTGGCTTGCGCCGTCCAAAACCTGCACCTCACTGCAACGGCATACGGAATCGGCGGATTTTGGTCGTCCCCGGGATTCATCTACCGCCCAGAAGTCCGCGATTTCGTCGGCCTGAGTGAACAGGGCAAACTCCTCGGCCTGTTCTACCTCGGGTACCCCGAAGGCGACTGGCCCATCAGCCACCGAAAGCCCTTGGAATACGTAACCACTTGGCACGAAGACTGATTTCAGATTCGGCACGAAGAAGGCGGGCACGAGCCCGCCTTTTTCATGGCCAATAAAAAAGGGCCGCTCCGAGGAGCGGCCCTTTCCATTTCAAAGTCGGTGCGCTTATTCGCAGACCGTACCGAATGCACCCAAGAACTGGAGCAAGTCAGCCGTCGAAACGGAGCCGTCCTCGTTCAAGTCAGCCGGGCATGGGTTCGCGAAGTCGAATTCGCAAGAACCGTCATCCGATGCAGCGGTCTCGTCGTAGTTCGTTGCACCGGGGTAGGTGCAACCACCGCAACCGAAGAATTCACAGACATCATCCGTTGGGATGTTCACTGCTGCGTCGTAGTTGCAAGCGCAGAGGATGGAGCAGCCCTCGATGCAGTTGTTGCCGCCTACGCTGAAGTAGGTTGGACCTTGAACCGCACCCGAAAGCGTGCCGCCGTACACTCCCAACAAGTCCCAAGAGACTTCAGAAGCGAACGAACCACCGCCACAAGAAACCGTGTAGCAGCCGTCAGGCAAGCAACCCACTGCGACCGCAGAAGATCCAGCGCTGAATCCTGCCGTTTGGATGACGTTGCCGTCGAGGTCTGCAATCGTCAAGACGTTTCCGTTCCATCCGTCACCGAATGAATCGTACATCTGGATCGTGATGCAGTTCTCCGTGCAGCAAGAACCGTCGTCGATGGTGAATTCGGGACCGTCGTAGAAGCAGTTGTCCGGATCCGTGCAACCTGCGCACGTCACGTACTCACACGTTCCGTTCTCCATCCAGTCGGGAGCCACACCGTCGAAGTTGCAAGCGAAGTCGTCCGTGCAACCGCACTCGAAGTCACCAATAGTGAAGGCGTACTCGAACGTCGTCGAGTTGTCGTTCGCCGTGTAAGACGCTTCTGCAACCACCGTTCCGTTCACCGTCAACGCCCAAGCTTGCTCTTCTGACCAAATGTCAGCCGTCGTGAAGACGAGGAAGTAGCAACCGTCAGACAAGCACTGCGTGTCGATGCCGTACTCAGCACCTTGGTAGTTGTCCTCGTCGACTTGGTAGAGGGCTTCTTCGAGGGTACCCGAGGCGTAGACGTTGCCGTCCATGTCTTGGATCTCGTAACCGCCCATTGAACCGTCGTTGCCGCCTGACCATCCGTCACCGAAGGTGTCGAACATCTCGATGACCACAGCCGTTTGCGTCTCGTCTGAGCAAGCGCATGACGTGAAGTCGCACTCGTCTTCGAGGTTCGCGAGCGGGTTGTAGTTGCAAGCGATGTCGATCATGCAGCCGTAGATGGCTTCCTCGCAGGTCATTTCGATTTGGTAAGAACCGTTGTTGCTGAGGTCCGTTCCGACGTACACGAAGTAGGTCACTCCCGGCTCAGAAACGAAGTTCAAAGAAGCATCGTCCTCGTCGAAGAATCCGCAACCATCGAAGCTCGTTTGGCTCACTGCTGGAGAACCATCGATTTGCGTGGTGCACTCCAACATGTCGCAAGACGTGGCAGAAGGCGCCGTGAAGAGCTGCAATTGCGTGTCGAGGATTGAACCGCACGTGTTGATGTTGTGGAGTTCGCCCGTTCCTTCGAACGTGAACCAAACACCGCCCGGAGGCGTTCCACCGCAAGAAACAGCGAACGTGGTGCAGCCCGTAGCACTGCCGCATCCTGCTGTGTGGCGGTAAACGCGAACCGTTTCCGTCGTCGTAGCAACGTACTCCACTTCACCGCCCATTCCAGCTGCGTAAACCGTGGTACCCGTGCTGTTCGCAACCGTGATCATGTAATCCGGGTTGGAAGAAACGAACGTGTAGGTGTTGCCCGCAGTCAAGTTGACGTTGCTGTATTCACCTGCGTAAGCACAGGTCGTGATGTTCTGGAACGTGCCCGTGCAAGATGGGGTGAAGGTCGCAGAAGGATACAAACCGAAAGTAGCCGTCAAGCAACCCTCAAAATCCATGTCACCACCGCCGCAAACCGGGAAGTCATCTTCAGTAGCTCCACCCATGGAGTACACTTCGTAACCACCGTTGCAAGGCAGGGTGATGGCGTTGTTGCACAAGTCATTGTCCGGAACCACGTCGGTGTAGTCGCACGAGCCATCATCCTCCGTTGCTTGCGCATCGTAGTTCGTGGCAGCCGTGTCCATGCAGCCGAGGTAGACACCCGTCGTGCTGAAGCTGAACGTGCCGCACTCACCTGGTTCAGTCGTACCCACGAGGAAGTAGTAATCCGTGTTCGGGATCAAGTCCGTGATGGCAGAGATGCTACCTGCACACTGACCCGTAACGTTGCAACCGGCAATGCCGCCACCCGTGAAGACGGTCGAAGAAGCAACTTCGTCACAGTTCGTAGCGGCATAGTAGATCGACAAGCTGACCGCAGCACCGTCACCGTTCACCAAGTTGAAGTCGAACGAATCGAAGTCGCCCGAGTTGAACGTGAACCAGACACCGTACGTGCTCGCTCCGCTCAACACACCCGCACCGTAGTCGACGTTACCGGCAGACCACGCGCCTTCTTGGTTCGTGCAGCACGTGCTGCCCGAGAACGCGATGCCGTTCAATTGCGGCAATGCACCTGCGCAGTCGTCGTTGAACGGCGTGCCCGTCGTGCAGGCTTCCGTGCAGTTCACGCTGATCTGGAACTGGCCACCGTCGCCAGCGCCGTAAGCACTCACGTGGATGTAGTAGGTCTCCGCAACGTCCGTGACGATGGAAACACCTGCATGGCTGAAGCACGATTCGTCGTTTGACGCAACGGGGACGAGGTCACCATTGGCATCCTCAACGAAGACGTGAATCTGAGAATCGTTCAGTTCCGTACCTGCAGCGAAACCAGCATTCGGCGTTCCGCAGAGGTCGATGAAGACTTGCTGCGTGCCGCTTGCATTGTACTGGTACCATGCACCGCCCTGGTTGATGGTGTGACCACCGAACAGCGTTCCAACGATGCCTTCAACGTCCGATGCGTTGGCAACGGTTCCGTTGACGACTGAACCGCATTCCAAAGCAATCGCGTCTTCCACCGCGTTGTTCAACGGCGGGCAGATGCACGAACCGTCATCAATGGTTGCAGAAATGTCGTAGTTCCAGCAGTAGGGATCCGTGCAGCCCTCGAAGTCACACAATTGGGTCAAACCGAAGTCGATGTTGGTCGTGCTGATTGCACCCGTTCCTTCGAAGTAGGTCGTTCCGAATTGGTCAGACAACGTGACACCGATTTCGCCCACGCCCGATCCACCGCCAGCAGAGAACGTGTAGCAGCCCAACGGCATGCAAACGAAGTCCACTGCAACGTCACCGAGCTGCAACGCTGCATCGTCGTACGAACCTTGAATCATTTCGTCCGTGGCCAAGTCCGTCAAGAAGTAGGCAGCGCCTTCCCATCCGTCGTTGCCTGCGTCCGTCATTTCGATGTTGAACACGAACGTTCCCGGATCGCAGAACACGCAAGAACCTTCGCCTTGCATCGTTGCGTTGGGATCGAAGTTGGCAGCCGACGTGTCCATGCAACCGACGCATGAGTAGTCACACGAGCCGTCGTCAATGCCCGCATTTTCGTCGTAGTTGCAGGCCATGGTGTCCATGCAACCAACGGTGCAAGAGACCTGCCACGAGATACCAGCAGCGAGGCCCGATGACGATGCACACGAACCCGAACCGTCCGAATCGATGGCCACCGTGATGGTTCCAGAAGGAGCGAAAACAAAGGTTCCAGCCAAATTGAGGTAACCCGTAACCGATGTGAAACCATCCGAGAACAGCAGGTTGTCTGCATTGATTTCCAATCCGTCGTAGATGAAGATTTGGTCCCAGAAATCTTCAATCAAACCAGAAGTGATCAAGAAGTACAACCCGTCATTTCCGGTTGGAACACCCGTTTGCAAAACGATTTGCTGGGTGTTGCCGTAGTTGCCGTAGCAGAAGTTGCCTGACTGGTCGCAACCCAAGCACGATCCGTCATCTTCCGTAGCGAACGGATCGTAAGCGAAATCGTTGGGATCGGTGCAACCCAGGTACTGGCAAGAACCATCGTCTTCCGTAGAGAGCGAAGAGTAGTTCGACGCGTTCGGATCGGTGCAGCCGGGCTCGAAGCAGAAATCAACGGTTTCCGAAGTGCCAAAGGCGCCACTGCCGTTGTAGAATGCTACGCCATTCGTGGAAAGGCTGTAAGGTCCATCCCATCCGTCACCCCATGAATCGATGGCAGTGAAGCTGTAGCAAGCTGCATTCACGCAAATCGTTTCCGAGACGGTCGGGTACGGGAAAGAGGAAGGGTAGCCACCGCCGCTGGCGATCACGTTCCCATCGGCATCCGCCATTTCCCAAGAAACTTCCGGCATGTACGTGCCCGAAATGGTCCACACAACGGATTCCGTTGCGCAAGAACCATCGTCTTCATTGGCACATGAGTCGTAGTTGCAAGCCGTTGCGTCCATGCAACCCGGGATGGCGCAAGAGCCGTCGTCCGTGGTGGCATCTGGATCGTAGTTGCAAGACGATTCATCCGTGCAACCGCAACCTTCAGCAGGCAACGTCGTGACCGCGTAGTTCAACTGACCACCGGCCGGGCTTCCCTCACCGCTGGTGAAGCCAACGCCCGCCCCGATGGAGCCCATAACGAAGCCCGTATCCGCGGTGCGGTACATGATGGCCGTACCACCGTTCCATCCGTCACCGAAGCAATCGATGAAGACGAACGTGTATTGCGTTCCGGAAGCCAAGTCGAAGGTAAACGTGCCTTCACCCGACCCTTCAGCACAAGTAGTGAATTGCTCTCCGACTTGGCCACCTGCTTGCGCAACGACCGATCCGTCAGGAGCTTCAACGCGCCAGCCTACCTCGGAAGCGTAGCCTGAGCCGCCGACGATGAGGGTATACTCATCAATCGACTCGCACTGGGCGTACGCGCCCGGTGCTGAGAGGAAATAAAGCGCGAACATCGCGAGGATGCCACAACACTTTGTCAGTTTGTTCAACATGGGATTTGGTTTTGGTAAGAATTCTACAGAATGGTTAGATCGAAGATTTCAAGGCGACACATGCCCGGGACGACTCGGCAGTAAAGCATAGTCGCAACAGGCGATTCAGGGTTGCCTCTGCACGCACTTTCTCGTGACCCGCACGTTAAGATTTGCGAAGAGACGCGTTAAATGTAGCGAAGAGAAGTCGGAATCCCAACGTTTTTTGGGAGAAAAACTTTGTGTTCGGCCTGAAGTTTATCCCGGGGCGAAATGGGATTCAGCGGAGGAATACGGAGTTTAACCCGTTGCTTATCAGCAATCCGGGAACTCAGCTCCACATGGTGGCATGCCAGCTTTCGCCGAAGGGCTGTATGCCGGACACTTCCCATCCGTTCTTGGTTTTGGCCAAGGGATTGACGACCAAAATCGCATCGTCCACGCGCCCCGCTTTCCGCATCGCCCAAAACGCGTGCATCGGCGTGCAGGCCCACTCCCCTTGCTCGTCCTCGTGCACCACCAGCATCCGATTGAACCAATCCACCCCGAGCTCCGCCCCCAACTGGCGCACCGCGTGGGTCATGGAGTCGATGGAACACCCCGAAGCGGGCTCCACGGATTCGTCCACACTTATAATAAGCACCCGGCGCCCCCAAAGCTTCCAGCCGGACTTCAACGGCACCTGGTGCGCAGCCCAGCCCCCGACAAAGCCGTTCAGCTGTTCGGCCAGTTGCGCCGCCTCCGGCTCAGAAAGCAGGCGATCCGCCACGTAAATCCACACCCGCGCCTCCGGGCGCAAATCATCCCACTGCCCCCCCGTGCGTTCCACTCCCATCGCGATGGCTGCTTTCGTTTCCACGAGTCAATGTTACGCAGGATTTCGCCTTTTCTCGCATCCCCGAGAATCGTTTCCGCGTATTCGCACAGAATTGACGAAATTGCGACCGCATGCCTGAACCCACCTCGAACGCGCTCATCAATTGGAATGACCTGAGGCCCTATCTCAAGATGGCGGCCCAAAACGCGTGGCTCTTCCTCCTGCTCGCCGCCACCGGCTACGTCATGGGCACCCTCATCACGAAGCGCCAACTGGACGTGCACAGCGCGACATCGGAAATCCTGCTCGAAAGCCAAGAGACCTTCGACTACCAGGCGCAAATGCTCGGGGCCATCGGCGCCCGCAGCCTCAGCAGCAACGTCCCCAACCAGAGCCGCATCCTGCGATCGTACGACCTCATCGGCCGAGTGGTGGACACCATGAACGAGCCGCTGGACTTCTTCTTCGTCGGGCGGTTGCGCACGACACAGGTGGAGCGATTCACCCATTTGAGCATTGAAGCCGATCCCGAGTTGTTTGCGGCAGGTCTTTTAGGCCAAAACCTGGACCTCCGCATCCTCGGCCCTTCCGGCTACGAACTCACGTACGACAACCCCACGGGCGAGCACGTCAAGGTGCAATTTCCGTTCGGCGTTTGGACGGAGAGCGGTGATTTGGCCTTGAAAGTGAGCTTGAATCACCCTTCAGACCAGGTGCTCAGCGAAGCCGAATGGGACAGCATGCGGGAGCAACACCTTCGCATCCGCGCATTCAACCGCGACCAGCGCATCCAGCAATTCCGCAGCGCCCTCGCCGTCAAGGCCGTAGACCGAACGAGCATCCTGCAACTCGAAGCGTCGAGCACCTTGGCGTCGCGGCCCGCCGCGTTCCTCGACGCCCTGTCGCACATCTACATCGAATACACGCAGGAAGCCCGGTTCGAAGCCAGCCGCCGGACGGAGGAGTTCATCGACCGGCAGCTCGACGAGCTCACGTCCATGATGGACAGCCTGGAGCAACAGGTCGACCTGTTCAAAGCGGACAATGAAATCCTCGACTTGACCCGAGAGGAAACGGAGTTTTTCAATACGCTCATTACCATGGAGTCCCAGCTGCGCGAGTTGGACTTGCGGTTGGACGCCATGGGTTCGCTCCGCTCCTTCCTTGCAGCGGGATCGGGTGAATTCGGCTTGCCTCCAACGACGTACTTGTTTTCGGAGGACCCGCTTTTGGTCCAACAGGTCAACCAGCTCTTCATGTTGCGCTCGGAGCGGGCGAGTGCGCTGATTGATGTCACAGAGGACAGTTACCAGGTGCGGCGTTTGGATTCCTCGTTGAGTTCCACGCGATCGACCATCTCGCGGTACATCCGCGATACCGAGTTGGCCTTGCAGGATCAACGGTCCGATTTGCAACGCCAAATCACCAGCCTCGAAAGCCGCCTTCAAGGCCTGCCCGCCACCCAGCGCGACATCCTGAGCATGGAGCGCAAGCTGCAGGTCAACGAAGGCCTGTACATTTTCCTCCTCGAATCGAAGGCTTCCACCATCATTTCGCGCGCGGGCATTGCCCCGGAAGCGACCATCATCGAAGCCGCTCGCTACGACCGGGTCATCGGCCCCAACAAGAGCCGAACGGTGCTGACGTGGGCGGGAGGCGGGTTCGCTTTGGCCTTGCTCATCGCGCTCGTGCGCATGGCGTTCTTTGAGCGAATCCAAACCATCGTCGAGCTGCGCGACTCCACGAACCTGCCTGTATTGGGCGGCATCCCGCACTACGACGACATCGAGGAGCACCCCTTGTCGATCCTGAATGACAGCCGTTCGGCCGTGACGGAAGCGTTCCGAAGCTTGCGGGCAAACCTGCAGTACATGCTCACGCGCTCCGAGAGCAAGCTGCTGCTCATCAGTTCCTTGCACCCTGGAGAAGGCAAGAGCTTCACGTCCTCCAACCTCGCAGCCGTCCTCGCAAAGACGGGCAAGTCGGTGGCCCTCATTGACTTCGACATGCACAAGCCGAAGGTGCACAAAAACATGGGGCTGGACAACAAGAAAGGCCTTTCGACGGTGCTCATCGGCCGCGCCCAATTGGACGACGTGTTGCGCCCCGGACCGGTGGAAAACCTTTCCGTTTGCACAGCGGGCCCTGTCCCCCCCAACGCTTCCGAATTGGTCATGGGCGATCAGACGCTGGAACTGTTGAAGGAACTTCGGTCTCGATTCGACTTCATCTTGTTGGACACGCCGCCGATTCTGCTCATCAGCGATGCGCTCATCCTCATGCAGCACGTGGATGCCGGCTTGCTCGTGACGAACACGGAAAAGTCCTCCAAGCGGAGCATCAACCACCTTGAAAGCGTGTTGGCCCAAAACCAACTGTCGGCCTCCTTCATTCTGAACAACATCCGGATGAACCGGTGGCAGCGGGTGTACAGCAAATACGCTTACAAGTACGGCTACGGATACGGTTACGGCTACGGTTATGGATACGGCTATGGAAGCGGTGGCTATGGCGAACCGAGTGAAGAAGCGTAATTCGGCGGGCAACAATTCACCACTTTCGAGCGTCTATCCTTCGCGACCCTCCGTCGCGTGATTAACTTTGTGTGCATGAACCGTCCAGTAGCCGTTTTGCTGACTGCGCTTGCGCTTCTCTCAGGGAGCGCTCGCTTGGCGTTGGGCCAATTGGACGTGAGCATGCAATGCGTTCAGGTCAACACCGCGGGCAACACGACGGTGACGTGGACGCAGCCCGCGGACCCTGCGGGGTTGTTCTACCAATACGTTTTTCACCAATTCCCGGCCACCAATCCCGCGAACATCTCGACGACGAACATGCCGAATTATGCGAACAATTCGGTGCTCGCGCCCAACGTCAACGGAAACCAAGGCCCGGTCTGCTACTTCGTCGTGACGCAATCGACCGATGGGAACAGCAGCGTTTCGGATACGATTTGCAACACGTTTCTCCTGGCTCAGCCCAGCTTGAATCCGGGGTTTGCGGATTTGACCTGGAACAGCCCGCGGATCGCCACGGGAGGCACGGGCGCGGACTTTGTGGTCCAGAAGTCCGACAACGCTGGGGGATGGATCGACTTGGGCTCGGTTGCGGACAATGGAGGAATGAACTCGTTTGAATACGAGGTAGAGGCGTGCAGCGAAGTGCTCGAATTCCGCGTCATCCAACCCGATGCGACCTGGGGATGCCAACACGAGTCGAACCGAGCCGGGAGTGAAATCAACGACGAATTGGACCCGGACGCTCCCGCAATTTCGGACATCGACGTGGATCCCGTGACGGGATTGGCGGTGCTGAATTGGACGCCCAGTCCGGCTGCGGATTTGGCCGGTTACATCATCTACTTGTGCAGCGGCGGCTTGCAAGTGCCCATCGACACGATTTTCGACCCCAACGCGACGGCCTACACGAATCCCCTTTCGAACGCGCAATCGCTCATCGAGAGCTACAACGTGGCGGCGTTCGATTCCTGTTTTGTGGACGGCGCCCCCGACCCCGGAGCCGCAAATCCCTCGTGCGCTTCCACGCTGAGGATCATCGCTGAGCGGCAGCCGTGCTCGGATTTGGCCCTCATCGAATGGGCCGGAGCTTATGGCCTCGACGGCAACGTGGAATCGTACAGCATTCATGCGCAGCAAGCGTTGGACGAAACCGCCACCAATTGGGGCGCGGCCGAACAGCTCGGAACCGTTCCCGCTGGAACGTACGAATTCGAGCACGAGGGCGCACAGCTCGGTTCCGTTTATCGGTACTGGGTGGAAGCCCAGCACTCCACCGGGGCCAGTTCGCTTTCCAACTTGGCGACGCTGGATTTCCAATACCCCGGTGCGCCCGCGTTCACGAACATTCTGCGGGCATCCGCCTTGGATTCATCGGGCGTCGAGGTGGTTGTGGACTTCGACCAATCGATGACGGAGCAACACCATTTCATCCTGGAACGCAAGCGCGCTGATCAACCGAACGCGCCGTTCTTGCGCATCGACGCCATGACAGCAGTCGGCGGGCTGAACGTCGCCTTCACCGACCTCGGTGCCCACAGCCAGGTGATGAGCTACACGTATCGGGTGCGGGTGGAGAACTTGTGCAACGACAGCGTGGACGTGAGCAACGAAGCGACCACGATGTTGCTCGATGGAACTGCCGACGAAGAGCAGTTGGTGAACACGTTGTTTTGGAATCCTTACGAGGAATTCCCGGGATCGGTCAGTTCGTATCGCATTTTCCGGTCGGAAAACGGTGGCGCCCCGCAGCCACTGGTGACTTTGCCCGCGTCCGTCACCGCCTACGAAGATGAAGTGGGCCAAACCGAATCCGCCAGTGGCGAATTCTGCTACCTCATCGAAGCGGTTGACAGCGCCCCAGGCCCCAATGGCGGAGTGAACTATGCGCTGTCGAACACCACGTGTTTGTCGTTGCCTCCAGTGATTTGGATTCCCAATGCCATCACCGTCGGCGGTTTCAACCCGGTGTTCAAGCCGGTGATTTCCTTTGCGGACTTGACCACCTTTCACATGGAAGTGTACAGCCGTTGGGGCGATGTGATTTTCGCTTCCGATGACGCGGATTGGGGGTGGGATGGTACGGTTGACGGCGCCACCGTACAAGAAGGAGCATATGGTTACACCCTCTGGATTCAAGACGGATCGGGCAAACAAACCATGCGCTCAGGGCTCGTCAACGTGTTGGTGGACGAGTGAAGCGGTGAACGGTCTGTTCAGAACCTTTCTCGACCAACCCAAATCGCACCTCAATTTTCAATACCTTTGCCCGAATCTTCGCCAAAGGCGCTTGCGCGTCGGGCTGGGGGTTCACGAACTGGCTAGAGCGGCGCGACGCTGCAATTCGGGAACCGCTGTCCGAGCCCTGCGCTCGAAGCACGATGAACAACCGAATCCACGCCCATGAACTCCGATAAAATCCTCGGTGAAGGCCTGACGTACGACGACGTACTGCTCGTCCCGGCCTACTCGGAAGTGCTCCCGCGCGACACGCGCCTCAACAGCCACTTCTCCCGCAACATTGAACTGAAGACGCCGGTCATTTCGGCGGCAATGGACACGGTGACCGGGAGCGCGATGGCCATTGCCATGGCGCGGCAAGGAGGCATCGGAGTCATCCACAAGAACATGACCATTGCCCAGCAGGCCGCCGAAGTGCGCCGGGTGAAACGCTCAGAAAACGGCATGATCCAGGATCCGGTCACGCTGCGCGAAGACGCCTTGGTCGGGGACGCCCTCACCATCATGCGGGAGCACCGCATCGGCGGCATTCCCGTAGTGGATGGGGAAGGCCGCTTGGCCGGCATCGTGACGAACCGGGATTTGCGGTTTGAGAAGGATCCGAAGCGGCCCATCGCGGAAGTGATGACGAAGGAGGGGTTGATTGTGACGGAGGATGGCGGGGATTTGGCTGGAGCAGAACAAATCCTGCGCGAGCACCGCATCGAGAAGCTGCCGGTGGTCGATCGCAACGGCTTGCTCGTCGGCCTCATCACCTACCGCGACATCATCAAGCTGAGCGAGTTCCCGAACTCCTGCAAGGACCAATACGGCCGCCTGCGCGTGGCCGCGGCCCTCGGCGTGACGCACGACACCATGGAACGGGCGGAAGCGCTCGTCGCCGCCGGCGTGGACGCGGTCATCATCGACACGGCACACGGACACAGCAAGGGCGTGCTCCACGTTTTGGCTCAAGTCAAGGCCGCCTTCCCCACCGTGGACGTCGTCTGCGGCAACATCGCCACCGCCGCCGCAGCGAAGGCCCTCGTCGAAGCGGGAGCGGATGCGGTGAAAGTCGGCATCGGCCCGGGCTCCATTTGCACCACCCGCATCATCGCGGGCGTAGGGGTGCCCCAGTTGAAAGCGGTCATGGACGTGGCCGAAGCCTTGAAAGGCACCGGCGTTCCCGTCATCGCGGACGGAGGCATTCGGTTCACGGGCGACATCGTCAAGGCCATCGCCGGCGGCGGCCACACCGTCATGATCGGCTCGATGCTCGCGGGCACCGAAGAAAGCCCCGGCGAAACCATCATCTACGAAGGCCGCCGATTCAAGGCGTACCGCGGCATGGGTTCGATGGAGGCCATGCAGCAGGGATCAAAGGACCGCTACTTCCAAGACGCCGAGGACGACATCAAAAAGCTCGTCCCCGAAGGCATTTCCGGCCGCGTTCCCTACAAGGGCTCCGTCCGTGAAGTCATGTACCAAGTCATCGGCGGCCTCCGCGCTGGCATGGGGTACTGCGGCGCAGCCGACATCCCCGCACTGCAGCAAGCCCAATTCGTCCGCATCACCAACGCCGGCATCAAGGAGAGCCACCCGCACGATGTCATGATCACCCGCGAAGCCCCGAATTATAGCATTCGCTAACGTTTCGCTTGGAAACGGCGGATTAATTTTGCTCCGATTTTTTGGCCCGTTTTGGGCCGCAACACCTGTTAGAACTGCGATGAAGAACATGACTTTTCGAGCTGCTGCCCTGACCTTGGGCGCGTGGATGGGGTGTGCAATCGGCTGGGCCCAAGGCCAAACCGTGCTCACCGTAGGACCCGAATCCGTCTCCGCTTCCGACTTCGAGCACATCTTCCTCAAGAACAACCGCGACGCGGCCGTCACCGAGGAGAGCCTCGACGAATACATGGAACTGTTCATCAACTTCAAGCTCAAGGTCCTCGAGGCCGAGGCGCGCGGCATGGACACGTCTGCCACGTTCAAGCGCGAATTGGACGGGTACCGGCAGCAGTTGGCTCGGCCGTATTTGACGGATTCGGAAGTGCTGGATGATTTGGTCCAAGAAGCGTTCGACCGGAAACAAACCGAAGTGCGCGCCCGGCACATCCTCATCTCGTGCGACGAAAACGCCAGCCCGACCGACACGGCGAACGCCTACCGCCGCATCAAGGTCCTGCGCGACCGCATCGCCGACGGCGCGGATTTCGTGTCCGTGGCCCGATCGAAGGGCGGATCCGACGACCCGAGTGCCGTGGAAAACGGTGGCGACCTCGGCTGGTTCACCGCTTTTCAAATGGTCTACCCGTTTGAAAGCGCGGCCTACACCACGCCGGTCGGTGAACTCAGCCCCATCATCCGCACGCGTTACGGCTACCACATCCTCGAAGTGACGGGGCGCCGCGAAGCCCGTGGGGAAATTCATGCCGCCCACATCATGATCCGCACGCCGCAAGGCAAGGACCCCGGCGCCGTGACCCAAGCCCGTCGCCGCATCGAAGAAATCCACCGCATGCTCGAAGAGGGTGCCGATTGGAACGAGATGGCGATGAAGTACAGCGAGGACGTTTCGTCGGCCAGCAAGGGCGGGGAACTTCCGTGGTTTGGCACCGGCAAGATGGTCGAAGCGTTCGAAGACGCCGCCTTCGGCCTCGAAGAAAACGGCGCCATTTCGGATCCCTTCGAAACCGAATACGGCTGGCACATCGTCAAGCGCCTTGAAGCGCGGGACCTGCCCACCTTTGAGGAATCGAAGCGCGAACTGGAAAAGAAAATCAGCCGGGATTCGCGGGCGGAGCGCACGCGCGATTCGTTTTTGGCCAAACTCAAAACGGAATACACCTACACCGAGTCGGAAAAGGAACTCAGCCAACTCGTCCGCGCGGCCGCCCGCGTCGACAGCGTCTTCTACGAAGGCCATCCCCTCCCCTCGACGAGCCGCGACAACCAAGTCCTCGTATCGTTCGCCGGCCAAACCTGGAAGGTCGGGGACTTCATCGCTCACCTGAACACGACGAAAATCCGCAACCCCGAAGCCGGCGCTGCGGCCATCATCGCATCGAATTTCACCGCTTGGACGGAAAGCCTGCTGCTCGATTACGAGGATTCGCAGCTCGAAGCGAAGCACGACGACTTCCGGCTCCTCATCGAAGAATACCACGACGGCATCCTGCTCTTTGAATTGACCGACCAAGAAGTGTGGTCGAAAGCCGTGCGCGACTCCGCCGGACTCGAAGCCTTCCACGCGGAAAACGCCGATCGGTTCATGTGGGGCCCCCGGATGGAAATCGGCGTCTACACGTGCGCAAACGACGACGTCTTGAAAACCGTGCGGAAAGCACTGAAAAAAGGACGCAGCAGCCGCGAAGAAATGGCGGAAGCGAACGCGAAGTGGCTGGAGGAGAACGCCTTGGCGCTCCGCATGGAATTCGGCACCTTCGAATCGGGCGAGAACCACTGGGCGGACAGCGTGTTCGCGGCAGCGGTGAACGGCCCGACGGTCTTGGAATTCCCCGCCGGCGACGGTGCCACGGTGGTCGTGAACGTGATCAGCGCACGCGGCCCGGAACCGAAGCCGCTCGAGGCGTGCCGGGGTGCTGCCATCGCCGCCTACCAAGACGAGCTCGAGGCCCGCTGGATCGCCGAACTTCGGGCGAAGTACCCCATCGAGGTCAACACGTTGGTCCTTCACTCTTTGGCGGACTGACCGTGAAACCGGCGCGCTTGCTGCTCGGGCTGCTCGGCGGGGCCCTGCTGCTCGGTTGCAGCGGGTGGGGAAGCGAGTCGCAGGCCGATGTGCCCGTGGCGGCGCAGGCGTACGACCGCATCCTGAGCTGGAGCGACTTGGAAGCCCAAATCCCGAACGACCTCGACGCCGAAGACAGCACCGCCCTCGCCACGCGCCTCATGGAAGGCTGGCTCCGGGAGCAGGTCATGCTGCACCAAGCGGAGCGCGAATTGGAGGCGGCCGATTTGGACTTCAGCAAGGAACTGGAAGCGTACCGAAATGCCCTCGTGATGCACCGCTTCGAGGAGCGGTATGTGGCGGAGCGGCTGAACGTCGAGGTGACCGAAGCGGAGGCGCGCGCGTTCTACGATGCGCAGTCCGCGCTGTTTCCCGTGAACGATTACGTGGTGCGCGCGCGGTTTTTGCACCTGCCGGCGGACGGACGGGATTTGGCCTCGGTCCAAAACCTGTTCCTCTCCATGGACAGCTCCCAGGTGGCGGTGCTCGAGGCCTGGTGCGTGGAAAACGGCGCGGTGTACAGCATCGACCCGGAAATCTGGTGGCTCCTCGACGACCTCGTCCATGAAGTGCCCCTGCAGCTCTACCGCCCAGAACGCCAAATCGCCGACCGCCGCCTCATCTCGTTCGAGCAAGACGGACGCCTGTACTGGCTGCAATTCCTCGAGCACTCCCTCAAGGACGCCCCCGCCCCCTTCGAACTCGTCCGCGAGCGCATCGAAGAACTCATCCTCCACGCCCGCCGAACCGAACTCCTGTCCACCTTGCAGGAACGGCTCCTCGAAAAAGCGCACGCGGAAGGGGCCATCCTGCGGTTGGAACCGCCTTTGCCTTAATTCACATCCCCGTGCGGAAGGAGCGGTG
>JAUICJ010000006.1 GCA_030427925.1 Bacteroidia bacterium | reverse complement strand
CCCAGGAACACGCCCTTCCAAACCAACCCCGCCCACAGCACGTCCTTCGCCCGCACCACGGCGTCGCCCACCTTCGTCAACGACCGGAACGGCACCCCCAGAAACAAAATCGCCGCAATCGGCGCCGCCGCCGCGAAGTCCGGCCCCAAGTACAGCACCGTCACCTCGTCCGCCATCGCCCACAACCACACGGCTCCGGGAAAGACCGCCATGCCGAGCCATTGCGTCGCCTGCGAAACGGTCCGCCGCAGCGCCTCCTCATCCGACTGCATCTTCGACATCCCCGAAAACAGCACGCTGTCACTCAACTTGCCCAGCAGCGTGATCGGCAGCCCCATCAGCGACACCGCCCGGTCGTACAAGCCCGTGGCCGTCCAGCCGCCCGCACCCTGCGTCGCAAACCGCCCCACGATGACGGTGTCGGCCTTGCTCGCCGCGTAGGTCGCGAAGTTGTACAACGTGCTCCGCCCGCCATACCCGAGCATCGCCCGCAACGCCGCCCCGCTCCAGCGCCCCCCGCGGCTGGCCCGCCACGTGAAGCCCCAATAGACCAGCCCCAGCACGAAATTTTGGGCCAGCAACGCCGCCACGTACGCCCACACCCCCACGCCTTGCCAAGCCAGCAACAGCCCGACCCCAAAATTCCCGATCAGCATCCCGGCCATCGCCCCGACGAACAGGCGCTTAAACGCCATTTGGCGCACCAAATAACTCCGCGGCACGACCGCCACACCGCCCAGGATGAAGCTCAGCGCAATCACCCGCAACACGTCGCTCAGCAGCGCATCGCTGTACCACGCGCCCACCGCGGGCGCCGCCGCCCACAACCCCGCATAAAAAACGGCCCCGAGGGCCACCGAAAACAGCCCCGCCGTCCGCAAGTCGTCCGCCGCCAGCGTCGCCTTCTGCACGATGGACGGCCCGATGCCGATTTGGGCAAAAATCTCCACGAAGCCCACGACCACAAGCGCAATCGACATCACGCCGAAGTCCGCGGGCGTCAACAGCCGCGCCAGGGCCCAAATGAACACGAGCTGCAACACGACCTGCGCCCCCACGTTGATGCTTTGCCAACGCACGGAGTCTGCAAACCGCGGCAGCTCGTGTCCGCTCATGGAATCAGCGCGCGTAGTTCACGGAACGCTTTTCCCGGATGACCGTGATCTTCACTTGGCCCGGGTACGTCATCTCGTTCATGATGCGCTGCGAGATGTCGAACGAGAGCTGGTCGGCCATGTCGTCGCTGACCTCGTCGCTCTCGACCATGACGCGCAACTCGCGACCCGCTTGGATGGCGAAGCTCTTCGTGACCCCAGGGTATTCGAGGGCGAGGTTCTCCAAATCCCGCAACCGCTGGATGTACGCCTCGACCATCTCCCGCCGGGCTCCCGGCCGCGCGCCCGAAATGGCGTCACACACCTGGATGATGGGGGACAACAGGGTCGTCATTTCGATTTCGTCGTGGTGGGCACCGATGGCGTTGCAGATGTCCGGGCGTTCGCCGAAGCGTTCGGCGAGCTTCATGCCGAGCAACGCGTGCGGCAACTCGCTTTCTTCGTCGCTCACCTTTCCGATGTCGTGCAACAGGCCGGCGCGCTTGGCCGCCTTCGCGTCGAGGCCGAGTTCGGCGGCCATCGTGGCGCAGAGGTTGGCGACCTCGCGGCTGTGCTGGAGCAGGTTTTGGCCATACGACGACCGGTACTTCATGCGGCCCACCATGCGCATCAGCTCGCCCTTCATGTTGTGGATGCCCAAATCGATGCACGTCCGCTTCCCGATTTCCCGGATTTCCTCCTCGATCTTCTTCGTGACCTTGGCGACCACCTCTTCGATGCGGGCGGGGTGGATGCGGCCGTCGGTGACGAGTTGGTGCAAGGACAAACGAGCGATTTCCCGGCGCACCGGGTCGAAGCAGCTGAGGATGATGGCCTCCGGCGTGTCGTCCACGATGAACTCGACACCGGTTGCGGCTTCGAGGGCGCGGATGTTCCGTCCTTCGCGGCCGATGATGCGGCCTTTCACGTCGTCGTTCGAGATGTTGAACACCGACACCGAATTTTCCACGCTGTGTTCGGTGGCCACGCGTTGAATGGTCTGAATGACGATCTTCTTCGCTTCCTGGTTCGCCTTCGTTTTTGCGTCGTCGAGGATTTCCTGAACCTGTTGGTTCGCGAGGACCTTGGCGTCTTGGACGACTTGCTCGCGGAGTGCAGCTTTCGCCTCATCGGCGGTCATGGAGGCGATCTGCTCGAGCAGGTCGACGGCTTTTTGGCGCTCCTTATCGAGTTCCTGCGTCTTGTTCTGCAGGGCCTCTAGGCGCTGGGCCACTTTTTCCTCGTCGCGTGTCAGGCCTTTTTTGCGGGCGTCAAGGGATTGCAACTCCTTCTGCACCTTGCTCTTATCTTGGCGAATGCGTTCTTCGCGCTCTTCGATTTTCGCAGAACGCTCCTTGATTTCTTGAGCGTGCTGCTCCTTCAAGGCCAAAAACTTTTCCTTCGCTTGAAGGATTTTCTTCTCCTTGATGTTCTCGCCCTTCAGTTCGGCCTCGGCGAGGATGGTTTCACTGCGTTTTGTCAGAACTCGGCTGAAGAGGAGGTATCCTCCAGCGCCACCAGCTGCGATTCCGATCGCAGAACCAAGCGCAATTGATATGGGGTCCATGGAATGTGTTCAGGACCCGGACAAGGCAGCGTCCATGCGCGCAAGGAGGTCGGTCAAACGGCGTTCGTTTTCATCGCTGATGGGAGGGGCTTCGTTCGGAGCGGGCTTGCGCGTTGCGAAGTGCAAGGCGGTCATGGCCAATAAATCTCCGCGGTCTTGGACCTGGTATTGCTCCCGGAAGCGGTCCACTTGATGGGACACGGCTTCAGCGGCCCGTTTCAGACCGTCCGCTTCGGATTCCGGTACAGAAAGGGGATAAGTGCGTCCAGCGATGTCCAAGCGAATCGTTTCCATGTTCAGCGTTGAAGCAGGGCGATGCACGCATCGATTTCCTGCACGATTTCATTGATGACTTCCTTCGGCAATGCGGCCGAGGTCGGGTCGGGTTGAGAATATGTTGAGTTCGATTCGACCTCCTGTCGCGTCGATGCAGTGGCAGCGGCCTGAAGCGCCGCGTTCAACTCGTTGCGCTCGGCTTTGAGCGCATCCACTTCGCCTTGAAGGCGCACCACGTTTTCCGCTGAAGTCCGTGCACGCTGCACCACCACCTCGTGTTCCGATTTCAGCCGCTCAAATTGAGCGAGCAACCGCTGCGAATGCTGCAAAAGCAGTTCCAAGGCTTCGCGGTCGGTGCGGTGTGAATCGGCGGGGGTGGATGGCATGACAGGATTTCGAATCCTTACAAAAGTAGGGAATTTCCCACAGGTGGAGGCGACGAAATTCAGGGGCTTCGCCGTTAGTTTTGCCATCGAACCTGTTCACAAAATGAAGGCATTGATTCGGTTGGGAAAGCACGTCGGGGTTGCGCTGTTGTTCAGTGCCATTGCACTGCAAAGCACGTGGGTTGTAGGCCAAACCCCGTCCCGCATTCGCGGCGGCGAGCCCGCCCGCACCGGCCTCGTTCCCCCCTTGAACATTCCCCTCGTGCTCGCCGGCAATTTCGGCGAACTCCGTTCCAACCACTTCCACACGGGCCTCGATTTCAAGACGCTGGGTCGCGAAGGCCTCCCCGTCCTCGCGGCCACGGATGGCGTGGTGTCTCGCGTTCGAACGGGTCCGTATGGCTACGGAAACGCGCTGTACCTGTCCTCACCGGATGGGCTGACTTCCGTTTACGCGCACTTGCAGCGTTTTGCCGAGCCGATTTCGACGTGGTTGTGCGAGGAGCAATACCGGTCTGAGGAGAACGAATGGGATGCCGCTCCCCGCCGTGCTTTCACCTTCAAGGCGGGCGACACCCTGGGGTGGAGCGGCAATTCGGGCAGTTCAGGTGGACCGCACTTGCATTTCGAGATCCGGGAAACGGCCACGCAGCGCCCCATCAACCCGTTGCTTTGGGATTTCGATGTGGCAGATAACCGCGCGCCGCGACTCGATGCGGTTTGGCTGTTGCCGGAACCAGGGGCCACGGTGGACGGGCGATCCACGCCGGTGCGGCTCGATGGGGACATCAACCGCGTTCAGGTGTCCGGTAGGGTCCGCGTGGCGGTGGAAGCCTTCGACCGGCTGTCCGGTGCGAACAACGTGTGCGGCGTGTACCGAATGGCGGTTGCGCTGGACAGCGTTCCGTGGTTCGAAGCGTCCCTGGATACGTTGGACTTCAGTGTGGCGCGGGACATGAATGCCCACGCGTACTATCCGGTTTGGTCACGCGAGCGCAAGCAGGTGCACCGCATGCACCGGCTTCCCGGCAACCGGTTGCCCATTTACGATCGCACCACGCGGAGCGGCATCATCGAGGTGCTTCCGGGCGTGGAGCGTTCCGTCCACGTGTTCGTCGAGGACGTGCACGGCAACGCGGTCGAGCGCACCGTGCGGCTCATCGGGGCGGTGCAAGCCCCCGCATCTGAGGACGAACGGCCGCCGGGCGCCTTGCTTCGCTACGACACCGATTGGTCTTTTTCCGATTCCACGGGCCTTCGGGTCGACGTTCCGAAGGATGCCTTTTACGACGATGCGTGGTTTCCCTGCCATGCCGCTGCGGGGGGCGGTTGGTACATCGGGTCCGAGTCCTTGCCCGTTCGCAAGGCCATCAGCGTTGAGTTGCCGGAGAATGCGGGGTGTGGGGTGCGTGGCCACGTCGCGGTGCAGGTGGAGGAGGGGGAGTCCTTTCGGGTGGAGCCCGCTCGGTTGCTCGCGGGAGGAGGCATTCGGTTCACCACGCGCAACCTCGGCTTGTATCGAGCGGCGTGCGACACCATCGGTCCGCGCATCGCCATCCGGAACAGCCGGCCCAGCGGCCTGCCGGAGAACCCGCGCATGGAGGCCCTTCAATTCGAGGTGACGGACGATTTCAGCGGCGTCGCGGAGGTGGAAGCGTGGGTGGAGGGGTGCTGGATGCGCCTGCATTGGGACCCCAAAAAGGACCGCGCTTTTTACCTCCTTGAAGACGGGCGACACCTCCCCGGTGAACGCCAGGAAGTGCTGGTTGAGGCGCGCGATGAAGCGGGGAATGTGAGCGCTTGGCGCGGGACGGTGATTTGGCCTTAACGTCAGCGGTCGAAGCCCCGCAGGCCGCTCTTGAGTCGGTTGTAATCCACGAAGAACAGCGCCCGCAAGGACAGGCTGTTGAGGAAGCCGTTTTCGAGCATTTGGTTGAAATTCTCGCCGTAATTCGCGGGCAAGAGGTTCCCGGTGGATTGCAAATTGTTCTTCCAAACCACGGTCAGGAAGGACGCTGGCGCAAAGTTCCATTCATAGACCAAATCCACGCTCCACGCATTGAAATTCAAGTCGTACTCCGACCGCCCGTCGCCTCCCACAGTTGCCCAGTCCGTCGCCACCAAGTCGCCGTCCTCGTTCAATTCCAAGAACCCGTGGTACCGCACGCGGCTCCAGCTGTGGCGCACCCGACCGCTGAGGCTCATGCGGTTGTTGAAGATGTGCCGAATGTTCCAAACTTGCGTGATCTCCGTGTTGTCCCGGTCCCCGAACAAGCTGATGGTCGGCGTGGACCCAACATCCAACAGCGCCGCCCACCCGCGCTCATGCGATTTCCGAATGACCTTCCAAACGTAATCCGTGGACCAGCGGTCGTTGATGCGAAGCCGGGGCGCGATGCGGATGGTGTGTTCTTTCCAGTCCCAATACTGCGGCCCGTTTGCGTAGCTCAGGAAGGCGTCAAGGGCGAAGATGCGGCGGTAGTCCGAACTGAACCAGCCTTCCACCATGCCCCATCGGGGCTCGTTCCAATGCCGTCCAGGAATGCGCGAAACGAAGACGTCCCGGCCGTTCACCGGTTGGACCATGGCCCGGAGGTTCCACGTGTGAAACGCCCGGGTGGTACCGCGCACGAAACCGTCGAGGATCCAGCGCGAGAACATGCGCGGCGTTTCCACGCTGGTCAGCACGGTGCTCAGGTCGGCCGTAACGCGGTTCCAGCGGCCCTTTGGCGTGTACCGGTTCCAGCGCAGCCACGCGTAGGTCGATACTTCGTTCGGGGCTTCGAGAAAACCCAGGGCGTTGGGGTCGTAGCCCACACTTTCCTCGTAATGGCCTGCGCCGTAAGTCCATTGCCCCTTGATGCGCCGCACTTCGAGGGACCACGCGTCGCCTTCGCTCAAGCCCTCGGTGAGCAGGCCGTGGTAGCGGTTGATTTTCGCACTGCCTGAAACGCTCCACCGCTGTTGTGGGTCGCGCACGTCGAAGGCCAAACCGTGGGCCGACGCATCCGTCTGCTCGCCCTCGTGCAGCACCAAGGTCGAGGTGGCGTTGACGAAGCCATTGTTGGGCAGGTTTTGGTCCACAACAGCCACCGTGTACTGGTTCAGCGCATCGCCGCCACCCACGGTATCGCGGGCCACCGCAGTCAACAGCCCCAATCCCGTTCCATCCGCCGTGCGGCCGTAAATCTTCGTGGCGTTCAGCAACTGGTCTTCCACCCCAATGCGTCGGCTGTAAAACAGCCCCGCCTTGTTGAACAGCTCCGTGCCTTCCTGAAAAAACGGGCGGTTCTCGTTGAATTGGATTTCGTACGGACTCAAATTCAACACCAAATTGTCCGCCACCACCTGCCCGAAGTCGGGAACGAGCGTGGCGTCCAAGGTGAACGCGTCCCCAAGCCCGAGCTTGAGGTCCATGCCGCCCTTGTAGCTCCCGACGACCGCTCCGGCCCCGGCGTTCGCGTAGCTCGAAACGTACGGGAACAGGCTGATGCGTGCGGGCGGATCGATGCCCGCAATGCCCTGGAGCACGCCGCCTTGATTCAGTTCGCCTTCGAGCGTGGGGTCTTGGCGTTGCCAGTAGGACGTCTCCCGAATGCGCCGAATCGTGCGGGAGCAGTTGAAGCCCCATTCCTGTTCCCCTTGGCCCGGGAATCGAAACGCCATCCAAGGGATGCGAAATTCGGCCGTCCAACCGGCTGAGTCGATGCGCGTGGATACGTTCCACGGAGCGTTCCAGCTGAGGTCGGAGGACGCGCCGGTGAGGAGTTCATCGACTTGAATGCCCTCGGGGGTGGTGGTGAACCGGACGCCGTTGATGCCGTCGTTGAAGGTGCTGAACCAAATGGCAAATTGGTCCGTGTTGTCGGTTTGGTCGCGGGGGCTCAGCTGGTGGAGGATGCTGTCGGGGGCGCTGTCCCACATGCGGGCGCCGATGTAGAGGGCCTGGTCGTCGAAGGCGAGGCGCACTTCGGTGGGCTGGCTCGGGCGCTGGTCCGGGTTGGGGGCGAGTTGCGTGAATTCGTCGGCGGGGAGGGCGCGGAGCCAAACCGTTTCGTTCAAGTCCCCGTCGAGCACCACCTGCTCGCCCGATTGCAGCGGCTGGGCGAAGGCGGTCTTGGGCGCGTTTTGGCCCCAACTCATCCCCCAACAGGCCACGAACATGCTTGCGAGGAGGGTTCGATTAACGGTAAATTCCATTGCGGCTCAGCATGTTTTGGTAGGCCCGCGCGTTGCGCAGGTGCTCCGAGTAGGTCGGGGCAAACGCGTGCTCCCCTGACTGGTCGGCTCGGGCGCACATGTAGAGGTACGCGTGGGTCTCCGCGTTCAACACCGCCTCCACATAAGCCGACTCGGGAATGCGAATGGGTCCGGGAGGGAGACCGGGGTGCAGGTAGGTGTTGTAAGGCGAGTCCACGGTTTTATCCACATCCAGCAGGCGCCTCCGTTCCCAATCGCCAAGCGCGAATTTCAAGGTGGGGTCAGCTTGCAACAGCATGCCCCGGCGGATCCGATTCAAGTAGAGTCCGGCCACCCGCGGAGCCTCCTTGCTGCTCGCGGTTTCCTCCTGCACGATGGACGCCAACGTGACGGCTTCATCAGGGCGCAAACCCCACGCCGCGGCTTGCTGGCGTCGCTCGGCCGTCCACCAGGCGTTCGATTCGCGGACGAGGCGCTGGGCCACGCCTTGCGCCGAAGTCTCCCAGTAGAAATCGTAGGTGTTCGGGCGGATTTGCCACCACAACGTGTCGGCGCGCAGCACCGCGTCGACGGATGCCGAGTCGACCCAAAGCTGGCGGGCAATGCTGCCCGCAATGACGCCCACATCCCGGTGGGCAGGGACCACCACCCGGACGGTTTCGCGCTCGCCGCTTGCGACCCTCCGCGCGACGTCTCCGCCGGTCAGACCGCCTTCGAAGACGTAGAGGCCGGGGCGTGCCGACCAACCGCGCAAGTCCAATGCGCGCTGCACCGACTCGAGTTCTTCGCCGGGCGCTTCGGAGTGCCAGGTGCCGGTTTCGGGATCGATTTGGAGCGTCCAAGGCAACTCCGTAAGGGGCGCGAACCAAACGGCGACCGTGGACCCCAACCACAACGCCGCCGCAATCAGCAGCGCGCCGCCCAACGCGAAGGCTTTACGCATCGCCGTTCATTTCCGTTCGGAACGCTTGCATGATGTGCAAATCCGAGAAGTGATTTCCGTTGCGCACCCATTGCGCGAGCCGCCCGTTGATCTTGAATCCCGACTCTTCGAAAATGCGGGTGCTGGAAGGGTTTTCAACCGGGACTTCCGCGAAGAGCATGCGGAGGCCGAGGTGATCAAAGGCGTAAGCCATGAGGAGGCCGAGCCCCACCCGAGCGTACCCCATGTTGCGGAAGGCTTGCCCGACCGCGAGGCCCACGCCGGCACGGCCGCTGCGGGGGTCGACGTCGTAGAGGTCGAAGGCTCCTACGGTTTGGCCTCCCACTTCGAGCATCAACCGGAGCTGACGGTCGGACCAAACATCGTGATCGCCGGCTGCAAACCGCTGCATCGCTTCCATGGAAATCGGCGCCAATTGCGCTCCCAACCACCATTCCTCCGCGCGGTTTTCCCACTGATGCAGCAAGAGCGCATCCTGGGGTTCCATGGCCCGCAACCGGTATGTTCCTCGCTCAATCACGCTGCAAAGATATCGGCGGGGCTGTCGTAAATTCGTCGCATGCGGAGTAAAATCACGTTTGCGGGGTGGTTGGTGGCGGCGGCTTGGATGCTGCTAGCGGGGTGTACCATCAACAAGGACATCATGTTCCAAACCCCGAGCGATTTCCAGTTTGATGATTTGTCAACGATTCAGGCAAGCGACTACCGCATTGCACCGAATGACTTTTTGGACTTCAGGTTGTTCAGCAACGGCGGCCAGCGCCTGCTCCTGATGACGGCGGGAACGATGCAGCAGGGCCAGGCCATGGGAATGATGAACCAACAGGGGCAGCAGACGCAGTATTGGGTGCGGCCGAACGGCATGGTGGAGCTTCCGGAAATCGGGGACATTGCGGTGGCTGGCTTGACGATTCAAGAAGCCCAAAACGCACTCGAATCCGCCTACTCTGCACTTTACCACGCCCCGTATGCCCTGCTGAGCGTGACGAACAACCGCGTGTTGGTGTTCCCTGGTGCATCGGGTGCTGCCCGCGTGATCACCATCCAAAACCTGAACACCAGCGTCCTGGAAGCACTGGCCTTGGCGGGCGGAATCAGCCCGCGCGGCAACGCCGAAGTGGTGAAGCTCATCCGCATGGAGGGGGATGAACGGCGGATTTTTGAGATGAACCTGTCGACCATCGACGGGCTGAAGGCCGCGTCCACCACGGTTCAGGCCGGTGACATCGTTTACGTGGAGCCGGTGCCCGAAATAGCCTCGGAAATTACACGGGACATCGCTCCGTATTTGACTTTTTTGTCCTCGATCAGCCTGGTGTTCGCGGTCATCAACAACTTGGGAGGGAACTGATGCTCATTGAAAAGACGGCACTGGAGGGGGTTTTCGTTTTGACCCCTCGGGTCTTCGCGGACGACCGTGGAAGCTTTCAGGAAACGTGGTCCACGCGGGCCTTCGTCGCTGCGACGGGAGTGGAGGTGGAATTCGTTCAAGACAACGAGAGTCGGTCGGGGGCCGGGGTGGTCCGAGGGCTTCATTTTCAAGCTCCGCCGCATGCGCAAGGCAAGTTGGTGCGCTGTTCGCAGGGGAGGGTGCTGGACGTGATCGTGGACATTCGCAAGAGTGCTCCGACCTTCGGTCAGCACGTGGCCGTGGAACTTACGCCGGAGAACGCACGCCAGGTTTGGATTCCTCCGGGATTTGCGCACGGTTTTGCCTCGCTTGAGGACGGGACCGTCTTTCAATACAAGTGCACCGCCCTTTATGCGCCCGAATCCGAGGGCGACTTGCGGTGGGACGATCCGTTTTTGGGCATTGATTGGCGGGTGGGCGCGGCGCGGCTTTCTCCGAAGGACGAGGTCGCGACTCCTTGGTCCGCGTTTCAGTCGCCTTTTCTTTGAGATACGAACCGGTCTTTCATTCCGTTGCATGTCCATGAACCGAAACATCCTTCATTTCCTCGCCGCCTTCTTGTTGCTCGCTGCTTCGGCGTTGGTGGTGGTGTCCCTGTCGTCCTCGAAATCGCCCGCTCCGGTGGCCGCGGATAGCACGGTGAGCCCCGTTGTGCCCGCTCCGCGACATCCTGCACCGGACATTCCACAATCCATTTCATTGTGCGGCGAGCCGGTGCCGTTGGATGCCTTTGGGGTTCGGGAGTCCTTGGATCGCGAACTGGTGGTCAACGCGTACCACCACAGTTCCACCATCTTGTACTTGAAGCGAGCGAATCGTTGGTTTCCCGTGATGGAGCCCATTTTGGAGGAGGAAGGAATTCCTGCGGACATGAAGTACCTCGCGGTCATCGAAAGCGGGTTGGCGCAGGTGGTTTCGCCGGCGGGGGCTTCCGGCTTCTGGCAGTTCATGAAGCGCACTGCACCGGCTTATGGGCTTGAGGTCAACGGGGAAGTGGATGAGCGCTACCACGTCGCGGCTTCGACGCGGGCAGCTTGCGCCTACTTGCGGGAGGCGTACGAACGGTTTGGGTCGTGGTCACTGGCTGCGGCGTCTTACAACATGGGCATGGCTGGAGTGAGCCGTGAATTGGAGGAGCAGGGGGTTACCACGTATTGGGATTTGCACTTGAATGCGGAGACGGCGCGTTACGTTTACCGGTTGTTGGCCATCAAGGAGGTGTTCGAGGATCCGGCTCGGTTCGGTTTTGATTTGGCCGATGAAGCCCTGTATCCGCCGTTTGAAGTGAGGGAAGTGGAGGTGAGCCAAACCATACCCAACCTCGCCGAATTTGCCCGGGAACAAGGCACCAACCTCAAGGCCTTGAAGGCACTGAATCCGTGGTTGACGGACGATTTTCTGCCCATCAGCGCAGGGAATTCTTACCGCATTGCGTTGCCGGTCTGAAGCCAATGCATTTGGTAGGCGACCGGCGAAGGACGTCGGCCCACGCCGTCTTCGTCCACAATGAGCGTGGCTTCGCCCGTTGAACCTGGTGCGAACACTTCATCCATGCGGCGCACCACGCCGGCGGGAATGCCGTGGGCTTGGAAAACCGCATCCCAATGCGCCCGAGTGCGCGAAGACGCAACGCCATTCAGGGCGGTCATGAGCGCCTCCCGGTTTCGAAGGCGTTCCACGTTGGTCCGAAAATCGGGTCGATCGGCCCACTCCGCATGCCCAAGCACGGAGCAGAGCCCCGCAAACTGCCGATCGCTTCCCACCGCGAGGACCATCCAACCATCGGCGCATTCCATCAAATCCCCATAGGGCGCGATGTTCGGGTGAATGGATCCCTGCGCCATTGGCACCTGGCCGTTCATCAAATAATTCGTGGACTGGTTGACCAAAGCGGACAACCCGCTGCCCTCGAGGCTGACTTCTGCGTAGGCCCCGGTGCGGCCTTGGCTTCGCCCGAGCAGCCCTTCGAGGACGGCGGTTCGGATTTGGTGTGACGCCAAAACGTCCATCAGCGCAACGGGCATGCGCAGTGGCTTGCTTCCCGGTTCGCCGTTCATGCTCATGAACCCCGTTTCCGCCTGCACCACCACGTCATAGGCCAGCCGTTCCGGGGCCCCTGGAAACCCGACCAACCGGACGTTCACGAGGTGCGAATGCCGCAGCGCCAAGCCTTCGGGTTCCATCCCGAATTTCTCCAAATCCGCACCCTTGAAATTGTGCAACACCACGTCATGCTCCGCCAGGGAAGCCTCCAGCCATTTCCGTCCTTCGGCCGATGCCAAGTCCCGCCACACCACGCGCTTCCCCGCATTCGCACTCGCATAATACGCCGAAGCCTCCCGGTCTGCAGGTTCCTCTGCGCTTTTCCACGTCCGGGTGACGTCACCATGCGGCGGCCGTTCCACCTTCGTGACCGTGGCCCCGCGCACAGCCAAGGCCGTTCCCGCCAAGGGGCCCGCGAGCACACTGGCCAACTCCAGCACCTTCACGCCTTCAAGGACTTGCGACATGTCCGCAAGGTACTCAGAACAACGTGGGCTGAGCCTGATCCGGCTTCAACGCGCGCTTGTAGCGGTCGATGGCCCTGAGCCGGGCAAATTTGTGGTCGACGATGGGCTTCGGGTATTCGGGAGTCCCCCATTCGGGCACCCATTTCCTGACATAGGCGAAAGAGGGATCGAATTTCTCTTGCTGCGACGTCGGATTGAAGACCCTGAAGTACGGCGCCGCATCGCACCCCGTTCCCGCGGCCCATTGCCAGCCCCCAACATTGCTCGCCAACTCGAAGTCGAGCAACTGTTCCGCGAACCACCGCTCGCCCAACCGCCAATCGAGCAGCAAGTGCTTGCACAGAAAGCTGGCCACGACCATGCGGACGCGGTTGTGCATGAACCCCGTTGCCGCCAATTCCCTCATGCCTGCGTCCACGAGTGGGTAGCCGGTCTTCCCCGCCTTCCACGCTTCAAATTCCGGTCCTGCCGATTCCCATTCCACCGCGTCATAGGCCGGTTTGAAGGCGCCCTCCACCGAATGCGGGAAGTGGTGGATGATGGCTTGGTAGAATTCGCGCCAAATCAATTCCGTCAACCATTTGGCGCTGTGCGAGAAGCCCGCCCGCATGGCCTCCCGAATGCTGACGGTTCCGAAGCGCAGGTGCACGCTCAAGCGCGTCGTGCCCGCAACCGCTGGCAAGTCCCGCTGTGCCCCATAATCCCGCAGCAATTGGTCGTCCAAGTTGATGGAAGGGAAGGCGGCGTCGTGCGCGGGCTCGAATCCCATTTCCTGCAAGCTCGGCCACGGAATCTCTTCCATGCGCACGCACGCCCCGAGGAGGTCTTCGGAAGCCACGGACCCCAACCGCTCCTCCGGTGAATTTGCGAGCCATCGTTTGCTGTACGGGGTAAACACCGTGTACGGCGTGCCATCGGCCTTGAGCACTTCATTTGGCTCGAAAAGGACGTGATCGCGGTAAGTGTGGAAGGCGATTCCGTGAGATTCAAGCAGCGATTGGATGGCGGCATCGCGCTGCTGAGCGCGCGGTTCGTAGTCCCGGTTCGCGTGGACCGCCTCAACTTGGTATCCCCGTTCCTCCAACTCACGAAGGAGCGATTCCCACCCGTCCGTTGGTTGGGCGTGCACCCCCCAAATGCCGCTTCCAACCGCTTTCAGTTGGCCGTTCAATCGACCCAGCTGCTCGTAAATGAAGGTCACCCGGCGGTCGGCGCGCTGGGCCAAGTCATCGAGGATGCTGCGGTCAAAGACGAAGACAGGCAAGACGGGAAGCCCTGAAGTCAGTGCGCCGTAAAGCGCTGTGTGGTCATGGAGGCGGAGGTCCCGCCGCATCCAGCAAAGGGCGATGCGTTGGTTCATGCAGCGTACAGGTCAGCGAGCGCACCTTGGAGCTCGGGAAATTCGAATGAAAAGTCGTTCAGGCGAGTGGACCGGATGCGTTGAGAATCCAGCACGATGCAGGCCATTTCGCCCAACATCCATTTCAAGAGGAATGCCGGTGGGGCAGGGGCCCAAAACGGTTTCTGCATCGCCTGAGCCAGCGCTCGGGAGAGGGTGCGATTCGTGACCGGTTGAGGCGCTACGGCGTTGAACACGCCTTGCCATTTGGTCCGTTGAACCGCCTCCACGAACAGCTGGGCCAAATCCCGCACATGAATCCAACTCTGCCACTGCTTGCCACTCCCCACAGCTGACCCCAAGCCCCATCGAAACAGCGGCTCCAATTGAGCAAGCGCACCGCCTTCTCTGCTCAACACCACGCCAATTCGCAGCGTCACATGGCGGGTGGCAATCCCCTCGAAGACGCCTTCCCACGCCTTCACCACTTCCGCAAGGAAACCGAAAGGGGCTGCCGGCGAGGCCTCATCTTGCCATTCCGCTGAAGGTGCGTACCAACCGATGGCGCTTGCCGCAATGAGGGCCGGACGCTCTCCTTCGGGCAGTGTCTCGATGGCTTCGCGCACCGCCCTTCCCCCCTCGATTCGGCTGTCCAGGATGGCTTGCTTTGCCCGCTTTGTCCAGCGCTGCCCCACGTTTTCACCAGCCAAATGCACGACCGCCTCCGCCCCGCGAAACGCGCCGCTCAGTCCCTCGGTATTGCGGCCATTCCACAGGCTCGTCTTCACGCCATCCCTCACCCGGGATTCGGGAGACCGCGTCAGCACCACAACCTCGAAGCCCGCATCCATCAGGGCGTCCACCACGTGTCGGCCCACCAACCCCGTCCCCCCGGTTACCACCACCTTGCGCTTTTCCATGCCAACAGAACAGCCGACATCGAAATTGAGTTCATGCGGAAGGATGTTTCGATGAAGGTTTGTTCCTTGAGGTTTAGTCGTTTATTTTTAGCGTTGAATGTTCAAGTTAAACCACGTGCTCAGGGTGGGGTGGTGGACGCTGTTCTCGGGGCTCCACGCCTCCATTCTGTTGGGCCAAACATTGCCCTGCATGGATGGAATGGCCGGTCCTTTTCCGTGCGATGGCATCGACCAGTTGTCGTTCATCAGCTTGGAGACCTGTTCCGCTTCAGCGGCGAACGATGTTTGGGGTTGGTACGATGAGGAAACGCACCGCGAGTATGCCTTGCTGGGAGTGAACAACGGGTTGGCTTTCATTGACGTAACCGACCCTTATTACCCCATTT
Organism: Bacteroidia bacterium; assembly: GCA_030427925.1. GTDB lineage: Bacteria > Bacteroidota > Bacteroidia > Flavobacteriales_D > Sanyastnellaceae > JALQTD01. The sequence goes on along the minus strand of JAUICJ010000006.1, from coordinate 104,830 downwards.
ACCTCGGCAAACTGCCCACGGCTTCTTCGCCAAGTTTGTGGAGGGACATGAAAGTTTATGGGCATCACATGTACGTCGTCAGCGAGGCGTTCGCACACGGGCTGCAGGTCTTCGATTTGCACACGCTTCGCGAGGTGAACTCCACGCCGGAGACCTTCTTGGCCACCGCGACGTTCAATGCGTTCAGCGATGCCCACAACTTGGCGGTGGACGAATCCGCGGGTCGGCTTTATGTGATGGGCGGAAATCTGGCTGGCGGTGGGGTCTTGATTTATGACCTCACGAATCCCGCGGTCCCTGCGCTGGTGGGCATGCACGCCGAATCCGGCTACGTGCACGATGCGGTGGCCCTGACCTACGATGGTCCCGATGCGGATTACCTGGGGGCGCAGTTGTTGGTTTGCGCCCACCCGACGAATTGGACCATCCTCGACACAACGGACCCGTCGGACGTGGTGGTGTTGAGCAGCGGTCAGCACCCGTCGAACGGTTACACCCACCAGCCGCTGTTGCTGCCTTCTCGAAAGCACCTGCTGATCGGCGACGAGCTCGATGAACAGCAGTTCGGATTTCCTACGCGAACCTTGTGGTGGAACGTCTCCGATTTGGAAAACCCTTCTTATGGTGGAGCGTACCTGGGTCCCACGCTTTCCAGCGATCACAATCAATACGCCGATGAGGTCCTGATCTACCAATCGAATTACACGGCGGGGTTGCGCATATTGGGGCATCAGGAATCCGTGGGGTTGACGCTGAACGAGTTGGCCTATTTCGATGTGCACCCGGAATCGAACGCTCCCGGATTCACGGGGTCGTGGTCGAACTTCATGGACCTGCCTTCGGGCAACGTGTTGGTCAGTTCGATGGCCACGGGGCTTCACGTGGTGCGACCGCGCTGGGTGGAGGCGTCGTTTTCTTCATCTGAAGTGTGCCAAACAGACACCGTCCAACTCACCGTTTCCATCCCAAAGGATTTGGGCATTGAATGCGTCGTTGATTTGGCAGGCCTTCCGGTGGGAGTGGTGGCAGAGGGGTTGCCCTTCACGACGTATGGCGTCGGGGAGTGGACCTTCCCCGTGACGGGAATCGCTTCGGCATTGGGCGCAGTGGATTTGCAAGTCACGGTCCAGGGGACCGAAGTCGATTGGTCGTGGAGCGAAACGGTTTCTGTCGTAGTGGACGGCGGGGCGGTGTGGTTCCGGGACCTCGATGGCGATGGGTTCGGGGACCCGAACCACCCGGCAGTGCTCTGTTCTTCCGAGCCAGGTTACGCCATGAACGGATTGGATTGCTACGATTTGTCAGCGGCCACTTATCCGGGGGCACCGGAGCTGTGCGATGCCCAAGACAACGACTGCAATGGCTTGGTGGATGACGAATTGGAGGTGAGCATGTGGTATCGGGACATGGATGGGGACGGGTACGGCAATGCCGCCAATCAGGTAGGCAATTGCTTTTGCCCTGCGGGTTTCGTCGGTTTGGCAGGCGATTGCGACGATCACGATGCCTTTGTCTACCCTTCAGCGCCTGGGAACCAAACCGGCGTTGATAACAACTGCGACGGCGTGCTTTCTGAGCAGGAATTGAATCCCTGCCCAGGTGATTTCAACTTCGATGACCAGGTGACCGTTGCCGACCTGTTGGTCATCCTCTTCGATTACGCCTGCCTCAACGCCTGCCAAGCGGACATGAATGGAGATGGGATGGTGGGGATGGACGACCTCCTGATGTTCTTTGCCCAATTCAATGCCACCTGCGATTGAGTTCGAATCAGTCTTTCAACGCTTGATCCCGCACCATTTGGGCGTAGACCCCATCCGTGGAGAGGAGTTGTTCGGGGTGGCCCGATTCCACGACCCGTCCGTTCTGAAGCACCACGACCCAATCAGCATGCCGGATGGAGGACACCCGGTGACTCATCATCAAAACCGCTTGATCGCGACTGCCTTGCTTCAACGCATCCAAGATGTGGGTTTCCGTTTCGGTATCGACTGCGGAAAGGCTGTCATCCAAGATGAGGATTTCGGGGTGACGCAAGAGGGCTCGGGCAATGGAGATGCGTTGTTTTTGGCCTCCGCTCAAATTCACGCCGCGCTCTCCCAACTGCGTGCTGTATCCTTTCGGGAAGGCTGCGATGTTGTGGTGAACGTGGGCGGCGACGGCGGCTTCTTCGATGGTGGGGGACGAAGCGTCGTCCACGCCAAATGCGATGTTTTCTCCAATGGGATCGGAGAACAGGAAGACGTCCTGTGGAACATAGCCCGTGTTGGCGCGGTACGCCTTGACGTCAAGGCGACTGAGATCTTGTCCGTTGTAGGTGATGCGACCGGAGTCCGGATCGAACAGCCGCATGGCCAACATGGCGATGGTCGATTTCCCGCTTCCCGTGTGCCCTGTGATGGCTACGGTTTGGTTTCGTGACAGCGAAAAACTCACATCCGACAGGGCCGCAATGCCGGTGTCGGGATACCGGTAGGAAACTGCGTGAAACTCCAACGTGGGTTCGGAGGTGGGGCCAGGCAAGGGTTCGCCCCCAGCTCGGATGGTGGGCTCGGCATCGAGGAAGTCGTTGATGCGCTTCATGGAGGCCTCCGCTTTTTGGGTCAGCGTGGTCACCCAGCCGACCGAAGCGAACGGCCACGTCAACAAGTTCACATAGAAGACGAATTGGAAGATGTGTCCAATTTCGAGGTCCCCTGACATCACCCGATGTCCACCGATGTAGATCGTCAAGATGGTTGAAAACCCGACGAGCAAAACGATGATGGGGGTGAAGAGGGCCTCGGTTTTCACCAAGTTCAGCTTGCTGGTTTTGTATTGATCCGATTGCTCGGAAAACCGCTCGGCCGTAGGGGCTTCGCGCCGAAACGCCTTCAAGATGCGGATTCCAGAGATGTGCTGTTGGACGAACGAGGAAAGGTCGCTTTGCAAGGATTGCACTTCGTGGCTTTGGCTTTGGATGCGCCGGCTCACGGCGTAAACGGCAACGGACATGAGGGGAAGGGGCAGCAGCGACCACAGCGTCAATTCCAGATCGATGTAGAGCATGACCGAAACGACCAACGAAATCAATACAATGAGGTTCAGCGTGTACATCACCACCGGCCCCAAGTACATGCGCACTTGGCTGACGTCCTCAGAAATGCGATTCATCAAGTCGCCGGTATCATGGGCTTTGTAAAAACCGGTATCGAGCCGCTGGTACTGTTCGTAGATGCGGGCCTTCAAATCGAATTCGATGTGCCGGGACATGACGATGATCGTTTGGCGGGTCATGAACAGGAACAAGCCTTTGATGAAATACGCCACCACATACAGGATGGCCTGCCAAGCCGCAACCCAAGCGATGAATTTCAAGACGTCTTCTTTCGACTGGAAGTCCTCCGAACGCACGGGAGGAGCCACGCGGGCCCACCACGTGCTCAGCCGTTCAAGAGTGCTCGGGGCGCTGATGTTGACCGCATGTTCGAAGACCGCTGTTTGGCCTGATCGAAGCGGTGCCAAGTATTCCGTTTCCACTTCTTTCAAGGCATTCACCCCCTCGCCGATGAGGGAAGGTGCATACACTGCGAAGACGTTCGTCAAGGCCACAAAGAGGATTCCGGCCAGCAGATGCCAGCGATACTTCCAGAAATACGGGTTGAGTGACCACAACGCTGCCATGGTACAAACTTACGTTGCATTCCCGCCGCCGCCCTCCGAAAGTCCACCGCCGTTTGCCGTTACTTTGTGAACGTGAAGCACAGCGTGATTTGGACCCTCGGATTGGCGTTGCTCATCGGGTGTGGTGGGGAGGCCAGCCGCGACCCGAGGGTGTTTCGGTACAACGAGAGCGCAGGCCTCCAATCGCTCGATCCCGCACATGCGCGAACGCTTGAGCCGATGTGGGTGGTCGATCAGCTCTTCGATGGGCTCGTGGAGTTGGCAGCGGACTTGTCGATTCGCCCTTCGGTGGCGGAGCGGTGGTGGTGGGAGGATGGCGGGCGTCGCGCGGTGTTCGTATTGCGGGAGGATGCGCGGTTTGCGGCCGCGCCGGAAGTTCCGGGCTTGGCGGATGGGAGGCGTGTGGTGGCGGAGGATGTGGTGTTCAGTCTGAACCGGCTGCGCGACCCGGAGGTGGCGTCGAGCGGGGGGTGGATCCTTGAACCGTTGGATGGGGCGGCGCCGGGGGGCGGGATGGAGGCACGAGGCGCCGATACGGTCGTCTTTCACTTGCGGGAGCCGTTTCCGCCGTTCCTTGGATTGCTGGCTACCGCCTACGCGAACGTGGTGGCTCCGGAGGCGGTCGCGCACTTTGGCCGGGATTTTCGGGCGCACCCGGTGGGGTCGGGGCCGTTCAAACTGAAGTGGTGGGTTGAAGACGTGGCGTGCGTGTTGCACCCGAATGAGCACTATTGGGAGCGCGATGCGGCGGGGAGGAAGTTGCCGTATTTGGAGGCCGTGCACATCGATTTTGCTTCGGACATGGGGGCGGAATTCCAAGGGCTGGTCCAAGGTCGGTACGACTTCATGAGTGGCTTGCATGCAGCGTATTTGGAGGAATTGCTGACGGAAGGAGGGGACCTGAACGGCGCCTATTCAGGCCAAATCCGCCTCGAAACCGTCCCCTTCCTGAAAACCGACTACATCGGAGTCCTGGTCGATCCCGATCTGCCGACAAGTGCGGGCCATCCGCTCCTCGACCCCCGCGTTCGCCGCGCCCTTTCGCTCGCTACGGACCGCAAGGCCATCGCGACCCACCTCCGACGTGGCGCGGTCCTTCCCACCGCCCGCTTCACCCCACCCACTTTGCCCGGAATGCCGCCCTACGCCCCCCCGGTGTTCGACCTCGATTCCGCCCGCTCCCTCCTCGCATCGGCAGGCCACCCCGACGGCACGGACATCCCGCCCCTCACCCTCAGCACCACCTCCGACTACACCGACCTCGCCGCCGCCCTGCAGCACCAATGGCGCGCCCTCGGACTCGAAGTCGCCATCGACGTCCTCTCGCCCGGCACCCAACGCGAACGCGTCGCCCAAGGCGAGGCCCTCCTGTTCCGCAAGTCCTGGCTCGCGGACTACCCCGATGCGGAGAACTTCCTCGGCTTGTTCCTCCAACGCAATTTCGCCCCCGCCGGCCCCAATTACACCCACTACGCCAACGACGCCTTCGACGCCCTCTACGCCGAGGCCCTCGGCACCGACGACGACTCCACCCGCCTCGCGGCCTACGCCACCATGGACGCCCTCGTCGCCCACGACCTGCCGGTCATCCCGCTCTTCCACGACCGCGTCACCCACTTCGTTCGGAACGATGTACAGGGCTGGACCATCCACCCCGTTAACCGCCTCGACCTCCGCCGCGTCCACAAAGCCCCGCTTCACTAAATTGCGGCGCGCCGCGGAAACGGCCGCGCTCGACCCATGCTGAAAATCGATTCCCACACCCACATCCTGCCCGGACAGCTCCCGCGCTGGACCGAGAAGTTTGGATACGGCAACTTCATTCACCTCGAACCCGGCCGGCCCGGGTTCGCCCGAATGATGCAGGGCGACCGCTTTTTTCGCGAGATCGCGAGCAACTGTTGGGACGAAACCGAGCGCATCGAAGAATACGCCCAATTCAACACCCAGGTCCAAGTCGTGTGCACCATCCCCGTGATGTTCAGCTACAACGCAAAGCCACACGACGCCTTGGAAATCGGGCAGTTTCTGAACGATCACCTCAGCGAGCTCGTGGCGCGTCACCCGCGGCATTACGTGGCGCTGGCGACGGTGCCGATGCAGGATTCGGATTTGGCCATTCAAGAGCTGAAGCGGGCGAAGGCGAACGGCCACGTGGGCGTCCAAATCGGCTCCAACATCAACGGACTCAACCTGAGCGAACCGCAGTTCTTCCCCTTTTTCAAGGCGTGCGCGGACGAAGGCATGGCGGTGATGATTCATCCGTGGAACATGATGGGCAAGCAGGAAATGGAAAAGTACTGGCTGCCCTGGCTGGTGGGCATGCCGGCGGAAACGTCGCGGGCGGCGTGCTCCCTCATCTTCGGGGGTGTCCTGGAGCGGTTGCCGCACTTGCGGGTGATGCTCAGCCACGCGGGCGGCTCGTTCCTCACGACCCTCGGGCGGGTGGAGCACGGCTTCAATTGCCGCCCGGACCTCGTGGCCATCGACAACCCGGTGAACCCGCGGGAATACGTGGGCAAGTTTTGGGTGGACAGCATCACGCACGACGCGGATTTGCTGCGGTACATCCTCGCGCTGCAAGGCAGCAAGCGGGTGTGCTTGGGCACGGATTACCCGTTCCCGTTGGGCGATTTGGAGGTCGGCGCGTTCATTGAGGAGATGGGCTTGGCGCCGGAGGTGGTGGACGACTTGTTCGCGGGTGCGGCGTTGGAGTGGTTGGATTTGGACCGAAAGCAATTCGTTTAAAAAAGGCCAAATTCGCCCCGCCACCAAGCAACCCCCCACCTCCTACAGGCGTTCAGTAGGGAGAGCGACCATGGACCAAGAACTCCTCGAACTCATCGATTCGTGCAAACGGGGCAAATCCCGGGCGCAGCGCGAACTGTATCGCCGCTTCAGCGGGATGCTCTTCGCGGTGTCGCTGCGGTACACGAATTCCCGTGAGGATGCCGAGGACGTCTTGCAAGACGCTTGGGTGAAGATCTTTCGCCACCTCAACACGTTTTCGCGCAACCACAGCTTCGAAGGTTGGTTGCGTCGCATCGTGGTGAACACCGCAATTACGCATTACCGGCGCCAGCTGAAACATGCGTATCACGCGGACATCGATGAGGTGCATGCAACCCCAGCGGACTTGGAAGCGTTCAAGGATTTGGACTACACCCGAGAAGAATTGGACCACGCGATCGCTCAACTGCCCACCGGCTACGGCACGGTGTTCAAGCTCTACGTCATCGACGGATTCCGCCACAAGGAAATTGCCGAGATGCTGGAGATTGACATCAACACGTCGAAAAGCCAGCTTTCACGAGCGCGCAAGTACCTCCAAGACGTGCTCGCTCACATGTCCCTCACTGCCCTTAAGACCACGGAGTCATGAAATTTGACGCGTTCGAACAATACATCCACGATCAGTACCAAGGCTACGAAGTCGCCGCTCCGCCTGCAATGGAGGCGGCCGTAATGGGGCGGTTGTGGCGCATGAAATGGACCCGACGCGTGAGCGGGGCGGTCTTGACATTGGCCATTGGGGCGGGGGCGATTTGGGGGTGGTCGGAGCGTTCGGTGCCGTCCGAGTACGCGCCCAGCGCAGGGGTTCAGGAGCTGCCGGCCATTGAGGTCGCGGAGGCCATGGAGGAGGAGGTGGTGACGGCATTCGCTGATGCGCCCGTTGAGGTGCCGGCGCCGTTGAATGTCCCGGATGAGGAATCCCGAGTTTGGCCGCGGCCCGATCGGGTTGATCCATTGCCGCACTTGACGGCCTTGTTGCCGGTGGAGTCGGCTTGGCCTGAGGGGCACACCCTCCAATCCACCGAGAGCACAGACCAATTGTGGGTCATTTCCGCTGAAGTCGAGGTGGAACATTGATGGAGATTCGATAAGTTGGCGACGATGGGATCGCCGATGTTCAAGTCGTGGTGTTGGCTGATTGCGCTGTGCTCTGCGGCGCCTTCCATTGCGGCTGCCGTGCCTTCTGCAGATTCCATTTTTGTGGATGGCCAAACCATCCGCGTCCAAGCATCCGTCGAAATCGATACCGTCTCGCGACCGCGGAGGTGGCAGTTCGGCTGGAACTTGCCCGGGCCCGATGAGCGGCGTCCCATCAAGCAGAAGGCGCCGAATTGGAACGCGGTGTACGGAATGGGCCGCATGCCATTGGGCGGTTTTTCGGAGGGATTGGATGGTTTTGCACGGGGCTGGCCTCCAGTTGCGGGTGGGTTGGGATGGGCACAGGTGATGCCACGACCTGGTCGGCGTCCCTGGGGCTTCGGTTGGGCGGTCGAATTTCAAGGGATGGCACTGAGCGATTGGGTAGAAGCGTTGCCTGACTCGTTGATCGGGTTTTTACCCAACGACGCCGAGTCGGTGTGGGCGGTGACCCGTCAGCGCTTCGACATCGGTGTGGAAACGGACACGGTTGCGGTCGGCTTGGTGCGTTCGAACAGCTTCGGGTGGGGAGCGCATGCGTTGTTGCGGGCGGAATGGTTCCGCGGCACCCCGGTTACGCTGTCGTTTGGTATGGAGCGTTGGAATGCCGATCGGTTCCACCATCGGATTGTTCGACCGGAAAGCTTGGAGCCTCCAGTTGTTACGCAAGTCCAGCCCGGTGGGGCTTGGCAACCGGTGATGCGAGTGGGGATTGGGGGAGCTTGGGGAGGCACCCGACGACGCGGGGTTCCGGGATTCGCTGGTCGCTGGGCGGCAGAAACAGGCCTGACTTGGCGGCCGGCTGAAGTGCATCCGATTTCACTGCGATTGCAGGTGACTCGGAGTTTCGGTGGACGTCGTTAGCAGATTTTGGCACGGTCTTCGTGCAACAAATTTCGTCTTCGTGCGTGTTATTTCCGTAGTGCAAGCAACACCGGCGGTTCACCGGTTGCACGAAGATGATTTGGTTCAAGTTGTTTTGGTTAAGGTGCGGGGAGTCCGAACGCGGACTCCCCGCATTCTTTTTTGCAGATTTGCGTACCTTACGCGGGATGAACATCTTCAGTCGCATCGCGTGGGTTGGGGTGATCGGGTGCGTCCCGGCTTCCTTGGCAGCCCAAACCCCGACCGTCCTGAACGGCAGCTTCGAAAACTACTCGACCGCCCCATCGGCTCCCGGGCAGTGGTTTCATGTGCCCCAATGGGGCAATGCGGGCAGTGCGGAAGCCAGTCCCGATTTCTTTCACGAGGACGGCTCCGGAGGCGGCGATTTACCGGAAACGCCCTTGGCGATGTTGGACGCATTTGCAGGAAAAGGCGTGATGGGATTCACCGCGGCCACCACGGATGGGTCCAGCCGCAGGGAATACGTGGTCGGGCGATTCAGCGAGCCGCTGGAACCGGGGCAGCACTACCGCTTGCGCTTTGCCATCACGAACGGAGAGGTGACGGCATTTTCTCCCGCTGGCGTGGCGGTGAGCGGGTTGGCTTTGGCCTGTTCGGAGTCGGCTCCGGTGCAATCCGGTTTGGCTCCCTTGAATTTGCAACCTCAGTTTCAGTTCAACACGCCTTTTTACAACCGGGAATGGCAGGAAGTCGCCTTCACGTTCACCGCGGGCGGGGCCTGGAATCACTTCACGGTCGGGGTGTTCGCACCCGATGAAGCGGTGGATTTCGAAGTGGTGGAAGGCGCGAATCCCCAAATGGCGTACTACTTCGTTGATGCGTTTGAACTGGAGTTGGCATCGCAGGAACCTGAGGAAGTGAGCGAAGTGAAGGGGCCTGTGGACGTCGAGGCCGTGAGCCCGGAGGCTGAAGTGGCGGATGTTCCGTGGTTTGTTCCCAATGCGTTTTCTCCCAATGGTGACGGGGAGAACGATCGGTTCATGCCGGTCATCAACCGAGGGGAATTGATTGGGTTTGAGGTGTACAGCCGATGGGGTGAGTTGCTTTACGAGTCGCGAAAGGCCGATGATTTGGCCTGGGATGGAACGGATTCTAAGGGCAAACCCGTGCCGGTCGGCATGTACGTATGGAAGCTCAGAATGAACGTGGAAGGGGCCAAGCGCACCGAAGAATCCGGCATGCTGACGTTGATTCGTTGAAGTCCTGCACGGCTACCTTTGTGGCATGATTGGCCACACCTATTTCCAGCGCGATTGCGGAGCCTCAGCGGGCACTTTGGCGGGCGCTTATTTGCGCAACCCGGACCTGTTCGTGACCCCGGCGGTTTCCACCCGACGCGCGCCGCGGGAACAGGTCGCCGAGGCCATGCGATTGCGCTACGCCCAATGTGGCTTGACTCCCCCTGATGCGTTGAATCGCTTGGCCAACGGAGCGCCCGTTTGGACGGCAGGTCATCAGTTGGTGGCCGCAGGAGGCCCCGCGTTTTTCCACTTAAAAATCTTGAGCATGGTGCGCCGCGCAGGCTTGCAGCCAGAAAGGCCGGTGGTGGTGTTTTGGCTCGCGTCGGAGGACCACGATTGGGACGAAGTGCGGCATTTTCCGCGGGTGCGGGGCAAGGGGGAAGGGCTGGCATGGTCGGAGTCGGCGTGCACCGGCGCGGTGGGGCGCTGGGAATTGGGGGCTCGCGACCGGGAGGTGGTCAAAGAATGGGCGAATGTTTCGGCGGTTTCGGAGGATTGGAGGCATTCCGTGATCGCCGGGATGGAAACCGCCAAAACCCTGAGTGAGGCCATGTTTCGCTGGGTTCATCACTGGTTTGGAGAGGATGGCGTCCTCGTGTTGGACGCCGATGATCCGGCCCTCAAGGCGTGCGCATCGCCGCTTTGGGAGGCCGAGCTGAACGGCACTGGAATCGGGAAACCGCTCGCGCACCAAACCGCCCACCTGGAGCAAGCCGGCTGGAAGCCAGCCCTGTTTCCCCGCGAGGTGGCGCTTTTCGAATTGCGTGCTGGTGAGCGCGTCCGACTTGAAAGAACGGAGGAGGGCATCGCCCCGGTCGACGGTCAGTGGTCGATGCCTTTCGAGGAGGCGGGGCAGGTGGCGAGTGAGCCGCGCTGGAGCCCCAATGCGGCGTTGCGGCCGCTCTATCAGGAATGGCTGTTGGGCAGCGAGGCGGTGTTCCTGGGGCCGAGCGAGTTGGCCTATTGGCTGCAGTTGACCGAGGCGTTTGCGCACCACGGGTTGGCTTTCCCGCGGTTGGAATTGCGCGATGGGGGAGTGGCCGTGTCCGCCGAGCAATGGGGTTGGCTTCAAGCCCAAAACTGGCATCCGAAAGAAGGCTCCGAGGGCGTCGAAGAACGCTGGCGAACGGCCTGCATCCAGGGCGCACAATCCGCCTTGCCCGCGTGGGACTTCGCGTCCTGGGCAGAAGAATTCGTCGCCCATGTGAAGCCGCTCGATCCCACCTTGGAAGGCGCAGCGCGTGCGGCAGTCAAGAAAATGGAAAAGGCGTTTGAGGGGGCTGCAGGCAAGGTGCGCCGGGCTTGGCGCGCCCAGCACAGCGAAGAGGAAACGTTCGTTCATGCGTTGGTCGAGCGCATCGCTCCGGACGCCACGCCGCAGGAACGCGTGGAACACATCGCGGCGTGGGGTGAGTGGCGAGCGATCCGGGACGGGTGGTGCGCTCAAGCGGAGGACGCTCCCGTTTTCAGCGTTTGGGTCGTGGGCGGTTGAGGGCGCTGAAGTCCAGCGCGTCGTGGCCGTCGAGGAAGCGCTGAAGGATCAGGGCCGCGGCCACCTTGTCCAACGCCCCCTTCTCTCGGCGCTTCGATTTCCGCATCCCGCCTTCAATGAGGGAGGCTTGGGCTTCGCGCGAAGTGAAGGATTCGTCGACCCGATGAACGGGCAGGTGGGGCCACTTTTTGCGCAGGCGCTGCTCCAGGTCATCGATGCCCGCTGAGCTGTCCGTGAGTTGTCCGGGATCCCCCAGGACAAATCCCGCACACGGCCGTTCCTCCACCAGCGCGGGCAACCGATCCCAAATCGCGCGCGATGCAACCGTTTCCAACGGGCTGGCAATCATGGCGTGATCGTCCGTCACCGCAATCCCCGTTCGGGCCTTGCCGAAGTCCAATGCAATCCACCGTGCCATGGCCCGAAAGGTAGGGCTATCTTCGCGACATGGCCGAGGTCGAACCCACCCAATCCGCCGCAGATTTGCCGATGGTTCATTCGGTGCTGTTCGTGCAGCCCGCGTTCATCGGCGACGTCATCCTGTTCACGGGCCTCCTCGAAACCTGGCACCACGCGTGGCCTCATGCCGCCATCGACGTTTGGGTGCGCAAAGGGAACGAGCGGTTGTTCGACGGCCATCCGTTTGTGCGGGAAGTCCGGGTTTGGGACAAATCCACCTCCCGCTACGCCCACCTCCTCCGCGAAGTCAAGGCCGTCCGCGCCGCTCGCTACGATGCGGTCATCAACCCGCACCGCCACGCTTCATCCGGTCTCCTGACCGCCTGCTCGGGAGCGGCCATCCGCGTCGGCTTCAAGAGCAACCCCTGGTCCTTCGCCTTCACCCGCCGCCTGCGGCACGAGCTCGAAGGCGGCCGGCACGAAGTCGAGCGCAACCACGAGCTCATCGCACCGTGGTGCCCGAAGCGCGTCGCCCCGCGACTCCATCCCGAAGCCGAAGCACCGACAGAATGGGCCGGAGCCATCGTGCTGGCCCCAGCGAGCCAATGGTTTACGAAACAATGGCCCGCCGAGAAGTGGGTGGCGCTCATTGCTTCCTTGGCCCGCAGCCGCCCCGACGTCCCCGTGGTCCTCATGGGCGGCCCGACCGATGACGCCCTCCTGCACAGCATCAGGCAACGGGCTGCCGTGCACCCGCGGTTGCACCGCACTTCCAGCCGTTCATCCCTCGCGGAAGCCATCGCAATCGTGGCGCAAGCGGGCAGTGTGGTGTCGAATGACAGCGCGCCTTTGCATTTGGCCAGCGCCTGCAACCGCCCCGCTGTTGCGCTGTTTTGCTCGACGGTGCCGGCGTTCGGTTTCGGCCCATTGAGCGATCGCAGCGTGGTCATCGAAACCGAAGAGGCCTTGGCGTGCCGACCTTGTGGCGCTCACGGGCACAAAAAATGCCCCGAAGGGCATTTTTTGTGCGGACGATCCATTGACGTGGACCGCGTCCGGGACGCCGTGTTGGCTCAGTTGCGGTGAATCACTGCTTTGCGTTCGCCTCGCCCACGTAAATCGGGGTGGGGGCATTTTCCGAGCGGTCCATGAAAACGCGAATGGCGGTCGTGCTGCCTCCCAGGTCTTCCGTGCTGAACACCTCCGAGATGCCCGCTTCTGCGTCCTTCAGGCCGAGGGTGATGGAAACCAGTTCGCCTTCAATCCAGCTGATGTTGTCGTAGCGGAAGGTGATGCCCTGTTCGTACAAATCGCGCTGCATGCGAGCCAATTGATCGCGCGAAGTGTTCGGCGTGATGGTGATGTCAACCAACTCCTCGGTGACCGTGCCAACGTAGACGTCAGACTGGGCAAAGACGAAGGAGGAACAGGCCAAACCAAAGGCCATCAAAAAAGTGCGTGCTTTCATCGTAGATCGGATTTCGTTCAAGTTAACCAGGTCAAACCTCGGCAATTTTCGACGAATATCCGCCATTTCCTCCGAAGTTCAATCCCATCTTAGACGCTGGGCAGGGGCAATGCGTTGCATGTGGAAAAAAACAGGGCATTCGCTGCGGGGTTTTGGCTTGCCTTTGCCAAAGTTGAAGCATCTTTGGAATTCATTTGAGAACCATGCATTTTATCGTATCGAGCAGTCACTTGCTGCGTCAATTGTCGGTCTTGAGCGGTGTGTTGAGCAGCAACAACACCCTCCCCATCTTGGACAACTTCTTGTTCGAAGTGGCACCCGGTGAGGCGGTGATTTCGGCCAGTGATTTGGAAACGACCATGACGGTCAAGGTGGAGGTGAAATCCGAGGACACGGGTTCGATTGCGATTCCAGCGAAGATGTTGCTGGACATTTTGAAGGCCTTCCCGGACATCCCGTTGACGTTCAAAGTGGACGCGGAAACCTATGGCATTGAATTGATCAGCGATGCGGGCAAGTACAAGTTGACGGGGGCGAACGGCGATGAGTTCCCACAGCTCCCGGAGTTGGAGGACGCCACGGCCATCAACATGTCGGCCGATGCCTTGCTCATGGCCATCAACCGCACCTTGTTCGCCACGGGCAACGACGACCTGCGCCCGGTGATGAGCGGGATTTTCTTTGAGTTCTACCCCGACAGCGTGCGGTTCGTGGCTACGGATGCGCACCGTCTGGTGCGGTACGCTCGCACGGACATTTCGGCTTCTGAATCGGCCCAGTTCATCGTGCCGAAGAAGCCCCTGAACCTGCTGAAGAACGCGGCATCGCATGCCGAGTCGGTTGCCCTGAGCTACAACGACAGCAACGCTTCGTTTGAAGTGGATGACGTGAAATTGGTTTGCCGCTTGATCGAGGGCAAGTACCCGAACTACGATGCCGTCATTCCGAAGGAGAATCCGAACCGAATGGTCATCAACCGCGTGAGCTTTTTGCAAGCCATCCGGCGGGTTTCGATTTTCGCGAACAAAACCACCCACCAAGTGCGCTTGCGGATTGCGGGCAGTGAATTGACGGTGAACGCGGAGGATTTGGACTTCGCGAACGAAGCCAGCGAACGGTTGAACTGCTCTTACACGGGAGAGGACATGGAAATTGGGTTCAACAGCCGCTTCATCATCGACATGTTGAACAACTTGAATTCAACGGAGGTTTCCCTTGAGATGTCCGCTCCCAACCGCGCGGGCATCATCCGGCCGGTTGACGGTAGCGACGAAGGCGAGGACTTGCTGATGCTGGTGATGCCGGTGATGTTGAATTCTTGATTACGACGGGTTTCCGGAGGACCGGGAACTGCCACGAAGCGGAGCATCGGGACCTGACCGAAGCTTCGCTTCGTTGTTTTTCGGAGGCACGAGGGTGTACCGCACGCGGGTGGGGGCATCGTGTGCGGAGGAGGAGTGCTCCTCGGGCGCGTCGAACGCATGTGGCCCGAACTGGGCGATGACCTCGGGGTCATCGGGGTGGTGGACGGCCCACCAGCGGGGGAGGGGAGCGGTTTGGTCTTCAGGAAAGAACTCCTCATCATCCACCGGCCCCCGGCTCCGGTAAGCGAGCGCCAACAAGGCCCCCGTCACCGCGCCTGACAAGTGCCCTTCCCAGCTGATGCCCTCTTCAATGGGCAACATCCACCAGACCATTCCGCCGTAGAGGAAAGCGACCAACAGCGACACCCGCATGAGGTTTTCAGCATGCCGGATCAAGCCGCTCAAGAACAGGAAGGCAGCGAGCCCGTAGATGATGCCACTGGCGCCGATGTGGTTGCCGCCTTCGCCGAGGTAGAACAAGCCGACTCCGCTCACAACGTACAGCAAGAGCCAAATGCGCAAGGCGATGCTTCGGTAGAAATAGAAGAGCAACGTATTGAGCGTGAAGAAGGTGGCGGTGTTGTTCCACAGGTGCTCCAAGTCTCCATGAAGGAAGGGGTAGGTCAAAATGCCCGTCCAGTGGGTCGGATCCCCAGGATGGACTCCGAATTGACGCCAGCCCAAATCCATCAGCTCGTTCAATCCGTACACACTCCAAATGGCCACCAAAAACACCCCGGTAGCCCAAAACGCATAGAACAACCGGTCGCGCTCGGGAACAAGGGAAGCGTAGCGAGAGGGGCGTCGTTTCACCATGTTCGAAGATACGGAGGAACGGTAAGGTTCACGGAATGAAAATCTTGGGGCGCATTCAACACCCGGAGTTGGAAAACGTAGCTGAAGGGGGCGCGGGGGCGGAGAGGCTGCGGTTAGTTTTGGAATCGATGCAACTGAACGAAATCCACGCACTCATCCAATTGTTGGACGACCCGGACGAAGGGGTGTACAGCCACGTTCGGGAGCGGCTGATGGAGCGGGGGAGTGCGGTCTTGCCGCTGTTGGAGCAGCACCGGGAAGAATCGCTCTTGGCCGATGAGCACGCCAGCCGACTCGACGAGGTGGTGCATGGGTTGCGGTTTGAGCGGTTGCGGGAGCGGACGTTGGAGTGGGTGTTTGGCGAGGGGCAGGACCACGTGGAGGCGGCGCTCATCGTGCACGAGGCGGTGCAGCCGAAGGTGGATGCCGCGCAGGTTCGCAAGGACTTTGAGCAGCTGCGTCGAACGGTTTGGTTGGAGTTGAACGAGGATTTGACGGGGTTTGAGCGGTTGCAGGTGGTGAACCACATGCTGTTCGATGTGCTGGGTTTTGGACGGGCGGTGGGCGCGACGTTGCGGCCGGGGCACGCGCTATTGGGCGAGGTGATGGCGCGGAAGCAGGGCAATGCGTTGGGCATCGGTTTTTTGTATTGGTCGCTTGCGCGTTCGCTGGATTTGGACGTGCACGTGGTGGACAGTCCGCACCATTTTCTGCTGTGCTTGTGCGATGGGACGAGCGTGCCGACGGAGGAGGCGCCGCATGGGGTGGTGATGTGCTACATCGATCCGTTTTCGCAAGGTGCGTTGTTGGCGCCTGACCAAATCCATTCCTGGCTTGACCTCCCCACCGCCGAGCAGCCCCCGATCGCTCCTCCCGCTTTCGGGTTCGAACGGCTCATCCGGTTCGTGAGTTTGGCCTTGATCCGGGCGGATCGCCACTTCCTCGCGAAGCACCTCGACGAGCTGTTGGCGGGATGGGGGACGTCCGAGCGGGACTAACGCTTTCTGAAGATGCGGGCTATGGTGTGCGCAATGAGCGCGGCGTCGGAAGCCAGTGTGCGGGAGCGCAGGTAGGCGATTTGGTCCGCAACCTTGCGCGGCATGATGACCTCAAGGTAATGCGCTTCTGGGTCGTCCACGCGCGCCAATTCCTCCCCTTCATCGAACGCGGCGAGACTCGCAGGATCCGTTAACCCCGGCCGGGCGCGCAGCACCTCCCGCTGCGCTGGCGTATAGCGCGCCACGAATTCAGGCACCTCGGGACGCGGTCCCACGAACGCCATGTCCCCCCGCAACACATTCCAAAGCTGCGGCAGTTCGTCCAGCTTCGTTCGCCGCATCCAACGCCCTGCCCGGGTGATGCGCGGGTCGTCGTTCCCCTGCGTCAGCCCGCTTTCCAACCCCGCTACGGGCCGCATGGAACGCAGCTTGTACAGGCGGAAGGGGCGGCCGTTGCGCCCGATGCGGATTTGGCTGTAAAACGGCGAACCCGGACTGTCGAGGCGAATCCAAATTGCCAACCCCAACACCAACGGCAACACCGCGAGGAGCCCGACGCCCGCCAGCACGAAGTCCAAAACCCGCCTCATCCGCTCAAAGCCGTTGCGTGGTGCACCACGCGCTCCACAATCCAGTCCTGCTGATCCCGTTGCAAGGACGTGTGCAAGGGCAGGGAAATGGCCCCTCGGAAATGCCGTTCGGCCATGGGGAAGTCCTCGCGTCGCAGCCCGCGGTCGCGGTGAACCGAAAGCCGGGCGAGCGGAATGAAGTGCACATTGGTTGGAATGCCATCCTCCCGCAGCCGGCCGATGAGGGCGTTCCGCTGCTCCTCGCTCCAATCCAGAAAATGAAGGGCATACAAATGAAACGCGGACCGGCGCAAGCCGTCCTCCCGCGGCGGCAACTGCACGCCCTGCAGCCCCTTGAACCCCTCGTCATATCGCCGCGCCAACTCACCACGGACCTCCAATTGTGCCGCGTACTTCGGCAACTGCGCTCGACCGATGGCGGCTTGCAAGTCGGTCATGTTGCACTTGTAGCCCGCCCCGACGACATCGTATTCCCACTGCCCACCGCGCGCTTTCGCCAACGCATCCCGCGTCGCCCCGTGCAACCCCCACACCTTCATCCACCGCAGGATCTCCGCCCGGTCGAACCCGTCGGGCAAAGCGCACACCACCGCCCCGCCTTCCGCTGTGGTGAAATTCTTGACCGCGTGAAAACTGAACGCCGTAAAATCCGCTTGTTCCGCCACAGGGCGCCCCCCGTAGACCGCTCCAAAACTGTGCGCGGCATCGGCAAAAAAGAGCGGCCGTCCCAATTGCGTTTGCACGGAATTGGCCGGAGTGAAATCCTTCCGGCCCGCCTCAACGACCTCCCTGATCGCCCCGTAATCCACTGGCCACCCCCCCAAGTCCACGGGCATGACCCCTTTCGTTCGGGGCGTCATCGCCGCCGCAATCGCCGCCGCTGAAACGTTCCAATCCGACGGATCCACGTCCACCACCACCGGCACCGCACCGCAATGCAGCACCACGTTCGCCGTCGCAGCGAAGGTCACGGCGGGCACGATGACCTCGTCCCCCGGTCCCAACCCCCACCACCGCCAAACCAATTCCGCCGCTTCCGTCCACGATCCGAAGCACCCCACCGCATTCGCTCCTAGAAAAACCTGCAAATCCTCCTCCAAACCCGCCACCTCCGGCCCGGTCGTGATCCAGCCCGACCGCAGCACGGCAGCCACCGCAGCCACCGCATCTTCGTCAATGGGCGGAGGCGCAAAACCGATCGGAGCAGCAGGGCGAGGACTCATGGTACGAAGGTAATCCTGCGGACGGCTTTTTGTTATCTTTCCACCTCAGTTACAACTTGAAGACAGTGGACGGAAGACAAATGGTAATTGCGGAGCGGCTGGCCAGCCTGTTCCCCATGTTCAGTCCGGATTTGCGGACGAAGTTGGCCACTTTGGGCGAACTGGTTCGGTTCGAAGAAGGCGCAACCATGATGCGGACAGGGCAGTATTTCCGTTCCACCATGCTCATCCTAAGCGGAAGCGCCAAACTGTACAAGGAAGGGCTCGACGGCGGCGAGCACTTCTTGTATTACCTCGAGCCCGGAACGGCGTGTGCGTTGAGCATGATTTGTGCCACGCAGCGCAAAGCCTCCATCATCAAAAGCACCGCCGAAGAGGACGTGGAAGCGTTGGCCTTGCCGATTGAGTACATGGACACGTTCATGCGCGATTACGTGGATTGGTACCACTTCGTCTTGGAAACTTACCGCTCGCGGTTTGAGGAAACGTTGGAGGTCATCGACCAAGTGGCCTTCCGGTCGCTGGATCAGCGCCTCGTTTTCTACCTCAACAAGCAATTCGCAGCCCGCGGCACGGATGAGTTGCGCACGACGCACCAGGAAATCGCCACCGATTTGAATTCTTCGCGCGAGGTCATCAGCCGGCTGCTCAAGCGCATGGAGCGCGAAGGCATGGTGGAATTGCACCGCCACGTGGTGCAGCGCAAGAACATGCCATCGAACCAAGACATCTTTTAATTCCCGATTCGGAGGTTCCTTGCCCCTCGGTCGGACACGTAGATTCCCGGTTCTTCAGGGGCATGTCCGGTGGTCACGTGCCGTCCGCTGAGGTCAAACCAGCGGGTCCGCGCATCATCCGTCGGAGCCGTTGCCGCGGATGCACCGACGCCCGTTGAGGTCGCGCAGGCGTTTCGGTCGTCCGCAAGCGCCAAGTGAATCGCCTCTTCCACCGCATACCAACTGGTCTCGCCGAAGCTGTAACCCGACCAAGCCCCGTTGGTGGCAAAGGCGAATCCCCAACCGGTTTCGGGTTCGAGGTACAGGTCCGAGATCAAGCCGTAGGCTTCGCCGGGGTGGCCGATGAACAGGGTTTGGTCTCCAAAAAAAGCGTCACCCGCATGCAAGTTGGCCCGGTGCAGCCCCCAGCTCCAGCTGTTGAACAGCCCGAAATACGTGTTTCCATTGGATCCGTCGGCGGTCCACACCGCCTCCTGCAGCGCGGCAATGCCAGGTGCCTCCAGCAGCGCAACGCCATTCCATGCACCATCTTCCCAAACCGCGGCAATCCTCGCCAACTCCTCGGTCGAAATGCGCAACCCTCCCTGCGGGGCGAACAGCAACCCATTGGTCCCCGGGACATACGCGGAGAAATCCCACCCCACGGGCGGCTCGTTGATGAAATCATCCGCTTGGGGCACCCACCCTCCTTGATTCCGATACAGCGTGGCCACGTCATCCCAATCGGGCAACGTGCCCACGTTGAACGACCCCGCGATGCCGAGCGGATGCAGCACCAGGCTGTCCATCAACGCGTCAAACCGCAGGCCGGTCGCTGCCTCTAAAACGGTGGCGAGCACCCCGTAATTGACGTTCGCGTACTGAAAATAGCTGCCCGGCTCGGCCGCATGCCACATGTCGCTGGTGAATGCGCTCCCGCCTTCCAAGACCAAATCCGCAATCGGTGGCGCTCCCGGCCCCGCCGCGTAAGTGGCTCCGAGGAACGCGCTGTACCCCTGGCCGTCTTGCAGTCCGGATCGGTGGCTGAGCAAATCGCCGACCGTCACCGGAACGCTCGGATGGCCCGGATGAACCAACGACCATCCCAGCCACGCATCGACGGGCGCCTCATACGCGAGCTCCCCGGACTCCACGAGCCGCGCACACGCGGTGGCCACCACCGCCTTCGAGACGGACGCGATGCGGTATTGCGTCGAGGACGTCACGGGCCATCCCGCTTCCAGTTGCCGCGTTCCCCAATGGAACGACTGCTGGATGCTGTCGCCACAAAAGGACGTCACCGAACAGCCGAGCAGTTCGAATTCGGTGGCGACTTGTTCGAGCGGGGTTTGGGCGGTGCCGATGGTGGTGAGGGCGACGATGGCGGTCAGGAGACGAGTTCGGCGAGTAGGCGATTCCATGATGCGAGGGCTTGCGATTTCGTGTGGGGCGCGAGGTCCCGGCGGTAGCGGTGCGGGGTGAGGTTCCGGAGGTGGGCTGCGAGGGCGGCGGGGTCTCCGGGGTCGTAAAGGGCGGTGCCGGGTTGGTCTTGCAGGAGTTCGGGGGTGCCGCCGGAGCGGGTGCCGATGACGAAGCAGCCGCGGGCGAGGGCTTCGAGCGTGACCATGCCGAAGGTTTCGGAGGCGCTGCACAGGGCGAAGGCGTCAATGGCGTCGTAGGCCGTGCGGAGGTCTTCGGTCGGGGGGGAGAATCGGACGCGGTTGGAGAGGCCGAGGTCGTCAGCGAGCGCCGTGAGTTCGGCCTCGTAGGAGCGGCCTTCGTTGACCGTGGATTCGCCGATGAACCAGCCGTGGACCCCGGGCGTTTGGGCGAGGGCGTGCAGGAGTTCGGCCTGACCTTTCAAGGGGTCGAACCGGCCGAATAGCCCGACGATCCGGGCTTCTGCAGGCCAGTTCCATCGGGTGCGGGCATCGGCGTCGTGGGGCGCGGTGAACCACGGATCGTCGAGCGCGAGCGGGATGGTGCTCACTTGGTCCGGGCGGAGGGGCGTCATGCGCAGCGCTTGTTCGGCGAGCCAGTGAGCGGGAGCGACCCAGCGGGCGACTCGGCCGAAGCGGCGGGCATGCCAAGGGGTATGTTTGGCCTTGGAAAACTGCATGCCTTGCTGGAAAATCAGGGGAATGCGGGCCCGCTTTGCCGCCATCCCGGCGAAGGCCAAATCCCGCGGGTCGCGCACCCACAGCACCTCCACTTGCAGCCCCCGAAGCCGCTTTGCAAGGCGTTTCGCAGCCGGCCCGGCGAAGTAACGCGGTTGCCGCTCAAAGGCTTCGAATCGTTCAGCCGAACGCGCGACGGGCGCCCCGTCCACGGCAAACACAACGGCCTCGTGCCCGCATTCTTCCAACCAGGAAGCGTAGCGCAGCAGGTTGCGTTCCAAACCGCCCCAGCCCGTGGAGCTTGTCAAGAACCCAATCTTCACCGGCGGTCGGGGCGCAGTGTGATTTCGGAAAAGACTCCCCGCCCGCGTGCTTCGAGCGCCGTCGCAATGGCGTCGGCCACGAATTCAGCCGTCATGCCCTCATCGAATTGGGGGCGGTAATCGGCGCGCAACGATTCGTTGGTCGTTTTGTCGATGAACGCCGTGTTCACGGCGCCGGGGTTGATGGTGGTGACGGCAACGTCGTTGCGGTATTCCAGCCGAATCGACTCGCTCAACGCGAGCACGGCGTGCTTCGTGGCGCAGTACACTCCGCTGTTGGGGAACACTTGACGTGCCGCAAGCGAGCCGATGTTGATGACGTGGCCCTTGTTCGCCGCCAGCACAGGCAGCGTCGCGTGCAAGGTGGTGAGCACGCCGTTGATGTTGATGTTCACCATTTCGTGCCATTCGGCGAGTTTTCCCTGAGGCAACGGGTCGAAGTAGCCCAAACCCGCATTCGGAATCACCGCGTCCAATCCGCCCCACTCGGATACGGCCTGCTCGACCGCTGCGATCACGCTTTCGGGATCCGTAACGTCGCCGACGAAGGGCATCAGCGTGCCCGTGGCCTCAGCGAGTTCCGATTTCAAGGCCTCCAACGCCGCGGCGTTCCGGGCAAATGCAGCGACCTGCCATCCCTTGTTGACGAGTGTCCGAGCGGTGGCGGCGCCGATTCCGCTCGACGCTCCCGTGATGAAAATGCGGTTGTGGTTCATGGTGCGAAGATAGGTCCGCGTTCCCCCTCAATTCCACACCCAAGGCACCTCCAATTGGAACTGCGGAATCGCCACCCAAAAGCGTTCATTGCGAGCCAAATCCTCAAACCAGTACCTCCCCGCCATCGTTCCCAAAGGCGATCGCAACGCACAACCAGACACGTAGCTGTACCCCGAATGCGCGCGGATCACCGGCTCAACCCCGATGACACCTCGGCCCTCCACTTCTTGCAACGGTTGGCCCAAATCCGCAATCCGCCACTTCCGCGAAAGCAACTGCACATCCTGTTCCGTTGTGTTCCGGATGAGCACTTCATACCGGTGGAGGTACATCACCCCATGCTCGGTAGGGCGTTCTCCAACGAATGCCGATTGGACCATGACGTCGATTCCCGCGGTGATGGCTCGAGCTAAGGGAGGCGTGTACATGGTTGACAAGTTATTTCCCTTTCGACGAAGTCGCAAGTTCCGCAGTCACGGATCTCGGCGGGCATTCCCCACGCCCACTACCCGATCGTAGCCGACGGGGTCCCAATAATACGCGATGACGGTATAGGTGTTCGGGGTTTCGTCGTGCGAGCCTTCCACCGCGAACACGTCGCCCGGATCTTCGGCAAGGGAAGCCCTGGAATGGTCGGAACCGGATGGTCGCGCGAGCACGAGGAAGTCGTAATAGCCTTGTTTGAGCAAGAGGTCAAGTTCGTAGTGGTGGTGGGTTTGGTTCCAGTGAAACCGGTGCGACGGCAAATACATCCCTTGCGAAATCCCGCCAAATGCGTAGAGCTCAGTGCCGTAGAGCGGCTGGTCGAGGTCGAGTGTCCAGTGCACCCAACCGTATTCCCCGCCCGTGACGTCGTCGAAGCGTTCATTGGAGACGACGAAGTGCCCACCGAGGTCGGCCCGGTATCGGTACGCGAGGTAAGTGCGCCGTTCGAGCGGCTCCATGAAGTAGTAGATTTCCGGGCCGGCGTCGTCGATGCGCGCCATTCCGCGGCTGACGAAGCGCCGGCTTTTCAGGTCGGCGAATCGCTGGGTGTTGCCGCCCGGAAACGCGTTGTCGTATGCGCGGTTGAAGTCGATTTCGCGGCCTTTCACGAACTGGGGCGGAAGGCCGACTTTTGCGTTGTCCCAGCGTCCATTTTGCAGGATGGCGGTTTGGAGTGCGTCGTACGGGTCGATGAGCGGATAGTCTTCGGATCGCAAGGTGAAATCGACTTCTTGGTGCGTCATTTGGTCCTCGATGCGGGTGGCTTTGGTGACGCTCACGTCGACGCTCACGAGGTCTTCGTAAAGGGTGAATCGTTTCACAACCAATGGGTTGTCCGGGTCGGAAGGGTCGAAGATTTCCACGGCATAGTTCCCGCTTCGAGTGAATTGGACCAAATCATTGGGAAAGCGCAATCGATAATGCGTGTAGTCGATGCGCGTGCCAAAACTCGCCTCAGCGTCCGTCAACGAAACCGGGTGGAACCCGTTCAGGTAGTCCGTGGGCCGCAGGTCGGGGCTCGGGTACCAATCAAACGTGCAGTGCACGAACCGCGCTTGCAGGTTGCGGAGTCCGGGGTTGAGGTCGTCGAAACCGAGTTCGAGCTGGCCGCTGGCAAGGGGCACAATGGGGTCCGCTGTGGGGGCGCCGACGGGGTGCAGGGTTGCGGTGTGGAAGCCCGAAGCGAGGTGTGCGATGGGGATTTGGCCCAGTCCGGTCAGCGAAAGGAGCAACATGAAGCAGGCCGTGGTGAACCTCGCGCGTCTGCGCGCTGTTAAAACCACAGATGCAAGGTGAAAGAAAATCGTGATAATGTTCATTAAAAATTGCCCCTTGTGTGATGATGCGCACATGGAAAGCGCGCCCTACCTTTGCCCCCCGAAAAGTAAACCCGTGAACTGATGTCCCGTACCATTCGGATTCGCAAAGGTGCAGATATTCGGTTGAAAGGCCGCGCTTCCCAGGAAGTCGCTCAGGCTGTTCGATCGTCTGTCTACGCCGTTCAACCCCCTCACTTTCATGGCGTGACGCCGAAAGTGACCGCCAAGCCCGGTGACCGGGTGGAGGCGGGCAGTCCGTTGTTCCACGACAAGTACAACGAGCGTGTTCAATACCTGAGCCCCGTCAGCGGGTTCGTGAAGGAAGTGGTGCGCGGTGCCAAGCGGCGCGTGTTGGCCATTGAGATCTCGGCGGATGACGCGGATGCGTTCCGGTCCTTCAACAAGGTCACGCCATCTTCGGCTTCGCGCGAGGAAGTGCTTGCGGCGGTGCTCGAAGGGGGCATGTTCCCGTTCATTGAGCAGCGTCCGTTCGCAGTGCCCGCTGATCCCAAGGACACCCCGCGTTCCATCCACGTGTCGGGCTTTTCGTCCGCACCCCTTGCGCCAGAAACGTCAGTGGTCATGGCCGGGCGCATGGAGGAATTCCAAGCGGGCATTGACGCGTTGGGCAAATTGGCTGGGCCGGGTGGTGTGCACCTCGGTGTGCGGAGCGGAGATTCCACGTTCAACAGCGTAACGGGTTGCGAAATCAGCACGTTTGACGGCCCGCATCCTGCGGGCAACGTAGGGGTCCAGATCCATGCCATTGCGCCGATCAACCGGGGCGAAGTGGTTTGGACCATGCACATGGAAGACGTGGCGAACCTGGGGCGCTTGCTTTTGACGGGCGAGTACAAGCCCGACCGCATCATTGCAGCGGCAGGCAGTGAGCACCCCGCACCGCAGCACTTTGCGGTTCGCTTGGGGGCTCAAGTGGCCACCGTGTTAGCGGGATTCAAGGGAAGTGCTGATGTTCGCGTGGTTTCGGGCGACCCGTTGACGGGTGAGCAAGTGGACGTCACGGGCTACATCGGCGACCAGCACCACCAAGTCACCGTTTTGCCGGAAGGCAACAAGCCGAAGTTCTTGCTGACCACGGGTTGGTTGGGCCTCGGTTTGGACAAGTTCTCTTTGTCCCGCGCATTCCCGACGTGGTTGCTGCCCAAGTCCAAGGAGTTTACCATGGACACGTGCAACAATGGCGAAGAACGGGCCTTCGTGGTCTCGGGCCAATACGACGCGGTGTTCCCGTTTGACATCTACCCAGAGCAGCTCATCAAGAGCATCATCGTCAACGACATCGATGCGATGGAAAAACTCGGCATCTACGAAGTGGCCCCCGAGGATTTCGCCCTGTGTGAATACGCGTGCACGTCGAAGATCCAATCCCAGCGCATCGTGCGGGAAGGCCTCGACATGCTCCAAAAAGAACTCGGATAAGCCATGAAAGCACTGGAGAAACTCCTCGACAGCATCCGCCCCAACTTCGAAGAAGGGGGCAAGCTGAGCCGATTCTGGGTCGTTTACGACTCGTTGGAAACGTTCGCCTTCACGCCCGGTCACTCGACGAAGAATGGCGTGCACATCCGCGACGGCATCGACATGAAGCGGACCATGTTCTTGGTCATTGTCGCCCTCATCCCTGCGTTGCTGTTTGGCACGTGGAACCAAGGCCACCAGTACTACACGGCCATTGGGGAAGCGGCAACCTTCCTCGACAAGGTGCTCTTGGGCGCGCAAAAAGTCGTTCCGCTGGTCATCGTATCCTACGGCGTGGGCTTGGGCATTGAATTCCTGTTCGCTGGATTGCGCAAGCACAGCATCAACGAAGGCTACTTGGTTTCGGGAATGCTCATCCCGCTGGTGATGCCCGTGGACGTTCCGTTGTGGATGTTGGCGTTGGCGGTTGCCTTTGCGGTCATCATTGCGAAGGAAGTGTTCGGCGGAACGGGCATGAACATCTTGAACATCGCGTTGACGGCTCGGGCGTTCTTGTTCTTCGCTTATCCGAAGCAGATGTCGGGCGAAATCTGGGTGCACAATGCGGGCAAGGAGCCTTTCGTGGACGGCATCACCGGGGCGACCGCCTTGGGTGAATTGGCGAACACCGTTGGAAAAGACATCCAATCGCCCGAAGTGGCTGGCATCCTGTCGCAATTCAGCGCCGAGGGTGCTTATTCGTTCATGAACAGCTTCCTTGGGTTGATTCCCGGCTCGGTGGGTGAGACCAGTGCACTGGCCATTCTCATTGGTGCTGCATTGTTGTTGTGGACTGGCGTTGCCAGCTGGCGCGTCATGGCGAGCTTCTTGGTGGGCGGTTTGGTCATGGGCGGTCTGTTCAACCTCGCGGGGTTGAACGGATTCATGACCATTGCTCCGTGGCACCAAGTGGTGATGGGCGGCTTCATGTTTGGCATGGTGTTCATGTCAACGGATCCGGTCACGGCGTCGCGCACAAACACGGGCAAGCTCATTTACGGGTTCTTCGGTGGTTTCTTCTCCATCATGATTCGGGTATTCAACCCGGCATACCCCGAGGGGGTGATGATGGCCATCTTGTTCATGAACGTGATGGCACCGCTCATCGATCACTACGTGTTGGCTGCGAACATCAAGCGCCGTGAAAAGCGCGCTCAATTGGCCACTGTAAACGCATAATACCATGGCAATCAACAAGAACAGCACAGGATACACCTTCGGGTTCGCCATTGTGATGGTGGCGGTCGTGGGAACGGCGTTGGCCTTCACCGCGATGTCGCTCAAGGACAAGCAAGCGGCGAACGCGGCGGACAAGAAGATGATGGACATCCTCGGAGCGATCGGCGTCGATGCGACCCGGGCCAATGCGAGCGAATTGTTCGCGGAGTACGTGACTGAACGCATCGCCATCGACCTGAATGGCAAGGAATTGGACCGACGTTCGGGCGCGCTCGACGTCAAAGACAAGGAAGATCCGTTCGGCATCGATGTTCAGAAGGATTACCGCGGTTCCGTCAAAGCAGCTGCAAAGGCGAACAAGGACGACATCGCGGGGTTGAAGTCATCCCTGAGCGACGAAGAGTTGCGCTTTCCGCTGTTCCGCTGCACCACGCCGGATCAGCAAGATGTCTTTGTGGTTCCCGTGGTCGGTTCGGGTCTCTGGGGGCCGATTTGGGGCTACGTGGCGTTGAAGTCCGATATGCAGACCATCTACGGAGCAAAGTTTGACCACAAGACGGAAACGCCGGGTCTCGGAGCGGAGATCAAGGAGGACATGTTCACCGAAAAGTGGCCTGGTAAGCAGCTCAATGCGGGCGGCCCCGTGGTCTTCGAGGTGGTCAAAGGCGGAGCGCCTACGTCGTCTTACCAAGTCGATGGCATCACAGGTGGCACCATCACCTCGAAAGGAGTGGGGGAGATGGTGAATCGGACCATGTCCATTTACGCCAGCTACTTCAAGTCTCAAACCCAAGCCAACGCACAGCGATGAGCACGGAAAGCACCCCCAAAGAGTCCCTGTTCTCGAAGAAGAACAAGAAGCTCCTTTCGGATCCTTTGAGCGATTCGAACCCCATCACCATTCAGGTGTTGGGCATTTGTTCAGCCCTCGCCATCACGGTGCAGTTGCAGCAAGCGGTCATCATGAGCTTGTCGGTGCTGTTCGTTTTGATCGGTGGAAACGTCATCGTTTCGTTGCTGCGGAACCTCATCCCGGACCGCATTCGCATCATCGTCCAACTCGTCATCGTGGCGTCGCTGGTGATCATCGTAGACCAAGTGCTGCGGGCCTTCCAGCCTGACATCTCAGAGAAGTTGAGCGTGTTCGTGGGCTTGATCATTACGAATTGCATCATCATGGGCCGGTTGGAGGCCTTTGCATTGGGCAACAAGCCAGGGCCCTCCTTTTTGGACGCCATCGGCAACGGAATGGGGTACGCGTGGATCCTCCTCGTGGTCTCCATTGTGCGTGAAATCTTCGGAAGTGGAGCCATCAGCCTCCCAGGAATGGGCCAGGTGAAGTTCCTGCCAGAGAGCTGGT
Organism: Bacteroidia bacterium; assembly: GCA_030427925.1. Lineage (GTDB taxonomy): Bacteria > Bacteroidota > Bacteroidia > Flavobacteriales_D > Sanyastnellaceae > JALQTD01. The sequence continues at coordinate 77,044 of JAUICJ010000006.1, read as the reverse complement.
TCATCAGCAACGGAGGATTTTACGAGAACAACAACTTGATGATTTTGCCTCCGATGGCCTTGGTGACCGTGGGCATCATCATTTGGATTCAACGCAGCCGTAACAAAGCACTGATCGAAGAGAACTGATGGAATACCTGAGCATATTTGTGAAGGGCATCTTCATTGAGAACATGATTTTTGCCTACTTCTTGGGCATGTGTTCTTACTTGGCGGTGTCCAAGACGGTCAAAACCGCAAACGGTTTGGGCCTTGCCGTAATCTTCGTTTTGGGCATTACGGTTCCCATTAACTACTTGTTGGAGAATTACGTGTTGAAGGAGGGTGCGTTGACTTGGCTTGACCCGGAGTTTGCGACGGTCGACTTGAGTTTCTTGAGCTTCATCATGTTCATTGCGGTCATCGCGTCGATGGTGCAGCTCGTGGAGATGATCGTCGAGAAATTCGCGCCGGCGCTGTATGGTGCCTTGGGCATCTTCTTGCCGCTCATCGCGGTGAACTGTTCCATCCTTGGCGGTGCGCTGTTCGTACAGGATCGCCAATACCCGAACATCGGGGAGGCCACGGTCTTCGGTTTGGGATCGGGCGTGGGTTGGTGGCTCGCCATCGTTGCCATTGCGGCCATCCGTGAAAAAATTCGTTACTCCAACGTTCCGGCTCCCCTCAAGGGACTGGGCATCACCTTCATCATCACCGGCTTGATGGGCATTGCGTTCATGAGCTTCATGGGGATTGAAATCTGATTGAGATGAGCACGACCATTATCCTTACGCTTGCGTTCTTCTTGGGAGTCATTTTGCTCTTGGTGGGCTTGCTGTTGTTTGCCAAAGCCAAACTCTCTCCCAGTGGGAAAATCAAAATCACCATCAACGGTGAGAAAGAAATCGAAGTTGACGGCGGAAGCACGCTGCTGACCACGCTCGGAAACAACGGGGTCTTCCTGCCTTCCGCTTGCGGTGGTGGCGGAACGTGCATCCAGTGTCGTTGCCAGGTCATGTCTGGGGGAGGCACGATTTTGCCGACGGAAGAACCGCACTTTTCACGGAAGGAAATTGCTGACGATTGGCGCTTGGGCTGCCAAGTCAAGGTGAAGGAGGACATGGACATCAAAGTCCCCGAGGAGGTGTTCGGCATCAAGAAATGGGAGTGCGAGGTCGTTTCGAACTACAACGTGGCCTCCTTCATCAAGGAGTTCGTCGTGCGGTTGCCAGAAGGTGAGAGCATGCACTTTGAGGCGGGCGGTTACATCCAAATCGATGTTCCAGCGACCACGGTCGAATACAAGGACATTGACATCACGGCCCACCCCGATCACCACAAGGATCCGAACACGTTCCAAAGCGAATGGGACAAGTTTGGTCTGTGGGACCTCAAAATGGTCAACGACGAACCGATTGTACGTGCCTACTCGATGGCGAATCACCCGGCAGAGGGCAACATCGTGATGCTCAACATCCGGATTGCCACCCCGCCTTGGGATCGCGCTCGCAATGGTTGGATGCAAGTCAATCCGGGCATCTGCTCATCTTACGTCTTCGCTCAAAAGCCAGGAGACAAGGTGGTCGTTTCCGGTCCTTATGGGGAATTCTTCATCAAGGAGACGGAGGCGGAAATGGTGTACATCGGTGGAGGTGCAGGCATGGCACCCATGCGTTCCCATTTGTTCCACTTGTTTCACACGCTGAAGACGGGCCGGAAGGTGACGTACTGGTACGGTGGTCGTTCGAAGCGCGAGTTGTTCTACCTCGATGATTTCAAGAAAATCGAGCAGGAATTTCCCAACTTCAAGTTCTATGTGGTGCTCTCGGAGCCTACTGAGGAGGACAATTGGCAGGTGAAGAAGGACGTGAACTCCGAGGGGGATGGCTTCCTTGGATTCGTGCACAACGCGGTCATCGAACACCACTTGGCGCACCACGATTCTCCGGAAGACATCGAGTTCTACTTCTGTGGACCTCCGATGATGAACCAAGCTGTATTGAAGATGTGTGACGATTGGGGCGTGCCCCCGGAGAACGTCAGCTTTGACGATTTCGGAGGCTGATCCCATGTCGATGAATGCAGTTAGATGGACGAAGGTCGCACCTTGGGGTGCGGCCTTTGTCGTGTTCAGTTGGGGATGTGGAGGGGAGGTTGTAGAGCGGGATTTGGCCTTTTACGAGCACCGCGGGAACACGCAGGGCACAACGTACTTGGTGAAGTACGAGGCCCCCAAGTTGCAGCCGCAGGCTGAACTCGATAGCATCCTCCGCGCGGTGGATGAGGCGGCGAATCTGTGGTGGGACACCTCGGTCATTTCGGAGGTGAATGCTTGGGACCGGCTGGACACGGTCTATGCGTTTCAGGATGAGTCCTTCATTTTCTCGTCGCTTTGGCTGTTGAGCGAAGAACTGCACGCGGAGACAAGAGGCGCCTTCGATCCGACGGTTTTGCCGTTGGTCGAGCTGTGGGGCTTCGGCTTGTCTGAACGAGGCCAAATCACGCCCGAGCAAGTGGATTCCGCCCTCGCCCTGGTGGGCATGGGGCGCGGTGTCATCGACGTCCACCACGTGGAACGCGACCACGCGATCTCAGCCACACACGTGCGCAAGCGATTCGCGGGTTCGAAGGTCGATTTCAATTCCATTGCCCAAGGTTTCACGGTGGATTTGGTGATGGAATGGCTGCTGGATTCGGGCATCGAGAACGCCATGGTGGAAATTGGAGGCGAAGTGCGCTGTGCGGGCGTCAACGACCGGGAAGAACCGTGGCACATCGCCATCGACCAGCCGCTCTTCACGGAATCGGAAAACCGCGAGTTGGAAGCGATCATCGCGGTTTCGGATTTGGCCGTCTGCACGAGTGGCAGTTACCGCAAGTTCTACGAAGAAGACGGAATCCGACGTTCCCACACCATCGATCCCGCAACGGGGTACCCCGTTCAGCATGGCTTGCTCAGCGCAACGATTCGAGCGCGAACGGCTGCCACAGCCGATGCCCTCGCGACGGCGTGCATGGTCATGGGGCCGGATGCGGGCGCCGCATTCATCGAACGCTATCAGGCCTCACATCCGGAACAGCATCTCGAAGCCATCTTCCTCATCGCGAACGAAGAAGGCGGCTGGAACACGTGGATGACTTCGGGTTGGGGGGATACGCTCATCCCCTTAAACTGAAGGGGAGGTTCAGGCTCCTTCCTTGAGGCATTGCTCCTGAGGGCGCGCGCCGCAAACGGAACACCCACCATCCGCTTCTTTCAAGAAAGGGCTCGCGCTCGCGCAGGTTCCTGCAAATTCCCCGTCTTTTTTCACGAGCAGCTTGATGGCGATGCCAGCAAAACCGAGGGCCAATAATCCCACGGTCAAAAGGACGACTTTCCATTCCATGGAGCAAAGATAAGTCCATTCCGCGGCATGGTGTGATGGCGTTGGGGCTGTATCTTGAACCTGCCAAATTTCCGATCATGTTGTCCCCTTCGATGCTTCGCTTGTTTTGGGCGTGCTCGGGTGCAGCCCTTGTTGCTGCAGCCTTCGGCCAAGCCCCCTTTGGTCCCTGTGAATGCGCACCCATTTCAGAAAGGCCAATCCAATACGTGAGCGACCAGGCCGGCAACGGAACCGGCAGTACTACGTGGTCCTGCGACACGATTTATGTCCTCACGGAAACGGTTTATGTGAACCCCGGTGACGTGTTGACCATTGAGCCGGGAACCATCGTCCAGGGCCGGTCCAGCGTGGTCACCGACACCCTTACTTACACCTTAGGCAACGGCAATCCCTCACAGCGCATTGACTACCTCTTCTCCCAGTTGCCGGGAAGTTTGGTCATTGCTCGTGGCGCCTCCCTGCTTGCGGAAGGCACGGAATCGTGCCCGATTGTCTTCACGTACGAAGGCGATCCGATGGACGATTCCACGGGGTTCGATGAGCGCGGACGATGGGGGGGGCTCATCGTTTGCGGTGCCGGCGAGATCAACACGTGGGACGGTGACGACTTGGCGGAAGGCGTGCTGGATTTCAGCGGGGCACAGCGGCATGCGTACGGCGGCAACACGGACCCGACGGGAAGTTCCGGGACGCTCCGGTATTTGAGCATTCGGCATGCAGGAACGCGGTTGGGGGTGAATCAATTCGGCAACCCGAATGAAACGAACGCCTTGCAGCTCTGTGGAGTCGGCAGCGGCACGGTCATCGACCACATTGAGTGCTTCGCCAGTGCCAATGATGGCCTGCAGGTCATGGGAGGTTTGGTGGACTTGAAGTACGTGGTGAGCGCTTTCAATGGGGAGGCCCCGTTGCAGACCGATCAAGGATGGCAGGGCCGTGTTCAGCACGCGCTGTTCGTCATTGATGAGTTGAACGGGGCGGGAACGTATGGAGCGGACATCGAGGGGGACGACTACGTCGACTTCGATGTGTCCATGACCTTCATGCCGTTCAACGTGCCGACGCTTTACAATTGCACGGTGTTGGGAAAGGGAGAAGCCATGGCTTGGCGGCTGCACCACGGAGGAGGGATGCGCTTGCACAACAGCCTGACGTTGAATTTCGATCACGGCATTCAAATTGCGGACGCCGATCCGTGCGATGCGTGGGAGCTGATGACGTTCGGCGAAATCTTGATTGAAAACAACCGATTTTGGGACATCGGCTCGTCCAACGCCATCGAAGAACTCATTTCGTATGACTTTGGTTTCGTTTGGAATGGAACCGCGACGGTGCAAGCTCATTTCATCGACAACAACAACCTTGTGGTGGATCCGATGCTCGATGCGGCGTTCGAGACCGAAAGTGGTTTTGTGATCGATCCCATCGACCTGCGCCCCACGAACATGGCCTATGCCTTGGAAGCGCAGTACTTTCCCACGGATTCCTGGTTCGATCCCGTGGGCTACATCGGGGCGTTTGCCCCGGCAGGAGGCAACTGGGCGACCTGTTGGACTGCCGTGGAGCACATCGGGTTGTTTGCAGCAGGTTTTGGCGGGACAACGGAGGCAGCGAACTGGGGTTGCACCTATCCCTTTGCGTGCAATTACAACGAAGAGGCCACGTTGGATGACGGGTCGTGCGAAATCACTTCTTGTGCTGGATGCACGTGGCCTGACGCGCCCAATTTCGATCCCGCGGCCTTGTACGACGACGGCACGTGCATTCCTTCCGAACCATCAACGTGCCCCGCAGACGTGGACGGAGACGGCACAATCGCCACCTCCGATTTGCTCATCTTCCTGTCGTTCTTCGGGACCAATTGTCCATAACGGGCGTCCAGGTCACTCCCACAACCGGGTGTTCGGCGCGCATGCTGAAGGCGCGCAGGCCCAATTCCACCATGCACTCAGGCCGCACCCGCCAAACCAACGCTGCATCCAAATGGCCGGGTCCAAAGTCCGGCGACGCGTTCGCTAAGAGGTGCCCATGTGCGAATTGAAGGGCCACGTTGCCGACCCACCACCGGGCTCCCACCAGCACCGCAGGTTGCCACCTTGCCGCCGGATTGCCCGGCGATTCCGGCCTGCGGCTTTGGTTCAGGGTGAGTTGTGCAGCCGCCACGGGTGACCAGCCCATTCGGCGCGGCAGAGGCCCGTGATGGACGACTTGGGCGCGGCGTTCCCACAAGACGCGCAGGGTGGAGACGGGGTGAAGGGGACCTCCCGGCAAGCCCGCGTCGCGAGCGCCCACCCGCAGGCCGAAGTGCCAACGGTTCGCGCGCTCAAAGGTGCCCGGAGGTTGCACGACTTGCGGGTATTGCGTCGGCACGCTTCCCCAGTGGAAGGCCACCCGAGCTGTCAGGGCGTTGGTGCCGAGGTTGGGCTGGAACAGTCCGCCGTTCGACAGGTGGGTGAGGGCAGCGCCGACCGTGAAATGGAAGGGCGCTTTGAGCCGGATTCGCCGGGCGAGTCCGGCATGGAGGCCGAGGTTCCATGGGCCGGCGAGCGCGAACGAGGTCGGGCCGTCGGTTCGGTAAGAGCGGGAGGTCCACGCGGGTCCGAGGCCGAGTTCGAGGTGGCTGCGATCGCGAATGGGGAATCGCGTGAGCCAAAGCGCGGACGCTTGGACGCCGAGTTCGGGCGAACCGGCGTCGAGGACGCTGAGCATTGCGCCTTGGCGGATGCCCCATCGGCCGTGCTCGGAAGCCCAGATTCCGTGCGACTCGCGCCAGTGAGAGAGGGAGAAGCCGGTTGCGTGGCCCGTCACCAGTCGGGCCATCTCGGGCCGGTGGGGGAGGACGAAGCCGCCGATGAGCTGGAACTCGGTTTGGCCTGAAACCTTGAACGACAGGGCACACAGCCCCGCGAGGAACGCAACGCGCAACATGTCCGCAAGGTACGGCAGCGGCTTACCTTTGCCCCCATGCACAGCCTCGCCGACAAACAAGCCGCCTTCGCGCGCCTCCTTCACATCATGGACGAACTGCGGGAACAATGCCCGTGGGACCGCAAGCAGACCTTCGAAAGCCTGCGCCACCTGACCATTGAGGAGACCTACGAACTCGCCGACGCCATCCTCGATGCGGACCTCGACGAAATCAAGAAGGAAACCGGCGATTTGCTGCTGCACATGGTGTTTTACGCGAAGATTGCCAGCGAGCAGGGCGCCTGGGACATCGCCGATGCGCTGAACGGCATTTGCGACAAGCTGATTTCACGCCACCCGCACATTTACGGGGACGTGAAGGCCGATGACGAGGAGGCGGTGAAGGCGAATTGGGAGCAGCTGAAGTTGAAGGAGGGCAACCGTTCCGTGCTCGAAGGCGTGCCGAATTCGCTGCCGTCGCTGGTGAAGGCGTACCGGATTCAGGACAAGGTGCGGGGCGTCGGATTCGATTGGGACAACGCGGACCAAGTGTGGGACAAGGTGCAGGAGGAGCTGGGGGAGTTCCGTGAGGAGCTGGCGGCGGGCGCGATGGATCGGGCGACGGATGAGTTCGGGGACGTGCTCTTCGCGCTGATCAATTACGCGCGCTTCGTGGGCATCAATCCGGACGAGGCGTTGGAGCGGACGAATCGCCGGTTTCGCGGGCGGTTCATGCACATGGAAGAGGCGGTGGCGGCGGATGGCAAGGCGCTGAAAGACATGACGTTGGAGGAGATGGACGCGTATTGGGATCGAGCCAAATCCCAGCACGGGTGACCCGCAGAACCGCCCGCATCGCCATCCCGGCTGGCCTCGGTGCGTTCCTGCTCGCTTCGTTGCTGGTTTGCTGCAACCGGCCGGAGTCGCCCGCTTGCCTGCGCGCTGCCGGGGTGGACACCGTGGTCGCGGGGGCGTTCGACGCGCCTGCGGTGCGGTTGACGATTGCCGATGGTGTGGAGGTCGTGCTGCATGCGGACGGCGATAGCGGACGCGTTGTGTGGCGGTGGGAAGGACCGGCGAACCTCCTCGCCCACGCCCAAACTGAGCTCGATTCAGGCGAGCTGCTGCTCGGCGACGCCAACGCGTGCGATTGGGTGCGCAACCTGGGCATTCGGCTCCGGGTGGAGGTTTGGGCACCGGACCTTCGGACCGTCGAACACACCGGCACCGGGGACTTTCGATGGGAAATCGGAGCGCGCGACGGCCTGTGGTCCTTTGACGCCCGCCGATCCGCAGGTCGAACGGCCATTTCGGCCCACGTGGACACGCTCGAAGCGCGCCTCCACGCCGGCCCGTCGCACCTCACCCTCACCGGTTCCGCCGACCGACTCGGTGCTTACGTCGCCGGCCTCGGAACCCTCGACGCGTCCGCACTACTCGCCCGCCGCGCCTTCCTCAACCAAAGCTCCGCCCACGAACTGCGCTTCCACTCCACCGATTACGCCTACCTCGGAATTCACGGCAGCGGCGACATCCGGGGCGAGGCGGTTCCGCTCGCGTTCGACGTGGACCGCACGGAGTCGGGGCAGGTGATTTGGCCTGAGTAGTCGCCCAAAGCCCGCGAAGAACCCGTATCTTGGGGCTTCAAAATTCGTCAGAAGTGAACCACGTGAACCGCCTTGCTGCGCTCCTTGCGACTGCGCTTTTCGCCGTGAGCCCGCTGCTCGCACAGCAGAATCCCGCTCCCGAAGCCCAGCCTCCCCGCACGAACACGAACAAGTTCCGCCAACTGGGCCAGGAACTGCCTACGCCCAACGTCTACCGGACCGCTTCGGGCGCGCCGGGCCACGCATACTGGCAGCAGCAGGCGGACTACGACATGAAGATCCACCTCGATGACGCGAACCAGCGCATTGACGGCGAGGAGACCATCACGTACACGAACAACAGCCCGGATGAGCTGCGCTACGTTTGGCTTCAGTTGGACCAAAACATGCGGGCCCTCGATTCCGACTCCTACAAGATCAGCCAATCGGAAATCAGCAACCGCATGTCGTTCGACGACGTGATGAAGCTCGAACCCACCTTCGACGGAGGCTTCAAAATCGAGTCGGTCACGAGCGGCGGCGCACCCCTCGACTACACGATCAACCAAACGATGATGCGCATCGAGCTGCCGCAGCCATTGAAGCCCGGCGGCAAGTTCACCTTCAGCGTCGAATGGTGGTACAACATCAACGACCGCATGAAGATCGGCGGCCGCAGCGGCTACGAGCACTTCCCCGAAGAAGACAACTACATCTACACCATCGCCCAGTTCTACCCCCGCATGGTGGTATACAGCGACAACGAAGGATGGCAGAACAAGCAGTTCCTCGGCAGCGGCGAGTTCACACTCAACTTCGGGGATTACCGCGTTGAGCTGACGGTTCCTGCGGATCACATCGTGGCATCCACGGGAGAATTGGTGAACGCCAAATCCGTGCTCACCCCCGAGCAACGCCGGCGCTACGAACGCGCTCGCACGACGTACGACCAGCCCGTCATGATCGTGACGGAGGAAGAGGCCCGCGAGGCCGAAAAGAGCAAGGCGAGCGGGGAGAAGACGTGGATTTTCGAGGCCGAAAACGTGCGCGACTTCGGCTGGGCTTCTAGCCGGAAATTCATCTGGGATGCGCTGGCTGTGAAGGTGGGCGATCGCTCGCCATTGGCCATGAGCTTTTACCCGAAAGAAGGGAACCCGCTTTGGGAACAATACTCCACGAAAGCGGTGGCGCAAACCTTGAAGACGTATTCGCACTTCACCATCGACTACCCCTATCCGGTGGCCATCAGCGTGCACACGAAGTGGATCGGCATGGAGTATCCGATGATCTGCTTCAACGGCGGGCGACCGGAGCCGGACGGAACCTACAGCGAGCGCACGCGCACCGGGATGATCAGCGTCATCATCCACGAGGTGGGGCACAACTTCTTCCCGATGATCATCAACTCGGATGAGCGCCAGTGGACGTGGATGGATGAGGGGCTGAACACGTTCGTTCAGTACTTGACTGAAAAGGAGTTCGATCGCGATTACCCGACTCGCCGCGGCAGTGCACGCAACATCCGCGATTACATGGGCGGGGACAAATCACGCATCAGCCCCATCATGACCAACTCCGAGTCCATTTACCAGTTCGGAAACAACGCCTACGGCAAGCCCGCAACGGCGCTGAACATCTTGCGCGAGACCGTCATGGGCCGTGAGTTGTTCGACTATGCGTTCAAGGAATACAGCCGCAGGTGGGCGTTCCGGCACCCGTCGCCCGCGGATTTCTTCCGGACGATGGAAGATGCGAGCGGCGTGGACTTGGATTGGTTTTGGCGTGGGTGGTTCTACACCACGGACCACGTGGACATCGCGCTCGACCAAGTTCGGTGGATGCAAATGGACACGGGCAATCCGCAGACCGAGGCGGAATTCAATCGGGCGAAGGCGGCGCGGGAACCGGCGGACATCAGCTTGATCCGCGACGAGGAGTTCATCCGGGAGACGTACCTGGAGGCGGATCCGTCCTTGCATGATTTTTACACGCAGTGGGATCGGTTTGAGGTGTTGGATTTGGACTGGAAAGAGTACGAAGAGTGGATGGCGGAGTTGACGGAGGAGGAGAAGGCGTTGCTGTCTTCCGACAAGCAGTTTTATGAAATCACCTTCCGCAATGAGGGCGGTTTGGTGATGCCGCTGATTGTGGAGTTCGAGTACGAGGATGGCGAACGGGAAGTGCGGCGCATTCCAGCGGAAATCTGGAAGATGAGCGAGCCGACGGTGACGAAGGTGTTCGTGACGGATCGCCCGGCGGTGCGCATCGTCCTCGATCCGTACCTCGAAACGGCGGATGTCGACATGAGCGACAACGCGTGGCCTCCGCGTCCTGAGCCAACGCGCTTCGAGGTTTTCAAGCAGAAAGAATGGGGCGGGGGAGGAGAGAATCCCATGCAGCGTGTTCAACGCAATGCAGAAGAATGACATGCAAAGCCCGGTTCGAAGGAATCGGGCTTTTTTTAGCTGAAATAGAGCAGCACCATGGCTGCGCACCCGAGCGCGAGTCCGAGGGCATTCCGGCGGGTGAGCCGTTCACCAAAAGCGACGCGGGCGACCCCAGCACTGGCGAGGACGATGCCGAGGTTGATGAGGGGGGTGATGGAGGAACGGTCCAGCGAAACGGCTGAATACGCCTGCAGGAGGTAATACAGCGAACCGAAATTGATGAAGCCGAGCGCCAGCCCACACGCCCACGTCACGCCCTTGCGGTGCTTCGTGGTATCCAGTCGCACGCCGCGGAATCGCTGGGCCCCCAGCATGCCCAAACCGATGGTCAGCGCCATCGTGAACGGAATCGTAGTGAACAAGTAACGGAAGGCAGGCTCGCGCATGTGTTCGGGCCCACTGAACCACCCAAACATCAAATCGATGAGCCCGCCACCGAAGAAAATGATGAGCGGCATGCGGGCGTCGCGCAGCCTGAAGGGCTCATCGGCCTTCCACGAAGCGAGCACCACCGCAGGCAATGCAAACAGCAGCGCAGCGGCCTTCGCAACGGTTAATCCGTCCGTGGGATCAGCAACCAGGAACACCAGCACGGGCAAGACCATGCTCAATTTGGCGGCTACCGTCGTGACCGTCAAGCCATTCACTTGCGCACTCCGGGCCATCAGGTGGAACAAATACAGGAACAGCGAACCCACCACCACTGCCGTGTACACCCAGGGATCGCCCCAAGCTCGGAGGAGCGTAGGCCAGCCACCTGCCAGCCACCAACCCAATCCGGCGGCCACCGCATAGTTGATGACGATCACTTGAAAGGTGTCCGCGCCCCACTTCGGGAACACGCGGAAGCCGGCGAAAATCGCCGTGGCCAGTAGGATGGCGAGAAGGAGGTAGCCCATGTTGGTGGCGAAAATACCACCGTCCACGGGTCGGTGAGTTGAAAAATTAGGTACTATGTTTTGCAAAGTACCTAACGAACACCATACCTTTGGCCCCATGAAGGTTTCCAATGCCCGTGCCCAAATGCGCAAAGGCGTCCTCGAATTGTGCGTCCTTCGGGTGTTGAGCAAAGGAGAGGCCTACGCCTCCGACGTGCTGGCCACCCTGCAAGACGCGGATTTGATCGTCGTTGAGGGCACCCTTTACGCGTTGCTGACGCGGATGAAAAATGCCGGGTTGCTCGCATATCGCTGGGAAGAGTCCAAGTCCGGCCCGCCCCGCAAGTACTACGAACTCACCCCAGCGGGTGCTGAATTCCTCAGCGCCTTGGATGCCGAATGGACCCGGTTTGTCCGAGCGGTCGATGCCTTGCCCTCATTTGAAGCTCCCGAATCATGAACACCACCACCACCCTTGAACTCGCAGGCCGGCTCGTCCACCTTGACGAAGCTGCCCACCGACGCCTCCTCGCTTACCTGCATGCCTTGCGGCGCGCGCTGGAAGGCACGCAAGGAGCGGAGGAGATCCTCTCGGACGTGGAGGCGCGGTTGGTCGAATTGTTCGAAGAACGGCTCGCGGGCCAACGCGAAGTGGTCAACGAATCCGATGTTGAATGGGCCGAAGGTCGCCTCGGTCAGCCCGAGGATTTCGTGGAGGAAGGAGAGGCCACGCCCCGTGCGGCGCGCAAGCTGTTCCGCGACCGCGAATCCGGCATGATCGGCGGTGTGGCAGCGGGGCTGGGGGCGTACTTCAACATCGAAGCCACGTGGGTTCGCCTCGCGTTCCTTGCCTTGTTGACCGTGGGGTTTGCCATTCCGCTCTACCTGATTTTGTGGATCATCATCCCCCAGGCCAAATCCCGTGCCGACCGCCTCGCCATGCACGGTGCCGAACCCACCGTCGAAAACATCAAGCGCCGCGTGAACGAGGAACTGTCCGGCATGTCAAACCGCGTCAAATCCAGCCGATTCCGGGAAGCCGTTCAGGACGCTTTCGCCTTTCTGGAACGGATTTTCCATTTGATCGTCAAGGTGTTCGGTCGGCTTGTGGGGGCCGTGTTGGTGTTGCTTTCGCTGGCCCTGCTGCTGAGCGTGGTGGGGCTCTTGACTGGGGTGGGTGGCATTTCCTGGGAGCCGCTTGGTTTCCAGGCGGGCGGTCAGTTGCTGGCGTTGGCTCGCTCCACGCTTCCAGCCGGGTTCGGCATGCCGTATGCATGGACCGCGCTTGCCCTCATTTGCGCGTTGCCAGTGGCGCTCGTGGCCTCGGCGGTTGCTTGGCTGCTCGCGCCTTCGCTGCGGCGGGGGGCGCGCTTGGGCTGGGTGCTGGCGTTTTCTGCGGTGGTTACGTTGATGGGGGTGGGCATGGGCGCGGGGCTCGGGTTGCGCCTCGGGATGGAGTTCGGTCGGGAGGGCACCGTAATGAACCGGTTGGAACTGCCGGTTGCCGATGGGCCGCGGGTGCTGCGGTTGGCGGCGGTGGATTCGCTGGCGGGTCTGAATCCGGTGACTTGGGAGGGGACGGATTTGAGTTGGGTGGTGGGGGAAGACCAAATTTGGATGGACGACGTGGAAATCGATGTGCGTCGCGCACCCAATGGGGTGACTCGGCTCGATTGGGCAGCGGAGGCGCATGGGGCGAATCGGCGGGCAGCGCGGGCGCGAGCGCAGCGCATGGATTTCGAGGTGGTCCTCGATGGGAATGCGGTGGTGTTTTCCGATGGGTTCGCGTTTCCGATGGAGGATCGCTATCGGGGCCAAAACGTGCGCATCACCCTCTACCTAGCTGACGGGGAGGAGGTGTGGATCGACCCGTCGCTGGAGGATTGGATCGACGATGCGCGCCACGTGGACGGGGTTTGGGGAAGGCGGCTGACCGGCAGGACGTGGGCGATGACGCCCGACGGGTTGGCTTCGCCGGTCAGCGCGGAAGGGGGCGAATGAACCGGTGCCACGTTTCGGCGGGGCCGCGACCGTGTTCGCGCCAGGCGCTGGGACCATCGGGCCAAACAGGAGCGGGGATGCCGGGCGTGCCCAACGGGGCGTCCGCGACCCACCATTTGCATTCGTCCCAGCAACCGGCGTCTACGAAGGACTGAAGGGTAGCGCCCCCGCCTTCGACGAGCAGGGAATGAACGCCTGCCGCGGTACGAAGCATCCGGACCATGGAGTGGAGGCCGTCCTCCGGGAGCCATGCCAAATCCCGTGGCCCCTTCACGAACTCCGGGGCGGTAACCCACCAAATGTCCGGTGGCGCCTGGCGAGGATAGCTCGGCGCGAGCACGATGCGCACGGGTGATTTCCCCGGTGCTTTCCGCACGTCAAGTCCCGGCTGATCCGTCAACCACGTGCGGCGTCCGACCAGGATGCCCTGTTCCTCAGCGCGCCATCGGTGGGTCAATCGCTGCGCCCAGGGCGAGGTGATGACGTGCTGTGCAAGTGCGTTTTTTGGGCCGAGAAAACCGTCCAAGGTCTCCGCCCATTTCAAGACAATCCAAGGCCGCTCGCGCGAAAAGAATCGGCGGTTGAACACCTGCGCCAGCTGCGCCGTTTCGGGGTTCGCCCAGTGGGTCCGAACCCCGCCTTCAGCGAGCCGATGAAACCCCGCCCCCGACACCCAAGGCGCCGGATCGCGCACAGCGGCCACCACCCGTCCCACGCCTGCAGCCAGCAGCGCATCGGCACACGGCGGTGTCTTCCCCACGTGCGCACAGGGCTCCAAGGTCACATACGCCGTGGCTTCCGCAAGCCGCTCCTTTCGATCCGCCCGCACCCGAGCCAAAGCATGCACTTCGGCATGCCGTTCCCCTGACCGGTGGTGCCACCCTTCTCCCCACACCTCACCCCGAGCAGCAATCACGCAGCCGACATGAGGATTCGGCGCGGAAAACAAGCGCCCCCGCTCCCCGAGCTCGAACGCCCGGTTCATGAAACGGCGATCCTCCTGCGTCATCCGCGCGCCGCGGCTCGCATCGTGTTCTGCAACAACGCCGCAATCGTCATCGGCCCCACGCCTCCCGGCACCGGCGTTATCGCTGAGCACTTCGGCGCTACGGCCTCGAAATCCACGTCACCGACCATGCGCCGCCCGCTTTTCTTCGTGGCGTCTGGTATGTGGTTGATGCCCACGTCCACGACGACTGCACCATCTTTCACGTGTTCTTCACCAATGAAATGCGCTTTGCCGATGGCCGCGATGAGGATGTCTGCTTGGCGCGTGATCGAGGCCAAATCCACCGTTCGGCTATGACACAAGGTCACCGTCGCATTGCCCGGCTCTCCCGATCGACTCAGCAAAACCGAAATCGGCGTGCCAACAATGGCACTGCGCCCGACCACAACCACGTGCTTGCCCGTCGTCCCAATTCCCGAGCGCTTCAACAATTCGAGGATTCCCGCTGGGGTAGCAGGCAAGAAACACGGCAGGCCGAGGGTCATGCGCCCCACATTCACCGGATGAAAACCGTCCACGTCCTTTTCAGGAGCGATGGCTTCGATGATGCGCTGTTCGTCGATGTGGCCGGGGAGGGGCAATTGTACGATGAAGCCGTCAACCGAATCGTCTTCGTTGAGCTGCCGAACAGAATCGAGCAATGCTGCTTCCGTCACCGATTCGGACAGCTCGACCAACGTGCTCTCGAATCCAATGCGATCACAGGCCTTCACCTTGTGCCCCACATACGCGCGGCTTGCGGGGTGGTTGCCCACTAAAATCGCAGCCAAATGCGGCCGTTTTTTGCCTTCCGCAACCCGCTGTGCCACAGCTTCAGCCAGTTCCGATTGAATTGCAAGGGAGGTGCTTTTTCCGTCGAGGAGCATGGGGTGGGGGGATTAGCGACGCAGCGCTGACAAGCCGGCTGCCCGGCTGCGCTTCCCGCCGGCGCCATTGGTCATGGTGTGCATCATTTTCCGCATGTCCTCAAACTGCTTGAGCAGGCGATTGATGTCCTGGATGTCTTTTCCCGATCCCCGCGCGATGCGCTGCTTCCGCGCCGGATTGATGATGCCCGGATTTGCGCGTTCTTCAGGGGTCATGGACTGGATGATGCACTCAACTTGTTTGAAGGTGTTGTCATCGATGTCGATGCCCTTGAGGGCCTTGCTCATTCCGGGGATCATGCTCATCAAATCCTTCAAGTTGCCCATTTTTTTGAGCTGTTGGATTTGCTGAAGGAAATCCTCGAGGTCGAATTTGTTCTTGCGAATTTTCGACTCCAAACGGGCCGCTTCCTTTTCGTCAATGACTTGCTGCGCCCGCTCCACGAGCGAAACCACGTCTCCCATGCCCAAGATGCGCTCCGCCATGCGGTTTGGGTGAAAGACCTCGAGGGCGTCCATCTTTTCGCCGACCCCGACGAACTTGATGGGTTTGCCCACGACGGAATGTATGGAGAGGGCCGCACCGCCGCGCGTGTCACCGTCCAATTTGGTCAAAATGACTCCGTCAAAATCCAATCGCTCATTGAAGGTAGCGGCGGTTCGAACGGCGTCCTGACCTGTCATGGAATCGACCACGAACAGGGTTTCCGTTGGCTTGGCCACGGCTTTGACCAGGTCGATTTCACGCATCATGTCTTCGTCGATGGCCAAACGACCTGCGGTGTCGATGATCACGGCTTGGTGGCCGCTGGATTTGGCATGAGCCAACCCCCGCTCCGCAATGCCCGGAGCGTCTAAAACGCCCGGCTCAGCATACACGTCGACCCCGACGCTTTCTCCCACCACCTTCAATTGGTCCACGGCCGCGGGACGGTGAACGTCACAGGCGACGAGCAACACCTTCTTTTTGAATTGGTCCTCGATGAGCTTGGCCAATTTGCCCGCATGGGTGGTTTTTCCAGCGCCTTGAAGACCGGCCAAAAGAATGACAGCAGGCTTCCCTTGAACGCGAAAATCTGCAGCAGCCTCACCCATCAATTTGGTCAATTCTTCGTGCGTGATTTTCACGAGAAGTTGGCCCGGCTTGAGCGAGGTCAAGACTTCGCGACCGAGGGCTTCCTCCTTGACTCGTTGGGTGAATTCCTTCGCGGTTTTGTAGTCGACATCGGCGTCAAGCAGGGCTTTTCGCACCTCCTTCAACGTATCGCCCACATTCACCTCTGTGATGGAGCCGTGTCCTTTCAAAATTTGAAACGCACGGTCGAATTTTTCCTGTAGATTATCGAACATCCTGCTGAGATTGTAGACCGCTAAGATACGCAAGTATTGCGGGGCTTAGCGGGGTCTTCTTCATGCGTCGAATCGTCTTTTTTTTTCGACGGAGGCGATTTTCCCGCCGTTGTGCTTGTTTGTTGGGTCGATATTTCGTAATTTTCGGTCGCTTAACCTAGGAATAATGCAGACGAAATTCTACTTCCTGCTTGCTGCACTTGTCGGATTCTCAAGTGTTTCAGGCAAATTAGTCGCTCAGACTGCTTGCTATGACTATGGCGCTCAACCGGCTGACCACCCGGGCTTTGAGTTGTCTGTCGAAGAGCTCGCAACATTTGGAGCCGACGCCTCTGGAGCCCTCAGCGGGCTCGCTGGTATGACCACATATCGGGTCTACCTCAATACGCCTGACGCGGCTGACTATGTGTCCGCTGTGCTGTCGGGTGGTGATGGTGGGACGGTGGCCCTTTCCACCACGGGTTCATTCTACCAGCACCAATACGGAGGCAACACGTCGAATTTGATCAACCCTGCATTGTTCGGTTTCTTTCCAGCGCTCGAGTTCGATAGCTGGGTAACCATCGGTTTGACGGGCCAGCCCGCTTCAGGTCAACAAGGAGTTTCGTTGCAAGCAGAGTCCGCATGGGCTGCTGATTTTGCAAACGGCTCCAGCTTCAGCGTGGGTGGGGCCATCGATGGTGGGTGGTTCATCAACGGCGGCTCGAACGGATTCGCAGGTGATGACCAGAAAGTGTTGTTGGCGCAATTGACCACCGATGGTGACTTGGGCGGAGCGCTCAATGTGACCATTCAAGCTGCGGCAGGTGGAACGTTCACGCACCAATTCACGTTCTCGTCAGAAATTTGTGGCTGCACCGATCCCGCTTCACCTTCCTACCTGGAAGAAGCGACCATCAACGATGGTTCTTGCATCTACCTCGGTTGCACGGACAACACCGCGTGCAACTTCGATTCAGGAGCAACGGACGATGATGGCTCGTGCGATTACTGCTGCAACGCGTTGACTTCTGACACGGAAGGCTACGGCCTCGACGTCGAATTGCATGCTGTTGGTGGAGTCGTTGGCATGCGCACCTACCGCGTCTACGCAACGACGGCGAACCCGGGCGATGCCTTGTCGGCAGTTGCTGGTTTGGAGGCGAGCCCGCTGGAGATGGCGACGACCACGTCCTTCTATCAGCACCCACAGGGTGCGGCTACGTCACAGCCGTTGAATCCGCTTTTCTTCCCGACCTTCCCTGAGATGGAGTACGATTCGTACGTAACCATTGGCCTGACTGGCCCTGCAGGCACGGGAGAAAATGCAACCCAATTGGCGAACACTCCTGGCGAAGACTGGGCAACCACCTTCGAAGCCGGAGGCAACATCAGCATCTCGACCCTCACGGGGGGTGCGTGGTTTGCTCAGCCGGGCGGTAGCAATGCCATTGCAGGCGATGACAACCGCGTGCTCATTGGACAATTCACTACTGATGGCTACCTCAGCGGAACGGCCCTGATCCAAGTCTTTCCGAATGGCGTGCAAGAGAATGAAATTCAATACGTTGCTTCGTTCAGCACTCCGATGTGCGCATGCACGGACGAATCAGCGTGCAACTACGACGTGAATGCCCTGTGGGATGATGGTACCTGCCAGTACCCCATTGATGTTTACGGCGTGGACTACGTTGATTGCGACGAAAACTGCTTGAACGATTCCGATGGTGACTACGTCTGCGATGAGGATGAAATTGTAGGTTGCATGGTGGAGGGTGCTTGCAACTACGTGATGGGTGCGACGGACATCGTTCCCTGTGTTTGGCCAACGGCGGGTTACGACTGCGAAGGCAATTGCTTGGCCGATGCAGATGGTGACGGAGTTTGCGACATGTATGAAGTCGTCGATTGCACGGATGCAACCGCTTGCAACTTCAACAGCGATTCGACCACAGACACCGATAACAGCCTTTGCTTGTACCCGGATGCGGGTTACACGTGCGATGGTTCATGCGTGAACGATGCGGACATGGACGGCGTTTGCGATGAATTCGAAGTGGGTGGTTGCACCGAGGCTGATGCTTGCAACTACGATTCTGGCGCAACGGACAACGATGGTTCTTGCGATTACTGCTGCTACAGCACGACGGAAGTTGACGGTTACTTCGTTTCAATTGAGGAGCACGCCACTTCAGAATACGGTACGACCTACCGGATGTACGTGAACACCGATGATGCAACGGACTTGGTCTCGGCCATTTCGGGCACTTCGGAGTTCCCGACCATGATCAACACGACCACGTCGTTCTTCCAAGGAACGCTGTCCCCGTCGCCTTTCCCGACCTATTTGATGCCCGCCTTCTTCGGAGTCTACCCGGAACTCGCTTACGACAGCTGGGTGACGATTGGTGTGGAGTCTTCAATCCTGCCGGAGGGTTATGGGTCACCTCAATTGGCCAGCACCACGGATTGGGCTGAGGTATTCCAAGCTGGAGGCAACATCGACCTCACGAGCACGTTGGGCGACAGCTGGTTCGTTACGGCGGACTACGACAATGGCGTTGCAGGGGATGACCACCGCGTTTTGGTTGGTCAATTCACAACCACTGGAATGCTCAGCGGTCAGTTGTACGTTCAAATCTTCGACCAAGGAGATCAAGGAGTGGATCAGCGTGTGACCCTTCCTTTCAACTACATGACGGAAGACACGGAAGCCCCGACGTTCACTTCGGTTCCAGCTGACGCTGTAATGGCGTGCGACAGCGACCTCCCCACGGAGATGGCGGTTGCGGTGGATGGCGGATGCGGACTGCCTGTGGTCGTGACGTATGAGGACGAGATTGCCCCCATGATGGGTACGTTTGTGGTCACCCGGACCTTTACCGCAACTGACGCTGCGGGCAACACGGCAACGGCGGTGCAGACCATGACCTTGATTGATGAAGTTGCACCGGTCGCGGTCGCACCAGCGGACGTGACGGTTGAATGCGCTGAAGGCATCGACCCATCCGTTACGGGAGAGCCGACCGCTTCTACGGACAATTGTGATGGTGAATTGTCTTGGACTTACGAGGACGCTCCGCTCGGAAACTCTGCGAGCTTGAACGGCGTAACCCTTGACTTGAATGCGAGCTACGGCTTGAATTTGCCAGGTTTGTTCGGTCAACCTTACGTGGTTTCTGCAGAAGGCGTAACGGTGGGGGCAGGTTTGGAAATGTCAGCGGATGATGTGGTTTCTAACCCCGTATCACACCGCGGTCTTTTCGAAGTGGACATCGATGGTTCCATGATCACCTTGACGGTGACGGGCACGGTCACTGGAGCCTACGCATACGATTACGCTACCCTGACAATCGACAATGCGGTTGGATTTGATTTCGGCGCGATCTCAGTGGTTTCCAACGGAATCGCTCCCAACGCGGAATTGTCTGCGACGTCGAGCAACGGTGCGTTGGTCATTTCGTTCACGGGCAATGCCGTCTACACTGAGGGTGAAACGGCCAGCTTCGAAGTGGCGAACCAAGTAACTTGCTTGGCTTCCAACGGGGTGTTGCGTACGTGGACCGTTTCTGACGATGCGGGCAATACGGACACGGCTACCCAGACCATTACGATCGTGGATACCCAAGGTCCGGAATTCGTTGACTTCCCTGAGGACGTCACGGTCAGCTGCTCGGATGATACGTCATTGGCGACGCCTGAGGCCATGGATTGTGAAGGTTCAGCCGCGGTGTCTGTTGTGGAAACGATCATGCCAGGTGCATGCCCCAACAACTACACCATTGTCCGCACATTCACAGCGGTGGACGGATGCAGCAACACCACGGTTCGGAGCCATTCCATGACCGTTGTTGACAACGAAGCTCCTGTGTTCACGTCGGTTCCGGCGGATGTGACCTTGGAAATCGGTGAGTCACTCCCGACGGCATTGGCGCAAGCTTCGGATAACTGCAGCGAGCCGACCGTTACGTACAGCGATGTGCCTGTTGTGGGTGATTTGGCTACGACCATTACCCGCACGTTCACGGCTACGGACGCTTGTGGTAATACGGCATTTGCGAACCAAACCATTGTGGTCAATGAAATCCTGGGTTGCACGGATGCTTTGGCTTGCAACTACGACATGACCGCCACGTACGAAGACGGATCGTGTGACTTCTGTTCTTGCGGCAATACTTCAGGCGGCCAGAATGGCTTCGGGTTGGAGTTGGAGTTGCACGTTGAGAACGGCATCCCGGGCCTGAACACTTACCGCGTCTATGTTACGACGCCTTCGCCTACGGACTTCGTCTCTGCCATTGCGGGTGATGAAGTGGTTCCGACCTTCTTGAACACCACGACGAGCTTCCATCAGGAACAGTTTGGTTCGTACTCTGCAGCCTCAATCAACCCGTTGTTCTTCGGCTTCATGCCTTCGCTCCAATACGACAGCTGGTTGACCATGGGCATCGAGTCGTTGCCTGCAGCGGGTGAATCTGAAATCACGTTTGTTCAAGCCCAAGGAGATTCTTGGATTGCTTCATTCGAACAAGGAAACAACTTGGACATCAGCAGCTTCTTCGGAGGTTCTTGGTTCACCCTCCCCACATTCTCCAACGGATATGCGGGTGAAGACCAGCGCGTTTTGGTGGCTCAGTTGACCACGGACGGCGAAGTTTCAGGACAAATGTTCGTACAAGTCTTCCCGAACGGCGTCGGTGCCGATGCGGAATACCTGACCTTGAGCTTCGGCACGAACTCATGCGGTTGCCTGAACGAAACGGCCTGCAACTACGACGCTTCCGCGACCTACTCCAACGAAGCGGAGTGCGTCTTCCCAGAGGACATCTATGGCAACTCATACGTCGATTGTGACGGTGCTTGCTTGAACGATGCAGACGCGGATGGCGTTTGTGACGAGGACGAAGTTCCTGGTTGCACGGATGATACGGCCTGCAACTACGACCTCGGCGCGACGGACAACGATGGCTCGTGCTTCTTCACCGAAGATTGCTCGGGATGTACGGATGCTATGGCGTGCAACTACGCACCCAACGCGGTCACCGACAATGGCTCATGCACCTACGCTGATTTCGGTTACGATTGCGATGGCAATTGCCTCGACCAAAACAGCGACTTGATTTGCGATGCGTTGCAGGGTTGCAACGATGCAACGGCATGCAACTACGACCCGACGGCGGAGCAGCCTTCACAGGACTTCTGTGACTACTGCAGCTGCCCAATCCTCTTCTCGAGCGATGACGAGTACGGCATCGAAATCGAAGAAGTGGCTGTGGATGGCATCCCAGGCATGACCACCTACCGCGTCTACGTGACGACGGCGAACCCGACGGACCGCCTGAACGCGCTGCTCGGTAACGATTTGAATCCGATTGTGTTGGCTTCGTCTAGCCAGTTCTTCCAAGACATTTACGGAACGGAATTCCGGCCGAACGCTGCGCTGTTCGCGTCATTCCCAACGTTGGAGTACGATTCTTGGGTTACGATTGGTGAAAACACGCCCGTGTCTTCCATCCAGGTCCCCACTCAATTGGGAGGTTCTGACCCGGAATGGATCGGAGCGTTTGAATCCGGTTCGGACATCGTCATCGACGACGTGGTCGGAAGCGGTTGGTACTTGTCTGCTGAAACGAGCGATGCTTATGGTGTTGCAGGTGACGACAACCGGGTGCTGGTCGCTCAGTTGACCACGCCTGGTACTTTGAACATCCAGTTGTATGCACAGATCTTCCCAGAAGGTTTGGCTGCAGGCAGCACGAAGTACGTCAGCATGTCATGGGGCTCGCCCTACTGCGCTTGCACGGATGAGATGGCGTGCAACTACGACGAGGAAGCGGTCACCGACGACGGCAACTGCTACTACGTGACGAACGAAGCGTCCTGCGATGACGTCTGCTTGTTCGACAACAGCTCTCCTGTCATCGAGAGCGTCGAGCACTACACGACGACTTGCGAAGCCATCCAAACGGAATACGTCTTCCCTGTGGCATCCGATAACTGCGATTCTGAACTCGACTTCGACTTTGTCGACGTGGTGACTCCGGGCTCTTGCCCCAACAGCTACACCATTGTTCGGACGTGGACGGTTACGGACAACGTGGGCTATTCAGCTTCCATCGTCCAGAACATCACCGTAGAGGACATCACGGGACCGACGTTCACGGTACCTGCTGACGCAACCATCGCTTGCGGTGCTGACGCAACGGATTTGGCCTTGACGGGTGACGTGACCAATCTGATGGACGGATGCGGTTCTGCGACGATCGAATACAGCGATGCTGCGGGTGAGGACATTTGTTTCGCTGGTGACGTGATCATCCGGACCTGGACTGCTGAGGATGAGTGCGGCAACACCACGACTGCTACCCAGACCATCACCATCGTCGACGAAGTGGAGCCGGTCTTCACGAGTGTGCCTGCGGACATCTCCATCGCTTGCGGTGATGCGATTCCAACGGACATGGCAGAGGCAACGGATGCGTGCAGCGGTGTCACAGTGACGGTGTCTGAGTCAGCCGGCGAAACGAACTGCACGGGCATGGCAGCAGTGATCCGCACCTTCACGGCAACGGATGGTTGCGGCAACACGGCGGTTGCGACGCAAACGGTCACCTACGCTGACACGGAGGCCCCGACCTTCACGGCTCCTGCTGATGCATCGGTCGAATGCGGCGCGGATGCTTCGACTGCAGCGATGGGTGAGCCTACGGACTTGGCCGACAACTGCATGAGTGAACTGACGGTTTCTCACGAGGACGTCATTGAAACCAGTGCTGATGGTTGCTTCGCTGACGATGTCATTCGTCGGACGTGGACGGTCACCGATGGATGTGGCAATGCAACTTCTGCGGTTCAATTCATCCAGTTCATCGACACGACGGCACCTGAAATGGAAGCGGTCGCTGAAACGATTGAATTGGGATGTGGTGAGGCGCTGCCCACCGACCTCCCGGCTGCTACGGATGGTTGTTCTGCAGTAACGGTGGATTACATCGACGTCAATTCGTCCATGACCTGCACGGGTGCCATGAGCATTTTGCGGACCTTCACGGCGACTGACGCATGCGGCAACAGCACGTCGAGCACGCAAATGATCGTCTTCACGGACGACATTGCTCCGACCTTCACGGCACCTGCTGACGTGACCTTGGAATGCGGAACGGACTTGTCCGACCTCTCCTTGACGGGTGAAGTAACCGATGCTGCTGACATCTGCTCTGCTGACATCGAACTCACTTATGAGGACGCGGTTTCAACGAGCGAAGGTTCTTGCTTCAATGACAACATCATCACCCGTACTTGGACGGCTACCGATGGTTGCGGCAACTTCTCCCAAGATGTTCAAATCATCACTTTGGAGGACAACACCGCACCTGAAGTCGTCGGTTCCGACGAAATCAGCTTGGTGTACTACACGGACCAAACCCTGCCTCAGTTGGTTGAATTGGAAGTGATTGAAGATTGCAGCGAGTACAGCATCGAAACCGAGGACACGTATGCAGCGTCAGGCGTTTACGGATTCGAATTGTCTCGCGTCTACACCATCACGGATGCATGCGGCAACAGCACGACCTTCAACCAGCACGTGTTGGTGACGTTCTACGCAGGTTGCACGTATGCGGACGCGGTGAACTACGACGATACGGCTCTGGTCGATGACGGCAGCTGCATCTACGAAGGCTGCACCGACTCTGGCGCTGCGAACTACAACCCAGTTGCCAGCCAAGACGATGGCAGCTGCGTGATCGTGGGTTGCATGGATCCAGAGGGATTGGATTACAATGTGAACGCGAACTACCCCGGTGGTTGCGATTACCCAGATCCGTGCCCTGCTGACCTCGACGAGAACGGCGAAGTCAACGTGAACGACCTGCTTGAGTTCTTCCAGTTCTACGGAACCTCTTGCAACTGATAGCACACGAGCCGAAAGGCATGTACGATTTCGAGTCTGGCAAGACCGAATCCTAGAGGGGGGGCCGCATTTCGATGCGGCCCCTTCTTGATTTTTACCGCGACATTCCGCTTAATTTTGCACTATGAACAAGGAAGAAACCCCAGAAGAGCGACGAGAGCGGTTGCGTAAACAATTGGATGCGTTTCACGATTGGCCCAGCGCCTTCACCTTCAAGTTCGTTTTGCCCAATGATCCAGCGCGCATTGCTGAGTTGAAAGCGCACTTCGGGGTAGGGGCGGAGGTTTCAGAGCGCCATTCGCGGAATGGGAACTACATTTCTTTCACCATTCGGGAGGTCCTGCCTAGCGCTGAGCACGTCTTTTTGCGCTATGAAGCTGCAGGCCAAATCCAAGGCATCATGAGCCTATGACTTCCCGGCTTCGATTGCAACAAGAGGCCAGTTGGTTAACCGAGAACCTGAGTGACTTGAGCTGGGTCCTCTTGGTGGCCTTGATTGCCCTGTTGATCTACATCCTGATGAAGCGAATGGCTGCTGCGGTGCGCAAGCATGAGACGCAGGGCATGTACACGGAATTCGCGTCCGACCGGGACGAGCGCCGCGGGGATGCCCTGTTCGTTCAACTGCGCATTCCCGATGTCGTCGAGGTCACATGCATGTGGGAACACCCCGATGGCCAGACCACCGCCATGTGGACCCGAACGATGGAGCCCGGTGAACACACCATTGAATTTGATTTGACAGGGAAGCGTTCAGGACGGAACAGTTACCGGTTGGTCACGCCACATCAAGTTTTGCAGCGATTCGTTCAGCTGCCTTGACCCATCACATGCGGTCGGGCATGTCAATGCCCAACAGGCCCATTCCCGTCCGGAGGTTGCGCGCGCACAAGGCACTCAACGCGAGCCGCGTGGTGCGGATGGCCTCATTTTCCTCGTTCAGCACGGGGTGGTTGTTGTACCAGGACGAGTAGGATTTGGTCAAATCGTAGCAATAATTGGCCAAATGGGAAGGGTCGTATGACGCCGCACATTCCGCAATGACCGCAGGCAATTCGATGGCTTTTTGGATGAGCAGCACCTCCTCTTTGTCAATGGAAGTGCCCGGATCGACCGACCAATTGCCTTCCAAATCGCTGCCCGCCCGGCGCAACATGCTCAACGCGCGAACGAAGTTGAACTGAATGAAAGGCCCCGTATTGCCCAAAAAGTCAATCGATGCCTCCGGATCGAATTGCATGCCCTTGACTGGCGAAACCTTCAAAAGGAAGTACTTCAACGCCCCATACCCCACGCGCTTGAACAACTCCTCACGTTCCGCTTTCGACAATTCTTCGATGCGCCCGCGTTCCTGCGCCATTTCGGCAGCCGTTGACGCCATCTCCTCCAACAAGTCATCCGCATCGACCACGCGCCCTTCCCGCGACTTCATCTTCCCGTCGGGCAATTCCACCATCCCGTAACTCAAGTGGAAATTGCGCGCTGCCTGTTCAAATCCCAGCTTCTTCAAAATGAGGAACAGCACCTTGAAGTGGTATTCCTGTTCGTTCCCCACCGTATAGACTTGGCGGTCCAAATCCGGGAAGTCCCGAAAACGCTGGATGGCCGTACCGATGTCCTGCGTCATGTAGACCGACGTGCCATCGGCCCGCAGCAACAACTTTTCGTCGAGCCCATCTTCCGTCAAATCGATCCAAACACTCCCGTTCTCCTTCTTAAAAAACACCCCGCGCTCAAGCCCTTCTTCGACCACCGATTTGCCCAGCAAATACGTTTCCGACTCGTAGTACAGCTGATCGAATGATACCCCCATCTCCGCATAAGTCGCGCCAAATCCCTCGTAAACCCATTCGTTCATCGTTTTCCACAAGGCCATCACTTCGGCATCCCCGGCCTCCCAGGCTTTCAGCATTTCCCGAGCCTCAACCAAGATGGGCGCATCATTCTTCGCCTCATCTTCCGGGATGCCAGCGGCTTTCCGTTCCTCCGTTTGGCGACGGTGCTCTTGGTCGAACAGGACGTAGTACTTGCCCACCAATTTGTCCCCTTTCAACCCGCTGGATGCGGGCGTTTCCCCGTTCGCAAAGTGCTGCCAGGCCACCATCGACTTGCAGATGTGGATGCCGCGGTCGTTGATGATTTGGGCCTTCACGACTGGATGCCCATTTGCTTCGAGAATGCGCGACACCGCGTACCCGAGGAAGTTGTTCCGCAGGTGGCCGAGGTGCAGCGGTTTGTTCGTGTTGGGCGAAGAATATTCCACAAGGACTTGGGGCTTGCTGCCGGCCGGTTGAAGGCCAAACCGCTCATCGCCCAACGCCTTGTTCACCTCCGTCAACCAATGGCTCGTCGCCAACGTCAAGTTCAAGAACCCCTTCACCACCTGAAACGCCACGACGACCGGAGCGTGTTCCACCAAATGCGCACCAAGCGCTTCCGCAGTGGCCGGCGGAGCGAGTTTTGAAACGCGGGTCAGGGGGAACACCACGATCGTGCGGTCCCCTTCGAATTCCTTCCGGGTTTGTTGAATTTGGATGTCGGCCGGGGCCACTTCAGCGGAGAAACACGCTTGAACGGCCTCGGAAACGAGGTGTTGGAGGTGCAAGTCGGTGGTCATGGTCAAGGGGTTAGGCCGTGAGGCGGGGCAGGAAATTCTCAGCGAGCATGCAGCGGGCGCTGCCGCCGCCACAGGTTTCAATGGTCTCAAGGGGAGCGTGTACCAAGCGGCCATGCCGCTCCAGCACCGACCGCTGATCGGGAGTCAATGCGTTGAATGCTTGGCTGCTCAGCGCGATGAGGGGCGCGCCCTCGGTCGATTGGATTTCAAGCATGTTGCCCGCGAACTGGTTGATTTGGTCTTCGGACAACTCAACGATTTCCTTCCCATCCGCTTCGAGGGCTTCGCGCACCATCTCGCGCTCATCCACGTCGTCGATGCAGTCGAGGCAAACGGCAGCAAACGCGGTGCCCACGCTCATCATCACGTTCGTGTGGTAAATCGGCGTCCGACCGGTGGGGCCGGTTTGGTTCGCCGTGAATGGAATGCCTTCGTAATCGAACGCCTCGCAAAACGCCCGAAGCCCATCGAGGTGGGTCCGTCCAGAAAGCGCGGCATAGGCGCGTCGATTGACCCGATCGAGGACGAGGCTACCTGTCCCTTCGAGGAACACGCCATGCCCCTCAAACTCCGTGAAGTCCACCACCTCTTTGACCCCAAATCCGCGCAGCTCGAGATCAAACACCACGTCTTCTCGGCGCTCCAACCGGCGATTCGGAGCGAACATCGGGTACAAGCCCACCCGACCGTCTTCATGGAAACTGATCCAGTTGTTCGGAAACAACGCGTCGGGCGCATCCACCTCTGGATCGGCCTCCACCACGTCGACTTGAACGCCTGCAGCCTCCAAAGCCGCCACGAATCCATCGAACTCATCCAAGGCCAGATCGAGCACTTCGGCCGCCGAGAGGCCTGCGAGTTCGCGTTGGTACAAATTGTTCGTCGCCGTTTCCTCGTTCTTCCGGAACGTGGCTGGGCGGATCATCACCAAATGAGAAGTGGATTGCATCGTCAGCGCTATTGCGCCGCGAAGTTAAGGGGTTCTGCGAAGCGGAAGCGTGGTGCAGCGAAGCAGTCCTTCCATTTTCGCCGTTTCGTGGTAAGGCAGTTCCAAAACCCGGTATCCCCATTCGCGCAACTGCGCGTTCACCCGATTGAATCCGAGTCCAGAAACGACCACATCGGGCGCCACAGAAAACAGGTTGCAGTGCATGTGGTACATTTCTTCGGCCGTCACTTCAAGCCGGTTGCCGCCCGGGTAGTGCTGCCGAATGAACTCCACGTCTTCCGCGTGCTTCAGTCCCGCAGGGTGGAAGATGGCGTGGCCGAGCCCGAGCGGGGAGAAGCAGCAGTCCAAATGAAGGGCATTGCGACGCGGATCGGTATCGGATTTGGCCAATTCAAATCCGCGCACCTCCCAGGCCGGAAACTCCGCTTGAAGCCAATCCAACGCGGCGGCATTCGTGCGCGCCGTCGTGAACTGTTCGAAGTCCTGAGGCCCTGAGTAGCCCACCCAAAGCCTTCCATTCATCGGCATCACGTCGCCGCCTTCCATCCGAACGGTGGCCGGTGGATGCAACACCCGTCCCGGATTGCGGTGCAGCATGGTGTTCAGCCCTTGCTGTTCCGGCCGCCGGTCCTCCACCATGTGCGTCATGATGAACTCATTGCCGATGACGATGCCGATGTCGCGCGTAAACACCTGGTTGATGCCCAACGCGTCCGGACGCAACACGAGCACGTCCTCCTTGTCCAACAATTCCGCCAGCCCATCCAGTTCGCGGATTACATCCTCCTCGGTGGGGTAGGTGCCAGCGAGAACGTGTTCACGGGATTTGGGATCGTAGGTCTCCTCGATGGAAGGCACTCCGCCCATGCCCCGGCCGATGCCGACCATGACCGCTTCCAAGGGCGCCCACTCATCCCGAATGTGCCAGGGCACGGGCAATGACGCCTTCATGTTAACGCAGTCGGTTGGGGTCGTTTTCGCTGCGGTGCCGCAACAAGGTCGTCATCGCATCCACCGTCATGAACTGCCCGCCGCCGCGCTCATTGAAGTTCGCAGGGAGAAAACACCAGTGGTCACTGCCCACTTCCTTGACCGCCCACAACCGGTTGTCCCCTCGGACTTCCCAATACTCCACCTTCGGGTCTCCTTCTTCCGAGAAGAATTGGGCATTGCCTTTTCCATAATTGGATTCGACCATGCCTTTCATGCCCGAAGGGTTCCCTTCAAAATCGATGAAAATGACGCGGTGAAGGAGGTCCAGATTCAAGAGGACCACGTCCTGATCGCCATCCCGATACGGGGTGGAAGCGTACAGGAGGTCGGCCAGCTCGGTTTGGTTGCGCAGGCCCTTTTCCCACCAAGTGTTCATGCCTTCAATCGTTGTGGCCCGGGTGGTGGAATCCATCGGGGAGCGATGAAGGGGATAGAAATCAAGGATCGCATCCCAGTCGCCTTGGTTTTGGGCGGTGAAGTAGCTGTCCAAATCGTCCAGGATTTCATCGACCTGTTCTTGCTCCAAAAACAGCGCTGCAGCCGGAGCTTGCGTGATGGTGACCGGGGTGTTCGCGGTCACCACGCTGCCGGTGGTTTCGGGGACGACAGCATCGTTTCCCGCCGATGACGTGGCCGAACCCTCGCCACATCCTTGCCAGCTGGTTGCCAGCACCGCTGCCCAAATCATCGGGGCCATGTTACGTACCAAATGTTTCATGCTGGGCTAAGATACGGACGGAACGGGCGAGGGGTTGCGCTCAGGTGTGCTCGCGATTCCATTGCAGGCGGTCTTTCACTTCGGTGCCCCCATGAACGTCCCGCAACTGAACCTGAATGGGGCGGTCATGACCTTGGATTTCAACCAGTACCGTATCGCCGGGGTCGTGGCGGGCGACCTCCTCCTGCAGTTCCGAAATCGAGTTGACGGCCTGCCCATTGATCCGAATCAGGACGTCCCCTGGCTCAATGCCGGCGTCTTCCGCACCTCCTCCTGCACTCAAGCTGTGAATCCAAACCCCCTGCACCGCATCCAGTCCCATTTCTTCCGCCAACTCCGGCGTGACGCCCGCTCCCGATATTCCGATGAAGGCCCGTTGCACCCGTCCATAGGCTATCAGGTCGCTGCTGACCTTGCGTGCGATGGATGCAGGCACGGCGAAGGCGTATCCGGCGTAGCTGCCGGTTTGGGAAGCAATCGCCGTGTTGATGCCCACGAGTTGCCCCGAAGCGTTCACCAAAGCCCCTCCTGAATTGCCGGGATTGACGGCGGCATCGGTTTGGATGAACGACTCGACTGGGAACACGTCGTTGCGGTAATCCGGTCGAAGGAGCTGCAGGTTGCGCGCCTTCGCCGAAACGATGCCTGCGGTGACGGTCGAGGTCAAATCGAAGGGGTTCCCCACCGCCAGCACCCATTCCCCGATTTCCAAGTCGTCGGACGATCCGAATTGCAGAGAAGGCAGGTCGTCCACCTGTGCAATGCGCAGCACCGCCAAGTCCGTGCCCGGATCCGTGCCCACCACTTCCGCCTCGAACGAACGGCGGTCGTTCAGGCTGACTTCGATGTGGTCGGCTCCGTCGATGACGTGGTTGTTGGTCAAGATGAACCCTTGGGAATCGATGATGACCCCGGAACCCGAACCTTGGCGGATGCGGGGCGAATTGGGAATGCCCCAAAAGTCCATCCAAGGATTGTAGGGCACCGCCGCACGCGACACCGTCTTCACGTGCACCACTGCATGCACGCTTTCTCGCGCTGCTTGGCGCAAATCCACCACGGGAGCGGGCGCCGACACCACGGGCAAGGGGGCAGCAGCCGGGCTCGATGCGCGATCGGGAACCCAATTCACCGAAACGAATTCCTGCGCGTCGTTCGCTTCTTGACGCAAGACCGGCAGCGCAACGGCGGCCCAAATGAGGCCGCCGCCAATGAGCGCTCCGAAAAAAGCCGAAAGGAGGGTTTTCATGTGCGTTGAATTTGTCCTTCAAAAGAACAATTCACACGCAAAAAACTGCGCCGAGAAAGCGCAAAGAAAT
The DNA here is from genome assembly GCA_030427925.1 of Bacteroidia bacterium. Classification (GTDB taxonomy): domain Bacteria; phylum Bacteroidota; class Bacteroidia; order Flavobacteriales_D; family Sanyastnellaceae; genus JALQTD01. The sequence continues at coordinate 46,149 of JAUICJ010000006.1, read as the reverse complement.
CCAAACGCCCTTGCTAACGAATGCTAAGCTCAGTGCGGCAAATGCTTGCGCACAGCTGCGTAAGCAAGGGTTCCCAAAATGCCGCCGAGGATGGCCACCAAAATCGGCCAAACTCCCGCCCCCGCCAGGATGAACATCGGCCCTGGGCAAGCTCCGGTCACGGCCCAGCCCATCCCGAAGATGGTTCCGCCAATCAGGTAGCGCTTCCAGTTGCCTTCGTAGCGGAACACGTCGAACGGTTTGCCTGCAGCAGAGTGCCAATTCTTCACTTTAGCGATTTGCAGGAATAGGGCGCCGACCACCACCGCCGAGCCGATCACCCCGTACATGTGAAAGCTGTCGAACTGGAACATCTCCGTGATGCGGTACCAGCTCACCACTTCACCTTGGGTCAATGCGACCCCGAACACCATTCCGATGAGTATGAATCTCCACATGATCAAAAGAGGTAGGGCATGACAAATTGAGTGACCAAAAGGCCTCCGATGAAGAAACCGACCACGGCGATGAGCGACGGCAACTGCAAGCTGCACAAGCCCGAAATGGCATGACCCGAAGTGCATCCGTCCGCATAACGGGTACCGAATCCAACGAGGAAGCCGCCAGCGAGCAACACGAGGAGTGCCCACGGATCGGACCACGCTTCAGGGCCAAAGATTTCGGCAGGAGCCAACCCTTCGCCCGGATTTTCAACCCCCCATTCCTTCATTTTCGCAACGGTCGATTCGGCGAGGTCCACGTGCACGTCAGGGCGCATCACGTATCCACTCAAGGCCCCACCAAAAATGGAACCCAGCACGAATGCCAGGTTCCATTTCCGTTCGCGCCAGTCGATCTTGAAGTAGTCCGAAAGGCGCCCTGCACCGCCGATGGTGCAGAGGGTCTGAAAGTTGCTGGAGACGCCGAAGCGCTTCCCAGCGAAAAGCAGCGAGGCCATGGTGATCGCGATGATCGGACCGGTGATGTACCAAGGCCAAGGAGCAGTCAATATTTCCACGAAATTTTACTTCAGGGTTGAAGGACAAACATAATCCGTTTTCGGCAAAGCAGTCCCCTCGAGGGCCTTGAAACCGCCCGCGATGTCGACCACGTTGTGGAAGCCCCGCGCCTTCAAAATCGAGTTGAAGATGACCGAACGGTAGCCACCTGCGCAGTGCGCCCAGTAGGTCTTGTTCGGGTCGATGGCGTCCATCTTTTCGTTCACGTAATCGAGGGGCAAGCTGTTCGCGCCGTCAATGTGCTCCGCCTCAAATTCACCGGGCTTCCGCACGTCGAGCAACTCCCAATCCCGGCCTTCGAAGCCTGCCGCAACTTGTTCCGCCGTGACTTGCTCGATGGTGCCGACCTCTTTGCCCGCCGCCTTCCAAGCAGCGAGGCCGCCTTCGAGGTAACCGAGCGTATTGTCGTACCCGACCCGCGACAAGCGCGTCACCACCTCTTCCTCGCGGCCTTCCGGCGCGATGAGAACGAGCGGTTGGTTCAAGTCCGCCACCAATGCACCGACCCACGGAGCGAAGCTGCCGTCGATGCCGATGAAGATCGAGTTGGGCACGTGACCCGCGACGAAGTCCTCTTGCGAACGCGTGTCGAGGACCATCGCGCCTTCGTGGTTCGCCATCGCTTCGAACGTGTCCGGATCGAGGGCTACGGTTCCGCGCTCGAGCACGTTGTCGATGGAAACGATGTCCATCTTATTCATCGCAGCGTTCTTCGGGAAGTACTGCGGTGGAGGCAGCAAGCCGTCCGTCACTTCCTTCACGAATTCCGCTTCGGTCATGTCCGCGCGCAGGGCGTAGTTGGTTGCGATTTGGTTGCCGATGGTGTCCCAGGTTTGGCTGCTCATGTGCTTGCCGCACGCGGAGCCGGCACCGTGACCGGGGTAGACAATGGTCTCGTGCGGCAGGGTCATGACCTTGTCGCGGAGGCTGTGGAACAGGATGGCAGCGAGCTGCTCTTGGGTGAGGTGGGCCGCTTTTTGGGCCAAATCAGGACGCCCCACATCCCCGATGAACAGCGTGTCCCCGGTGAAGACTGAGTGCTCCTTGCCGTTTTCGTCCAGCAGGAGGAAGCACGTCGACTCCATGGTGTGACCGGGCGTGTGCAGCACCTTCAACGTGATGTCGCCCAGCTTCAGCTCCTCGCCGTCCTCAGCCAAGTGGATGTCGTATTCCGGCGTTGCCGTCGGACCGTACACAATCTTTGCGCCCGTCTTCTGGGCCAAGTCCACGTGTCCCGAAACGAAATCCGCATGGAAGTGGGTTTCGAGGATGTACTTGATTTTTGCACCACGGCTGGCGGCCTTCTCGATGTAATCCTTGGTTTCGCGCAAGGGATCCACGATGGCGGCTTCGCCGTTGCTTTCGATGTAGTAAGCGCCTTGCGCTAAACATCCCGTGTAAATCTGCTCAATGTGCATGATGTGTGATTTTTATTGTTTCTTTTTCAAATTTCGGGGTTCGGTTTTGGGCCAAATCTGAGGCCCGTCATCTCATCAGATGATTTCCTTCAGGAGAATGAACGTCCCCATGATGAGAACAAAGTAACCGAATCCTTTCTTCAGTGCGCCGCCGTCGATCCGCTTGGAAAGTTGCATGCCAAGCAGGATGCCGACGACCGTCAACGACGTGAAAATCCCGAGCAACGTCCAGTCCATGACCTTGTCCGTTCCGAGGTCGCCGACGAATCCGATCATGGATTTGAAAGCGATGATCATCAGCGACGTGCCCACGGCGACCTTCATCGGCATCCGCACCAAGACGACCAAGGCCGGGATGATGAGGAATCCGCCGCCGGCACCGACCATTCCCGTCAGGACTCCGACGGCCACGCCTTCGATCGGCACAAGCCACCAATTGGCCTGCCCCGTTTCCTCCTTCGATTCCTTGCGGCCACGGATCATCGAAACCGAAGCAGCAATCATCAAGATGGCAAACAGCACCATGATGAGCAGGCTTTTCGTCAACGGCAATCCCGCGATTTCAAACGAATCGGGGATGGCGGGAATCATCCAACGGCGCGTGGCATACACGGCGGCAAGCGAGGGCAAAGCGAAGACGATGCCCGTCTTCATGTCCACGAGCCCGTTGCGGTAATTCTGCACCGCTCCGAAGGCCGCCGAAATGCCCACTACGAACAAGCTGTACGCCGTGGCCATCTCCGCATCGACCTTCAACAAGTAAACCAACACCGGCACGGTCAGGATGCTCCCACCTCCTCCAATCAGGCCCAAAACCAAGCCCACCACCAAGGCGGCCGCGTATCCGAGCACTGCAATCAATTCCAAGGTTTCCATCGCATCCAGTTTGTGTGTTGACGATGCAAGGTTACGCCCCGACCGACCGGCATACCGTGACGTGGGTCACGAGGTCAACTTCAGCCCTTCGCGAGGCCGATCTCAAGCAGCCGTTGGTGCAGGTATTCGCCCGCGGTGATGGGCGCTTCCTTCGGTTCCTCCCCAGCGGGTACCAAGTGCGGCAAGGCGTCGAGCCGCATCTCCGGACGGGGATGACAAAAGAAGGGCATGCTGAAGCGCGGCGAGCTCCATTGCTCCCGTGGCGGGTTCACGACGCGGTGGGTCGTGGACTTCAATTGGTGGTTCGTCAGCCGCTGGAGCATGTCGCCCACGTTGACCACGATGTGCTCCGGCAGGGCCGTCACCGGAATCCAGGCACCGTCGTGCCGCAACACTTCCAAACCCGATGCCGATGCGCCCACAAGCAGCGTGATGAGGTTGATGTCTTCGTGCTGCCCCGAGCGGACGGAACTTTCGGGCTCGTGGGTGATGGGCGGGTAGTGAATCGCCCGCAAAATGCTCGAACCGCCAGGGACCCAAGCATCGAAGTACCCCTCCGGCAGTTCCAAGTGCAGCGCAATCGCACGCAGCATCACCAACCCGAGCGACTCCAAGGCTTCGAACGCCTGCTTCGCAGTGGGGCCGAATTCCGGCAATTCCGTGCAATCGGAGTTGGGCGGGAATTCGTCGGGGTTGCCGTCTGCCGGTGGCGTGGGTTGACCGACTTGCCAAAACTCCTTCAAGTCCGCAGCCGCCGAATCCTTCGCGTGCTCGGTGCCAAAGGCCACGTAGCCGCGTTGGTTGTTCGTTTCCGGACGCATGTACCGCTGCTTCGTCTCAACCGGTAAGCCAAAGAATGCCTTCGATTGGTCGTACAGCCGTGCGATGAGGTCGTCGGGGATGCCGTGGCCGTGGATGGCGGCGAAGCCGATGCCTTCATAGGCGGCGCCGAGTTGCGCGATGAAGCGGTTGCGGGCTTCCGCATCGCCGTTCAGGAAGTCGCCCACGTTGAGTGTGGGGATGCCGGCGATCATGCTGATGTCAGAGGAATTGCTCATGATGGGGTCCGAAGGGCCGGGGTGGTTTCATCCGGCACTGCTGCGAATGTAGCGAGGAGCTTGGCGGATTCGACTGACCACGATGCGTGTTCTTCGACAAACCGCCGTGCATTTCTTCCGAGGATGGCGCGCCATTCGGGGTGGTCGGTGAGCTCGGCGATGCGGTCCGCGAAGTCCTGGGGCGTGTCGGCGAGGATGGCGTGGGCGGTCGCGATGCGGTCGGGGTTGAGGGGGCCGTCGGGTGCGATGAGGTGGGGGCCGAGTCCGTGGCGCACTTGGGGGGAAACGATGCACGGGAGGCCGCAGGCCATGGCTTCGAGGAGCTTGTTTTGCTGGCCGGATCCGAGGACGATGGGGGCGACGAACAGGTGCGAGCGGTGGTAGGCCAAACGGATGTCGTCGAGCCATCCCGTGACTTCGACCGACCCGCCGTGCAGGGCTTTGACGGCCGGGGTGGGGGTGGCGCCGGCGATGAGCCAGTGCACGCCGGTGGGCGCGAGGGGGCGGATTTCGAGGGCGAGCCGGAGAGCGGCATCGACGTTGGGCGGATAGGCCATGTTGCCGATGAAGCTCGCGGTCAAGGGGCGGGAGGGCGGGGGCGGGGCCGGTTGGAAAAAGGCCGTGTCAACGCCGTTGGGAACGATGGCGATGCGCGCACGATCGGGATGGGCAATGGACCGTTGATCCGCCTCGGTGATGATGCTGTGGCCGTCGAAGTAATCGAAGACGCTCGCCTCGTAGCGCTTCAGGCGCCGGGCTTCGAGGGCGAACAACCAGCGCCGCGGTCCGCGGTGCTTTTCCGCTCGGCGCGCCATGCCCGCGCTCAGGGCGTCCATGTAATCGAGCGTGCGCGGGATTTCGTGCAGCTCCTTCACGTACTCGGAGGTGCGAATGAGCTGGGCGAGGAGTTGGTCGGGCTGGATTTGGCCCAAAACCCGCAACACCTGCCGATGCGCCCCCCGCTGGTAAAACCAGTGCACCTGGAACGGCCGCGAACTCAACGGCGCCCAAGCCAACCGCAAGGCACGCCGCCACGGCGAAAGCTTCACCGCGTGCAACCCCGACACCCACGGCGCAAGAGCCGCCCGCTCCTCCGACGTCGGCTCCCGGTCCACGAGGCACACCAAATGCAGCTCCACGTGCTCGCTCAACGCCCGCAACTGATGGTACAACCGCAACTTGTCGCCCTTCTCCAACGGCCACGGCCACCGCGAGGTCAACACCGCGACCTTCATGCCGTCAGCTCTTGAAGGAACACGAGCAGGCCTGCCATCAAGTGCCCGTTTTCAAATCGGTCTTCGGCCGCGGCCCGTCCGCGCGCGCCCATTTCCAGGGCATTGCGGGGGTGTTCGAGCGCCTTCAGCAGTTCCGCAGCGAAGGATTCCGCGGTGTTGGCCTCCCGATAATGCACCCCCGGTTCAAGCCCGAGGCCCTCCATCCCCAGCCGCGTGGACACGATGGGGCGCCCCGTGGCCAATCCTTCGATGGCCTTGATGCGCACCCCGCTGCCCGCGTGCAACGGAATGGCCATGATGCCGTTCCGGTTCAACATGCTCCACGCATCGTCCACTTCCCCCAGCACCTCCACGCCGGGGGCCACCGGCCAATCCGCGGGGAAATTCCGCCCCGCCAACACCAACCGCGCATCCGGTCGGTCGGCCAGTACGATGGGCCACACCGTTTCCTGCAGCCACCGGACGCCCTCGCGGTTGGGCTCCCAGTCCATCGAGCCGAAATGGAACACGTGGTCGGGCAACCGCCCCTCGGGTCGGGGAATCGCCCCCGCGTCGTACCCGAACGGCGTGACGTGGATCGGCCGTTTGCAACCGAGTTCGCGGAAGATGGCCGCGTCTTCGTCCGAGATGGCGACCACCGCGTCGACGTCGTTCAGCACGCTGATTTCGTAGCGGGCGAGTTGGTCCGTCAGCAACTTCAAGTACAGCCGCCGGCTCAGCGCTTCCGTCTCCGCAGCGAGCCCTTCCCAAATCCGGTGCTCCACGTTGTGCGCCCGCAGCACCACTGGCCCGTCGACGTACTTGCGGATCACGGGCAGGTACGGCACCGTGAAGAGGCTCTCAAGCAGCACCAAATCGAACACCTCCCGCTGCAAAATCCACCGCAGTCGCTCCTCCAGGTCCCCGTGGTGGAATCGCGCCACGTTGTAGCTCTCTCCGGAAATGAGGTGCGTCAGCGCGTCGCGCGCGTTGACCCGCGTGTCGATGTAGACCGCCTCGAACTGCGTCGCCTCGGCGTACGCCGCGTCCGATGGGGGCACGAAGGGGTGCTTGTCCGTGCAGGCGGCGAGGACCCGCACTTCGTTGCCCGCCGCGAGCAGCCCGCGGGTGACGGCGTCCATGGCGCGGCAGCCGCCGTCCCGGCTGGGGCGCGGGGGTTTGTGGCAGAGTTGAAGGATGCGCATCATTTGGCCTGCAAGCGTTTCCACGGCCAGCGGATGCTCCGAATGTGGGCATCGCGCATCGCCATGCGGGTGAGCCAAACCGCCACCGGGAGCAGCAACGCGGTGCTGAGCCACATGCCCGGAAGCGGTTCGAGGGTGCCTGATTTGATCATTTGTTCCCCCACGATCGACACGATGTAGTAGGCCAGGAAGATGCCGATGGCCACCACCGTCGGCATGCCCAGCCCGCCCTTGCGGATGATGGCGCCGAGCGGGGCGCCGATGAAGAACAGGAGGATGCAACTCGACGCGAGGAAAAACTTCCGGTGCCACTCGACGGCGTGCCGGTTGCGGAGGCGCTGCTTCGAGGCCGCATCATCGAGGGCGTTTTCGATGCCCTGCTTCGCATTGCGGGACAGTTCGCGCGCCGCATCGAAGGCCATCCGCCGCTGCGACGGCGACAGCCCGGCCAACGCGACGCCCGGCCCTGCCGCGGCCACCGGCGCCACCACCCGCCCGGAATCGAGCCGCAGCGAATCGCGGAACAGGAGCACGTTCCGCTCGCCGTAGCGCGCCACGTCCTGCAGCCGGGATTCCGCCACGCCCGCGAGCGAGTCCATGGCGAGTTCGAGCTGCCGGATGGTCATCATTTCGTGCACCTTTTGGAACAGGCCTTCGTCGACCTGATTGAAGTCGAGGGAGCCGAGGTCGATGGCGAGGGTTTGGGCCGTAAACGAGGAGGAGATGAAGGGGTGGAGCCGCTCTTGGCGCCGTTTGGCCTGTTCGAGGTCTTCCTCGTAGCTGTAGCCGTCTTCGAGGTGGAGCATCAGGAAGTCGCCTTGTTGGTCCATGCGGCCGCGGCGGGCGCGGATGACGCGGGTGGCGCCGAGGCTCGCCTCGCGGTTGTCGTGGATGAGCACGTCGTGGAGCGTGCCGTCGTCGTCTTTGGCGTCGACGCGGATTGCGAAGCCTTCGATGCCCGTGTAGAAGAGGCCGGGTTGGAGGTTGAGCGTCGGTTTCTTTTTGGTCACCGAAAACAGCAACGCCCTGAATTTCAGGTTGGCTGCAGGCCAAACCGAATTCGAGAACGCAAACGCGCCCACCGAAATCCCCACCATGGTCCACATCAACGGCCGCAGGATGCGCCAAAGCGACAACCCCGACGACTTCATCGCCGTCAGCTCATTCCGCTCGGCCAGCGAACCCAGCGCCATGATGGACGCCACGAGGATGGCAAGCGGCAGCGCCATGTTCACGAGCCGCGCGGAAGCGTACACCATCAACTTTCCGATGATCCACGGTTCCAGCCCCTTGCCGATGAGGTCGTCCGCGTACACCCACAAGAACTGCATGTCCAAGATGAACAGCGCCACCGGCAAGGTGACGGCAAACGGGGCGAGGAACGCCCGCAACAAGAGCAGGGACAGTTTGCGCAACTCAGGGGCGTTGGTGGTCGGCCAAAGATAGCAACACACCACCGCGCGTGCGGGGACTTTGGCCTTCGGTCGCTAAATTGCCCGCGATTTCAACCCAATCACATGACTAAATTCCCATTCTACCTCGCCGCGATCGGCGTGGTGTTCGCCACGGGATGTGGCGAGGCCCCTGCTCCGGAAGTTGAAACGCCGGTGGCGGAGGAGTTTGTTTGGCAAACCGAACAAGTGGCCGACCTCAAGCTCATTCGCTACCAAGTGCCCGGCTGGGAGCAACTGAGCCCGCGTCAACAAGCCCTCGTCTACTGCCTCAACCAGGCGGGATTGAGCGGTCGCGACATCATGTACGACCAGAACTACCGCTACAACTTGACGTTGCGCGATCTGTTCGAGGGGATTTACACCGGGTACGAAGGGGACCGGACGACGAAGGATTTCGAGGAATTCGTGGTGTACCTGAAGCGGTTTTGGTTCTCCAACGGCATCCACCACCACTACAGCAACATGAAGTTCACCCCGGGTTTCAGCCAGGAAGCCTTCATGGAATGGGTCAACGCCACAGGCCAAACCGCAGACGAAACACTCCTCGCGGTCATCTTCGATCCCACGGTCGACCCGAAGAAAGTGGAACAGGACAAGTCGAAAGGCCTCGTTGAAGGCTCGGCCATCAACTTCTACGCGCCCGACGTGACCACCGAGGAAGCACAGGCCTACTACGCCTCCATCGAAGATCCCACGGACCGCACGCCCGTCGAATACAGCCTCAATTCGCGCCTCGTGAAAAACGAGCAAGGGGAGGTCGTCGAGCAGCCCTACCGCGTCGGCGGGTTGTACGGCGACGCGTTGGCCCAAGTCGTCTACTGGCTGAAGGAAGCCCAGAAGTACGCGGAGAATGAAAAGCAATCCGTCGCGCTCGGCCACCTCATCAGCTACTACGAAACCGGTGACCTCGAAAAGTGGCAGCTTTACAACATCAATTGGGTGCAGGACACCGAAGGCGATGTGGACTACATCAACGGCTTTGTGGAAGTGTACAACGATCCGCTCGGCTACACGGGCAGCTACGAGACCATCGTCCAAATCAAGGACTTCGAAGCGAGCGAGCGCATGGCGATGCTCATGAACAACGCGCAGTGGTTCGAAGACCACATGCCCTTCGATCCGGCGCACAAAAAGGACACGGTCGTCGGCATCACCTACAACGTGGTGAACGTGGCCGGCGAGGCCGGTGACGCTTCCCCCAGCACGCCCATCGGCGTGAACCTCCCCAACTCGAACTGGATCCGCGTGATGCACGGTTCGAAGTCGGTGAGCCTCGGCAACATCGTCAACGCGTACGACCAAGCGGGCGGCAGCGGCATCCTCGAGGAGTTCGCGAACGACGCGGAGGAAATCGAGCGCACGAAGGCCCACGGCGAACTCGCGGGCAAGCTCCACACGGCCATGCACGAAGTCATCGGCCACGCTTCTGGCCAACTCGAAGACGGCGTGGGCGAACCGAAGGCGACCTTGAAGGAGTACAGCTCGACCATCGAGGAAGGGCGCGCGGACCTCGTGGCGCTCTACTACTTGCTCGACCCGAAGCTCGTCGAGCTCGGTTTGATGGAGAGCCTCGAAGTGGGCAAGGCGGAATACGACAGCTACATCCGCAACGGCATGATGCTCCAGTTGCGCCGCCTCGAACGGGGCGCGGACATCGAGGAAGCCCACATGCGGAACCGCGCTTGGATCGCGCACTGGTGCTTCGAGCGCGCGGAAGGCGATGGCACCATCGTCCGCGAGGTGCGCGACGGCAAAACGTACTTGGACATCCGGAACTACGACCGCTTGCACGAGTTGTTCGCCGAGCTGCTCGGCGAGGTGCAGCGCATCAAGTCGCAGGGCGATTACGAGGCAGCGAAGGCGCTCGTGGAGGGCTACGGCGTAAAGGTGGATCCTGCGATTCACGAGGAAGTGCTTGCGCGCAGCGAAGTGCTGGGCATTGCGCCGTACGGCGGGTTCATCAATCCCCAAATGGAAGCCACGGTGGACGCACAGGGCGCCATCACCGCGGTTGAACTCACCTACCCGGACGACTTCACCGAGCAGATGCTCCACTACGGTCGCACCTACCACTTCCTCCGCGGCATCCAATGAGCACCGAACCCCAACGGACCGTGGCTGAGCGCAAGGTCGAAATCGTCGCACGCGTCCTCGCAGAATCGGAGGGCTGGGCCCTCGGCGCCATCGAGGAGCTGCTCGACAACATCGCCGACACGCACCGCTCCGACGGGTTGGTCATCGGCAAGCGGCCGTCAGGGGCGCCGGTCATCAAAAGCCGCTTCATGCGGGAGCTCATGCGCTCCATCCATGAAGTGGAACAAGGAAATGGCATCTCGCTTCGTACCTTGGAGCGGGAATCCGATAATTGGTAACGCAATCGGCCCTTCGGGGCCGATTGTTGTTTTCAGCTCGCCTTCCCCACCTGCAACTTTTTGAAATGATCAAACACCTTACCCTCTCTGCGGCCTTGCTGCTTGCTGCAACGTCGTGGTCTCAAAGTCCTTTTCCGTGCGAAGAGGCGTCCGGTTCCGGTCCCGCTGTGGGAGGCGAATTGGCAAACCAAACCGGCCTGTACCAGTCGAACAACACGTACTTCATGAAGTTCGATGCGTACTTCCCGTTCACCATCGATTCGGTGCGGGTGTACGCGAACGGCGCCGCCTCCCGCAACTTCGCGCTGCTCAACCCCCAAGGGAACGTGATGCAGAACGTGGTGCTCGACGTGCCGGACGGCGAGAGCTGGGTGGTGCTCGATTTTGACGTGCCAGCTGGTTCGGGCTTTGGGTTGAATTGCCTCAATACGGACCCGCAATTGTGGCGGGATGAGCCGCCGAGCGCCTTGTCGTATCCCTACGCACTGGGCGATTTGGGCTCCATCACGGGGACGAACATTGCCGGGGCCAATGCGTACGCTTATTACTACTACTTCTACGAATGGCATGTTTCGCCCAATGGGGCCATGGCCTATTCCGGTGGGTATCCCTGCATGAACGTGGAGCTCTTGGACGTTGAACCCCTCGAAGCGCTTGGGGGCGGGGACAACGGCAACGATTGCTGGGGCTGGGCCGATCCCGTTTCAGGCAGGGAGTTGGCCTTGTTCGGTCGTTCCAATGGTTTGGCCATCTTGGATGTGACCGATCCCACGGACATCGTGTACTTTGCGAACGTGGCGACGGCCACATCGCCCAGCCTGTGGCGGGATGTGAAGGTGTACATGGATCACGCGTACATCGTGTCGGAAGCAAGCGGGCATGGGATGCAGGTGGTCGATCTGCAGGCGTTGTTGGATTTGCCTTTGGACCAAGTGACGGAAGTGACGCCGGTGGCTCACTACATGGGATTTGGCAACGCGCACAACGTGGCCATCAACGAGGAAACCGGTTACGCGTATGGGGTGGGGACCAACACGTACAATGGGGGATTGCACATCCTTCGCTTGGACGATCCAGCGAATCCCGTGCTGGCGGGCGCGTTCGATGGGTATTACAGCCACGACATCCAGTCCGTTGTGTACCACGGTCCTGACACGGAGTACGCGGATCATGAAATCGTCTTTTGCTTCAATGGCCAAAGCGGATTTGCCATTGTGGACGCCGAGGATAAGTCGGACGTGCAGCTCCTTTCCACGTTGAACTATTCCGAGCTCGGTTACACGCACCAAGGATGGCTCAGTGAAGATCACCGGTTTTCTTATTTGAACGACGAACTCGACGAGCAGAATTTCGGGAATTACACGCGCACGTATGTCGTGGACATTGCGGACTTGGACAATCCCTCCATCATCGGTTTCTACGAAGCTCCCGTGGCCTCCATCGACCACAACATGTACGTCATCGGCGACAAGTTGTACCAATCGAATTACCTGAGCGGACTGCGCGTCCTCGATGCCGTGGATCCCGCGAACGGCATCCTGGAACTCGTCGGATACTTCGACACGAATCCCGAATCGGATGCGGCGGTGTTCGATGGAACATGGAGCAATTACCCCTACTTCCCCAGCGGCAACATCGCGGTGTCCACGTTCTCGCACTTCTTCATGGTGCGTCCGAGTGCGTCCATTGCGCCCGAAGTGGTTTCCACGACGACGCTGCCGCGCCCGGAGGTGTGGTCGGTGACTCCCAATCCGGCTCGCGACGTCATGCGTTTGGCTGGGGCGGCTCGTGGGGCGGATGTGATCCTGCTCGATGCTTTGGGACGGGAAGTTCTTCGATGGGCCGCGCTTCCGGCGGTGGAAGGGTTGAATTTGGATGTTTCATCGGTTCCTCCGGGGCTGTACTTCGTCCGAATGGAACAGGGAGGAAAGGCCTTGGGTCAAGCTCAGCGCCTTGTGATCCAAGACTGATCATCGGGAATTGGTTCAGCGCCCCGCTTCCTTTGTTGGCAGCGGGGCGTTGTGCGTTCAGGACCTTGCAGCGCTCAGGTCGAGGGCTTCTTGCACCAAACCCAACAGCTCCGAACGACTTGGAGCGACCTGGAGTTCCGAACCGACGGCCACCCGGACGTCCCGGTGTTCTTCACTGACCACCAATGCAATGGCGTCCGTTCGTTCCGTGATTCCCAGCGCAGCCCGGTGGCGCATGCCCCATTCCGGAGGCAAATCAGGGCGCTGCGAAACGGGCAACACCGCCCTCACGCCCGTCATCCGCCCGTAAGCGATGAGCAGCGCGCCGTCGTGAAGCGGGCTGTTCTTGAAGAAGATGCTCTCGATGAGGGGCGCGGAAATGGCAGCGTCCAACGGGGTCACGCTTGCGATGTGGGTTTGAAGGGGCGATTTGCGGCCAATGACCACGAGCGCCCCCTCGCCGCGGTCCGCAATGCGGTAGAGGGCCTCGACGATTTCGCTCACTTCTGAACTGCCCGTATCCCGCCGTGAAGGCAAAATGTTGCGCAACCACACGGGCTGCGTTTTTAGGAAATCCTGGTCCCCGATGAACAACAGGAAGGACCGGAGCTCCTGCTGGAAGACAATGAGGATGGCGATGACCCCGACGCCGATGAATTGGCCCAACAAATCACTGAGCAAATTCAATCCCAACGCGGTGATCAGTTGCCAAAACGCATAAATCGCCAACAGCCCCAAAAAGACCGGGATGGCGGAGGTGCCGCGCGTCAGCCGATACAGTTGGTAGATGATGAAGCCGACCAATGCACCATCGAGGATGGCAATGAACAGGCCCCACCACGTCCCGATGTCCTGCCAATCTTCCAATCCGCTGGCCCACAGGGATTCCCAAATCGCCATCAACATGGGCTTACCCTGGGGGTGAGGTGGGTGCCCGCGCGCAGCAGGGTGAAGAGGTCGACGGCTTCGCGGGCGGCGCGCACGTCGTGGACGCGCAGGAGGTGGGCGCCGCGCTCGAGGGCCCAAGCGTGGAGGGCCGTCGTGCCGTTGAGGGCGTCCGCCGGTTCGATGCCGAGGGGTCGCCAAATCATGGACTTCCTGCTGACGCCGACGAGCAGCGGTGCACCGAGCACGTGGAAGCGGTCGAGGGCGGCGAGCAGGGCGTAGTTGTGTTCGGTGGTTTTGCCGAAGCCGAAGCCGGGATCGAGGATCACGTCGGAGAGGCCGGCTTCGCGGGCGGCGTGGAGTCCCTCGTCGAGGTGGGCGTAGACCGTATCCACCACGTCGTCGTACTGCGGATCGTCCTGCATCGTGGCCGGGGTGCCGCGGAGGTGCATCAGGCAGTAGGGGGCGCCGGCTTCGGCGACAACGGGCCACATTTCGGGATCGCGGCCGCCCGTCACGTCGTTGATCATGGCGGCTCCGGCTGCGAGGGCGCGGCGGGCGACTTCGGCGTGGAAGGTGTCGACGCTGAGGGGGATCGAGGGGCGCGCTTCGAGGAGGCCGTCGATGACCGGGGCGATGCGTTGCCATTCGGTTTCGACGCCCACGTCTTCGGCGCCGGGCTTGGTGGTTTGGCCGCCGATGTCGATGAGGTCGGCGCCGGCGTCGAGCATCCGCAACCCGTGCGCCACCGCGGCGGCGGGGAGGTTGTGGTGGCCCCCGTCGTGAAACGAATCGGGCGTGCAGTTCAGGATGCCGAGGATGCGCGGACGGTCCAGCGGCATCAATCGGCCGTTCAGGTTCAAATGGTAGGGGAGGTGTTCCAAGCTTGCGCGGCGATGTGCGTATCTTGCCGCAAGTTACGATGAGCAATCCTGAACCACATCCGGGAGTTGAAGGGAGCGGCACGCTGGTGGCGTACGATGCGATTTTGGCCCGCTGCCTCCAGCTGTTTCAAGACAAAACCGCGGACTACGGAACCGCCTGGCGTATCCTCCGTCCGCCGTCGCTGACCGACCAAATCTTCATCAAAGCGAACCGCATTCGGACGCTGCAAGAAACCGGCACCGCCCGCGTCGACGAAGGCATTGAGCCCGAATTCATGGGCATCATCAACTACGGCCTCATCGCCCAAATCCAATGCGAACTGACGGCCGATGCCCCGATGGAATTGCCGGTCGATGCCGCCGTGGCCGCCTACCGCCAAGCCGCCGAGTCCACCCGCCAGCTCATGCTCGACAAGAACCACGATTACGGCGAGGCGTGGCGCGACATGCGCGTTTCCTCCCTGACCGACCTCATCCTGATGAAGGTGTTGCGCGTGAAGCAAATCGAGGACAACGAAGGGAAGACGCGGGTTTCCGAGGGCGTGGTGGCGAATTACCAGGACATGGTCAATTACGCTTTTTTTGCACTCATTTTGTTGGAAGAAGGCGCGTGAATTGAAACCGGCTTCGGGTCGCTGACGTAAATTGCCCCCATGCGTTGGATCATCTACTCCGCCCGCACCTTGGTGGGCTCGCTCTTCATCGTTTCCGGCCTCATCAAGGCGAACGATGCGCTCGGATTCATGTACAAACTCGAGGAGTACTTCGAGCCTGGGGCCTTGAACTGGCCGGGCATGACGGAGTACGCGTTGCCGGTGGCCGTTTTCGTGGTCATCGCGGAGATTTTGCTCGGGGTGGCCATCCTCGTGGGCGCACTCCCGAAGCTCACCTCGGCCTTGACCGCGGTGATGATGGCGGTCTTCACGTGGCTGACGTGGTACACCGCTACCTGCGATCCGCTTGGAACGAAGATGATCACCGATGCCACGGGCCAGCTCGTGGAAATCGCGAACCAATGCGTGCTCACCTGCGGCTGCTTCGGCGACGCCATTCCGCTCACGGCGTACGAGAGTTTTTTGAAGGACGTGGTCTTGAGCATTTTGTCGATTCCCATTTTGTTCGGCGCCTTCACGGGGCGGATGCGGTTGAATGAGGGCAAGGAGAGCCTGTACATCTTGACGGCGAGCTTGGTCGTGATTTTCCTGTTCAGCTACCTGATGCTCAACTGGTTGTTCCCGGTGCTGTTCGCTGCGTTGTCGTTCATCGCGGCTGAGGGCATCAAGCGCCGGTCGACAGGGGCCGGACGGGAGTGGTGGATGGCGTTGGGCGTGACGGTGGTGTGCGGAGTCTTCCAGTGGTGGACGCTGGCGTACCTGCCGGCGAAGGATTACCGGGCTTATGCCGTCGGAAAGAGCATCCGCGAGGGCATGAAGTCGGCGGAGGAGCTGGGGCTCGAGGCGCCGCAATACGCCACGGAGTACACGTTCCGCAACGTCCAGACCGGAGTCGATACGGCAGTGTTGAGCACGGATTGGTTGGAGATTTACAACCAGGATTGGTTCAAGAACACGTACGAGAAGGTGAGCTTTGACGGGCCTGAGGTGAAGCTGTCGGAGGGGTACGAGCCGCCCATTATGGATTTCCAAATCATCGACGCGGAGGGCAGCGAGTGGACGGAGGATTTCCTGTCGCAGCCCGGGTACGTGTTGATGCATGTGAGCCGGGATTTGGCCTTGACGGAAGCGTCGGCGCAGCCGGAGTTCAATGCGTTGGCGACGGCGGCGGCGAAGGCGGGCTGGGCGATGATCGGCTTGACGAATGCGGATGCGAATGAGAACGCGGCTTACCGAGCGGCCCACAATGCGCCGTACGATTTCTACACGTGCGACCAAACGGAGTTGAAGATCGTGGTGCGCTCGAATCCGGGCTTGCTGTTGCTCAAGGAAGGGGAGGTGCTCGGCAAGTGGCCGTGGCGCAGCTTGCCGGACTGGGAGGAAGTGGCGGCGTTGGCGCGCTGATGAACGCGAGCACGTGGGCCCGGAAATTGCTCCAAGGAGCTGGCGTGCTTTGGGGCGCGTGGACCCTCGTGTTCTTCATTTTCGCATTCGTTCCGGATCCGGCACGCCAAATGGCCGGCCAAAACGAACGACAAGAAGTCGTGGACGCCTTCCGTGCGCGACATGGTTTGGACCGCCCGCTGTTGGAGCGGTACGTGCGGTTTTGGGCGGAATTGAGTCCGGTGAAGTGGTCCCGTGCTGAGGGCGTGCACATCGCTGCACCGAGCCTCGGTCGTTCGTTCGTTTCGGACCGTCCGGTGTTGTCGGCCATCCGTGAGTCCCTGCCGGCGACGATGTTGCTCGCCACGGCGGCCATGGGGCTGGCCTTGGTGCTCGGTTTGGTGTTGGGGGCGTGGCTCGCACCGCGCGCAGGCAGCCGGGTGGACCGCTGGGTCCTGACGTTGGCCTCCCTTGGCATGAGCGCCCCGTCCTTCGTCATGGCCATCGGGGTCAGTTGGCTCTTCGGTTCCGTGCTCCACGCATGGACCGGCTTGCCGATGACAGGCGGGTTGATGGAGGTCCACCCTTTTGAAGGACCTCGCCTCGCGTGGCACCACGCCATCCTCCCGGCCTTGACCCTCGGCATTCGCCCGGTCAGCGTGGTGACGCAGCTCACCCGCAATGCCGTCATCGACGTCTTGGGCACCACCTACATCCGGACCGCCCGAAGCAAGGGCATCTCGGCCACACGGCTCTTTTTTCGGCACGTCCTGCGCAATGCCCTCAACCCAGTCCTGACGGCGGCAAGCGGCTGGTTCGCCAGCATGCTCGCTGGGGCCGTTTTCATTGAGTTCGTCTTCGGCTGGCAAGGCATGGGGCTTCTCATGTTCCGTGCCCTTGAAGTGGGGGATTTGCCCATCGTGATGGGGTGCGTGGCCATCATCGCCCTCGTGTTCGTGGCCGTGAACACTGCCGTGGACGTCCTGTACGCGTGGCTCGACCCGCGGGTACGCTTGTCGTGATCAGCTCGGCCGCTCGAGCGAATCGTTGAGCAAGGCCAGCAGCGCATCCGCTGTCGTGTGGAAATACCGCTTCGTCCGATAGCTCGATACCCATTGAATGCCCCGAATGGCATTGGTCAAGAACAACTCATCGGCACGCAACAGCTCCTGAGGCGTCAGGTCGCATTCATACACTTTGTACCCGTTGCTGCTGGCCAAATTCGCCACCGCCGCCCGCATGATGCCGCCGGTCGTCCCTGAATCCAATCCCGGCGTATACAGCACGCCGTTGCTGACCAGGAACAAATTCGAGCGCGTGGACTCGATGACGTGGTTCCGGGTGTTCGTGATGAGGGATTCCTCGAAGGACCGCTCGCGTGCCCAAAGTCCGCTTTGGACATACAAACCACACGACAGGTTTTTGAAATTTGCCACGTGATCGAGTGGCTTTTTCATTTCGGGAAAAATGTCCACCCTGTGGCCCTTCTCATTCAGCTCGAACGCGTTCGTGGCCAGCGCTTCGGCCTCAGCGACCCACGTCACTCCGTCCGATTCGGGAGTGTAACGCCCGCCCCCGGCGCGAAAGAAGGTCAGGCGGATTCGGCCCCCTTGATCGATGCGGTTCGCTTGGCAGAGTTCGAGCAATCGCGCCCGAAACCACGTGGCGTTCCAGGACGCAGGAATCGTGAATCCGTAAGCCTTGCTGCTCGCCATGATCCGGCCCACATGAAGGTGCAGGTGCTGCGGAATCCCGTGCGCAACCCGAATGGTCTCGAAAAACCCGTCCGCATATTGGAATCCTCGGTTCCGCAACGGGTGAGGCAGGCCACTTTCGTCGACCAGTCGGCCATCGACCAAATACATCTCACGCCGAAAATCCGCGACGTTCAAGTCAAACATGGGCTTCGGCTTCAGGAGTGAAGGGAAGGTGCTGCGTGGCTTCGAGGAGCGAGCCGTTCACCGGAATCAGCAACCCCGGCACCCCAGCACCTCGTCCAGCTTCGAGGTCGCGCTCTTTGTCGCCCACCATCCAGGACCGCGCGGGATCGATGCCGTGCCGCGCGCAGGCGCGTTCGATCATCAGGCTTCCTGGCTTGCGTGACAGCGATTCCCCGTAGTTCGGATGGTGTGGGCTGTAGTACAGGTCGAGGAGCGGCGTTCCGTTTTCGGTACAAACGCGCTGCAATTCCTCGTGGATTTCGGCCACGTCTTCGTGGGAGTACAACCCTTTTGCGATGCCGCCTTGGTTGGTGATGACAACGAATTCGAACCCGCGTTCCTTCAGCACAGTCAGG
The DNA here is from genome assembly GCA_030427925.1 of Bacteroidia bacterium. Classification (GTDB taxonomy): domain Bacteria; phylum Bacteroidota; class Bacteroidia; order Flavobacteriales_D; family Sanyastnellaceae; genus JALQTD01. The sequence continues at coordinate 27,522 of JAUICJ010000006.1, read as the reverse complement.
GCTTCCAAAACCGTGGGGAGTAAGTGGAATTCACTCACGTGTTTCGTGTAATCTCCGGGGTCGTAGTTGATGACCCCATCCCGGTCGAGAAATATAGCAGCGCGCATGGAACAAAACTAACCCACGCACGCCAATTCGCTATCCCACCGGCGTACCATTCGCAACGGGCCGATCCGGGGCGAGCAGCACCACGCCGCCACCGGATTCCACCGCGCCGAGGACCAGGCATTGCGATCGCATCTTGCCGATTTGTCGTGGCGGAAAGTTGACGACCGCCGCGACTTGCCGCCCGATGAGGGACTCGGCGGTGTAGTGGGCCGTGATTTGGGCTGAGGATTTCAATACCCCCAATTCTTCACCAAAGTCGATGTGCAGCACGAACGCGGTTTTGATGGCGGTCTCGTTTCGTTCGGCGTGCAAGAGGGTCCCGATTCGGATGTCTGCAGCGTGGAAGGAGTCGGGTTGGGTGAGGGGCTTCATGGCATGATCTTGTTTGATTCGAGGCATGTCTTTTGCGACTGGAGTGGGCATTGGAAGCAAGGCAGCCTGGCTTGTCGGTTATCTGGCTACCCGAACATATGATCTGTTCGGCAAATTGTGTTCGTCGAATTTCCCTCGTGAGGCTGCAGTTGGGGCTTCAGCGAGGTGTTCGTCGGGATTCTGTCGATTAATTATGTGAAATCAAGGGCAGAATGTGTGAATTCGAATGCTGTGTTGATTTCAGGTTAAATTCGGATGGGTTCGTCAACTCCATTCGTTAGTATCTGATTATGATCGGTTTAGCTTGGGTGGTGATGTCATATGACAAGGGGGGTATTCAGACCACCAAATGTGTGACGAATTCCACAAATTCTCATTCTGAGAGTTTGTGAAAAGTAGTTTTACTCGTCGATTGGATAGGGCATTTTATCTTTGAATTATCAACATTCATACAGATGAAACGGATAATTTATCTCCTTCACGTGGTTGCAACGGTCACGCTCATTGGATGGTCTGTCCAAGGATTAGCACAAAGCGAACCTGATGCGAGTCCGCCGCAAGTAGTGGTCACGAATTTTCAAGGAAACAGGGCTTATCTAGAGATTAGAGCGAATAACCTGCAAGATGCAATCAACGAGCTTTACTACCTCAGCGTGGGAGCAGCCAACAGTGGTTGGTCCACCATTCTTGAAAATGGCAGCAACCCAGGAATGGACGTCAATTACAGCGGGTACGACATTCTTGGTGTGGGCTCTTTCGGAGCGGATGGTACGCTTTCCGCCGACAGTTTGATCTTGATGAAAGACGGGGTTGTCCAAGGCAGTTTGACCCTTCAGTCGGGGCTTCATGTGGATTCAATCTTCGCTTTAGATGAGGACGTTGTTCTGGATTTGGAAGGATCTGGACTCTTGAAAGTGGATGGAAAAGGGCTCTTTACGGACAGCCTCACCGTCAACGGCCATGCCGTGATTGACGGAACGTTGTTTGCCGACAGCATCGCGGTCACGGATGTCATCAACGGACGCGTTTCAAGCTTGAGCAACCACGACACCGATGCCTTGTCTGAAGGCACCACCAACCTGTACTTCACCGAGTCCCGGGCTCAAGATGCTTTCACCGCGGGAACAGGCGTGACACTGGACGAAGGAGAGATTTCAATTGGTCAAGCTGTCGGCACGACAGACGACGTCACCTTCGATGACATCGCGGCGTATTCATTGACCGTTGACGGTGCTACGACGCTCAACAGCACGTTGGATGTTAGCGGACAAGCCGATCTCCATAACAACGTTAACGTTGACTTAGATCTCAATGTTGATGGCGCTACGTCGTTGAACAGCACCTTGGATGTTAGCGGACAAGCCGATTTCCATGACGACGTTAACGTTGACCTAGATCTCAATGTTGATGGCGCTACGTCGTTGAACAGCACGTTGAATGTTTACGGATATTCCTATTTCGATGATGACGTGGACGTTGATGGCGCTACGACGCTCAACAGCACGTTGGATGTTAGTGGATATTCCTCTTTCTATGACGACTTGTACGTTGATGGCGCTACGTCGTTGAACAGCACCTTGGATGTTAGCGGACAAGCCGATTTCCATGACGACGTTAACGTTGACCTAGTTCTCAATGTTGATGGCGCTACGTCGTTGAACAGCACGTTGAATGTTTACGGATATTCCTATTTCGATGATGACGTGGACGTTGATGGCGCTACGTCGTTGAGCAGCACGTTGGATGTTAACGGACAAGCCGATTTCCATGACGACGTTAACGTTGACCTAGATCTCAATGTTGATGGCGCCACGTCGTTGAACAGCACGTTGGTTGTTGACGGTGTTACGACGTTGAACGACAGCTTAGTGGTCGGCTCGGGCGCGAACGTCGCGGCGACGTTGTGGGCGGACAGCCTGAGCGTCATGGACGTGATCAATGGCCAAATCGGCGACCTCTCCAACCACGACACCGACGTCTTGACGGAAGGTTCGTCGAACCTGTACTTCACAAACGAGCGCGCGATTGTCGCCCTTTCGGATACCATTGCTTATTTGGAGGGATTAATCCAGGAGCTGCAGGCCGCCTCTGGCGGGGCTGCGGAATTCAATACGTGTGGGGATGTCATGACTTACGACGGCTATGATTACGCAACCGTCCTGATTGGCGAACAATGTTGGTTTGCGGAGAACTTGCGGTCCACCAACTACAACGATGAGGCAGTCATCCCGAGTGGGTTGGACAATGCGGCGTGGTCCAACACTACAGATGGAGCGATGACCATTTATGACGAAGGCGGTGCGAATGAAGCCACGAATTTGGCGACCTATGGTCGGTTGTACAATTGGTATGCGGTCAACACGGGCAAATTGTGCCCCTCGGGTTGGTCTGTGCCCACACACGATGAATGGACGACGTTGACCACTTACTTGGGTGGCTTAGGTGCCGCAGGGAGCAAGATGAAGTCCGCTGCCATGGAAGACCCCGCATGGGACGGTACGAATAGCAGTGGTTTTTCGGGTTTACCGGGCGGCTCGCGCAAGTCCTCCAATGGAGACTTCAACAGTGCCGGTTCGAGCGGCAACTGGTGGAGTTCCTCGCCCCACGCCAGCGACGTCAGCAATGCCAATAGCCGCGTACTCTATACCGACCTCAACATCATCGCTCAGGGCAACTACAACAAGCGATCTGGGTTTTCCGTGCGTTGCGTCCTCGCAGCCGATGCGACCCCGCCGACGATGACGATTGAGGCGGCGGAAGTCATGGATGGTGGAACATCTCCGGATGCATCGTTGTCGATGACGTTCACCGCATCAGAGAGCACGTCAGATTTCGATGCAGCAGACATCACGGTGCTGAATGGATCGATTTCGGCATTCACCGGTTCGGGCACGACGTACACAGCGACCTTTACGCCTGATGGGCCAGGCTATTGCGCCATCGAAGTTGCTGCAGGCGCGTTTTCAGATGAATCTCAGAACGCCAGCATTGCTGCGGACCAGTTTTTCTGGATCAGCCTCGATTTGACTCCTCCCGCCATCAGCATCACGGCTTCGGAGGTCTCTGATGGCGACTCATCAAGCGATGCGTCGCTCACTTTGACGTTCACCTCCTCGGAGGCAACAACGGACTTCACAGCAGAAGATGTGACGGTTACCAATGGTGTCATTTCTTCGTTCACAGGGGCTGGCTCTTCGTACTCCGCAACGTTCACTCCTGATGCTGACGGCGACTGTACGATCAGCATTGCTGCAGGTTCGTTTAATGATGCAGCTGGAAACGGCAATTTGGAATCCGATGAGTTCAATTGGACGTATTCTTCAGGTCCTACCCCTTGTGACATCCCAACTGTGACGTACAACGGCCATACCTATGGCACGGTACTCATTGGTGGGCAGTGCTGGATGGATGAAAACTTGATCACCTCCTCCTATTCGGACGGAACCGCCATCCCGAATTCTTGGGTGACAAACAATGCGAATGCAGCCTATGGTCCGAGTGATGTTGGATACTTGTACAATTACTATGTTGTGAAGAGTTCGGCAGGAGTTTGCCCAACCGGTTGGAGTGTGGCTGACCAAGCCGACTGGACGACACTTTTGAACTTCTACGGAGGAGCATCAACGGCTGGTGCATTCCTCAAGTCTTCAACTGATTGGAATGGTTCATCGACGATCGATTACTTCAACGCAGTTCCAAGCCCGTACAAAGGAAACAATGGATGGGAACCCTCTAGTCCATTTAATGAAACCCATTTCTGGGTTGCAAACACAGGCAATGAAGGGACATTGGAGGCGAACCACATGAAGCTCACATCCTCCGACGCAGTGACTTCGGGATCTAGTGAATACAACACGGGATTCATGATTCGCTGCATTCGGGATTGATTTCAGTTGGCTGAGGTCGATTCATGATCAAATTCGAAAGGAAGGTGGCAATCACGTTTTCTGCGATGATCAGGGAAACTTGCAGCCTAAGAGAGAAGCCAGCGCTTTACGCGCTGGCTTTTTTCTTTCGTGCGAAGCCTCGCACGGCGCACTCCTTAACTTCGCTGCATGCAACACGCCTCTTGGAACGATTTCGAACCGATGAACGAAGCCCGCTGGCGGGCCTTGTCGGAGAAGGCTCTGCGCGGCCGCCCGTGGTCGGACGTACAGCGAGAACGCCCGGATGGCTGGCAGGTGCCCGTTCGGGTAGAACCCACGGACCCGGCTGCCCAGCCGGTGGGGCTTCCCGAGCGCGCCATCGCGCCGCCGGAGGCTGGCCAACCGTGGCAAGTTCAGCAAACCCTGGACGATCCTGCCTCCTTGATGCAAGCGCTCCTGCACGGCGTGCAGGGGGTGCGGATTTCCGAGGCCGCGCAGCAGGCGCATGGGCTGGACGCGCTGTTCGAGGGCGTGCACTTGGAGATGGTCGACGTGCACCTCGATGGGCCGGAGGCGACGGGGTTGTTGCGGGATTTGGTTGAGCGGCAGGTGCCGGCGGAGGCGCTCACGGGCTCGTGCTCGCGGGATGTGCTCCGCGCGGCCGATGGGGAGCGGCTCGCCCGCCACGTTGAAGCGTGGGGCGCGGCTTATCCGAAGCTGCTTACGTGGGGTGCGGACGCCGCGCCGTGGTTGGATGCAGGGGCGTCGCTCGTCGATGCGCTGAGCGCCGTGTTGAGCGGCTTGGATGCCGGCGTGGCCGCGTTGGAAAAGGAAGGCATCGGGTTCGAGCAGGCTGTGGCGCGCTGCACTGTGCGGTGGGCGGTCGGGTCGGAAGTGCTGGTGGAGGTGGCTGCGTTGCGCGCGCTGCGCATGCTTTGGGCCAAATGGCTCACGCACCGCCACGCCGCCATCCGCCCCCTCTGGATCGACGCCCGAACGAGCACCCGCAACTTCGTGCGCGCCCTGCCCGAGGACAACCTCCTCCGCACCACGACCGCGACCTACGCGTCGGTTTTGGGCGGCGCCGACGGCATCGAAACGCTGCCCCACGACTTCCGCGAGCCCCACGCCACCGAATCGGCGCGCCGGTACGCCCGCAACATCCAGCACCTCCTGCGCGAGGAATCCAGCCTGCACCTCACCTTCGACCCCATGCAGGGCAGCCACGCCCTCGAGTACTTGACGAACCAAGCCGTGGAACGCGCTTGGAACCAGTATGTTGCGGACGTTAGTGAAGGCGGTTGGTCTACGCTGTTGGAGGAGGGCATTTGGAAGGAGCGCGTCCTCGCTGGGCGGGAGCAAGGACGGAAGGCGTCATTGTTCCTGCCGCGAGACGTCGAACGCGGCAACGCGCCCATGCCCGCCGACCTCGCCGCCCCCGTTTTTTACCCCGACCACGAAGCCTGAGCCATGGCCACGAAGATTGAACCCCAGTCGCATTATGCGATCGATACGCCGAAACAGGCGCATGAACGGTTTGGGCCCGGCGCGCCGCCGTATCTCGGTGGGCCGTACGCCACGATGTACACGACGAGCCCGTGGACCATTCGGCAGTACGCCGGATTCTCCACGGCGGAGGAGAGCAACGCGTTCTATCGCCGCAACCTCGCCGCAGGCCAAAAGGGCCTCAGCGTCGCCTTCGACCTCGCCACTCACCGCGGGTACGACAGCGACCACCCGCGGGTGACCGGCGACGTCGGCATGGCGGGCGTGGCCATCGACAGCGTGGAGGACATGAAGCGCCTGTTCGAGGGGATTCCGCTCGGGGAGATGTCGGTCAGCATGACGATGAATGGGGCGGTGTTGCCGGTTTTGGCCTTCTACATCGTCGCTGCAGAAGAGCAAGGCGTGCAGCCGGAAGCGCTGAAGGGCACGATCCAAAACGACATCCTGAAGGAATTCATGGTGCGCAACACGTACATCTACCCGCCGACGCCGAGCATGCGCATCATCGCCGACATCTTCGGGTACACGAGCCGCCACATGCCGAAGTTCAACAGCATTTCCATCTCCGGCTACCACATGCAGGAGGCGGGGGCGACGCCGGAACTCGAGCTGGCGTACACGCTGGCCGACGGCATCGAATACGTTCGGACGGGCATTGCGGCGGGGCTGGACGTGGATGCGTTCGCACCGCGGCTGAGCTTTTTCTGGGCAAACGGGATGGAGCACTTGAAGGAGGTGGCGAAAATGCGGGCGGCGCGGCTGCTTTGGGCGCGGGCGATGAAGGCGTTTGGGCCGCGCAGCGAGAAGTCCTTGTCGCTCCGGACGCACACGCAGACGAGCGGGTGGACGCTGACCGCTCAGGATCCTTGGAACAACGTCGCGCGGACGGCCATCGAGGCGATGTCGGCGGCGTTTGGCGGCACGCAGTCCCTGCACACGAATTCGCTCGACGAGGCGATTGCCTTGCCGACGGACGCTTCGGCGCGGATCGCGCGGAACACGCAGCTCTTCCTGCAATCGGAGGCGGGGTTGACCGCGACCGTGGACCCGTGGGCGGGATCGCACGTGGTGGAGGATTTGACGGCCCAAATGGTCGCCGCTGCCACCGAACTCATGGACGAAATCGAATCCCTCGGCGGCATGGCGAAGGCCATCGAAGCGGGGGTGCCCAAGCTGCGCATCGAGGAAGCGGCGGCGCGCAAGCAAGCCCGCATTGACCGCGGGGCCGACCGCATCATCGGCGTCAACCTGTTCCCGGTGGAGGAGCAGGCCGACCTCGACGTGTTGGCCATCGATCAAGAGGCCGTTCGCGCAGACCAAATCGCCCGCCTCACCGCCCTCCGCGCCTCCCGCGATGGCGCACAGGTCGAAGCGGCCCTCGAAGCCCTTCGCGAAGCCGCCCGCACCGACGGCAACCTCCTCGAAGCGAGCGTGGCAGCCGCCCGCGTCCGCGCCACCCTCGGCGAAATCAGCACCGCCCTCGAAGACGTTTTTGGACGCTACCGCCCGGCCGATCGCAAAGTCAGCGGTATCTTCTCCCGCGAAATGGAAGGCGAATCCGCATTCACCGAAACGCGCGCCCTGACCGACCGGTTCGCCGAGCGCATGGGCCGCCGCCCGCGCATCCTCGTGGCGAAGATGGGCCAAGACGGCCACGACCGCGGGGCGAAAGTCGTCGCGTCCTCCTTCGCCGACCTCGGCTTCGACGTCGACCTCGGCCCGCTCTTCAGCACCCCCGAGGAAGTGGCGCAACAGGCCGTGGACAACGACGTGCACGTCGTGGGCATTTCGACCCTCGCAGCCGGCCACAAAACCCTCGTTCCCGGCCTCGTCCGCGCGCTCGAAACGCTCGGCCGCCCCGACATCCTCGTGGTGGCCGGCGGCGTCATTCCTCCGGGCGACCACGACGCGCTGTACGACGCGGGCGTGGTGGGCATCTTTGGCCCGGGCACCCCGCTCACGGAGTCCGCGAAGGACATCCTCGGCGTGCTGCTCGCCGCTTACGACTGATCGGCGATCGCCTCGTTCCAGCCCTCGGGCAAGGCGCCTTGGTGGCCGTTGAGCCAGTCCGCTCCGGAGAGCAACCGCTTCCCGGGCGGCTTCAATGCCGTGATTTCGTACCACCCGTCGTGGCAGCGCACCTGAACGGCCCCGGCGTGAGCGCGCCACGTGCCCGGCGTGGAGGCGTCGCCGCCGACGATGGGCCGACCGCTCAGCAACTTGATGGGCCCCTCCGGCCCGGGCGTCCAAGCCGTCGGAAACGGATTCAGTCCCCGGATGTGGTCGTGCACCCGGTCGCACGTCGCGTGCCAATTCACCCGGCAATCGTCCCGGAACAGCTTCGGCGCCTCGAGCAGCGGGTCGGATGGCATCAACGCTTCCTGCGGCGTCGGCGTCAAGCGCCCCTCCGCCAGCGCATTGAGCGTACTCGCCAGCAATTTCTTCCCGGACTCGAGCAAGCGGTCGTGCAGGCTGCCCGCGGTTTCGTTGGGCCCGATGGACACCCGCGCCGATTGCAGGACTGCGCCCGTGTCGATGGCCTGTTGCAGGGCGAAGGTCGTCACGCCGGTCGTTTTCAGCCCGTACATGATGGCGCGTTGGATGGGGGCTGCACCGCGCAATTGGGGCAGGAGCGAGGCGTGCAGGTTGATGGTCCCGTACGGAGGCATGGACCAAACCACTTCCGGCAGCATCCGAAACGCCACCACGATCGCCACATCGGCCTCCCACGCCCGAAACGCCTCCAAAAACTCCGGCGCCCGCAGCTTCTCCGGCTGCAGCAGCGGAAGGCCGTGCTCCACGGCGAGCTCCTTCACGGCCGAGGGCTGCAATTTGTGCCCGCGCCCTGCCGGACGATCGGGTGCGGTCACGCACCCTACCACCTCGTGCGGCCCGTCGATGAGGTGGGCGCAACACGTCGCCGCGAATTCCGGGGTTCCGAGAAAAGCGATGCGCAGCGGACGATCAAGGGGAGCAGTCGGGTAGGCCATGTCAAATCGTTGTCGGGTTCATCCAAGTTCGGCGCCGCAGCGTCCACCACGAGCCCAGCCCGATGGTGCTGAAGTACGCCCATTCCACCCGCCAAATCACCCAAACCGGTTGCGGGCGCCAAACCGTCATCGCCCACGTCACCAGCACGTAAAGCAAGACGGCAAACAATTCAATGCGGAAGGCCGCCCGGGTCGCCCCTGCGCCCTGGATCGACGCGAGCAGGATGGAGGTGACCCCATACAGCAGCACCGCGCTGAAGATGACGAGCAGCGTCTTCACGAACGCCTCGGCGCCCACCGGATCGCCCTCAAAGAACAGCGCAGCGATGCGGTGGGGGTAGGCCACGAAGCCGTGGGTGAGCAGGAGGATGCCGAGGAGGTTGAAGCCGATGATGGTTTGGAGCACGCCGCGGAGTTCGGATTGGCGCCCTTCACCGATGAGCCCGCTGACGTAGGTGCGCGTGGTTTGGCCCATCCCTTGTGCGACCACAAAGGCCAGCATGAACATGTTCCGAGCCAAATGCGAAACCTTCAGCTCCATGCCGCCCACGTGTTCCACGAGGAAGAAGAAGCCGGTCCACGTGCCGATGGTCAAGCCCAACTGGCCCATCAACGGGTACGCGAGTTTCCACCACGCCCGGATCGCCGCCACCGGCAACAACGCGCCCTTCCACGTGAACTCCGGCGCCGCCTTGCGCAACACGAGGACCGCCGCAACCAGCCCCATCACCTCCGAAATGAGCGAGGCGCGGGCGGCACCGAGGGCGCCTTGGGTTTCCACCCAGTCCCCGAATCCACCCACGAACACCGCGTCGAGCACCATGTTGAGTACGGCGGTGGTTCCCGATACGATGAGGAGGGGCCAGGTTTTGGCCCGCCCCATGAAGTAAGCATTGAATGCGAGCAGCAGCGTGAACACGGGGAACCCCCAGGACCGGATGCCCAAAAACGGCTCGAACACCGCCCGCACTTCCGCGCTCTTGAACAGGCCGCCGAACACGCCCGTCGCGTTCAACAGGTGCATCAGCCCGGCCAGCGCCAAGCCCAGCGCGAGGTGGATCAAGACCGAGGTGCGGAAGGTGCTCCGGGCGGCTTCGGGCTGTTGTTCGCCAAGTCGGCGCGCGATGATGATTTGGAACCCCGAGGCGCTGCCGATGGCCAGCATGCTCGCGGTCAGGTAAACGAGTCCCGCATTGCCCGCTCCGTTGATGGCCGCTTCGCTGACCGAGGACAAAAAGTAATTGTCCGTCAAGACCACGAAGAACTGCACCAGCGTTCCGATGGAAATCGGAAGCGCCACGCGAAGCAGTTGGGACGGTGCGGTAGAAAGGTGCGACATGCGGCCGCAAAGGTCGGGGGAAATGCGGTCAGGCGGGCACGCCCAATCGCTTCAAAATGCCGGGGGCGTTCCGCACGCTCGCCATGGCCCATTGGGCGCGGAGTTCCCGCTTTTCGTCTTCCGAGAGTTCCCAGCGTTCGCGCGGCAACTGCCGAAGGCGACGGTTCAATTCGTGGATGACCACGGCAGCGGCCACGCTGATGTTCAGGCTTTCGGCGAAGCCGTGCATGGGGATGGCGACGTGCAGGTCGGCTTCTGCGAGCATGCGCTCCGAAACACCCTCCCATTCGGTGCCCATGACCACCGCCACGGGCCGGTCGATGGGAAGGTCGGTGACGTCGTAGCCGTCCACGTGGGGCGAGGTGACGGCGATTTGGTAGCCGGTGCGCCGAAGCCGGTCGAGGCAGGCCGCCGTCGGGTCCGCCGCCGAGCGGTAGCGGTGCAGGGTGAGCCAAGCGTTCGTGCCTTTCGACACCCCGCGATTCGGAACCCACGGGTTGATGTCTTCGATCAGGTGGACGTCTTGCAATCCAAACCCATCGCACGATCGCATCACTGCACTCGCATTGCGGGATTGGAATACGTTTTCCATCACCACCGTCAAGTGGCGGGTGCGTTGGTCCAAAACGCGCTCGAACCGCGCAATCCGCTCCTCACTGAGGAAAGGCAGCAGCGCTTCGTATCGGGGATCTTCGATGGGGGGCATGCAAACAACTAAAAAAGAAAGCCCCGCAGCGAACTGCAGGGCCTTTCCGAGTTTTTTCGCTCGAACGAAATTACATTTTTTCGCTCAACTCCGTGCCCGCCTTGAACTTCACCACCTTCTTTGCAGCGATGGTGATTTCAGCACCCGTTTGCGGGTTGCGGCCTTTGCGCTCAGCGCGCTCAGAAACGGAGAACGAACCGAAGCCCACGAGGGACACGCGGTCGCCCGCCTTCAATGCGTTCGTAGTTGCGTCGATGAAGGCGTCCAATGCGCGCTTCGAGTCTGCTTTTGAGATGCCTGATCCTTCGGCAATGGCATCCACCAATTCAGCTTTGTTCATGGTTGTAGGTTAATGAGTTTGAAAAACGAACCGCGCCAAATATATAGGCGGAATTTCAAGCGCAGCAAGGGATGCAGGGCGATTCCTTGCGATTTGTTAATAAAGTAGGGGCAGTTGTTGATAACGGCATCGCTTTCCCTCCGCAATCCCGCTGTTTTCAAGCCTTTCGGGGCCTTGACCACCAAATTGCCAGCCCGATCAACCCCGGCAACGCCGCCTCCGGCCCCGAAGTTCCCACCACTTGCCACTGCCCCAAGGCAATGACTGCTGATAACAGCGACGGCACGACCGCCAAAATGCCCAAGAAGTCCGCGTCCAGCTTCGGGTGGTGTTCGTAGCGGACTGCCACGGCGACCCCGAGCAACGCCGCCACCCCACTGAACCAAGCCACGAAGCCCGGAGCGTCCAACCAGAAAATGAGCGTGCCCACCAGCGCCACCAGCGCAGCGATGAACCAAATCGTTCGGCGTTTCATGCTGCGAAGTTAACGGGTATTTTTGCCCCCATGAACGCCACCGACCACCGCATTTACAAGCCCGAAATTCGATTTGGGGACATCGACGCCGCCGGCATCGTGAACAACGCCGTTTTCCTGACGTACTTCGAGCAGAGCCGCATCGCGTATTTCGCGGGGCTCGTAGGGCGCGAGTGGGACTGGCACCACGCGGGGATGGTCGTGGCGCGGCACGAGGTGGATTACTGCCGGCCGATTCCCTTTGGCGCGGACGCGACGATTTACACGTGGACGCAGGCGGTGGGGACGAAGAGCGTGACGTTCGCGTACGAGGTTTGGCTTCATGCCGCAGGCCAAAACCACCTCAGCGCCGAAGCCCGCACCACCCTGGTTTGCTTCGACCACGCGGCCGGCCACCCCATCGCGGTCCCCGAAGCCTGGAAAGCGGCCATGGCCAGCGAAGGCTTCGCCCGCCCCGACCACCTCATGCCTCAGAAGGACGTGTAAATCACCCGGCACGAACCCGGCGCCACGTCCCATTCCGCGTCGACACCGACGCCCTCGATGACATCGAATCCCGGTCGCTCGCCCTTCACCTGGCGCGGCTCGTCCGACCGGTTCACGTAAACCGTAACGGCCTCCGTGGCGGTCCGATGCTCCATCCAGTACCAGCCGCCCTGTGGGATCGACTGGGTCAACGGCGCGGCCATCAGCTCCGGATGGTACCACCGGAACGCCGACAGCCGCTTGATGCGCTCCAGCCACCACCGTTCCTCCTCGGTCAAGGTCAATGGGCGGAACCCATCCCGTTCATCGCCTTCCCACCCGCCGGGAAAGTCCGGCCGCACCAGCCCGTCCGGCGCGGCCGGCACCGACCACCCGAGCTCACTCCCCGAGTAGATGCACGGAATCCCGCGCCCCATCATGACGAGCGCCCACCCCATCAACGCGGTTGCGTCGTCGCCGGCGGTGTGGCGCCACCGGTCGAGGTCGTGGTTGTCCAGTAAGGTCACTTGGCGCTCCGGATGGGCGTAAAGGAAATCCTGCGCCAGCGCTTGGTACCACCGGCTCAAGCCCGTTTCCCAGCCCGGCGCTTCCCGCAACCCGTCGCGCAGCGCGAAGTAGGTTTGGAAGTCGCACGTGGCGTGGAGGCCGCTGCTCGCGCCGGGTTCGAACGGACTGCCCGCCACGAGCCGGGCTTGTTCGGCCGCGCTGTAGACCCACGCCTCGCCGAAGAGGAAGACGTCGGGGAAGGCGGCCCGGATGGCGGCCGTGTGTTCCGCCATGAACGCGGGGTCGGGGTACGTGTACGTGTCGATGCGCAGCGCGTCCGCGCCGGTGGTGGCGAGCGTCCAGAGGGCGGCTTGGGTGAGGTAGCGGGCCAGGTGCGGTTGGGTTTGGTCCAAATCCGGCATCGCCCGCGCAAACCACCCCGCCTCAAACGCCGCACGCTCCGCCGGCAGCGCGTGCGGATCCGCCACCGTCGCCCCCCGGTAATTCGTCGGCGAATACGCCCCGTGCACCCACGCCGGATCCACGGGCTCCACCAACAACGGGTGGTTCGCCCCCCAGTGATTCGGCACCCAATCGTGCACCACACGAATGCCGCGCGCGTGCGCCTCGTCGATCAGCGTCCGATAGTCGTCCCAATCCCCCAACCGCGGATCCACCCGGTACAAATCCGTGGCCGCATAGCCGTGGTAGCTCGTCCGCTCCATGTCGTTCTCCACGACGGGCGTCATCCACAACGCGGTGATGCCGAGCTCCTCGAGTTCCCGCAGCTTGCTCGTCACGCCCTTCAGGTCCCCGCCGTGCCGCCGCTCGAAATTCGTGCGGTCAGTGCCTCGTTCGCGCATGCCCGGCACGTCGTCGTTCTCCGGGTCGCCGTTCGCAAACCGATCGGGCATGAGCAAGTACATCGTGTCGTGCGGACGCAGCCCTTGCGGCAAGCGAGCAGGGGCGTCGCCGTGGTGCGTAAACGGCACGGAGCGCCGCTCGCCCCCGGGCCAATGGAACACCAATTCGCACGCACCCGCCCCAGGCAGGAGTTGCAGGGAAACGAACCCGTCCCGCCCCGAAGGCGCCACCTTAACGGGGCCGACCACCTCAATCGGTCCCTTCGTTTCCACGCTCGGCACGCCAACCGGCGCCTCGGCGAAGCGAACCAAGACTTCCACTTCACCGCCTTGCAGCGATCGCCACCAGCCGGGCGGGTCCACCCGTTGCGCTTGAACGCCGATGGACCAGAGCAGCGCGAACGCGATGAACGGGATTTCATTCACGAAGTGTTGGTAACAAAGTCGTCGCATCGTGGTGGAGGTTTGGCTCAAAGCCCCTTAAATTTGCTAAGTGTGAAAAGTACACATCATTCAAACCACTTAATTCAATCACATGAAGAAGTTTTACACGATGCTGGCGCTCTTGGGCACGGCGTTCGCAGCTTCCGCGCAGGTGACGGTGACGTTATCGGTGGACATGCAGAACCAAACCGTGGCCGCCGAGGGCGTGCACGTTGCCGGTAGTTTCCAAGGCTGGGACCCCGCTGCAACGGAAATGACGGACGCGGACATGGACGGCGTTTACGAATACGCGTTCACGACAGACACGGCGGCGACTTACGAGTTCAAGTTCGTGAACGGCAACGCTTGGGGCATGGACGAGGGCATTCCGGCTCCGTGCGCCGTGAACAACAACCGCGCGATCACGGTCGATCCGGCGGTGGGCGACGCCTCATACGCGGTCTGCTACGGGGAGTGCGCTGCGTGTGGCGAAATCACGGTCATGTTCCGTGTGGACATGTCACAAGAGGCGGCGATTTCGCCGAACGGCGTTCACATCGCAGGGGATTTCCAAGGCTGGATGCCGGGGGATACGGAGATGATGGACGACGATGGGGATTTGGTCTACACGTACACGACCACCATTGACACGACGGGAACCGGCGGCGTCATCGGATACAAGTACATCAACGGGAACGGTTGGACGGATCCTCAGGACCTGCTGGTCGGCGCGGAATGCGCGGATGCTGCGGGTAACCGCGTGCTCGAAATCACGGAAAGCACCATCGTTACGGGGGTGGCTGGAACGGGCGCGCCTCACTGCTTCAGCAGCTGTGGTTCGTGCGTCGCTCCGACGATGGTCACGTTCCGCGTGGACATGAGTACGCAGGAGGTCATCTCAGAGAATGGCGTGTGCGTCGCAGGCAGCTTCCAAGGGTGGACACCCGGTGCGAACATGTTGAGCGACGACGACGGCGACCTCATTTACGAGGCCACACTCGAGCTGGCGCCGGGCACGTATCAGTACAAGTTCATCAACGGCACCGACTGGGGTGGCGGTGGTGCCGGTGACGTGGACAACGAATTGATCACGGGGGATTGCGCTGCAGCAGGATCGGATAACCGCGAAATCATCGTCGGTACGGAATCGATGGAAGTGTTGTACTGCTACAATTCGTGCGCTTCGGATTGCGTTGAGAACCCAGACCCCGCGGACATCACGTTCCGGTTGGACATGGCGAACGAAACGGTTTCAGCCGACGGCGTTTACTTGATGGGCAGCTTCACTTCGCCGGCTTGGCAATCGGGTGCCATCATGATGAGCGACGACGACCAAGACATGGTCTACGAAGCGACGGTCAACATTTCGGGATCGGCTGACATCTTTTACAAGTTCGTCAACGGCGTGCCAAATGGTGCCGATGCGCTGGAAGAGAGCGGCATCCTCGTGGTGGGAACCGACTCGACGACGTTCGAAACGGCCGGTTGCGGAGTGCCGAACGGTTTCGGTGAGTACAACCGGAAGCACACGCGCTCGGGCGTTGCGGAAGTGCTTGGTGCGGTCTGCTGGAACTCCTGCTTGAACTGCGCTGGCGGTCCTGCTGACGTGGCGGACTTGACGGCTGGAACGCTCTTGGCGTACCCGAATCCGTTTGAGGATCAGTTCATTGTGGAAGTGAATGCGGTGGCTGAAGTGGCTTCCATTCAACTCGTGGACATGATGGGGCGCGTGGTGTTGAGCCAAAACGTAATGGGCGCAGCCCATGCGCGCGTCGAACTCAACACGTCAACCGTTGCAACGGGCGTCTACGCGCTGGAATTGCTGGCGGGTGACCGCCGCACGGTGATGACGGTGGTGAAGCACTGAGTGCATTTGAATTGAAAGGAAAGGGAGGCCTCTGTGGCCTCCCTTTTTTTTATGAACAGCGCCGCGGCTTGGCGTTGTGAATAAGTGCATTATTCACTCGGCAACAATCTCCTTCCAAGTCAATCAATGGGTTTATATTTGGTGCGATTGAAAGCAATTCACAATTCAGAGAATAGATGAAGAAACTGATCCTATCTGCGATGGCTTTGGGCATGATTTCCCTGAGCCAAGCCCAATTGGTGGGCTACTCGGTAGTCGAAGTAGCGGACCACGATACGACGGGCATTGCGTCCTTGGCGGGCATGAAGACCTACCGGGTTTACGCTGATTTGACGAACCCTACGGACAAGGTGTCAGCTGTTTATGGCGACGAAACGGCTCCGCTCTCGTTGACGTCGGAAAACGGTTTCTTCAACTCCACCTTCGGGGACGACTTGGGGCAGGGGGTGAACGCGCTGTTTTTCACCGCGTTTCCTGAAGCAGAGTACGACAGCTGGCTCACCATCGGATACGCACCAGGTGACCCCGTTTTGGGGAACGTCGGTACGGTGGGCATGGTGGCTCCTCTGGAGAGCTTCAACAGCGGGGGGGACCTCATCTTGGACGACCAATTCGGCGGCTCGTGGTTCGTGACCACGGACCCCAACTCCATTGCGGGCGATGATTTGAAAGTGCTCATCGCGCAGTTGACGACTTCGGGCACGTTCCAAGGCTCCTTCAACATTCAGATCTTCGTTGAGGGCAACCAATCGAACGAGCAGCAAGCAGAGGGCTTCCTGTTCTCTTCGGACTCCGGAGCCATTTTCGGCTGCATGGATGAAGCCGCCGAGAACTACAACCCCGATGCGACGGCGGAAGGTCCGTGCAACTACCCTTGCGCGTTGGTGCTTTCGCCCGGCTCGTTGACTTCGATTTCCTGCCCAGGCTTGTCCGATGGTGAAATCACCGTGGCACAAACCGGAGGTCAATTTGGAGTGACTTACGGCATTGATGGAGCAACGCCTTCCTTCACCAATCCGAACTTCGATGACCTGCCAGCCGGCGCTCACTACATCGTGGGCATCGATGGTGCAGGTTGCGTGGACACCTTGGAATTTGAAGTGGTTGCACCGGCTCCGCTTGCCGTGAGCGCGGTGTTGGAAAGCGCGGTGTCGTGCAACGGCGACTCAGACGCAGTCATCGGAGGCACGGCAACGGGTGGAACCGGCAACCTGATGTTCAGCTTGAACGACAACACCTTCTCGAACCCTTCTGAAACCTTGGAGTTCACGGGGCTGCCCTCGGGCAACTACACGGTTTACGTGGAGGACGAGAACGGTTGCACGGCGAGCTCACCGGCCATTTTCATCAACAATCCCCCGGTCATCAACGTGTACGTGACGAATTCTACGAGCGCTTCGTGCTCCGATTCGGAGGACGGCACCATTTTGGTGACCACCGTGGGCGGCACGCCGGGCTCGACGGGCCTGCAGTACAGCGTGGACCAGGTGAACTACACGACAGGCACCAACAACAACGGATCCGTTCTGTACGTCGGGGCGGGCACCTACACGGTGTACGTTTCGGACGTGAACGGCTGCACCGGCCAAACAGCCAATCCCGTGACCATTGGTGCGCCGATGGCATTGGATTTGACGCTGTCATCTGAGGGCATCAGCTGCACCGGCGCTGCCGATGGTTCGGTGACCTTCGCTGCTTCAGGAGGTTCGGGTGGCTACGCGTTCACCTTCAATGGCGAGGACGCCATGGACCAGTCCCTGTTCGGGGATTTGGATGCTGGAACGTACGAAGTGACGGTCACGGACGTGAACGATTGCGTAACCACAGAGTCGGTTGAATTGGTCGACCCTGCACCGGTGGTGGCTACGGCTACGGCAACCGACATCGCATGCAACGGTGGAGCCGACGGCTTCGTTTCGGGTTCGGCTACGGGAGGTACAGGCAGCTACACGTTCAGCATCGACGGGGTGAACTTTGTGGCGGGTGGAACCTTCCCTGCAACGGCTCCGGGCGAGTACACCATTTACGTACAGGATCAGAACAATTGCAGCGCAGAAGCTACGGCCTCCGTTTCTGAGCCGGATGCCATTGAAGTGACGTCCACGGTTGTCAATGCGGATGAAACGGGTGACGGCGAAATCGACATCACGGTAACGGGCGGTACGGCTCCTTACACGTTCGTATGGTCCGGACCCGACAACTTCTTCTCCGTGGACGAGGACATCACGGGGGCCTTCGCTGGAGGGTACAGCGTGACGGTGACCGACAGCAACGATTGCGAGACCACTTACGAGGTTGAAATCGCTTTGGGCGTTGCGGACCTCTCGATTGCTGAGCGCGTAGCCGTTTACCCCAACCCGAGCACGGGCTTGTTCCAAGTCAGCCTTGAAGGGTTGCGCGGCGAGCGGTTGGCGATTGAAGTGACCGACATGCAAGGTCGCGCGGTGTACAGCGAAGCGTTCGGAAACCGCGTTGGGGATTTCCAATTCATGATGGACCTTTCTGGCATTGCCAATGGGTTCTATCAATTCCACCTTTCTACCGAATCGGGGCGCGAGTCGCTTCAATTGGTGAAGCGTGACTGACGCCTACTGAAATTGAATTGTGAAGCCGGCTCTCATTTTGGGAGCCGGTTTTTTTTGTGCTTGTTGGGTAAGAATCAAACGAATGAAACCTGCGCGGGCTTTCTGCCGTAAAGAACTTCGCGTCGAGCAATTGGCGTCAAATTCATCCATCCATGAAGCAATTCACAAAAACCGCTTACATGAAGCAAATCAACACCTTAAAGGGCCTGCTGGCAGCGATGCTAGCAACCTGCCTCATTGCAGGTGTCCAAGCCCAGTACAACCTCTCCATCGACGTGTTGGAGGAACACACCGGAATGGTCGGGTCCATGGACCTTGCGGGCTACACGACTTATAGGATTTATGTGGAGACCGAGCACGAGACGGATTTCGTCTCCGCGGTTTTCGGAGATCAGGGCACGCCCATGGATCTTGAAATCCTGGACGGGACGTTGTACAATTGCGAGTTCGCCAGCGGTTGCACCGCTGACGGAGTCAATCCAGCGTTTTATCCGTTCTTTCCGCAGCTCGAGTTCGATAGCTGGGTGACCATCGGCATCGATCAAGTGCCAACGGGGAACCAAACCACCATTTCGACGGTGGCCAGCCCGAACGAACCGTGGGTCGACAGCTTCATCTCCACGAGCGCGGCATCGGGGATGTCGTTGGCCAGCCCATCGGGAGGTGTTTGGTACATCCTGAATGGCAGCCCCAACGGCATCGCGGGTGAGTCGAAGCGGGTTTTGATTGCACAGTTGACCACCAACGGCACGATTTCCGGAACCTTCAACGTCCAAATCTTCCCAGAAGGCAATGGCCAAAACGAGTTCATCGTGTCCAAGTCCTTCCTCGGAACCGAAGTCTTCGACCCCATTCCCGAGAGCTTGCCCGCGGATTGCCCAGGAGCTTTGAACTGCGTTCCAGAAGGCGATGGCACCACGGTCTGCGATTATCCCTTCTTTTTCGGCAACAACGAGAGCGACTTTTATGGTCCGGACACGGACAACCTCGATGGCTTGTCCGCAGAAGCGGGCTCCTTGCCGTTGGGGGTGTCGGACAACGACATGTCCACGTACATCGGAGTCGGAAATGCGGGGGCGATTTCGTCCATTTTGTCGTTCCACACGCCCAACGATCCCGACGGACTCATCGGCGTCACCGGGACGGCCTACTCAGCTGGGGCCGGATTTGCTCCAGACGGAGCGGGCGGTACCACGATGGATGCGAGCTGGAGCGCGGTCATGTACCTGGACCTCGGCGGTTACAGCTTCAGCGACTTGACGGTCCAAGCGAAGTTGGACTTCGATCCGAGCGCGGGGAACGACCCATCGACGTACTATGTGCACGACATTTCGGCGCTGCTTGCTGCGGACGCTTCGTTGGATGTGGACACCACGAATTCGTTTGTGGCGAACTTCACTTGGTCGGACCCTGTCTGGGCGGCCACTGGGGATGCTGCCGTGACCGATTTCCCGTTCGTCATCACAAATGGAGGGGAGTATGGTTTTCAAGTAGTCGTTCTGAATGCGTGCGACGAAGTGGTTTTGGAACACGCCATCACGATGACCGCGGTGGCTGGAGGAGAGGGCTGCATGGTGCCGGGCGCGTGCAACTATGACCCCAATGCCACGATCCCCGGCGCGTGCGATTATTTCTCATGCATCGGATGCACGGATTCAAACGCGTGCAACTTTGATCCGCAGGCCCTTTACAACGATGGTTCCTGCGAATACACGAGCTGCGTTCAATTCGGATGCACCGTGAGCACGGCCTGCAACTACGATCCAGAAGCGACCGTGAACGATGGAAGCTGCGACTTCAACTCATGCGTGGGGTGCACGAATCCAGAGGCCACCAACTACGATCCGGACGCCACCATCGACAGCGGTCAGTGCGCCGTCCCGGGGTGCGTCATCCAAACAGCCTGCAACTACGATCCGGACGCCACGACGTCCGACGGCTCATGCGAGTACACGACGTGCTTGGGTTGCATGAACGCTACAGCGTGCAACTACGATCCGGAGGCGACGTTGCCCGCACCGAGCACCTGCGTCTACCCTGCAACCCACTACGATTGCGAAGGCAACTGCCTCGAAGACACCGATGGCGACGGCATTTGCAATCCGCTGGAAGTGGCAGGATGCACGGATCCGACGGCTCCCAACTACGATCCCGAGGCGACGGATGACAATGGCTCATGCGGTTCGGACGGAACGGGATGCGTCATCCCTTCAGCCTGCAACTACGACCCCTTTGCCACCATCAACGACGGCTCGTGCGAATTCTTCTCTTGCCTCGGTTGCACCGATGAAAGCGCATGCAACTATGATGCATCCGCGACCTTGACGGACAACACGCAATGCACCTACCCCGAAACCGGGTACGATTGCGAAGGCGCATGCGCGCTCGACAGCGACGGCGATGGGGTGTGCGATCCGTTTGAAGTGTTGGGATGCACCGATGCGTTGGCCAACAATTTCGACGAGAATGCGACGGAGTACGACGGCAGCTGCACCTACGATCCGATTTGCGGCGATCCGAACGCATGCAACTACACGGCAGATTGGGGGTATTGCGTCCAAATCGAAACCGTGATGGAACACGATGGAATGATCGGGGAGGTGGACTTGACGGGCTTCACGACCTACCGCATTTACGCGTTGTGTGAAAACCCGGACGACTTCGTTTCCGGCGTCTTCGGGGACAGCAATGCTTCCACCGTCATCAGCTCATCGACGTCTTTTTACCAGGACCCATTTGGTGCGGGCGTTGCGACTGGCATCAACGCGAGTTTGTTGCCTTTCTTTCCCGCTGTTTCCTACGACAGCTGGGTGACCATTGGGGTCGAGGGCCCAGCGGACCCTTCGGCAGGCGAAGGCCCTGTGAACATCATTGCCGGCCCGACGAATCCTTGGTTGGTGAATTTTGAAGCCGGTGGAGACATCGTCATTGATGACGTTACGGGAGGGGGATGGTACAATTTGCAAGGTGCCACCAACGGAATTGCCGGTGAGGACCTCCGCGTTTTGTTGGGGCAATTCACCACCGATGGCATCTTGGACGGCGAATTGTTTGTCCAAATCTTCAACTACACCGATTCTGGTTTAGAAGAAGTGGCTGTTAGCGTCAACCTCGGCGGGGCGTGCAGCTTGCCCATCGACGATGCGTGCGAATACGCACCGGAGGGCTATGCTTGCGATGGCACGTGCCTGGAAGATGCCGATGGCGACGGCGTGTGCGACGCGAATGAAATTGCAGGATGCTTGGATCCCATGGCTTGCAACTACGATGCTGCGGCGACGGATGATGCCGCCAACTGCACGTATGCCGAACCCGAATACGCCTGCGACGGGACGTGCCTTGTGGACACGGACGGTGATGGGGTCTGCGACGCCTTCGAAGTCGCGGGTTGCACGGATTCGAACGCCTGCAATTACGACCTCGCCGCGACGAACAACGACGGCTCCTGCACGTACGCCACTCCGGGCTACGACTGCTCGGGCACCTGCCTGATGGACTCGGACGGCGATGGCATTTGCGATTGGCTCGAAGTGGCGGGTTGCCTTGACGCGAGCGCGTGCAACTACAACCCGGCAGCGACCGATCCCGGAACGTGCACGTACGCCCAGTCGGGGTACGATTGTGCGGGAGTTTGCTTGAACGATGCGGATGGCGACGGGGTTTGTGACGAGTTCGAAGTGGCAGGCTGCACGGATGCAGTGGCGTGCAACTTCGAGGCCGACGCGACGGACGATGATGGTTCGTGCACGTATGCCGAGCCGCTTTATGATTGCTCGGGTGCGTGTTTGGCCGATGCGGATGCGGACGGCATTTGCGACGCCAATGAGGTGCCCGGTTGCACGGACAACACCGCGTGCAATTACGACGCGAGCGCCACAGACGAAGACGGTTCTTGCTCCTACGCAGCGAGTGGATACGATTGCGCAGGCGTTTGCTTGAATGACGCGGACGGCGACGGCGTGTGCGACGAGTTCGAGATCGCGGGATGTCAGGACGCCACCGCATGCAACTTCGATGCTTCGGCCACGGATTCGGCGGCGTGCACGTATGCCGATGCGGGGTACGACTGCGCGGGCAACTGCTTGGCCGATGCAGACGGCGACGGCGTGTGTGATCCGTTCGAGGTGGCTGGATGCACCGATGCGACGGCCATCAACTACGAGTCGGCGGCTACGGACGACGACGGCTCGTGCACGTACCCGTGCAGCCCGGATGTGACGCCGCCGACGTTTGTCTACGTTCCAGCGGATTCCACCATCACATGCGACCAGGACATGCCCACCGGAATGGCCATGGCCATTGACGAGTGCGACGCCGATGTGCAGGTTTCGTTCTTCGACGGCCCCATCGAGTACATTTTGCCCTGCGCTCCGTTCAACTATTTCTGCACCCGGACCTTCACGGCAGTGGATGATGCGGGCAACGAAGCGACTGCTGTTCAGTACATTACGGTGGTGGATACCGTCGGGCCTGAGTTCATCCTCGCGCTGGAGGAGAACTTGATCGTTGACGAGGCGTTGGGCCAAACCGTACCCAACCCCGCCGCCTTCATCCAGGACGCCTGCGACCTCACGGCCAGCTGGGTCAGCGAGGACGTGGTCCTTTCCTCGGACGACGAGTCCACGGTGATCGAGCGGACCTACACAGCAACCGACGCGTGCGGCAACAGCACCGTCTTCGTCCAAACCATCACCGTCCTCCACGCCATCGAAGGCTGCACGGACACCGAGGCCTGCAACTACGACGCCACGGCCGAAGTGGACGATGCTTCATGTGAATACGCTGAAGCGGGCTACGATTGCGACGGCGCGTGCCTCGCGGATGCCGATGGCGATGGCGTATGCGATGGGTTTGAGGTGGTCGGTTGCCAAGCGGACAACGCCTGCAACTACGATCCTGCAGCTACGGATGAAGGGGAGTGCGATTTCTGCTCGTGCAACGGCGAAGCGCCCGCGTACGGCCTGGAAATCGAGGTGGTGGCGGAACACACGGCCGGGGTTTTGGCCGGTCAAACGACTTACCGCCTTTATGCTACGACCGAGAACACCGATGATTTCGTCAGCTCCGTGTTTGGCAACAGCGATGACATCCTCGAGATCATGAGCACGACGAGTTTCTATCAGCACCCTGGCGGTGGTGCCCTCGCGCAGGCCACGAATCCCATGCTGCTCGCGGCCTTCCCTGAGCTGGGCTTCGACAGCTGGGTGACCATCGGATTGAGCCAGCAAGCGGCCACCGGTGAGGGTGAAGTCCAAACCGTGCAAGGTCCCACCCCCTGGACCACCGCATTCGAAGCCGGCAACGACATCGTTCTCAACGACGAGATCGGTGGTCTGTGGTTCCTCCTGAATGGCAGTCCCAACGGGGTGGCCGGTGACGACCACCGCGTCCTCATCGCCCAGCTCACGACCGGCGGCGAGCTCAGCGGCGTGGTGAACATGCAAGTCTTCGTGAACGGAGTGGGGGAGAACGAGCTCCGCTACCCGCTGGCCTTCACGAACGGCGTGTGGGATTTCACTCCGATCGACAACTCCTGCGGATGCACGGACGACACGGCAGCGAACTACGACGCGAACGCCGAATACGACGACGGTTCGTGCGAGGCGCCCGTTCTCGGTTGTACGGATTTGACGGCGTGCAACTTCGACGATGCGGCGAACGTGGACGACGGCTCCTGCACCTACGCTGATGCAGGCTACGACTGCACGGGAACGTGCGTGAACGACACCGACGGCGACGGCGTGTGCGATGAATTTGAACTCCTCGGATGCACCGATGCAACGGCCTTGAATTACAACGATGCGGCCACGGACGACGATGGCACCTGCATCTATCCATTGGCAGGTTGCACGGACCCAACGGCATGCAACTACGCCGAGGAGGCCACCGAAGAGGACGGCAGCTGCACCTACGCAGAGCCCGAATACGACTGCGACGGCAACTGCTTGGAGGATGCGGACGGCGATGGCGTTTGCGATGCCTTTGAGGTGCTCGGTTGCACGGATCCGCTGGCGGACAACTACAACGCGGAAGCCACAGACGACGACGGATCGTGCTTCACGTGTGACGTGGCAGTGGCCGCTGCTGGAACGCTGGATGCGACGTGCTTTGACACAGCGGACGGAGCCTTTACGGTGGATGTCAGCGGCTCGAATGCGCCGACCTTTACGTGGTTGCCCGCAGTGGGAACGCTTGAAGGCAACAGCGTGACGGGCTTGGGCCAAGGAACGTACACCATTACGGTGGTCGACACGCTCGGATGCGAGGCGGTGACCGAGGTGGTGGTCGGTTCTCCCGATCCGCTCCTCGTGGACGCGGTGGTGTCCGATGTTTCATGCAACGGCGGGGCGAACGGGGCCATCCAGATCTTTGCCAACGGCGGCACGGGCAGCTACGCGTTTGCCTTCGATTGCACCAACTTCAGCACCGACGACACGTTCGTGGGCCTCAGCGCTGGTACGTACACGGTTTGCGCGGAGGATGCTTCCGGCTGCACGGCAACGTGGACCGGGGAGGTCTTCGAACCGGAAGCTTTGGAGGTCACGGTGGATGCCATCGAACCGGATGCGAACGGTTCGAACTCAGGCAGCATTGCCGTCACCGTTTCGGGCGGGACGCCGGATTACACGTTCGCTTGGACGGGGCTTGATGGCACGTTCCAGAGCACGGATGAGGATGTGACCGGACTCGCTGCTGGCAGCTACTCCCTGGTGGTGACGGATGCGAACGGTTGCCAAACCGAACTCACCGAAATCAACATCGACGCGGTCGGTGTAGGCGAGGTCGAGGCCCTGCAATGGGCGGTTTACCCGAACCCCACCCGAGGCGTGGTTTCCATTGAGTTGGCGGGCTGGTCTTCAACCGTGGAACTGAATGTCTATGACGGCGCGGGCCGCCGGGTTTGGAATGAAGTCACGGCACCGTGGAACGGCGCGCGCTCATGGGACTTCGGCCACCTATCGGCGGGTTGGTACGTGTTCTCCGCGATCACCGACGAAGGCACCGCCCAAACCCGCTTGCTCATCGAGCGTTAATGGCAGGTGCAGTTAGATGGAACGGGCCGTCCGAAAGGGCGGCCCGTTTTCGTTTTACAAGGTAAATTGTTCGTTAATCTCGTGGTTGTCTGCTGATTTTCCCTCGCATTTCTGCGAAGTTTGCGCATGAGCGGCCTGTTCGCTCATTCAGATCGAAACACAACCAATCCTCAAATCGATGCCAAATTCGACATCAGCATTGTTCAAAGGGCTCAAAACCAGTGGTTTGGGCTTATTGACCGGTGCGTTACTCTCCGGGGTTTTGCCCACCCAATACGCGTCTGCGCAAGTGGCCGCCGATTATTCAATGACCATCGAAGAGCATGCGGTGCACACGACCGGCGCCCTGGCCGGCATGACGACCTACCGCTTCTATATCGACATGGTGAATGAAACGGATTTCTTGAGTTCCATTTTTGGCAACGAAGACAACCCGTTTTACTTGATGACAAGCGACGGATTCTACAATGATGCGTTTGCCTCAGGCTCGACTGCCGGAGGCGTGCAGTCCCAGTTTTTCTCGTTCTTCCCGGACATGGAATTCGATAGCTGGATCACCATCGGCATCGAAGAGTCTGCGACTCCTCCTTACACGGCTGTTTCAACCGTTGAGTCCGTGGCCCAGCCTTGGACGAACGCGTTCAACGCAGCAACTCCAGAAAGTGGTTCCGACGTGGTCATGGATGACTTCACGGGGGGAGCGTGGTACGTGTTGAACGGGACTCCGAACGGGTTGCCGGATCCCACGACGATGCGCACCTTATTCCTCCAGTTGACCACAGCGGGAACGATCAGCGGAACCATCAATGCACAAGTGTTCCCGCTGGGAATCGGTGCGGATCAGCTGCAGCTGACGTACAGCTTCGAAGGCGCAGGGACGTCGACGGCTGCTGTTGACGGCTGCATGGATGAAACGGCTTGCAACTTCGATGCTTCGGCAACGGCGGACGATGGCTCGTGCACGTATGCTGAAGCGGGATACGATTGCGAAGGAGTGTGCTTGGGCGATGCGGACGGCGATGGCATTTGCGATGCGAATGAAATCCCGGGTTGCACCGACAACTCAGCGTGCAACTACGACGCGGCTGCTACGGACGACGACGGGTCGTGCACCTTTGCTGGAGCGGGGCTGGATTGTGAAGGCAACTGCCTGAACGACGCCGACATGGACGGCATTTGCGACGAGAATGAAGTTCCCGGATGCACGGACGCGATGGCCTGCAACTACGATATGGCGGCAACGGACGACGATGCCTCCTGTGAGTACCCCGAGGAGACCTACTTCGATTGCGACGGAAACTGCTTGAACGATGCCAACGGCAACGGCATTTGCGATGAATTCGATACCGCGGGTTGCACGGACAACACGGCTTGCAACTTCTCGGCTACCGCCACTTCCGATGACGGATCATGCGAGTACACGTCGTGCTTGGGTTGCACGGATGACATGGCCTGCAACTACGACATGACGGCGACCCAAGACGATGGTTCGTGCACGTATGCTGAAGCCGGACTGGATTGCGACGGCAACTGCTTGAACGACGCCGACATGGACGGCATCTGCGATGAAGATGAGGTCGTGGGCTGCCAAGATGAAACGGCCTGCAACTACGTTCCCACCGCCACCGATGCTGGAACGTGTGAATACGCCGAAGCGGGTTACGATTGCGACGGGGTGTGCCTGAACGATGCGGATGAGGACGGCATTTGCGACGAATTCGAAGTGGAAGGTTGCACGGACGCGAACGCCTGCAATTACGACATGGCCGCGACGAACAACGATGGCAGCTGCTCGTACCCGACCCCGGGCTACGATTGCAATGGAGAATGCTTGGTGGACACGGATGGTGACGGCGTGTGCGATTTGTTCGAGGTCGGTGGATGCACCGATGGCATGGCGTGCAACTACGACATGGACGCGACGGACGACGACGGAAGCTGCACGTATCCGGAGATCGGTTACGATTGCGAAGGCAACTGCCTGATGGATGCGGACATGGATGGCGTGTGCGACGAGTTTGAAGTGGCGGGTTGCCAGGACGCGATGGCTTGCAACTACAACGCGGATGCCACGGA